>DASXLI010000018.1:0-94584 GCA_036496285.1 Binatia bacterium
CCATCGAGAGCGCGCCGCCGGCGGCGCTCAAGCGCACGACACCGTGGCGTGTCGTGCTCGACCCGGGGCACGGCGGCAACGATCCCGGCAGCACCGGCGTCGACGGGGTGATGGAGAAGAACGTCACCCTCGCGCTCGCGAAGAAGCTGAAGCGCCGGCTCGAGCAGGGTCTCGGCGCGCAGGTGCTGCTCACACGCGAGACCGACGTCAGCCGCTCGCTCGCCGAGCGCACGGCATTCGCCAATGCGAGCAACGCCGACGTCTTCGTCTCGATCCACACCAACGCCGACGCCACCGGCGAGTTGCACGGGGTCGAGACCTACACCCTCAACAACACCGACGACCGCGCCGCGATCCGTCTCGCCAAGATGGAGAACGGTCCGGGCGTACGCACCGGACGGGGCGACCTCTCCTTCATCCTGAGCGACATGGTGCAATCCGGCAAGGAGGAGGACTCGATCGTCCTGGCGAACCGTCTCCAGCAACATCTGCTCTTCCGCCTGCGCAGCCGCTATCCCGACGTGCGCAACCTCGGGGTGAAGAAGGGCCCGTTCTACGTACTGGTCGGCGCGTACATGCCGTGCGTGCTCGTCGAGACGTCCTTCCTCAGCCACCCGATCGAGGGAAAGCGGCTCGCGTCACCCGCCTACCAGGAGGATGTCGTCGAGGGCCTCTACCTCGGGATGGCGGACTACCTGGGCAATCAGCGTCTGGCGAAGACGCTGTGAGCCGCGCAGAATTCCGCTCATGGCGATCGCGCAGCCTTTGATCGGCTCGATCGGCGCGCTTCCGGAGCTGCCCGCGGTCGATGACGGTGGCGGCAACCTGAGCGCCATCACCAAGCAGTACATCCTCGACGTGCACGGGGTGCTGGCCGAGCGCCATCGCGCCGGAGCGAGTGGCACTGCGGTCGTGTCGGCGTATACGGGCGCCGTCGATCGGCTGGTGAACTTCCTCTTCAACTCGGCGACGGCCGAGTACACGCGCCGCTACGTCATGCTCGACCACCGCTGCACGGTCGCAGCGCAGGGCGGCTACGGCCGCTCCGAGCTGAACCCGGCGTCGGACATCGACCTGCTCGTGCTCTATCCATGGAAGCCGAATGCCTACGTCGAGACGGTCGCCGAGCGCATCCTCTACACATTGTGGGACGCGGGCCTCGTGGTCGGCCACGCGAGCCGCAACGTCGAGACCTGCGTGCGCCTCGCAGCGCAGGAGCTCAAGGTGAAGACGGCGCTGCTCGACGCACGCTACCTCGCCGGCGACCTCGCGCTCTACGGGCAATTCGAGAAGGCGCTCGAGTCGGACGTCCTCAAGAAGAACCCGGCGCGCTTCTACCGCGAGAAGCTCGCGGAGAGCGAGGAGCGTCACCGCCGCTCCGGCGACTCCATCTTCATGCTCGAGCCGCAGCTCAAGGACGGTGCCGGCGGTCTGCGCGACATCCATACGGCGATGTGGCTGGCCAAGGTGAAGTACAAGGTGAAGAGCCTCGGCGAGCTCGTGGTGAAGGGCGTGATCAGCGACCGCGAGCGTCTCGAGGTGGAGGCGTCGCAGGACTTCATCTTCCGGGTGCGGAACGCGCTGCACTTCGCGACCGGGGCCCATCAGGACCAGCTGACGTTCGAGTTCCAGGACCCGATCGCCGCCGAGCTCGGATTCGTCGGCCACGGCAACCGCCGCGCGGTCGCCGACTTCATGAAGACGTACTACGTGCACGCCCGGACCGTGCAGCGCTTCTCCAACATCGTGATCGAGCGCTGCACCGAGCGCCCGAACCCGTACCGCCTGATCGGGCGCGTCATCGGCCGCGACATCCGCGAGGGCGTGCGCATCATGAACCGCACGCTCTCCGCCAACGGCGCCGACGTGCTGCAGCGCGACCCGTCGAACCTCATCACGCTCTTCCGCGACGCGCAGCGCCACGGCGTCCAGCTCACGGAGGGGACGAAGCGGCTCATCCGCGAGCACCTCGATCTGATCGGCGAGGCCGAGCGCAACGATCCCGCGTTCATCGGGCCGTTCCGCGACATCCTGGCGTGGAAGAGCGACGTGTGGGCGACGCTACGCGAGATGCACTCGGTCGGGGTGCTGTGCCAGCTCTTCCCCGAGTTCGCCCGCATCGACGGGATGGTGCAGCGCGACCTCTACCACATCTACACGGTCGACGAGCACTCGCTGATGGGCGTGCGCGAGCTCGAGCGCCTGCGGCACGGCGAGTCCAAGGACATCGCGCCGCTTCTCACCGAGGTCGTACGTGAGCTCGAGCGCGTCGAGGTGCTGTACCTCGCGATGCTCTTCCACGACATCGGCAAGGGGCACGGCGACGAGCATCCCGCGCGCGGCGCGGCCTACGTGCCCGCCATCGCCGGCCGGCTCGGCCTGAACGAGGACGAGACGGCGCAGTGGGAATTCCTCGTGCGCCAGCACCTGTACATGTCGTACCTGGCGCAGCACCGCGATACCCACGATCCGCGGCTCGTGCGGGAATTCGCGAGTACCGTCGGCAACGTCAGCAACCTGCAGCTGCTTTACGTTCTCACGTTCGCCGACATGCGGGCGGTCGGCCCGAAGGTCTGGAACAACTGGCGCGACACCCTGCTCGGCGAGCTCTACATGCAGGCGCGCGCGCTGTTCGAGCAGGCGCAGCTCGGCGAGCAGAACGCCGAGGCGCATGCGGCGCGCGTGCGCGCCCGCGTCCTCGCGCGGGTCGAGGAGTCGCGCCGCGCCGCGCTCGAGTCGTTCCTCGCCAGCATGCCCGAGCGCTACCTCACGTCGACGCCCGAGCCGCAGATCGTCGCCCACTTCGAGCTGATGAATCGCCTGCGCGACGAGTGGAGCACGCGCCCGGAGGCGGAGCATGCGAATCTCTTCGTCAGCACCGTGCGGCACTTCGAGGAGGCGGAGTACACGGAGTATACGATCTGCACGCCCGACCGGCCGGGGCTCTTCGCCATGATCACCGGCGTGCTGACTGCGCACGGCATGAACATCGTCGGGGCGCGCATCACGACCTCGCGCGGCGGCATTGCGCTCGACACGTTCCGACTCGGCCACTTCGAGGGACGGGAGATGGTGCTGGAGCCCGAGCGCTGGGAGCGGGTGCAGCGCACGCTCGAGCGCGTGCTGCGCGGCGAGGTCGACATCGAGAAGCTCGTGGAGTCGTCCGGCCGGCCGTCGATCCTGGAGCGCCCCGTCCCCGCCGGCTCGACGGAGGTGATCGCCGACAACGAGATCGCCGACGACTACACGGTGCTCGACGTGATCACACGCGACCGGGTGGGCGTGCTCTTCACGATCACCTACACGCTGCATCGCCTCGGCCTCGTCATCCACCTCGCCAAGATCACCACGCAGGTGCACCAGGTGTTCGACGTCTTCTACGTCACCGATGCGAGCGGCGCGAAGATCACCGCTCCGGAGCGCCTGGAGCAGGTACGCGAGGCGGTCGCGGCGCAGCTCACGCTGCTCGGGACGGCGGCGCTGGCGGCGACGTGACGTCGCTCGACGGCTGGATCGACCGGTTCCTCACGTTTGCGGCGGCGGAACGGGGCTTCTCGCCGCATACGGTCGCCGCCTACGCGCGGGATCTCACCCGGCTCGCGGCGTTCGCGGAGGAGCGCGGTGTCCGCACCGTCGGCAAGCTCCAGCCGGATCTGCTGCGCGACTTCCTCGCCGCGGAGCGGCGCGGTGGGCTCAGCGCGCGGAGCCAGGCGCGGCGGGCAGCAGCGCTCCGCGGGTTCGGGCGCTTCCTCGTGCTCGCGGGCGTGCTCGCGGCGTCGCCCGCCGCCGAGCTGCGCGTGCGCTCCGGCGTTCCGGCGCTGCCGCACGCCCCGGGAGCCGACGACGTGCGTATCCTCTTGGAGACGCCGGAGGCCGACTCCCCGCTCGGCCGGCGCGACCGCGCGATGCTCGAGCTGCTCTACGGCGCGGGCTTGCGCGTCACCGAGCTGGTCCGTCTGCGGCAGGCCAACATCGACTTCGACGCGAGCTGCGTGCGCCTGATGGGGAAGGGGAGTCGGGAGCGGGTCGTGCCGCTCGGGCGTGCCGCGCGTGCCTGTCTCGAGCAATACCTCAAGGAGGCGCGGCCGCTGCTGGCGCGCGGCGCCCGGTCGCGGGCCGAGCTCTTCATCTCGCGGCGCGGCGAGCCCCTCTCACGGCAGGCGATCTGGAAGCTCTTGAAGGGCCATCTGCGGCGCGCATCGCTCGACGCGCGGCTCTCGCCGCACAGCCTGCGTCATGCGTTCGCGACGCACCTGCTCGACGGCGGCGCCGACCTGCGTGCGGTGCAGGCGATGCTCGGCCACGCTGAGATCGCGACGACGCAGATCTACACGCACGTCGCACCGCGCCGGCTGCGCGAGGTGCATCGTCGCTACCACCCGCGCGTGGGCGGCGCCGGACGCTGATCGCAATTGCGCGCTCCGCCGTTGCTTGTTAGTTACAGCCATGGGGAGTCACGACCAGACGACGCTCGAGCTGCTGCGGCAGATCGTGCTGATGGTCGTGCCGTTGCTGGTGGCGGTCATTTTCCACGAGGTCGCGCATGGGGTGGTGGCGCTGAGGCTGGGTGACGATACGGCGCAACGCGCGGGTCGTCTGACCCTGAACCCGCTGCCGCACATCGATCCCTTCGGGACGGTGCTGTTGCCGGCGATGTTGGCGTTCGCGGGCGCGCCCGTCTTCGGCTACGCCCGGCCCGTGCCGGTCGACTATCGCAACCTGCGCGAGCCACGGCGGCGCGGCATGGTGCTGGTCGCGCTCGCGGGGCCGCTCACCAACGTCGCGCTCGCGACGGCGAGCGCGCTGTTCTTCCGCGGCCTCCTGCATCGGCTGGACGGGATCGACGTGGATGCGGGCGGGCTCAGCGTCCAGCTCGCGACGTGGGTGCTGGTGCCGCTCGCCATCATGGCGAAGTACGCGGTGCTGACCAACGTCGTCCTCGCCGTCTTCAACCTGATCCCGATCCCGCCGCTCGACGGCGGACGCGTCCTGACCGGCCTGCTGCCGCTGCCGTACGCACGCCGGCTCGCCGCGATCGAGCCGTACGGCATCCTCATCATGATGGCGCTCCTGATGACACGCTCTCTCGGCGCCATCATCGACACCCCGGTGCGCGTGCTCCTGCGGGTGCTCCTGTGACCGCCGGGCAGCGTATCGTGAGCGGCATGCGTCCGACCGGACGGCTGCACCTCGGCCACCTGCTCGGCACGCTCCGCAACTGGCGTTCCCTGCAGGCGCGCGCGGAGTGCTTCTTCTTCGTCGCCGACTGGCACGCGCTCACCACCGACTACGACCGCAGCGAGGGGATGAGCGCGAACATCCTCGAAATGGTGATCGACTGGATCGCGGCGGGGATCGACCCGGAGCAGGTGACGATCTTCGTGCAGTCGGCCATTCCCGAGCACGCCGAGCTCCATCTCCTGCTCTCGATGATCACCCCGGTCGGCTGGCTCGAGCGCGTGCCGACCTACAAGGAGACCCAGCAGCAGCTCGAGGACCGCGACCTCTCCACCTACGGCTTCCTCGGCTATCCCGTGCTGCAGGCGGCCGACATCCTCATGTACCACGCAACGGGCGTGCCTGTCGGCGCCGATCAGGTACCGCACGTCGAGCTGACGCGTGAGATCGCGCGCCGCTTCAACCACCTCTTCGGCGACACGTTCGTCGAGCCGCAGGCGCTCCTCGCGGAGACCCCGCGCGTGCCGGGGCTCGACGGCCGCAAGATGAGCAAGAGCTACGGCAACGCCGTGTTCCTCGCCGACGACGCCGCGGAGGTGAAGGCGAAGCTGTCGCGCATGATGACCGATCCGCGCCGCGCGCGCCGCAAGGACCCCGGCGACCCGAGCGACTGCCCGGCGTACAACCTGCACAGGGTCTACTGCACGCCCGAGGAGCTCGCGTACACGGCGCACGGGTGCCGGACGGCGGAGATCGGCTGCCTCGACTGCAAGCAGATCATGATCGCGCGCGCGGAAGAGGAGCTTGGACCACTGCGAGCGCGGCGCGCGGCGCTGGCCGCCCGGCCGGACGACGTGCGCGACGTGCTCGCGCGCGGCACGGCGCGGGCACGGGGCGTGGCGGCCGAGACCATGGCGCGTGTCCGCGAGCGCGTCGGGGTGGGAGGAGGCGTATGACGTATCAGGTCAAGCTCGAGGTGTTCGAGGGGCCGCTCGATCTGCTCCTGCACCTCATCAAGCGCGAGGAGGTCGACATCTACGACATTCCGGTCGCGCGCATCACGGATCAGTACCTGCAGATGGTCGACATGATGCAGGACATGAACCTCGACGTCGCCGGCGAGTACCTGGTCATGGCGGCGACGCTCATGCACCTCAAGTCGCGCCTCCTGCTGCCGCCGTCGGAGACCGACGCGGACGAGCCCGAGGAGGACCCGCGGACGGAGCTGGTGCAGCAGCTGCTCGAATACCAGCGCTATCGCGAGGCCGCCCTCGAGCTCGGCTCGCGGCCGGTGCTGCGGCGCGACGTCTTCCGCCGCGAGCCCGATGTGCCCGCGCGCGACGAGCAAGAGGGGGTGCGCCTGCGCGACGTCTCGCTTGCCGACCTGCTGGAGGCGTTCCGCGAGGTCCTGGAACGGGCAGCGCGCGAGAGCTTCCACGAGATCGTGCACGAGGAGATCTCGGTCACCGAGTGCGTCGACGTGATCGTGCGCCGGCTGGAGGCGGAGGGGCGGCTGCGTTTCGCCGACCTCTTCACCGACGGGCCGAGCCGCCTCCGCCTGGTGGCGACGTTCCTCGCGCTGCTCGAGTTGGTGAAGGCGCAGGCGATCCGTGCCTGCCAGGAGGAGGAGTTCGGCGAGATCCTGCTCCTGCCCGGACCCCAGGCAGGACACAGCACGCTCGACCTGACGGAGGAGGATGGCAATGGCCGATGACGGCATGGACGTCGTGACGCTGGCGGAGGAAGAGCTCGCGATCGAGGAGGCCGCCGAGCCCGAGAGCGCTGAAATCGACGAGCGCCTGCTCGGCATCCTCGAAAGCGTTCTCTTCGCGGCCGGCGAGCCGCTCACTCTGGCGCGCCTCGCCGACGTGATCCCGGGCCCGACGCGAGGGGAGCTGCGCGTCGCGCTGCGCGAGCTCGCGGCACGCGCCGAACGCGACCAGCGCGGCATACGGCTCCTCGAGGTCGCGGGCGGTTATCAGTTCCGCACCGACCCAGCCCACGCCGAGTGGGTGCGCCGGCTCTTCCAGCAGAAGCCGTGGCGCCTGACGCGCGCCACGCTCGAGACCCTGGCGATCGTCGCCTACAAGCAGCCGATCACGCGCGCCGAGATCGAGGCGATCCGCGGCGTCGACGCCGACAGCGTGCTGGCATCCCTGCTCTCGCGTAAGCTGGTCAAGATCGTCGGGCGCAAGGAAGTGATGGGCCGCCCGTTGCTGTACGGCACGACGCGGCAGTTCCTCGAGGTCTTCGGGCTGCGCGATCTCACCGAGCTACCGGCGCTCGGCGAGGTCGTCGCCGCGCTTCCCGAAGCGGTCGAGGCTGGCGCGGCCGCCGCCGGCGACACCACCTGGAGCAGCGATGACAGTGGAAGCGAAGGCGAAAGCGACGGGACCCCGCTTGCAGAAGTGGCTGGCGGACGCGGGGATGTGCTCGCGTCGGGCGGCGGAGGAGCTCATTCGGCAGGGCCGGGTGAGGGTGAACGGCCGCGCGGTGACGGAGCTCGGGACCCGGGCGACCGCAGCTGACACGATCACCGTCGACGGCAAGCCCATCGCCGTCCAGCGCGAGCTGCTCTACTGCCTGCTGCACAAGCCGGCGGGAGTCGTGACCACGCTGAGCGACCCCGAAGGCCGGCCCACGGTGCGCTCCCTGCTGCCGCGGAAGCTGCCGCGCATCTTTCCGGTCGGGCGGCTCGATGTGCAGTCGACCGGCCTGGTGCTGCTCACCAACGATGGCGAGCTCGCCGCGCGCCTCATGCATCCGCGCCATCACGTGCCGCGCACGTACCGCGTCAAGGTCCGCGGCCGTCCCGACGTGCGCGCCCTCGAGCGGCTGCGCCGCGGCATGCGTCTCGAGGACGGTCCGACCGGGCCCGCGGAGGTGACCGTCGAGCGCGAGCTGCCGACCAAGACCTGGCTGCGCATCGTCGTGCACGAGGGCCGCCGTCATCTCGTGCGCCGCATGTGTCACGCGATCGGCCATGGCGCCGAGAAGCTCCAGCGCATCGGCCTCGGGCCGCTGGCGCTTGGACGCGTGTCGCTCGGCGAGGCGCGTCTGCTCGCGCCGCACGAGAGCGCCGCGCTGCGTCGCGCCGTCGGCCTCGAGCGTCCGTCGTCGCGCCCGCGACGGCGAGAGCCGCGCCGGTCGCGCGCTCGCTGACGCACCGCGCCCGTCAAGTTCGTGTCCGGCGCGTCCAGCTTTGCACAGTGCGGAGGGGTGCGCGCGTGGATTTCCGACGCCGTCCGGGCGGCCGTGGCTTGGCACGAAACGTGGTCGGCAGAGGGCTCACGCGCAGGGTCCGGCGCGACGTCGCCCGACATCCGCACGAGCTGTGATTGCAAACGATGCCGACTCCTCCTACAAAACGCATGGGCCTGGGTGGAGTGGAGAGGGAGGATAGGGACATGGCGTTGCTTACCGCCACTGCGTCGACGGCGAACGGGCAGTTCTACGTATCGTCGGCACTGACGCCGTACGACGTCGAGAACCTCTACGAGCAGTTCGCGATGTTGGGGCGTGGCGAGCACGGCGGCGTACGCGTTGAGGTCGAGCTGGGCCCGGACGCCGCGGACAGCCCGGAGATTCGCGCCTTCAGCCGCCGCATGAAGCGCCTGCAGCGGAACGGCGTCACGGTGCACTGGCACGCGACGCGCGCGCGCAAGCGCGACGCGTTCGGCCCGCGTTGACACCTCGCAGAGCAGCCGATAAGTAGCTCCGCAGCGCGTCAAAGATTCTCCTGGACGCTCGTGACGCGGGGTGGAGCAGTCTGGTAGCTCGTCGGGCTCATAACCCGAAGGTCGGAGGTTCAAATCCTCCCCCCGCAACTCCCTGGACAATCCGAGGCCCCCGAGATCGCGGTGTCGCCGCGCGTCTCGGGGGGCCTCGTGTTTCCGGATCAGTAGCGCGGCATCGTGGGATCGATCTCGACTGCCCAGCGCTCGATGCCACCCTGCAGGTTCTCGACGCGCATGAAGTCGTGACGCTCGAGGAATGCGACGACCGCGGCGCTGCGCTGCCCATGATGGCAGTACACCACGAGATCCCGATCGGGATCGAGCTCGGTGATCCGCGCCGTCATCTCACCCATCGGGATGTGGATCGCGCCGGCGATGCGGCAGAGCGCGACCTCGTCGTCCTCGCGCACGTCGAGCAGGACGAGATCGTCGCCGGCGTCGAGCCGGCGGCGAACCTCCGCGGGCGTCGCCTCGCGCACCGGCGCCGCTACGCCTCGGGGAGGTCGCGGCGTGGCATCTCCTGCGCGCGGCGGCGGAGTGGGGTCGAGCCGGCGATGAGCGCGCGGTGCTCCTCGTTGTACGAGAAGCAGGTGTTGCGCATGCCGGGCACCGCGCGTAGCACGGCGTCGTGGCGCATCGCGGGCTTGTCCTCGCCGTCGCGCAGCTCGGGCGGCAGGCTGCGGAAGAACGCGACGAAGTGGAGCTGGTACGCCGCCTGCGCGATCTCGACGACCAGCTCGGAGACGCGATGGCAGCCGCTCGCGCCGCCGATCGCAGCGCGCGCAGCCTGGGTGAAGCCGCGCGCCACCTTCATGCCGACGAGCTTCTGCATGTTCGGGTGCGTTTGGTTGCAGACGTTGGTGAAGGGGCCGTTCCGCACCTCGGAGCGGCTGGCGACGATCTCGAGCGACGGGTACGCGATCTCGACCTCGGCGTGGACGTCGTGGATCTCGTCCTGCAGGAACGACTCGATGAGGAAGCGGTCCGCCGCGAGCGGATAGATGTTCACTTCTTTGGTGCGGTGGTAAATCGCTTGGACCTCGGGCATGGCGCGACGATAGCCTCCCGCCGCCGCTCTTGGAAGCGCCGCAGGACGCGGGCGCGGGCGGGCTCGACGTGCCGGCGCGTGGGGCAACTCGCGAGGTGATCGTTCACGAGGCCCATCGCCTGCATGAATGCGTAGACGGTGGTCGGACCGACGAAGCGGAAGCCGCGGCGCTTGAGATCCCGCGAGAGGGTCCGCGACGCGTCGGTATGGCTCGCGAGCGAGCGGCGTGACCGTGGCGCCGCCGCGGCCGTCGGCGCGAAGCCCCACACGTAACGCGCGAACGAGCCGAACTCGCGCTGCAGCTCGAGCACGCCCTGTGCGTTGGCGATGGCGGCCTCGATCTTGCCGCGGTGGCGCACGATGCCGGCGTCGGCGAGCAGGCGGCGTACGTCGCGTGCGCCGAAGCGCGCGACGCGCGCGGGATCGAAGTCGGCGAACGCCGCGCGGAAGTTGGGGCGCTTGCGCAGGATCGTGAGCCACGAGAGGCCGGCCTGGAACCCCTCGAGCGCGATCTTCTCGAACAAGCGGCGATCGTCGGTGGTCGGCCGTCCCCACTCGTCGTCGTGGTACGTCACGTACAGCGGATCGGACGTCGCCCACCAGCAGCGTCGGCTCGCGTGCATCGCCTCTCCTCGTTCGCGCGGTTTGAACGGTGCGGAGGGCTCGTATAGCACAGGACGGACGAATCGGGGCGCCATGGGCTACCAGTACATCTTCACGATGAAGGATCTCCGGAAGGTCGTACCGCCGGACCGCGAGATCCTGCGCGGCATCTGGCTGTCCTTCCTGCCGGGCGCGAAGATCGGCGTGCTCGGCGCCAACGGCGCGGGCAAGAGCACGCTCCTGCGCATCATGGCGGGCATCGAGACGGAGTTCATGGGCGAGGCGTTCCCCGCGGCCGAGGCGACGATCGGCCACCTGGCGCAGGAGCCGCAGCTCGACTCCGCGAAGGACGTGCTGGGCAACGTGATGGAGGGGGTCGCCGAGACCCAGGCGCTGCTGCACCGGTTCGAGGAGGTGAGCGCCGCCTTCGGCGACGCCGATCCCGACAGGATGGAGGCGCTGCTCGCCGAGCAGGCCACGCTGCAGGACCGCATCGACGCCGCGAACGCGTGGGAGCTCGACCGGACCGTCGAGATCGCGATGGACGCGCTCCGCCTGCCGCCGGGCGACGCCCCGGTCACGACCCTCTCCGGCGGCGAGCGGCGCCGGGTCGCCCTCTGCCGGCTCCTGCTGCGCGCGCCGGATCTGCTGCTGCTCGACGAGCCGACCAACCACCTCGACGCCGAGTCGGTCGCGTGGCTCGAGCAGCACCTGCAGCGCTATCGGGGCACGGTCGTCGCCATCACCCACGACCGCTACTTCCTCGACAACGTCGCGGGGTGGATCCTCGAGCTCGACCGCGGCGCCGGCATCCCGTGGGAGGGCAACTACACCTCGTGGCTCGAGCAGAAGGAGCGCAGGCTCGGCGCCGAGGAGAAGCAGGAGTCGGCGCGGCGCCGGACCCTGGCGCGCGAGCTCGAGTGGGTGCGCATGGCGCCGCGCGCCCGCCAGGCGAAGAGCAAGGCCCGTCTCAGCGCCTACGAGGCGCTGCTCAGCGCCGAGGGCGAGCAACGGCGCGACGCGATCGAGATCTCGATCCCGCCGGGTCCGCGGCTCGGCGACCTCGTCGTCGAGGCGAAGGGGCTCCTCAAGGGCTACGGCGACCGGCTCCTGATCGACGATCTCTCCTTCGCGCTGCCGCCCGGCGGCATCGTCGGCGTGATCGGCCCGAATGGGGCCGGCAAGACGACGCTCTTCCGCATGATCACGGGAGCGGAGCAGCCCGACGGCGGGTCGCTGCGCCTCGGCGAGACCGTCGAGCTCGCCTACGTCGATCAATCGCGCGACACGCTCGACGCCAGCAAGAACGTCTGGGAAGAGATCAGCGGCGGCGCCGACCAGCTCAAGATCGGGCGGCGCGAGGTCGCGTCGCGCGCCTACGTCGCGTCGTTCAACTTCAAGGGCGGCGATCAGCAGAAGCGCGTCGGCGATCTCTCCGGTGGCGAGCGCAACCGCGTCCACCTGGCGAAGCTCTTGAAGCGCGGCGGCAACCTCCTCCTGCTCGACGAGCCGACGAACGATCTCGACGTCGATACGCTGCGCGCGCTCGAGGACGCGCTCCTCCAGTTCGCGGGCTGCGCGGTCGTGATCAGCCACGACCGCTGGTTCCTCGACCGCGTCGCGACGCACATGCTCGCCTTCGAGGGCGACAGTCGGGTCGTGTGGTTCGAGGGCAACTACGCCGACTACGAAGTCGACCGCAAGCGCCGCCTGGGCGCCGACGCCGACCAGCCGCACCGCATCCGCTATCGCAAGCTGACGCGCGAGTGAGGCCGCGCGCGGCGCGCGCTCAGAGCGCGTGCGCGGACGTCTGGCTCGCCGCGCCCTCGCACGGCGCGGGCGCGCCGTCGCTGGTGCGGGCGAACCCGCGGCGCAGGAGGGTGCACGTCTCGTCGTCGGGGGCGATCAGATCGCAGCTCCGCGCCTCGCAGAGCGCAACGCAGAAGGTGAACGTGAGGCCGTCGAAGGGGTCGCACATGCCGGCGCGGCTCTCGTCGGGCGCGGGCGCGGAGGCAGCGGGCGCGTCGCCGGGCGTGGCGACGGCGGTCAGCGGGGCGCCGATGAGGAGTCCGCAGGCGAGTGCGATGGCGAGTGCAGAGCGCATGGCACTGGCATCGAGCAAGCGTCGTGCCGCGACCGCATGCGATCTACGTTGACGTTCCGGAGAAACGGGTGTTACGCTTGTGGCGACTGTCAGATTCACGTCACACCGCCGCACCCCAATCCCGCCGGAGGAACCACATGCGCCGCCTCACTTCGCTGCTCACATATTGTTGCATCGCCGGAAGCATTCCCCTGCTGGCCCACGTCGCGCTCGCGGATCCGATCTTCACGTGGCGTGACGCGCAGGGCGGCGTGCACTACTCGAATCGCCACGAAGCGATTCCGTCGGGCGCGGCCGAGGTGGAGCTGCCGCCGGTGCAGGTACGCATTCTCAGCCGCAAGAGCGGCCTCCCGGCCGACGTCGTGCGCGCGCTGTCGATGCCGCCGACCGTCGCGCGACGGCCCCACTCGCTCGCAACGTGCGACGCCCCCGATCCGAGCGGCGTCGCCGCCGCCGTCGCAGCGCGTCTCGGCCAGCGTGAGCTCGACGGCTTGACCGTCATCGTCGCCGGCGTGCCGATCGCGTACTCGGACTCGGCGAACGTCCAGCTGAAGGGTCCGGACCCGGAGCCCGGCGCGGCGGGCCCGGCGGAGCAGGCCGCGCTCGCATATCCGGCGGGATCCGGCTGCCCGAGCGGTCGACCGCCGCTCGAACGGTACGCGGTCGCGTCCGCGGCGCGCGGGCGCTCGCGCTCGCGCGGTATCTGTGAGGACTACCGCCGCGCCTTCGCCGAGGTCGGTGTGGCAGTGAGCCGCGATCAGGGGGTGGCGCGTTCGTTCCGCGCGATCGCCGAGCACTTCGTGGACGTGGCTGGCCGCGACTACACCGCGGGCGGCCGGGGGGCGGTGTTGGTGCCGGCCGTGGCGACCGACGGACGTGGTCCGGCGACGCTCGTTGCGGCCGAGGAGGAGCGGGTGCCGCTACCGCCGTGGGCCGTCGAGGCGCACGTCGCGCAGACGGATCAGCTCGGCGAGGAGAGCGGTGCCTTCGTCGACGAGCTCGCCGCCGCCCTCGAGGAGATCGACGCCGCGGCGCGGAGCATCGGCTGCTGGTGACGTCTCAGTTCCAGACGCCGAGATTGGTCGAGCGCAATACCTTGGTGCACTCGGGGCAGGGGATGTCCTGGGCGAGACCCTCGAGCAGCGTGAGCTGTCCCTGGCACTCTTTGCAGCGGTGCATGTCGAGCTTGGCGGAGAGGTCCACTACCGACAGGCGCTTGCAGGCCGGACACACGCCGAGTCCTCCCCAGAACCGCGTCCGCCCCTCCTTGCCCCAACCCACCCGCAGGTTCTCGGTGGTGAACCCGCAACTTCGGCAATTGAACTCGACGATCGATCCCATGACCCCTCCCGGCGGCTCGTGAATGGCCGCAAAAGTATGTGCAGGCGTAGCGCGCGTCAAGGAACTCGGCCATCATGAGGGGCGGGGGCGAAGACGGTCGAAATGACCCCGATACCGTGATAGGGTCGGGCGTTCACGGAAAGGAGCCCTGTGGCACGAGATGATCTGATCCAGATCCAAGGGCGAGTGGTCGAGGCCCTCGCCGGCGGACACTTCCGGGTACAAGGCGACCAGGGACACACGTTCCTGGCGCGCATCAGCGGCCGTCTGCGCCGCTTCCACATCAAGGTCGTTCCCGGTGACCGCGTCACGGTCGCCGTCTCGCCCTACGACCTGACGCACGGTTTCATCGTCTACCGCGGCAGCTGACAGGGACCGGAGGCGCGCTTCGCATGGATGCGATCGACGTCATCAAGCGCCGCCTGAAGGAGGATCGGGTCCCCGACGCGGCGGATCCCGACGACATCAGCGAGAAGAAGAAGCGCCCTCGCGAGGTCGCCTTCATGGACGTGAACCTGTGCTTCCCGTGCGGGAAGTGCCCCGAGTTCTGTCC
This sequence comes from Binatia bacterium, assembly GCA_036496285.1. GTDB lineage: Bacteria > Desulfobacterota > Binatia > UTPRO1 > UTPRO1 > DP-19. The sequence goes on from DASXLI010000018.1 coordinate 14,565, forward strand.
CGTCCAGTGCATCGAGTATCTGTCGCCGGGCGCGGTGCCGAACCGGGGCGTGCAGCCCGTGCAGGACCGCTTCCAGGAGTGCATCGGCTGCTACATCTGCGTCGAGGTGTGCGCGCTGCTCACCGACTACGACGCGGTCCGCATGTACGACGTCGGCCTCGTCGAGCGCGTGCTGGGCGTCAAGATCGGCGACAAGAAGCCGGAGGCCTACGAGCCGGCGCAGCCCTGGGAGGAGTACTTCTCCGAGGGTGGACTGTATCGCCACGAGGGCAAGGGGTCGCGCATCCGCGAGAAGATGACCGCGGAGGAGCGCGCCATCCTGAACGCCGCGCGCTGACGCGCCCGTGCTCGAGGTGCGCGGGACCGTGGACGCGCTCAGCCGCCGACGCCGCTCGATTCGAGGCGCTCGACCATCTTCTGCAGCTTCTCGAACGCGCGGCCGACGGTGATCGTGTAGCGCTGCTTCGTCCAGCTCTCCTTCGTCCGCATCTTGAGCCAGCCGAGCTTGACGGCGTCGGGCTTGTTGCCGAGGTCGCCGGTCGCGGCCTCCACCGCCGCCTGCTCGTCGCGATCGAGCGCCTCGATGAACTCGCGCTTCACCCGGCCGAGGAACTCCTTGCGAAGATCGATCACGGCGGCGCTACAGCTGCTCGCGCTCGCGCTCGTGCTCGTGCGTCGTCATCGGCGGGATGAACGGATGCAGCGATTGCTGTAGACGCCGCCGCACCGCGCTCACCGACCAATCCATCTGCCGGCACACGGAGGGGAAGCTGAGCACGTGGGTCTCGGGGTCGCTGAAGAAGTAGCGGACCGCGGTATCGCGCTGCCGGAGATCCGCGCTGCGCAGGTCGTCGAACGCGGTGCTGACGACTGCGATCATGAGGTGCTCGATGCCGGTCATCTTCTGCAGGGAGCGACGCGCTTCGAGCGCGGGGGGGAACGGTGGGATGGAGCTACGACCCATGGCGTCCTGCCTCCTCAACGAGCCGCGACCACGTCCAGCAATCGCAGATTTGACTATCGTTTCCGCCGAGATGCAGCTCTAAGCAGCGAGCGGCCAGTACTATGCGCCTAGCCATCTCCTTAGTCAAACCAACACGTGATTTTGTTTGACATCCAGACAAGCGACGGCCTATGTGGGGGGCGTTTCCAGCCGCCCCGGCGGTCGCCGCATATACGTGAAGATCGCGGGGGTTTTTCATCTTGGAGGAACGAATGGGCACGAAGTTGTACGTCGGGAATCTGCCGTTCGCGGTGACTTCCCAGGAGCTGACGGAGCTGTTTTCACAGGCCGGCGAGGTCGTGTCGGCCAACATCATCACGGACCGGTTTTCCGGCCAATCGCGGGGGTTTGGATTCGTCGAAATGAGCAATGACGACGGGGCCCAGAAGGCGATCAATCAGTTCAACGACTACCAAATGAAGGGTCGTGGCCTGAAGGTGAACGAGGCCAAGCCGCGCGAGGGTGGCCGTCCCGGCGGCGACCGCGGTGACCGCGGCGACCGCGGCGATCGCGGCGGCGGCGGACGTCGCTGGTAGCGACCGCTCTCTTCCCGCCCCGAGCCCGCACACCCCGTCTGCCCGACGGGACGCACGGCGGAAACCTCCCGCCGGACCCGCAAGCCTCACCCCATTCGAGATACTGCGTCATTCTGGAGCATCATGTACAAATGTCATCGGGAATCGCTCTAAACACGCCGCCTTGCATTCGTCTGGAGGAACTCCATGTTCGGTTTGTTTCAACGTCCAAAGCTCGCGGCCGATTTCGCCGCCGCGCATGCGCATACGGATGAATTCACACGCGTCGTCGAGCTCGCCGGCGCGTTGACGCTCCACAACGAAGGCAGCGAGGCGGAGATCGGCGACGTCGAGATGGTGCTGATCGCCGGCTTCCGCCGCATTCCGCTCGATGTCCCTGCGGAGTGGCGCACGCTCACGCTCGGCTCGGGTGCCGACAAGCGCGGCGACGTGCGCTGGTCGATGACGCTCGACGCGCCGCTGCGGGCGGAGAAGGGCGAGCTGTACCTCAGCCTCCGCGATCAGAAGCGCAAGAAGTGGGAGTGGCGCCTGCCGTTCACCTTCGAGCGGAGCTGAGCGTCAGAGCTGCGAGGCGACCAGCGGCAGGACGACGAGGAGCTGGATCGCGTCGAACGTGCCGTGGGCCACGGCACACACCGCGAGGTCGTCGGTGCGGGTGAAGGCGCGCCCGAGAATCCAGCCGATCACGAACACGCCGCCCCCCATCGTCGGCGAGCCGTAGTTCACGTGGCTCAGCGCGAAAAGCATCGTCGCGAGCACGAGGCCGACGCGCGGCTGCAGGAAGGCACGGAAGAACGCCTCCTCGACGATCATCGCCGTCACGATGACGGCGACACGCAAGAGGAACGGCCGACGCGCCATCCAGACGATGAGGTCGGCGAAACCGGCGTTCGGCTGCACGCCGGTGCCGCGTGCGGCGACCCCGAGCGCCGCCATGACGACCATGGTGACGAGCCAGCCGCGGAAACCGGTCCACAGACCGTCGGTGAGGCGGCGGCCCCAGGCGCCCGCGGACAGGTGAAGGAACGCGCGGAGCCCGGCGCGTCGCTGCAGGACGAACCAGCCGAGCAGGAACGCGGCGAGCACGAGCTGGCCCTGGAAGAGACCGCCCGAGCCGAGGGTATCGACCGTGAGCGTGGTGCCATGCCAGAACGTGAAGATCGGCAACGCGACGGTGAGGAGCAGCACCAGCGCGAGCAGCCCGTAGGCGACGCCCGCGCGCCACGGCGTCGCGAACTCCGGGTCGGCCGCGACGCTGGCGTCGCTTGCCGCTCCGGCCGGTCGATGCGACAATTCCGGCGGCTCCACGGGCTCGTCAGTCGTGGGCATCAGACCGAATGACGGAGGACGGCATGTTGAAGATCGGCGACGTGGTGGTGACGATGGCGCATCCGGGACCGTTTACCATCGTCGACATCAAGGCCGACGTCTTGGGCGACGTCCTGACCATCGTGACCGCCGAAGGCTTGAAGAAGGTCGTGCGCGCGGCGAACGTGCGTCGGCTCGAAAAAGAGAAGCCGGCGTCGTCCTGACGGCGCGTGCGCAGCACGCAGCCGTGGCGACGCCGGCTCAATTTCGTCGGCGGACGCCATGCATCCGACGACGCCGCCGTTCGACGGCGTTACTTCTTGCCGCCCAGGACCGCCAGCTTGAAGCTCTTCGCGACGGTGAAGCCGACCTTCTTGCGGGCAGGAATCTTGATCGCCTCACCGGTCTGAGGATTGCGGCCCATGCGCGCCTTCATCGAGCGCAGCCGCCATCCGCCGAGGTCAGGGATCTTCACCGTGTCACCCTTCTTCACCGACTTGCGAACGGTGTCGACGAGCGAGCTGATGACCGCCTCCGCCTGCTTGCGGGAGATGCCGGAGTCTTCCGCCAGCTTCCCAACCAACTGTGTCTTCGTCATGTGCACTCCCCCTGTAGTTTGGTGAAAACGCAGCGCACCCTAAGGCAGTCATCGGCAAGCTGTCAAGCATAGAGTGCGCGAAAAACCGCGAACGACGCGCTTCAGCGCGCCGTCGACCCGCGACGACGCACGTCGCTCAGGCGGTCGCGGCGAGGGTGGTGCGGCGGGGCGAGACGCGCGTGTCGGCGAGGAAGCCGAGCAAGAGCTCGTTGAACGGTCCGGGCCGCTCGAGGTTCGGGCTGTGCGCGCAATCGTCGAAGACGACGAGCTCGGCGTCGGCGATGCCGAGTGCGAGGCGCTCGCCGAGCGCGAGCGGCGTGAGCGGATCCGTGCGGCCCCACACGATCAGCGTCGGTGCCGTGATGTGGGCGAGGCGCTCGTCGAGGAACTCCTCGCCGTAGACGAGCTGGCGGAGGATCTCGGTGCGTCCGGCGGCCTCGTGCCGGCACACGCGCAGCACGTCGCGGAGGACGAAGCCGGGAAGGCGCGGCGGGCGTTGGAAGTTGGCGACCAGGAGATCGTGTACGTCGCCAGCGCATTCCGGCAGGAGCACGCGCTGCAGCGACAGGTCGGGTTCGAAGCGCAGGCCCGCCGCGTCGACGACGACGAGGCGCGACACCATCTCGGGGTGCGCGGCGGCGAAGGCGAGGCTGATCCATCCGCCCATCGAATGGCCGACGAGCAGGACGGAGCGGTGGCCGAGCCGGGTCAGCAGCTCGTGCAGCGTGGCGACCTGGAAGGCGATGGTGCGCTCGTCGCCGACGCGCTCCGACGCGCCGAAACCGGGAAGATCGGGTGCGACGACCTGGAAGCGACTCCGCAGGACGGGCATCTGCAGGTGCCAGTTGACGCTCGCCTCCGTGCCGAAGCCGTGCACAAGGACGACCGGCTCGCCGCTCCCTCCGGTCCACACGCGGACGCGGGCCCGCGAGAGCGCTAGGCGCTGCGAGCGCATGCCGGCGAGATGCAGGCGCGCCGAGACGGCGTGGCGGAAGAGCTGCATCGGGCGCCAGTAGCCGTAGCCGCCGAGGCCGGCGGCCCCCGCGAGAAGGAGCGTCGGATCCATGGAAAGAGTGTTGCGCGCCGCCGTGCCTGGCGCAAGCCACGCTTCGCGTGGCGGCGCGGGATGGGGCTCGGTTGACGGCCCGGCGGCTCGCCGCTAATTCCATGCGCCGATGGCGAACATCCTGTGTCCGTGGTGCGGCTGTCCGATCGCGGTCGACCGCGGCATGCGGCGTCAGGGCGTCATGTACTGCTGCCGCGGCTGCGCGACGTGGACGCGCTGCGAGCTTCCCGGCTGCGCGCGCCCCGACGCCGCGGCGTTGCCTCCCGACGTCAGCCTCCCCGAGACGCGCAACCGCAACGAGCCGCCGCGCGATGCCGCTCGTTGAGCGTTGCGCGCGTTCCCGACCTTTGCACACCTCGTCCATCCACTATAAAGGTGCCCCATGACGCGCGAGGAGTTCCTCGTCGCTGGGCGGCGTCCGGAGGAGGACGACGCGGCGGCGGTGTCGCGCGCCTTCGGTGACACCTTCGCCGTCACCCGCATCTCCGATGCGATCAACTGGGCGCGCAAGTACAGCTTCTTCAGCTACCCGTTCGTGACCGCGTGCTGCGGCATGGAGTTCATGGCCGTGTCGGGCTCGCGCTTCGATCTCGACCGCTTCGGGCTGTCGCTGCCGCGCTTCACGCCGCGGCAGGCGGATCTGCTGATGGTCGTCGGCACCATCACGCATCGCCAGGCGCCGATCCTGCTGCGCGTCTACGAGCAGATGGCCGAGCCGAAGTGGGTCATGTCCTTCGGCGCGTGCACGAGCTCGGGCGGCCCGTACAACAACTATGCCGTGGTGCAGGGCATCGACACGATCATCCCGGTCGACATCTACGTGCCCGGATGCCCGCCGCATCCGGAAGCCGTCATCGACGCTCTCCTGAAGCTTCAGGAACGCGTGCAGCACGAGCGTCCGGGCGAGCCGTACCGCGGCCGTCACGGCAGCGGCCGTCCTCTCGAGAGCTGACCGGAACCCATGGCGAAGATCACCGTCGACGGGACGGTCCTCGAGGTGCCGGACGGCAGCATGCTGCTGCCGGCGCTGCTCGACCACGGCTGCCAGGTTCCGCACTACTGCTACCACCCGAAGCTCACGATCGACGGCAGCTGCCGCATGTGCCTCGTGAAGGTCGAGGGCATGCCGAAGCTCACCATCTCGTGCAACACGCCGGTGCGCGACGGGATGGTGGTCGACACGCGCGGCCCGGAGGTCGCGAAGGCGCGCCAGGGCGTGCTCGAGCTGCTGCTGCTGAACCACCCGCTCGACTGCCCGATCTGCGACCAGGCCGGCGAGTGCTACCTGCAGGACTACGCCTTCGAGTACGGCACCCGCGAGGCGCGAACCCAGGAGCCGCGGCGCAAGGCGCTGAAGCGCGTCGACATCGGCCCGCGCGTCGTGCTCGACCAGGAGCGCTGCATCCTGTGCCGGCGTTGCGTCCGCTTCTGCCGCGAGATCAGCGAGACGGGCGAGCTCGCGGTGTTCAACATGGGGGACCGCTCCGTCATCGACACGTTCCCGGACGAGCCGCTCACCAACGACTACTCGATCTGTACCGCCGACATCTGTCCGGTGGGGGCGCTCCTCAGCAAGGACTTCCACCACAAGATGCGGGTGTGGTTCCTCGATGAGACCGAGAGCGTGTGTCCGAACTGCTCGAACGGCTGCAACATCAAGGTCGGCACCGCGCGCCGCGAGATCTACCGTTTCCTGCCGCGCCGCAACGACGCGGTGAACGAGACCTGGATGTGCGACGCCGGCCGTCTCGGCTACCGCTACGTCAACGAGGACCGCCTGCGTGTGCCGACCGTCGGCCGCGGCGCGGCCGCCGCCGCGCGCTCCTTCGACCAGGCGATCGACGAGGCGGCGCGCCGGCTCGGCTCCGCGGCGCGCGCGGGCGCGGCTCAGGTCGCTGCGATCGTCTCGGCGCACCTCACTAACGAGGAGCTCTTCGTCCTCGGCCGGGTCGTCACGGGCGGGCTCCGCACCGCACAGCACGACGTCGTCGTGCGGCTGGGCGACGCCGACGATTTCCTCATCAAGGCCGAGAAGGCCGCGAACGCACGCGGCGCGCGCGACCTCGGCCTCGCCGCCGCGGGCAGGGCAGGCGCCCTCGATCTCGCCGGCATCCGGGCCGCGATCGAGGCGGGCACGATCCGCGCGCTGCTCGTCACCGGCACCGACGTCTGGGACGCCTGGGGCGCCGCGCCGGAGATCTTCGAGCGCCTCGAGAGCCTCGTCGTAGTCACGCCGAACGCGCACCCGCTCATGGCGCTCGCCGACGTCGTGATTCCCGGCCTCACGTTCGCCGAGAAGCTGGGCACCTTCACCAACCACGCGGGGCGCGTGCAGCGCGTCCATCGCGCGCTCGATCCGGGCGAGCAGCAGAGCGAGGGCGAGGTCTTCCTCGCGCTCGGCCGCCACCTCGGCATGGAGATCCCGCCCGGTTCTTTCGACCCGGCGGCGGTGTTCGGCGAGATCACCCGCGCCGTGCCGCGCTACGCCGGGCTCGCCTGGAGCACGATCGGCGCGCTCGGCGCCGTGACCACGGAGGCATAGTGGCGGGGCGGGTGGTCACGGTGGACCGGCGGCCGCGCGCGCGCGCCATGGACACGATGGGCCCCACGCTCATCCTCCGCGGCCTCCTCATCACCGGGCGCCATTTCTTCCGCAACCTGATGGGCTTCCTCCGTGGCAAGCCGACGATCGCGACGATCCAGTTCCCTGAGGAGAAGCAGCCCTGGTCGCCGGCGATGCGCGGCATGCCCGTCCTCGTGCAGATGGACAACGGCAAGGAACGCTGCGTCGCGTGCGGCCTCTGCGAGTGGGCGTGTCCGGTCGATTGCATCACCATCTACCCCGCGGAGACGGCCGACGAGGTCGAGCGCTATCCCGAGGTCTTCAACATCGACATGTCGCGCTGCATGTTCTGCGGGTTCTGCGAGGAGGCCTGCCCGGAGGAGGCGATCGTCATGAGCGAGCGGGTGACGATCGCGACCACCGAGTGGCGCGGCAGCCTCTGGCGGAAGCAGGACCTCCTGATGCCGGCAAGCCAGCTCGGCACGCGCCTCGGACACATCCGGCGCGCCTACGAGCGCGCCGGAGCGCCGCGCACGACGGGCGCGGACACGGCGGAACACAAATGAGCGAAGCGGCTCCTCCCGAGGTCGTGCCGGAGCATCCGCTGCTGCGGGCGCTGCGCGAGCGCTTCCCCGACGCCGTCATCGCGACCCACGCGTATCGCGGCGACCTCACCGCGCAGATCGCGCCGGCGTCGCTCATCGAGGTGTGCACCTTCCTGCGCGATGATCCGGCGTGCGCGTTCGACTTCCTCGCCGACGTGACCGCGGTCGACTACATCGGCGCCGCACCGCGCTTCGAGCTCGTGTATCACCTGTGCTCGCTCAGCAAGCATCACCGGCTGCGTTTGAAGGCGCGCGTACCGGAGGAGCAGCCGCGCATCGCGTCGATCGTCTCGGTGTGGCGGGGCGCCGACTGGCTCGAGCGCGAGACCTTCGACATGTACGGCATCCAGTTCGAGGGGCATCCCGACCTGCGCCGCATCTATCTCTACGCCGAGTTCCAGGGCCATCCGCTGCGCAAGGACTATCCGAAGGAGAAGCGGCAGCCGCTGGTCACCGTGCGCGACGTGTCCGCGGAGCAGGCCGAGCGCACCGAGGCCCGGCTGCGTGATCGCTATGGACGCTGGACCTAAGCCGCCGCTCACCGACGATCTCGACGATCTCCATGCGCAGCCGATGGAGATCCAGATGGGGCCGTCGCATCCGTCGACGCACGGCACCGTCAAGATCAACCTGAAGCTCGACGGCGAGCGCATCGTCGACTCGCAGGTCGAGGTCGGCTACCTGCACCGCGGCTTCGAGAAGGAGTGCGAGAGCGGCGAGTGGTACCAGGCAATCCCGTACACCGACCGGCTGAACTACGCGAGCCCGCTCATCAACAACGTCGGCTACTGCCTCGCCGCGGAGAAGCTCTTCGGCGTCACCGCCCCGATCCGCGCGCAGTACCTGCGCACGATCGCCTGCGAGCTTTCCCGCATGAGCGATCACTTCACCTGTATCGGGGCGAGTGCACTCGAGCTCGCCGCGCTCACGCCGTTTCTCTACTGCGTGCAGGCGCGCGAGCAGATCTGGGATCTGCACGAGTCCCTGTGCGGTGCGCGGGTCACGACCAACTACGTCCGCATCGGTGGCCTGCAGAGCGACCTCCAGCCGGGCTTCGCCGAGCTCTGCCGCGCCAAGGTCGCACACGCGCTCGAGCTCTTCGTCGACGTCGACAACCTGCTCACCGAGAACCCGATCTTCCGCAAGCGCATGGAGGGCACCGGTGCGCTGCCGGCGGCGACCCTCATCGCCTACGGGGTGAGCGGCCCGCTCCTGCGCGCCGCCGGGGTCGCGCAGGACCTGCGTCGGACCGAGCCGTATCTCGTCTACGACCGCCTCGACTTCGACGTGCCCGTCGGCACCGCCGGTGACAACTACGATCGCTATCTCGTGCGGGTCGAGGAGCTGCGGCAGAGCGCGCGCATCATCGAGCAGGCGCTGCGCGATCTACCGGACGGCCCGGTGGACATCGACGATCCGCGCTTCCGCTGGCCGGCGAAGGGCAAGGTCTTCAACCGGATGGAGGAGCTGATCGACCAGTTCAAACTCGTCACCGAGGGCATGCGCCCGCCGGCCGGCGAGGTGTACCAGGCGGTCGAGGGCGCGAACGGCGAGCTCGGCTTCTATCTGGTCAGCAATGGCACCGGAAAGCCGTGGAAGTGCCGCTGCCGGGCGCCGAGCTTCAGCAACACACAGGCGCTGCGCGACATGATCCAGGGCGCGCTGCTGGCTGACGTGGTTCCCACCTTCGACATGGTGAACATGATCGGCGGGGAGTGCGACCGATGAGCGCGGTCGCTACCGGGGCGCCGCTCCTCTCGGCCGCGGTGCGCGAGGCGATCGCCGCCGAGGTCACCAAGTACCCGCAGCCACGCTCGGCGCTGCTGATCGCCCTGCACCTGATCCAGGGCGAGCTCGGCTACGTGCCGCTGCAGGCCCAGCGGGAGGTCGCCGAGCTGCTCGGCATCAAGCCGATCGAGGTGCGCGAGGTCGTCACCTTCTACCCGATGTACCATGAGCATTCCGTCGGCAAGCGCAACATCCAGGTGTGCGTCAACATCGCCTGCGCTCTCGGCGGCGCACGCCACGTGGTGCGCGGCCTCGAGGATCGCCTCGGCATCGCGCCGGGCGGCCGCACCCCGGACGGGCGGTACTCGCTGGAAGAGGTGCAGTGCCTCGGCTCGTGCGGCACCGCGGTGTGCGTGCAGGTCAACAACGAGCCCTACATCGAGAACGTGAAGGCCGACGGCCCCGATGCCGCCAACGCAATTGACGAGCTGCTGAAGAGGATCGGCTAGTGCCCGAGCGCTATCTGCTGCCGCCCGACGGCACCGACCTCCGGTCGATCGACGCCTATCGCAAGCAAGGCGGGTACGCCGCCGCGACGCGGGCGTTGCGCGAGATGACGCCCGAGGCGGTCGTCGAGGTGGTGAGGGAATCGGGCCTCCGCGGCCGCGGCGGCGCCGGATTCACCACCGGCCAGAAGTGGAGCTTCATGCCGAAGCCCGGCGGCCCGAAGCCGAGCTACCTCGCGTGCAACGCCGACGAGAGCGAGCCGGGCACGTTCAAGGACCGGCAGATCATGGAGCGCAACCCGCACCTCTTCCTCGAGGGGCTCGTCATCGGCGGGTACGCGATCCACGCGCGTGCGGCATATGTGTACATCCGCGGCGAGTACATCACCGCGTTCCGCGTCCTCTCCGATGCCATTCGCGAGGCGCGCGCCGCGGGCCTCCTCGGCAAGGGGCTCTTCGGCAGCGACCGCGAGTTCGACATCCACCTGATGCGCGGCGCCGGCGCCTACATCTGCGGCGAGGAGACCGGGATGATCGAGTCGGCGGAGGGCCGCAAGGGCCAGCCGCGGAAGCGCCCGCCGTTTCCCGCGGTCTCCGGCCTGTGGAGCTGCCCGACGACCGTCAACAACGTCGAGACGGTGTCGCACGTGCCCGCGATCATCATGCGCGGGGCGGCATGGTTCAAGACGATCGGCACGCCGGCGAGCACCGGCAACACGCTCTTCGGCATCAGCGGCCACGTCAATCGCCCTGGCGTCTATGAGCTGCCGCTCGGGACGCCGCTGCGCGAGATCATCGAGGTGCATGCCGGCGGCGTGCGCGGCGGGCGGGCCCTGAAGGCGATCATCCCGGGCGGCGTCTCGATGCCGGTCCTGTCGGCGGCGCAGGCCGACGTCGCCATGGACCACGACTCCCTGAAGCAGGTCGGCTCGCTCCTCGGTACCGGCGGCATCGTCGTGATGGACGACACCGCGTGCATGGTGCGGGCGGCGGTCGTGATCGCGCGCTTCTTCCGCCACGAGACGTGCGGGCAGTGCACGCAGTGCCGCGAGGGCACCTCGTGGCTCTACAAGCTGCTGCGCCGCATCGAGGCGGGCGAGGGCACCCTGGAAGATCTGAGGACGATCGACTCGGTCGGCGGCTACATGGAGGGGCAGACGATCTGTGCGCTCTCCGACGCCGCCGCCTGGGCGGCGACCGGGTTTCTGCGCCGCTTCCGCGCCGAGTTCGAGGCGCACGTGCACGAGCGCCGCTGCCCGCTGCCGGAGAGCTTCGAGCCGTGAGCGTCGAGCCCATCCGCCGGAACCTCGTCGTGCAGCGTTGGGGAACGCCGCAGACCACGAGCGGCAGCCTGAACGAGCCGCGCGAGCGCGAGGAGCACGGCGTCGAGTTCAACGAGAAGTGGGTGTATCGCCTGCCGCGCGTCGAGCCGGACGATCCACGTGAGCGGATCGTCTACTGGCGGCGCTACGATTTCGTCGCGTCGTTCGTCGTCGGCGCCGACGGCCGCGTCACGCGCGAGGATCCGGCCGTGCTGCTCGCCGGCCTGCGTTCGCGCGGCTATCTGCCGAGCGGCGTCGGCGCGGTGCGCACGACCGATTGAGCAGCGCGTCGTGATCCATGCGCTGCGATCTGGCGCACGAAATCGCTCGGGGGAACGAAAAAAGGGGCCAATCACCATTAGTTGTGATTGACCCTCCCGCGATCCGGGCCGTACATTCGCCCGGTCCGGTACTTCCCCTGGTCCGTGAGGTTTCCCATGTTGCAAGCGCGGATCGTCTCGGCGCGCGGGACGATGTACTTCGCCTCCGAAGTGACGCCGTATGATCTCGAGAATCTCCGCACGCACGTCCGCGACTTCCAGTCGACGATGTCGAACGACGTGCGGCTGGAGCTGAGCCTCGACGGTCGTGGATCGAGCCGCGCCACGCACCTCCAGGTGTCCGCCTGGCTGCGTCGTCTGGCCGCCGACGGCGTCACGGTGAATCTCTGCTCCGCCTCGATGCTCGAGCGTTCGAGGTCCGGGGCGGCCACGCGCCAGCAGCGCTGAGCGCGCGCTTCCTGCTCTGGTCCCGCGCTCGTTCCGCTACTTCCTGGTGCGGCGGCGTCCGCGCGAGCGATGGTAGCGGTCGAGCCCCTCGTTCAGGAGGGCGAGGATCACCTCGCGCTTCTTCGCCTTGAGGTCCTTCGCGAGCCGGTCGATGCGGGTCGTCAGATCCTTCGGGACGTACAGGGCAAGCAGCTTGGTTTCGCTTTCCTTCTCGCGGCCGTACAGATCCTGGAGCCGTAGGTTGGCATTCATACGAACCTCCTCAGTCGTGCCGCGGTAGGAGAAACGACGACACGCAGGCGATACGGAGAAATGTAGCGCCCGCGTTATAAGTAGACAAGCGCGACCATACACGGGCGCGTCCTGCCGGGGGGATAGGCAAGTCGCCCTCAGTCGGCGCATGGCCCGGCGTCGAACGAAAACGCAACGGCGCCGATGCGCGCGGCGATTCAGCGTTCCAGTTGGATGGTGCCGCGGCCCTGATCGACCGAGTAGCGGCGGAACTGATTGAGGAAGCTGAGCCCGATGATGCCGACCAGCGGGGGCTCGACCGCGTCCATCACGACGGCGTCGACGCCGAAGAGCCGGGCGTCCTCGATTTGGATGGAGTCCAGGCGAACGAGATCGGCCTCGACCTCGCCGTTGGCGGTGGCGACCGGAACCGAGGCGCCGGTACGGGTGCGGACGCCGAGCCGGGCCGCCGTCGCGCGCGTCAGCACGCAGTAGGAGGCGCCGGTGTCGATCAGCAGGGGACCGCTCAGGGTGTCGTTGAGCGTGCCCCGGACGATCAAGTGCTTGCTCCCACCCGAGAGCGGGATGTGATGACGCGCGGGCGGTGCCACCCGCGCGAGGTCGGCGGTGGCGGGGCTCTCGCGTCGTTGCGCGCTCGCTGAGGTGCCCAGGGCCACGAGGAACGCCACCCCGGCGAGCACGGCGAGGCGCGGCATGGCGCGCTCAGGCACCGGCGGCTGCGCTCAGTCGGTGCTGCTCGAGGAGGATCTTCACCTTGCGCACGAGGTCGGCTCCACTGAAGGGCTTGGTGATGTAGTACTCGGCGCCCATCGCGAGGCCCTTCTCGACGTCGTCCTGAGTCGACTTGGCGGTGAGGAAGATGACGGGGGTGTGCTGCGTGCGCTCCTGGCTCTTCATGAACTTGAAGACCTCGAAGCCGTCCACCTCGGGCATCATGATGTCGAGGATCACGAGGTCCACGTCGGAGTGACCGAGAAACTGGATCGCCTCGCGGCCGCCGAGGCACTTGGTCGGACGCATCCCTTCGAGACGGAGCCGCGTCTCCACCAGCTCCGCGATCATCGGATGGTCCTCCACGATGAGGACGCGCGTGCCTTCTCCTGCGTTCTTCTGGTCCATGGTTCGCCTCGTGTCGTTTCGACTTGAGTCCTACGTTGCCGTGCTCAAGGTGCCGATCGGCCGAAGAGTCGTGTCAGGTCTGCTGCTCCGCTCGCGTCGCGCATCAGGACGAGCGCTGCCGCCACGCCGAGCGCCAGAACGACGAGCAGTACGAGCGATGGGTGATGCGAGCGCCATGACGTCATGAGATCCCGTACTTCTCGAGCTTGCGGTACAGCGTGCGACGGCTGAGCCCGAGAAGGCGCGCGGCCTCCATGCGCTTGCCGCCCGCCGCCTCGAGCGCCTTGCGGATCTGGTCACGCTCGGCCGCCTGGATCGTCAGATCGAACTCGGGCGCGAGGACGAGCGGCGCCGCCCCATCATTGGTGGCCAGCGTGGCAGCCTCCGGCGCGCTGCTGAAGAACTGCACGGGCAGATGCTCGGGCAGGATCGTCGGACCCCGCGCCACGATCAGCGCGCGCTCGATCACGTTCAGCAGCTCGCGGATGTTCCCCGGCCAGGAGTACGTCCGGAAGATCTGCAGCACCGGCTCGGAGATCTCGGTGACGTCCTTCTCCATCCGGCGCGACAGACGCTCGAGGAAATGCTGGCAGAGGAGGTCGATGTCCTCCGCCCGCCGGCGCAGCGGCGGCAGTGAGATCGCGCCGACGTTCAGACGGTAGTAGAGGTCCTCGCGGAACTCGTTGGCGTCGACCATCGCGCTCAGGTTGCGGTTGGTGGCCGCAATGATGCGGATGTCGATGCGAATGGGGTCGGGCGAGCCGACGCGCTTGATCTCGCGGTTCTCGATCACGCGCAGCAGCTTCGCCTGCACGGCGAGCGACAGCTCGCCGATCTCGTCGAGGAAGATGGTGCCGCCGTGGGCCGCCTCGAAGAGGCCCTTGCGGTCGCGGTCGGCGCCGGTGAACGCGCCGCGCACGTGGCCGAAGAGCTCGCTCTCCAGCAGCGTCGGGGCGAGCGTGGTGCAGTTGCAGGTGACGAGCGGCCGGTCCTTCAGCGGGCTGAGGTCGTGCAACGCGCGCGCGACCAGCTCCTTGCCGGTCCCGCTCTCGCCGGTGATGAGGGCCGTGGTGGGATAGCGCGCCAGTCGCTCGATGAACGAGAAGATCTCGAGCATCTCCTGGCCGCGCGCCACCATGTTGCGGAAGGCCGTCTTCCCTTGCAGGCGCTGCTGCAGAATCCTGTTCTCGCTGGTGAGGCGGCGGCGCTCGAAGACCACGTCGAGGATGCGCTCGAGCCGACGGAAGTCGATCGGCTTCTCGATGTAGTCGGTGGCGCCGGCCTGGATGGCCTCGACGGCGTCCTTCACCGAGGAGTAGGCGGTCATGAGGACCAGCTGGACGTCGGGGTCCTGGGCCTTGATGTGATGCAGCAGCTCGATGCCGCTCATGCCCGGCATGCGGACGTCGGAGAGGATGAGGTCGACGGGGGCCGCCGCGAGCGCCTGGACGGCGACGTCAGCGCTCTCCGCCGTAGTGACGGTGAAATCGCGCTCGCTCAGAAAGAGCTCGAGGATACGCCGGATGTCGGGGTCGTCCTCGACGACGAGTATGCGATGGCTTTCCTGCACTCCCTTGGTCCCTCTCGCCTGACGCAGCATCCCGCGTGTCAGGTGGCACGCGCGATTCCGGCCGACCGCGCAATGCGGTGGCATCCCGCGCTTGCGGTAGGGACCGGGGTCGCAAGACGCATGCCAGGCGGTGAGCAAAGCTGGCACACGAGGCCGATCGCCGAGCGGCGCGGAAGGAGAGGGTTTTTCGACGATCTCGCGACGGCGAGGGCGTGGCGCCGATGGCCCGATCTCGTCATCGGCGTCAAAGCGGTGACGGGCTCACGAGATATCGACGCGCCCCGCCTCACATTCTCGGAGATGGCCGGGGCACGCTCCTTGCTCCTTCGCATCGCGCCCGGACCGCGATGGATCCCCTTTCCGCGATGCCCATTCCCCAGCAGGACGCCCCGTGACGCGGCTCGGTCGAGCCGACGACGCCCTCGCGCCCGTCGCCGGCGCGCCGCGCCTGCTGTCGGCGCTCGCGCTGGTCGTCGCGGTGGTGGCCCCGTGCATGGTGGCGATGCTTCGGCCGGCGGCCGGTGCCGTCGTCGCCGCGGCGACCGCGGCAGTGGTGCTGGTGTCCGGGATGCGCAGTCGCACGCGAAGCGTCGCAGCGCGCTCGGCGACGGCGCCGGCCGTCGATCGGGCGGCGCCCGCGGCGTGCGCCGGCAATCCGGACGAGGTGTTGCGGGCGTGGAGCGTGGATGCGGCCGCCGAGGCGCTCGTCGTCACCGACCTGCGAGCGCGGATCGTCCTCGCAAACAGCACAGCGCGCCACCTGCTCGGCCCCGCGACGGTCCCGGGAGCGACGATCGCTGCCGACGACGGCTTCGCGGCAGGCCTCATGCAAGGCGCGGAGTTCCGCCGGGTCCTGCGCGATCTGTACCGCGATGCCGAGGCGGAAGGCCGAGGCGAGATGACGTTCACCGACGGCGGACGCGTCACCCCGCACGAGTGGGAGAGCCATCCGGTACGCGACCCGAGCGGCGTCGTCGTCGGGCGTGGCTTCGTCATCCGTGACCGCAGCCAGGCCCACGAGCTGACCGCGCTCAAGCGCGAGTTCCTCTCGACCGTGACGCACGAGCTGCGCACGCCGCTCACCTCGGTGAAGGGCTCGCTTCAGCTCGTGCTCGGCAAGGCCACGGCGCTCTCGACCATCGAGCGCGAGCTCCTCGCGATCAGCCTGAAGAACACGGACCGCCTCATCCGGCTGATCAACGACATGCTCGACATCTCGCAGCTCGAGCTCGGCAAGATGGAGCTTTCCTTCACGCCGATCGCGCCGGCGTCGCTGATCGAGGAGACGATCGCGGGCCTGCGGTCGTATGCCGCCGGCCGCGACATCACGATTGCGGACGAGCTCGACTCCGATCTCCCGCCGGTCTCCGGCGATCGCGACCGTCTCATCCAGGTGCTGACCAACCTCCTGTCGAACGCGGTGAAGTTCTCGCCGACCGGCGGAAAGGTCCTGGTGCATGCCACGTACGACGCGCGCGAGCTGCGCATCGGCGTGCGCGACTGGGGCGTGGGCATCGCCGCGAACGACCACGGCAGGCTGTTCCAGCGCTTCCAGCGCCTGCACGCGGGGCGCAGCGAGGAGCCGGGGACCGGCCTCGGCCTCGCCATCTCGAAGGCGATCGTCGATCGCCACGGCGGCAGCATCTTCGTCGAGAGCGAGGAGGCGGCAGGCTCAACGTTCACCCTCGTCCTGCCGCTCGCGACGATCGAGCCGGCCGCGGCCGACGACCTGGCGGCCGGCGCGGTCGCGACGGTGCGCCCGACGGTCCTCCTGGTCGACGACGACCCGGACTTCGGCACCGTGCTCGAGGTGTCGCTGGCGCCGCGCTATCGCTTGCTGCGCGTGGAGCGCGGCGTCCAGGCGCTCGACGTGGCGCGGGCCGAGCGGCCCGACCTGGTGCTGCTCGACGTCGTCCTTCCGGATCTCAGCGGCTACGACGTCCTGCGGATCCTGCAGCACAGCGACGCCACCCGCCGCATCCCGGTCGTCATGCTCACGGTGCAGCCCGAGCGCGTGCTGGCACGCGGTCTCGGTGCCGCCGACGTCGTCGCGAAGCCGGTCGACGTGGCGGAGCTCGAGCGGGTGATCACCCGGACGCTGCGCGCGCCGTCGCGCGAGAGCGGACTCCGCATCGCCCTCGGGCCGATGCCCTCGCGCGCCCGGGAGCCCCTCGTCGCGGCGCTCGAGGCGAGCGGCCATGCCGTCTTCACCGCGGCCGACGCCTGGGGCCTCGTGCAGTGCGCCGACGAGCACGACGCGGACGTCGCGGTCGTGGAGGCGGTGGCGGCCACGGCGCAAGGCACGGTCGCGTTCCTGCGCGGCCATGCCACGACGCGCCGTCTGCCCCTCGTCCTGCTGACGCCGGAGACGGCGGGCCCGGTCGGCAGCGGCTGCACGCCGGTCGCGCCGTGCGTCGCCGACAGTGAGCTCGTCCGCGTCGTCGAGACGACGGGCCGCCGGCTCCGTCCGGCGAGCTGAGCGGACGCGATCCGAGCGGCGGCGCTACCTAGCGCTACTTGGCGCTGCTGCGTTTGCGCGTGAGCGACTGGATGGCCCGCCAGGCGAGCTTGCTCGGGGCGGCGTGGCCGTTCTCCCACCGGTTCACGGTGGACACGGTCACGGCGATGGCATGGGCGAACTCCTCCTGGGTCATGCCCAGGCGGTTCCGCAGCTCGCGGATCGACTGCGGTGCTCCCGGCGTTCCGAGGGAGCTCGGATCAGTATCGCCGTCCATGTGGCCTCGACCTCCGTGCTCAGATGCCGGCGTGGAGTCCACGGCGGCTGCCGTGTCAGGCAGCAACCCCCGTGCCACGGCGCCCACCTTGTAGGACGCGGGGTGACGGGGCAGGGCAGCGCGCGCAGCGACGGCGGGGTGGCGAGTCGGCATGGGAGTGACGCGAAAAGTCTGCGGCCGGGAGGTCCGTTGCCTTCCCCTCGGTTGTTTCGATATCGTCGTTGGCATGCGTTTCAGCACAGAAGGAGGATTCATGAGGCACACGCGAACGCTCGCGACGCTCGCCATGGCGGGACTGGTGCTGTTGGGGGCGGCGACGGTCCGGGCAGCCTCCACTCCCGAGGACACGGTGAAGCAGTACCTGAAGGCGATGCAGGGCCAGAAGTACGAGGACGCCTACAAGCAGATCTCGAAGGCGATGGCCGGGGGGAAGGACTCCGAGGCCTGGTCCAAGGAGCAGAAGTACATGATGGAGACCGCCGGCGTGCACATCTTCAAGTTCGACGTGTACCCCGCGAAGGTCGAGGGCGACACCGCGAAGGTGCCGAACATCCTCAGCTCCCAGGACAAGTTCCTGAACCAGCTGGGCGCCGACGAGTACGAGCTCTACACGGTCATCAAGGAGAACGGCGACTGGCGGATCGACCAGCAGGAGCAGGTCGACAAGTCCGACCAGGAGAAGTGGTTCACCAAGAAAGCCGGGTGACGGGCCCCCCGGGCCGGCCCCTCGCTGTTGACTCTGGCGGCGTTCCGGGGCACTAAGCCCGGAGTCTGCCGACCTTTTTGGCCCCGCATTCCCTTTCAGGAGGCGCGTACATGCGAACGACTCGCCGAGCACTCGTGGTGCTCTTGCTCGTGGCAAGCGGATGGACCGCCGGGTGTCATCCCGAGGTCGAGGTGCCGCCTCTTCCCGAGGCCAAGATCTCGATCATCGGCGATCGCTTCTTCGACGTGAAGGCGATGTCCGCCGAGCGTGCCCTGATCATCGGCTACCGCGGCAAGATCCTCGAGACGAACGACAGCGGCCGTACCTGGAACGTCATCCCGAGCCCGACCGATCGCGCGCTCTACAACATCCGCTTCGCCGACGCGCAGCACGGTTGGATCTGCGGCCAAGCCGGCTTGATCCTCGCGACGAACGACGCCGGCAAGACCTGGACCGAGCAGCACAGCAACACCGACCAATATCTCTTCGCGATCTATCCGATCAGCGCGACGCATCTGTACGCCGTCGGCGACAAGTCGACCGTCGTCGAGACGAACGACGGCGGCACCACGTGGCGGCCGCGAAAAATCGAGAAGGGCAAGGAAGGCGTGAGCGCCGACATCGCGCTCGCGGTGCAGGATCCGATCTTCTACGACGTCGAGTTCACCGATCCGCAGAACGGCTGGATCGTCGGCGAGTTCGGCACCATCCGTCACACGGCGGACGGCGGCCAGACGTGGACCGAGCAGCAGGAGAGCCTCCTCGGCGAGGGCATCGTCGACATCTTCGATCTGCCGACGCTCTTCGGCGTACACTTCGTGAACGCGCAGGAGGGTGTCGCGGCCGGCCTCGAAGGCAAGATCGCGCACACCCATGACGGCGGTCAGAAGTGGGCGTTCGACAAGGTCGACGAGGCGGTGCCGATCGAGGATCCGCTCTACTCACCGTTCATGTTCCCCGACGGTCACGGCTGGGCCGTGGGGTCCGGCGGCGAGGTCGTCAGCAAGGATACGCCCGATGCGCCCTGGAAGCGCGCCAAGCTCGGCATGCGCCTCTTCACCTGGCTCCGCGGCATCGACTTCTACGACCAGAACAACGGCTGGATCGTCGGCGGCTTCGGCACCATCCTGAAGACCAAGGACGGCGGTAAGACCTGGACGCCGAGCGTCGCGTAACGCTCCGCCGGGGAGGCGGTGACGCCGTCTCCCCGGCCAGTTCGCCACGGACCGCGTCGCGGCCACCGCGGTCTCCCGATCGCCCCTATCGCCCGTATCGCATTGATAGGCCGCGGGCCGTTCCCTAGCATACGGGTGATGCGACGGACTCGTGGGTCGTGGCGTGCTCTCGGCGTGTCGCTCGCGGTTCTCGCGGCGGGATGCGGCCTCGTCACCGCGCATCCGCGGGACGAGCAGGACTTCTTTCCGCTCGCGCCGTCGTCACAGTGGGAGTACGCGGTCAGCCGTCATGGTGAAACGGGGGTGCTGCGCTTCGTGGCGACCGTACGATCGGATCCGTATCGCACCGCGGACGGGCGCGCCTGCCCGATCGTCGACGAGCAGTACGGCGCCGACGCCGTCCGCTATCCGGTCGTCTACTGCCGTGAGAGCGGCTTCCTGCACCGGCTGATGTCGCTCGAGTACAAAGGCGAGACCCTCGAGGACAACGGCCTCAGGTCGGGTGAGCTCAAGTTCCTGCCGCTCGACTTGCGCGCGGCGCGCGACTGGGAAGGCACCACCAATGCGTACCACCTGCCGGACGGGTCGGGCTTCGAGGTGCGGCAGCTGCATCACGTCCTGCCGCGGCTCGAGCGGGTCGACGTCCCGGCCGGCGCGTTCCGGCAATGTGTCCACGTCGAGACGAAGGCGATCCACTCGGCGATCGACGTGGACGGCGCCCATACCGGCCCGCAGGTCGTGCTGTACTACTCCGATTGGTATGCGCCGGGCGTCGGTCTCGTCCGCACCGATCAGCGCGACGCCGACGCGCACGCGATGACGACGATCGAGCTGGTGCACTACGCGGCCGGGGGGCGGCGATGATCGCGGTCGAGGGCCTGGTCAAGGACTTCGGCCGTACGCGCGCGGTCGCGGGGGTGACCTTCCACGTCGCCGCGGGCGAGATCATGGGGCTCCTCGGCCCGAACGGCTCGGGCAAGACGACGATCATGCGGGTCCTGACCGGCTTCTTTCCGCCGAGCGAGGGCCGGGTCTCGATCGACGGCATCGACGTCGAGCGCGACCCACTCGCAGTGCGGGAGCGCATCGGCTACCTGCCCGAGAACGTCGTCCTCTACCCCGACCTCACCGTCACCCGCTTCCTGCGCTTCTGCGCCGAGGTGAAGGGCGTGCCGGCCGCGTCGCGCCGTGCCCGGCTCGACGAGGTGATGGCCGCGTGCGGCCTCACCGAGGTCGCCGGCAAGCTCATCGGCAAGCTCTCGAAGGGCTACCGCCAGCGCGTCGGGATCGCGCAGGCGCTCATGCACCGGCCGCGCGTGCTCATCCTCGACGAGCCGACGGTCGGCCTCGACCCGCGGCAGATCATCGAGATCCGCTCGCTCATCAAGTCGCTCGCCGGCGAGACGACGGTCCTGCTCAGCACGCACATCCTGCCCGAGGTGAGCATGACCTGCAGCCGCGTCATGATCATCGACTACGGCCGCATCATCGCCGAGGACACCGCGGACGGGCTCTCGCAGCGCGTGCGCGGCTCGAACGAGACCCGCGTCCGCGTCGCCGGGCCGCGCGCCGAGGTGCTGGCGGCGCTGCGCGGCGCGCCCGGCGTCGAGGACCTGCGCGAGGAGCCGCTCGACGACGGCGCCATCACCGCGGTCGTGCGCTCGGCGCGCGGCGACGAGCTGCGCCGCGAGCTCGCGACGACCGTGGTCGGCCGTGGCTGGGGACTGCTCGAGATGCGCTCGCTGCCGATGAGCCTCGAGGATCTCTTCGTCCGGCTCGTGCGCGAGGAGCGGGACGCCGCCGCGTGAGGACGCTCGCGAGAACGCTGAGCCTGATGCGCAAGGAGCTGGCGTCGTACTTCGCCGGCCCGCTCGTGTACGTGGTGATCGGCGCGTTCCTCTGCGTGACCGGCCTGCAGTTCTACACCACCCTCAACAGCTTCGTGACGATCGGCTTCGGGCTGAACATCCTCGAGCACTTCTGGGAGGAGTTCTTCAACAACTCGATCGCCTTCTACCTGCTGATCGTGGTGCCGCTCTTCACCATGCGCCTCCTGGCGGAGGAGCGCCGGCTCGGCACGATCGAGCTGCTCTACACGTATCCGCTGCGCGACCGCGAGATCATGCTCGGCAAGTTCCTCGCGTGCCTGCTCGTCTTTCTGCTGTTCGTCGCCTGCACGCTGCTCTACCCGGCGATCGTGTACGCCATCCAGCCCTTCGATCCGCGGCCGTTCGTGGCGCGCTATCTCGGCACCGTGCTGTTCCTCGCGAGCTGCATCGCCTGCGGCCTCTTCATCTCGTCGCTCACCGACAGCCAGCTGATCGCCTCGTCGTGCACGTTCATCGTGCTCCTGCTGTTCTGGATCCTCACCTGGAACGAGGCGGCGGTGAACGGCTCGCTCGTCACGGTGCTGAGCCAGATCTCGACCTTCGACCACTTCCACACCTTCTCGACCGGCGTCATCGACGTGAAGGACTGCTTGTACTTCGCGTTCTTCATCGGGCTGTTCCTCTTCCTCACCCTGCGATCCATGGAGTCGCGACAATGGCGAGGGCGGCGGTGAGGACGCGCGCGGGCCAGCTGCCGGCGCTGGTGGTCGGGACGCTCGGCCTGATCGGCTGCGCGGCGCTGATCCTGGTGATCGCGTACCGCCACACGTGGCGCCTCGACCTCACCCCGGAGCGCTCGTACACGCTCTCGTCGCACGCGCGGCGCATCCTCGACGGCCTCGACCGCGACGTGCACATCACCGTCTTCGTGCGGACCGAGGACCCGCGGACGCCGTTCCTGAAGGACCTGCTCTGGCGCGTCGGCAACGCATCGCCACGCGTGCGCTACGACTTCGTCGACCTGAACCGCTCGCCGGCCCTCGCCAAGCAGTACGGCATCGAGCGCTATGGCGCCCTGGTGGTCGAGAGCGGCGACCGCCGGCGCGACGTCTCGAACGTCGCCGAGGGCGCCTTGCTCGCCGCGATCCTGGCCGTGACCCGGCCGGCGGACCGCAGCGTCTACTTCCTCACCGGGCATGGCGAGCACGCGCCGACCGACAGCGATCACAACACGGGCTACTCGAACGTGTCGCGGGCGCTCGAGGAGGACCAGTTCCACGTGCGCGAGCTCGCGCTGCTCGGTCCCGAGGGCGTGCCCGCCGACGCGAC
Source organism: Binatia bacterium (assembly GCA_036496285.1). Taxonomy (GTDB): domain Bacteria; phylum Desulfobacterota; class Binatia; order UTPRO1; family UTPRO1; genus DP-19. The sequence continues at coordinate 37,243 of DASXLI010000018.1, forward strand.
GCTGGTCGTGATCGCGGGGCCGCGGAAGGATCTGCTGCCAGGCGAGGCCGAACGCCTGGAGGCCTACCTCGACCGCGGCGGCGCGCTGCTCCTGCTGCTCGACCCGGAGAGCCCGCCGTCGTTCGCGGCGATCGCGGCACGCCGCGGGATCACGCCGCTCGACCAGGTCGTGGTCGATCCGGAGCGGCGCCTCGCACAGGGCGAGGGGGTCACGATCCTGGTCTCCGGTCTGACGCCGTCCTTCCTCGTGAGCGGCACGCTCGAGGCCCCGCCGGTCTTCTCCTACGCCCGCCCGCTGCGCGTGACCTCGGACGCCGATCATCCGATCGTGAGCTTCCTCCAGAGCAGCGCCGCGAGCTACACGGTGCCGACCGGCGCACCGCCCGACGGCCGCGGCGGACCGGCGGCAGCGCAGGTGGTCGGCGCGGCCAAGGTGCTGGCTCCGGCGACCGACGCGGGCAAGCCCGGGCGGCTGATCGTCCTCGGCGATGCCGATTTCGCCACGAACAGGTACCTCGACTACCTCGGGAACCGCGATCTGCTGGTGAACGCGGCCAACTGGCTCGCGCGCGAGGAGTCGCTGATCGCGGCGCGCGCGCAGCAGAAGGAGTCCGGCCGCGAGCAGTTCTTCGTGACCGACGCGCAGGGGCGGATGGCGTTCTGGCTCGCCGCGGTAGCGCAACCAACGCTCTTCTTCGCGCTCGGCGTCGTTGCCTTCGTGCGCAGGCGCCGCGCATGAGCTGGCGTGCGGTCGGCATCGTGTACGCCGTGCTGGCGCTGCTCGTGGCGGCGGTGATCCTCGACCAGCGTCCGCCGGCCGACGCGCCGATCCCCGACAGCGCGCCCTCGCGCTCGCTGCTCGGCGTCGACCAGAGCGCCGTGCGCGCCGTCGTGTTCCGCCGCGGTGACGCGCAGGTGCGGGCCGAGCGCTCCGACGGCCGCTGGCGCACGGTCGAGCCCGCGGGCGCGGCGGTGCCACCGGATCTCGTCGACGCCGCCGTCGCGACGCTCACGGCCGGCCAGGTGTCCGAGGTGGTCGCGGGGGACGGCAAGGCCACGGACCTCGCCGTCTTCGGGCTCGTGCACCCGACGTCGGCGATCGTGCTGACGACCGAGATCGGCGGCACGCCGCGCGAGACGACGGTGCTCCTCGGCGACCGCAATCCGACCCGCACGGCGCTCTACGCGCGGCGCGCCGAGGATCCGCGCGTCTACCTCGTGGGCCTGAACGTCCGCTACTACGAGGATCTGATCTTCACGGCCGCGGGCCGGGGCTGAGCTCGGCGGCGCGGCGGAACGACGCCGTGTGCAGCGGGCGTCCTTCGGCCCGGTACTTGCGCGCGAACCCGGTCGACAGGCCGGGATGGTCGTCGCCCGTCGACACCTCCGCGAAGCGTCGGTCGGCGAGCACCACGGCCCGGATACGGGCCATGTACGGCGCGACGTCGGTCGCGACGTAGAGGGCGCCGTCGGCCGGCAGCACGCGTGCGAGCGCGGCGACGAACGACGGCGAGAAGATGCGTCGCGGCACGTGCCGCCGCTTCGGCCACGGATCGGGGAAGTACACGTGCACGGCGCTGACCGAGGCCGCCGGCACCATCGCAAGCGCGTAGGTCGCGTCGGCCTGCAGCGTGCGCACGTGGGGCGAGCCGAGGCGGGCGACGCGCGCGGCGAGCCGCCGCGACTTGCCGGGCGACCGCTCGATGCCGAGCAGGTTGCGGCGTGGCGTCGCGGCCGCGCGCGCCAGGAGGAACGCACCGTCGCCCGAGCCGATCTCGATCTCGACGGGGGCCGGATCGCCGAAGATCCCGGCCCAGAACGCGAGGCCGTCGGGGCGCGTCGCGGGCGCCGGCGCGTTCATCGCACGAACGGGGAGCGCTGCGGCCGCAGCACGATCTCGGCGCACGCCGCGGTGGAGGCAGTGCGGATCGCGAACAGCACCGCGTCCGCCACGTCCTCGGGCCGGAGCATGCGGGCGCGGTCGATGCGACGGTTCCCCGGGACGAGCGCCGTGTCGACGAAGCCGGGGGAGACCACCGCGACGCGGATGCCGGTCTCGCGGATCTCCTCGAAGAGCGACTGGGCGAAGCCGCGGATCCCGAACTTCGCCGCCGAGTAGGCCGCGGCGCCGGCGGCGCCGGCCATTCCCGCGATCGAGGCGACGAAGACGATCGCCGGCTCCGTGCCGCGACGCAGCGCCGGCAGGAGCCGATGCGTGAGCAGCATCGGCATGCGCAGGTTCAGCCGCAGGGTCGCGTCCCAGACGGCGACCGGCGAGCGCTCGAAGTCGTCGTGCGGCGGCCCCCCGCCGGCATTCTGCACCAGCACGTCGAGGCCGCCGAGCAGCTCCTGGACGCGCTCGGTCATCGCGAGCAGCGCGCCGTCGTCGGTGAGGTCGGCGACGATCGTGTGCGCGGTGCCGCCGTCGCGGCGGATCTGCCCGGCGGTCTCCTCGAGCTGGGCCGCGGTGCGCGCCGTGAGCGCGACCGTGGCTCCGGCCCGGGCCAGGGCGCAGGCCACCGCGTGGCCGATGCCCCGGCCCGCCCCGGTGACGAGAGCGCTGCGTCCTCGCAGGGTATCGGCGTCCACGACCGTCACCCGTAGCACGGCCGCGCCCGGCGGACGACGGCCGGGGCGGGGCGTCGGCGGAATCGCGACGACCTCGTTGCCTCCGAGGCAGGCCCTGAGTAGACTCCGGCGCCTTTCACGAGCCCACCATCGGAGGACCCATGAACCCCGTCGCGCGCGCCGCCATAAGGCATTGCTTGTTCACGATCGCGGCTGCCGCCGTGCTCTCGATGGGGCCGGGTCTCGCTTCGGCGAGCGCCGGCTGCACCGCTGCTCCGCGCAGCGCTTGCACCCTGCCGTTCACGCCGCACAAGTCGACCTTCAGCTTCTTCCAGACCGGCGGCCACGATCCTGATGACATCTACGAGTGGAAGTGGAAGCACGGATCCGCGACGACGCTCGCGTCCTTCGGCAGCCCGCCGGCGACGGGCTACGCGTTCTGCGTCTACGATGCGTCGCCGCGGACACAGCCCTTGATCGCCAACACACCCGACGATCCGTCGGCGTGGACGTCCATCCGGAACGGCTGGGGGTATCTCGTGCGCGGCGAGAATGCCTTCCGCGTCGTGCGGCTGCACGCGGGCCCCGACGGCAAGGCGAACGCGATCGTGCACGGCAACTCGGACACGGTGACGCCGCTGCTGCCGTTCGAGCCTCCCGTCGTCGTCCAGCTGCAGACCGACGACGCCGGATGTTGGGAAACGGACTTTTCCGCGGCAGCGCGGACCAACGCAACGACGTTCAAGGCGCGCGACTAGGAACGGGCGCCCGCAGCGCGGTCGCGTCGAGACGCCGGCGCGCCGCCACGCACGGGCTCAGCCGCGCGGCAGCTTCAGGACACGCTCGCCGATGATGTTGCGCTGCACCTCGGAGGTGCCCCCGCCGATGGTGAAGGCGCGGACCGCCAGGATGCGCCGCAGCCACTTGGTCGTCTCGTCGCCGGCGCCGCGCCGGCGGTCGAGCAGGCCCTCCTCGCCGATCAGCTCGCTCGCGAGCTCGACGATGCGCAGGTTGAGCTCGGTGCCGAAGAGCTTCGCGACCGACGCCTCCGGGCCAGGCGGCTCGCCCCGGATGCGGCGGGTGACCTGGCGGTACTGCGTGTAGCGCAGCGCCGCGGCCTCGGTGGCGAGGCGTGCCAGCCGCTCGCGCACCCAGCCGTCCTCGATCGCCGGGCGTCCGTCCAGGACGCGGCGTTGCGCCAGCGTCACGAGCTCGCGGATCAGCCGGTCGAAGGAATAGACGGCGCCGAGGCCGACGCGCTCGTACATGAGCGTCGTCATCGCGACCTGCCAGCCCTCGTTCTCGTGCCCGACGAGATTGGCCCGCGGTACGCGCACGTCCTCGAAGAAGACCTCGTTGAATTCGGCGTCGCCGGTCATCTGCACCAGCGGCCGCACCGTGATGCCGGGGCTCCGCATGTCGACCAGCAGATACGAGATGCCGAGATGCTTCCGCGCCGTGGGATCGGTGCGGCAGAGCAGGATGCACCAGTGCGCCCGATGGGCGAGGCTCGTCCACACCTTCTGGCCGTTCACGACGTAGTCGTCGCCGTCGGCGACGGCGCGGGTCTGGAGGGCGGCGAGGTCGGAGCCGGCGCCGGGCTCGGAGTAGCCCTGGCACCAGATCTCGTCGGCCGAGAGCATGGTCGGGATGAAGCGCCGCTTCTGCGCCTCCGTGCCCCATTGCATGAGCGTCGGCCCGACCATCATGATCGCGATCGGGTTGATCGGTTGCGGCGCGTTCGCGCGGCCCATCTCCTCGGCGTAGACGAGCTGCTGCAGCAGGCTGGCGCCGCGGCCGCCGTACTCGCGCGGCCAGTGCAGGCCGACCCAGTTGCCGGCGTGCATCGCGCGATGCCACGCCAGCATCTTCTCGAAGCGCTGGTCGGGGTCCTGCTCCTCGTCGAGCTCGCCCGGCGCGAAGTGGCGCGGCAGGTGCGCGGCGAGCCACGCGCGCAGCTCGGCGCGGAACGCCTCCTCCTCGGGTGAGTAGTTGAAGTCCATCGGAACGGACGCGGCCTGGTGCCGCGACGCTCAGTTGTCCTTGACGCGCGAGAGGTAGGCGCCGCTCTCGGTGTCGACCCGGATCAGGTCGCCGGTCTCGACGAAGTTGGGCACCGGGACCACCAGCCCCGTCTCTGTGGTCGCCGGCTTCAGCACGTTGGTGACGGTCGCGGTCTTCAGACCGGGGGCGGTATCAGTGACGCGCAGGTCGACGGTCTTCGGGGGCGTGACGCCGATCGGCTTGCCCTCGTAGAAATCGACGATCACACGCAGATTCGGGAGCAGATAGGAGGCCACGTCGCCGAGCGCCTCACGACTGAGCGAGATCTGCTCGAAGTTCTCGGTGTTCATGAGGTGGAAGTCCTCGCCCTCGGCGTAGAGGAACTCCATCTCCTGCTGATCGAGGCTGACCCGGTCGACCTTGTCTTCCGAGCGGAACCGGTTCTCGGTCTGGGTGCCGGAACGGACCGCGCGCATCTTGGTCTGCACCATGCCGCGCCAGTTGCCGGGCGTGATGTGCACGACCGTCATGATGCGGTACAGATCGTTGTTGTAGTTGATGAGCATGCCGGCGCGGAGCTGGGTGGCGGGGATCAACATCGTTCCTCCTCGAGTCGGGACAACCCCGAGCGGGTACCATTCCCGAGCCGTCGGCGCAACGCGGTGGGACGCGCCGGGGACCGCCGCCGGCTACGCCAGCACGGCGGCGAGGTGCTCGGGCAGGCGCGGCGTCGTCGAGGCCGGCTTGACGAACGTGTCGACGACCTTGCGCGTGTCGTGGATGCGCAGGCGTGCGAAGATGTTGTCGAAGGCGCGCTCGAGATCGGCGCTGATCGCGTCGCGTGTCGCCACGGGCAAATCCCACATCGCGCGCTTGAACGGGCCGAACGCCTGCTTGCGCGTCTTGTAGTAGAACTGCTGGTCCGACATGCCGGACTTGCGCTCGTCGGCGTGCGCCTTGGCGAGGTGCGCGTACATCTCGTCGCGCAGCGCGCGCGGGAACTGCGGATGATCGTAGATCAGGTTCTGGAAGCCGGTGGCGAGGTGGATCTCCGCGGTCTCGACGTCGGGGAACTTGCCGAAGAGATCCTCGGGCAGGGTGGAGGCGCCGTGCTGCACGGCCCCGGCCATGCCGTAGTCCTTGCGTGCGATGATCGAGAGCTGCTTCAGGGTGTCGAAGTCGACGGCGACCTTGGCGACCGTACCGTCCGCGAGCGGGACGCCGCCGTGGGTCGTGCCCGTCTGCACGCTGATCTTGCTGATGCCGTCCGATCCCGGCGCGATCTCGTCCAGGTGGCGGCGGTAGCCGCGCATGTACGCCTGCAGCTCCTCGACCGTGCTGTTCTTGCCGCCCACCTCACCGATCTCGCCGCCGATCGAGACCGCGACGCCCGCGGGGGTGTGCTTGTGGACGTGCGCGGTGAGCTCCGCGGCAATGCGGCAGTTCTCCTCCTGCTGGGCGTCGATGGTCGGGCGCTCGAGCACGACGAGGGTCGAGCTGTCGATGTCGATGTTGAAGAAGCCGGCGGCGAGCGCCTCCTCGATGAGGGAGCGCAGCGCGGCGAGCTCCTTCTCGCGGTCGCCCTTGTAGAACGCCGACGCGCTCACCTGGAAGTGGTCGCCCTGGATGAAGAGCGGGCCGCGGAAATCCTCACGGATGGCGGCGGCGGTGACGGCGGCGGTGTACTCCGGCGGGCGCTGCTCCGTGTAGCGGATCTCCGAGCGCGCGATCTCGAACACGACCGCGGAGGCGTTGATCTTCTTCGCGGCACGCAGGGCGGCGCGCGTGACGTCGAACGTGAGCGTGCGGATGTTGATCGCCGGCACCGTGAAGCCGCCGCACTCGCCGCGGCCGCGAGCCTTGTAGAGCGGCAGGATCGACGCCGACATGACGCCGACGGCCTCGCCGGCCTTGCGGATCAGCCACCGGCTGGCGTCACGCACCTCCGCCTTCTCGGCGAAGATGGCGTGCCGGGCGAGGGCCTCGGCGACCTGCTCGCGCAGGCGTTGCGGGTCCTGCACGGTCACGTTGCCGCACCGGTCGACCTGGACGACTCCCTTGATGGTGCTCCGCAGGCTCTGTTCGTCGAACATAGAGCGATCCTCCTCGGGGAATGATGCAGACGCGCCGGTGGCGTCGGGCCGCGGGACTATATAATCGCGCCCCAGGCGCGTCGACAAGCCGCAAAGCGTGCCGCCACGAGCGGCCTGGCTCGCCCTACGGCGCGGCCGCGCCGGCGGGGATCTGCAGCGCCACCCACACGATCCAGGCGGCCAGGAGGAGATTCAGGATGGAGGCGCTGCGCATGCGACGGATCATGCTCGCGAGCTTCTCCGGCGGTACGGGGTCGCCCCACTCGACGGCGCGCACGATGCGATGGCCGAGGCCGAACGCGACGTAGGTGACGCCGTTGATGAAGAAGAAGGCGAGGATCAGCTTCAGGGTGAGCGGCTCGCCGATGCGGGTGAAGAACTCCGAGCGCAGGCGCGCCTTGTAGGCGGTCAGGCTGAACGCGCCGGTCATGACGAGCACGCCGAGGACGCCGATGACGAGCGGGTTCAGCCGCTTCAGCATGGCGGTCAGGATCTGCAGGCGCTCCTCGTGCGCCTCCACGCGCTCGACCGCCGGCAGCATCACGAACACGAAGGCGAGCGTGGCCCCGAAGTAGGCTGCCAGGCTGACGAGGTGCAGCCAGAGGGTCAGGCGGTCCATCGTCCCCCGTTTCTCCTGCGATTTCGCGGGCGCGGCACGGCCCGCCGCACGCGGCGCTTCACCTTGACTTGGTGAAACGGGCGACATTAGGTGTCATCATGGTGGTTATGCGGACGCCGGGAAGAGCGGTCAATCCCGCGGCGCTGCGACACAATTCGAAGGAGCTGACGAAACCGACAGCATGACGAAGCTCACGCCCAGCGACGCGCAGTTCCGTGACGCCCTGGCCGGTCATCGAGGCCGCGTCGACGCCTTTCGCGCCGGCCGCGTCACCCCCGACGAGTTCCGGCCGATGCGCCTCAGCTACGGCCTCTACTACCAGCTCGATCACACCAGCTACATGCAGCGCATCAAGGTTCCGGGGGGCCTGCTCACCTCGGCGCAGATGAACCGGCTGAACGACATCGCGGACGCGTACGGCCGCGGCGTCGGCCACGTCACGACCCGTCAGGACGTGCAGTTCCACTGGGTGCCGCTCGAGGAAGTCTCGAACATGTACGAACGGCTGCACGAGGTCGGCATCACGACGCGGGGCGCATGCTCGGACAGCGTGCGTAACGTCACCGCGTGCCCGCACTCGGGCCTCCTCGCCGTCGAGCCCTTCGACGTGAGCCCGTACGCGCTCGCGATCAACGCGTACTTCCTCTTCAATCCGCTGAACCTCACGCTGCCGCGCAAGTTCAAGATCGCGCTCAGCAACTGCCCGCGCGACTGCGCCCAGGGCCCGATCAACGACATCGGCCTGTATGCCCACGTCCGCGCCGACGGTACGCCCGGCTTCGCGGTGCACGTCGCGGGCGGCCTCGGGGCGCAGCCGTTCCTCGCCAAGCCCATGCTCGAGTTCGTGCCGGTCGACGACGTGCTGGTCGTCTGCGAGGCGGTCGTTCGGCTGCAGCATCGCCTGGGCGAGCGCAAGAACCGCAGCCGCGCGCGCATGAAGTACCTGATGAAGAAGCTCGGGCCGCCGAGGTTCCGCGAGCTGTTCGAGGCCGAGATGGCGCGCGTCGAGGCCACCCGCGGCGCCATGCTGCGTCGCGAGCTGCAGGCGGCCGTCGAGGCCTATCGCGTGCCGCCCCCGCGCCAGGCGGCGGCGCCGGCGGTCGCGAGCAACGGCGCCGCGGGCTACGCCGCGTGGCGGGTCACGAACTGCGCCGTGCAGCGTGAGACCGGCTACTACGCCGTCACGGTGACCGTGCCGTTCGGCGACTACAGCACCGACCAGGGGCGCGCGCTCGCCGCGCTGGCCGACGAGTACGGCAACGGCACGCTGCGCACCACCAACGAGCAGAACTTCGTCCTGCCGTACGTGAGCGGTGCCGCGCTGCCGGCGGTCTATCATCGCCTGGACGAGATCGGCCTCGGGGAGGCCTACGCCAATCATCTGACCGACGTCGTCTCGTGCCCGGGCGCCGACTACTGCAGCCTGGCGGTGACGCGCTCGATGGGCATGGCGGAGCGCATCCGCGACCACCTGGCGGGGATCGGCCTTGCGCCGGCGGAGCTCGGCGAGCTGCACGTCAAGATCAGCGGCTGTCCGAACTCGTGCGGCCAGCACCACGTCGGCGATTTCGGGCTGACCGGCATGCTGATCAAGGGCACCGACGGCAAGGAGCGCCCGCACTACTCGATCCTCGTCGGCGGCAGCGTCGGCGAGGAGGGCTCGGGCCTCGGCCAGCGCCTCGGCGGACGCTACCCGGAGGAGACCGCGCCGCAGGCGATCGTTGCGGTCGCGCGCTGCTACCAGAAGGAGCGCGCCGCGGACGAGAGCTTCGCGCAGTTCATCCGCCGCGTCGGCGTCGATCACGTGACCACGGCGGCGCGCGCCGCGGTTCCCGACAGCGTCCGATGACCGCGCGCGACGAGCTGGCCGAGCCGCCGGCGGCCGCTCGTCCCGACGACGCCGATCCGCGCGACCGGTTCCATCGCGGCGTGCTCATGCGCCTGCGGCCCGGAAGCCAGACGGGGCTCGTGCGCACCGGCAACGGACGCGAGATCGAGTTCGCGCTGCGCGACATCCGCCTGCTCGGCGCCGCGGACGGCTTCGCCGGCCTGCGCGAGGGCATGGAGGTCGGCTTCGACCTCGGCTGGACGTCGCGTGGCGTGCGCGTGACGATGCTCAAGGTCTGGTGAGCGTCGCTCGGCGCGCCGCTCAGAGCGGCAGCGACGTCCGGTAGAGCAGGAAGCGCCCGAGCATCTCGCCGACGACGGTCGTCAGCAGGGCGACGTAGAAGAGCCCGGTCGCCGCCATCGTCTGCGGGATGGCGAGCGTCCGCCAGATCATCCACGCGATCGCCAGCGCGGGGATCGGCCCGAGGCCGAGGCGGGTCCAGAGCAGCTCGCGGTGGTCGGTCCAGAGCGCGTGGAGGGCGCTGCTCGTCGCCGCGCCCCCAGCGAGCTGGAGGAGGGCGAGGGAGAGCGCCAGGGTGCCGAGCTGGAGGAGCAGGCTCGTACGGTAGAGCCGCCAGATGCGCACGAACGGCGCGAGCGGCATGCCGACGTCGATCAGGTACCAGTGGCCGAGCAGCATGCCGCAGGCGGTCGCGCCGAGAAGGAGCGCCGAGACGAGGAAGCTGAGCGGGTAGAGGAGGGTCTCGAGCGACCAGGGCGGTGCCTGCGAGAAGTGCAGGGCGCTCGCGACGAGCGCGCAGAGGCCGCTCACGAGCGTGGCGACGTAGGCGACGGCGCGGCGGCGATACGGGTCGCCCCAGAGCGACGCGACGTAGACGCTCGCGGCGAGCGCGAAGACCGACCAGCCGCCGACCTCGAGGAGCGGCGCGCCCGTGGTGGCGCCTCCGCTCGACCGCCCGACCAGGGCCAGCTCGCCGAGGCTGATGCAGAGCGCGCTCGCCAGGAAGACGGCGGCGCTCGACTTGTAGAAGCCGCGCTCGATGTCGTGGAACGGCAGCTGCCCGAGCGCGAAGAACCCCCCGACCGCGAGCTGTCCGAACACCAGGAGGAAGCAGTGGGCGAACATCGGCACGCGGCGGCGACAGTAAACGACGCTCGGCGAGGAGACAACGCGCGGCGGTGCGGCGGCGGATGCCCCCCGCTGTTGAAAATGGGGCAGGGCTGTAATAAGCCTCGACACTTAGATGGAGGACCGGGCGCGGATCCTTGAGGATCGGGTCGAGGATCTGACGCGCGCAATCGCGACGACGATCAACGAAGCCGACGTCCCGGAGCGGCCGGACATCCGGAGCGAGCTCCGGGACTTTGCGATCACATTGCTGAAGGAGTCGGTCGTTCTCCCGGAGGCGACGACGGGTGCAGCGGAGGGAGCCGGGAGCGCGTTCAATCCGTTGGCGATGGGTATCCCGCTCTTCTTCGCGGGAGTGGTGTTGTTCTTCCTGTTTCCGCCGGTCGGCATGATGTTGTTCGTAGCCTCGGTGGTGATGATGGTGTGGGGGCTGATTGCTTCGATGGTGACGCGACGGCGGTGAGGAGCGAACGGCCCGTCGAAGGCGGGGACGTCAGGGCCCTGCCTGGTCCTTCCACGACATAGCGGACATAGCAGCGATACAGCGGAGAAGCGTCGGTATGGCCAAGGCCGAGAAGCAGCTCACGGAAGCGGATCTCAAGGAGCTCGAGGAGCGCCGTCGCGCCGAGCAGGTTCGCGAGCGCGCGAAGCGCGAGCGCGAAAAGGCCCAGCTCGGGAGCCTCTGGTCGCGGCGCGACTTCATGGGGCGCGCCGCCTGGGGCGTGTTCACGGCGTTCACCGGCATCACGCTCCTCGGCTTCATGCGCTCCGCGTTCCCGCGCATCCTGTTCCAGCCGCCGACGAAATTCAAAGCCGGCTTTCCGAAGGACTTCACGGTCGGCGAGATCAGCGAGAAGTTCAAGAAGGACTTCCGCGTCTGGATCATCCGGACGGAGGAGGGGTTCTACGCGCTCTTCGCCAAGTGCACGCACCTCGGCTGCACGCCGCGCTGGCTCGCGGCCGAGAACAAGTTCAAGTGCCCGTGCCACGGCAGCGGCTTCTACAAGACCGGCATCAACTTCGAGGGGCCGGCGCCGCGCCCCCTCGAGCGCCTGCGCATCACGCTCGCCGAGGACGGCCAGATCGTCGTCGACAAGGGCGTGAAGTACCTCTACGAGAAGGGCGATTGGACCAAGCCCGGCGCGTTTCTCAAGTTCTCGGCCTAGGGAGCCACGGACATGGCATGGGATGACATCAAGCGGCAGATCACCGAGTCGGACGTCTGGCAGTCGATGTTCCGGCACGGCTACGAGGATACGCCCCGCAACCGCATCTTGATGGTGTCGGGCAATGTCTGGCTGCACCTCCACCCGTCCAAGGTCCGGCGCCATGCCGTCCGCATGCGCTTCACCTGGTGCATGGGCGGCATCACCTTCCTCATGTTCCTGGTGACGACGGTCACCGGCGTCTATCTGATGTTCTACTACCGGCCGACGGCAGAGTACGCGTACGCGGACATGAAGTATCTCGAGTTCGACATGCCGTTCGGGATGCTCATGCGGAACATGCACCGCTGGGCGGCCCACGCCATGGTCATCGCGGTCTGGCTACACATGTTCCGTGTGTTCCTCACGGGATCGTACAAGCCGCCGCGGGAGTTCAACTGGGTCGTCGGCGTCATCCTGCTCGTGCTGACGCTGCTCCTCAGCTTCACCGGCTACCTGCTGCCGTGGGATCAGCTGTCGATCTGGGCCGTGACCGTCGGCTCGAACATGGCGCGCGCCACACCGTTCCTCGGTCACGAGGGCCCCGGCCACGAGCTGATGGGCGTCAACCCGATCTACGACGCGCGCGCCTTCATCTTCGGTGGCGGCGAGATCGGCCCGCACACCCTGATGCGCTTCTACATCCTGCACTGCATCTTCTTCCCGCTGGTCACCAGCCTCTTCCTCGCCGTGCACTTCTGGCGCATCCGTCGTGACGGCTTTTCCGGGCCGCCGCTCTAAGGGATCCGGGGGACTCCGATGCGCGTCCTGGTCCTGCCCATCGTGTTCGGCCTCATCCTCTGGGTGATGTACATCGCGGCCAAGCCGCGTGGAGAGTGAGCATGGTGGAAGAACGAGCCGCGTTACAGGCCGTCGCGGGCGGCGCCGCCGCCAAGCGCATCGAGGTGCCGATCCGCAAGGCGCAGGGTCCCGGCGACGACAAGATCCACACCTGGCCGTATCTCGTCCGGTCGGAGTTCATCTGCGCGATCCTCGTGCTGGTGGTCCTCATCGTGTGGTCGCTCCTTTCGGATGCGCCGCTCGAGGAGCCCGCCAACCCGACCAAGACGCCGAACCCGTCGAAGGCGCCGTGGTACTTCCTCGGCCTGCAGGAGATGCTGGTCTTCTTCGACCCGTGGCACGCCGGCGTGACGCTGCCGAGCCTGATCATCGTCGGGCTGATGGTGCTGCCGTACATCGACATCAACCCGAAGGGGAACGGCTACTACTGCTTCAACGACCGCAAGTACGAGATCATGACCTTCTTCCTCGGCTTCCACATCCTGTGGGTGTCGTTGATCATCATCGGCACGTTCCTGCGCGGGCCGGGCTGGAACTGGTTCTGGTTCTGGGAGCCGTGGGACGTCCACAAGGTCGAGGCGCTGACGTCGGTGAACCTGCCGTACCTCCTCGGCGTGCGGAACCCGACGCTCGACTTCCTGGTCGGTGCCGCCTTCGTCATCGGCTTCTTCGTCGTCGGCACCGCGGCGATGTACGTATGGATCGTCCGATTGAAGGGCCGCGAGTTCATGCGGCGTTGGGGTGCGGTGCGGTTCGGCATCACCGCGTTCCTTTTCCTCAACATGTGGGGCGTCGTGCTCAAGATGCTGATGCGCCACCTCGCGTCGGTCAAGTACATATGGGCGACGCCGTGGATCAACATCTGACGTGACGGCTCGGGGTGGTCTTCTACGTTGCCAAGCTGCTCGAGCTGATTGGGTTCGCGCACGTGGGGTATGCGCTGTTCGTGGGGCTCACGCAGGACAACGCCATGGGTCCCGAGTTGAAGCTACTGATGCTGGGGGCGCTGCTGTTCACCCTCGGACGACTTCTCGAACGCAAGGCGGCGACGTGAAGGGTCGACATGGCACGGCTTAAGACGGACATCGACGAGGAGAAGAAGTCCCGCAGCGTGCTGTTCCTGCTGTCGGCCATCGCCTTGCTCGTCACGGGCATCTGGGCGGTCTGGAACGACAACATCTCGCGCCGTCCCTGGAAGCTCTTCCAGCACGAGTTCCGCGACATCGAGTATCAGCGGGCGGAGGACGCGCTCTCCGATGCCGACAAGAAGCTCGAGGCCGACCCACAGTACCAGGATCTGCAGAAGCAGCTCGCCGCCGCCAAGCAGAGCCTGACCACCGGTGACGTCGCCAAGCAGATCGCCGACCGTCAGGCGCAGCTCGCCGGGCTGGAGAAGCGCTTCGGTGAGGCGGATCTCAACGTGCGGTTCGTGAAGAGCGAGCTCGAAGAGGCCTGGTACGAGCTCGACCACGCGCGCGAAAACGGCCAGCCGGAGGAGCCCAAGCGCGAGCGCATCAACGCGCTCGAGGCCACCCGCGTCGAGCGCAAGAAGCTCTTCGACGACCTCACCGCCCAGCGCGAGAAGCTCGAGAACGAGATCAAGGAGCTGCAGACGGGCGTGAAGACGATCGAGGACAAGATCGCCGACGTGTCCGCGGAGAAGATCAAGGCCGAGCAGAAGGTCGACGGCATGATCGTGCTGCACGTCGGGCCGGTCAAGATGCTGCAGGTGCCGCGCATCGAGCAGACCGTCATCGAGGAGTTCGACCGCAACGCCTATAATCAGCCGGTGGCGCGCGTCGATCGCTGCGTGTCGTGCCACGTCGGCATCGACAAGCCGGGCTTCGAGGATCAGCCGAACCCGTTCAAGACGCATCCCGACCGCGAGCACCTGCTCGCCAACCACCCGGTCGACAAGTTCGGCTGCACGCCGTGCCACGACGGCCAGGGCGCCAGCGTGAACAGCGTCGTGCAAGCGCACGGCGACGTGCCGTTCTGGGAGCATCCGCTGCTGCGCGGCCCGAAGGTGCAGGCGCGCTGCGCCAAATGCCACATGGACGTGGCCGACATCGACCACACGGACCACATCGCCGCGGGGCAGAAGCTGTTCGAGAACCTCGGCTGCACCGGCTGCCACCTGGTCGAGGGTCTCGAGGAGCTGCCGAAGGTGGGACCGTATCTGCGGCGCATCGGTGCCAAGGTCGATCCGTCGTGGCTCGAGCGCTGGGTGACCAACCCGCACGAGTTCCGGCCGAGCACGAAGATGCCGAACTTCCTCCTCAGCCCGGAGCAGGGCACCGCGGTCGCCGCGTACGTCCTGAAGGCCTCGGCCAAGGAGTCGGAGGATTGGTTGGCGCAGTACCCAGAGCCGACCGGTGTCGATTCCTCGAACGAGACGCTGGTGACACGCGGCCGCGAGCTCACCGAGACGATCGGCTGCAAGGGCTGCCACGCGTTCAAAGAGGACCAGCACGGCCCGCGGCTCGGGAACGGCGAGGACGAGACCGATCCGACGGTTCCGGCAGGCCAGGGGTCGCAGACGCGCACCAGCAAGGACATCGCGCCGAACCTCGCCAACGTTGCCGAGAAGACGGGCGGCCGCTGGATCTACCATTGGCTGAAGAACCCGCGGCACTTCTCGCCGGTATCGCGCATGCCGAGCCTGCGCCTCACCGACGACGAGGCGGCGGCGCTCACCTCGTACCTGCTCACACTCGGCAAGAAGAAGCCGGAGGCGCCGGAGCGTCTCGCGGCGCTCTCCAAGCCGGAGACCATCGCCGACGGCGAGAAGCTGGTGCGCAAGTACGGCTGCGCCGGGTGCCACGACATCCCAGGCATGGAGAACGAGTCGCGCATCGGCGTCGAGCTCTCAGCCTTCGGCTCGAAGACCGTCGAGGAGCTCTTCTTCGGGGAGCGCTACGACATTGCGCGCACGTGGGATGACTGGACGCTCAACAAGATCAAGACGCCGCGTATCTATGCCACCGAGCGCATCGAGCAGGTCATGCCGCAGTTCGATTTGCCCGCGGACGACATCAAGGAGCTGCGCGTCTACCTGACCAGCCGCAACGAGCACGTCGTCCCGGTCAAGTATCGCTACAAGCCGACCGATCCGGCGCAGACGGAGATCGTCGACGGCGAGCGCCTCGTCACCAAGTACAATTGCACGGGCTGCCACCAGATCGAAGGCAAGGGCGGCTTCATCCGCACCTTCTATCAGGACAACCTGCAGCTCGCGCCGCCGGTGCTGCATGGCGAGGGCGCCAAGGTGCAGTCCGATTGGCTCTTCAGCTTCCTGAAGAGCCCGGTACCCATCCGTCCGTGGCTCAAGCTGCGCATGCCGACCTTCAACCTCTCCGACGAGGACGCGGGCGCGATCGTCGCGTACTTCTCGGCACGCGCGCGCAAGGACATCCCCTTCGTCTACGTCGACAACGGCGCGATCCCTGCCGAGAACATCGCCGCGGGGAAGCAGCTGATGTCGCCCGACTACTTCAACTGCTTCTCGTGCCACGTGCAGGGCGACAAGAATCCCGAGGGTCCGCCCGAGGGTTGGGCACCCAACCTCGCGATGGCGAAGCATCGCCTCAATCCCGAGTGGATCATCCAGTGGCTGCACGACCCGCAGAAGGTGCAGCCCGGCACCAAGATGCCGAGCTTCTATCCCGGCGGTCCGGACGACATCTTCGGCGGCGACGAGGAGCACCAGATCCGCGCGATTCGCGACTACCTGATGGTGCTCGGTCTGCCCGAGGGGAGCGGCAGCCGTACCCAGATGGCGCAGCAGTAGATCCCCCAAACATCATCATCCAAACACGGAGGAAGACGACCATGCAGAAATTGATGCTGGGTGCGGTGGCAACGCTCGCGGCCACGATGCTGGCGGCGGGTGTCTCGGCGTACGAGGGCGGTGCGGTGGCGGACGGCGGTTCGATCAGCGGCACCGTGAAGTATCAGGGTGACCCGCCGGCGCCGGCCAAGATCGCCGTCACCAAGGACAACGATGTCTGCGGCAAGGAGAAGACCTCCCCCGACCTCATCGTCGGCGCGGACAAGGGCATCGCGAACGTGGTGGTGCGCATCAGCAACATCACCAAGGGCAAGGCTCTCACCGTGCCGACCACCAACCCGGTTTTCGATCAGAAGGGCTGCGAGTACGCCCCGCACGTCCTGGCGTTCCCGGCTGGCTCGACCGTCAGCATCCAGAACAGCGACGGCATCCTCCACAACGTCCACACCACCTCGACCGCCAACCCGTCGTTCAACCAGGCGCAGCCGAAGTTCAAGAAGGTGATCGAGGCCAAGATCGAGAAGCCCGAGATGCCGATCAAGGTCCAGTGCGATGCGCACGGCTGGATGCACGCGTGGTGGATCTCGGAGGATAACCCGTACTACGCCGTCACCGACGACAAGGGCGCCTTCAAGATCGCCGACGTGCCGCCGGGCGACTACGAGCTCGAGTTCTGGCAGGAGACCCTCGGCAAGCAGACGCAGAAGGTCAGCGTGAAGGCGAAGGAAGACAGCAAAGTCGACGTCACGATGACCAAGAAGTAGCAGCAGAGAAGCCGCTTCCGCGCAGCGCGCGGAGCAGCATCGAGGGGCGCCGACGGCTCGTGCCGGGGCGCCCCTCGTCGTTTTGGCGGCTCAGTCGGCGTCGGGCGGATGCTCGACCGTGAGGTCGAGCCAGCCGGGGGCGGTGCCGGTCGCGCGGCAGATCGCGAAGAAGGTCTCGACGACGCTGCCCTCGCGGCCGGGCCGACGCACGGGGATGCGGCGCTCGAGGGCGCTGGCGAGCACGTGGGTAGCGCCGTCGGCCGTTTCGAGGCGGAGGCGCACCCCGGTCGGCGGCAGATGATCGATCTCGATGGCGCCGCGGATCGCGACCGGCCCGTTGCCGTTCCACGCCGTGCCGGCGACGGGGAGCAGGGTGACTCCGCCGGCTCCAGGGTCCGTCGCGCCGGGCGTGTCATCGGACGACGCGTGCGACCAGAGATCGAGGTGGCCGAGCGTCGTGTCCGGCAGCACGAGGTGCGCGGCGGGGAAGGGCGCCGGCCACGGCAGGCCCTCGGCCGCGTGCGCCCGGCCGCGGACACGATGGCGCGTGTGTCCGAGACGCACCGTGCCCGCGACCGTGCCGAAGCGGGCCGCACCGCTCGGAATCTCGTCGACGCCGTCTGGGATGAAGCGCAGCGCGATGCGCGCGTCGACGAGGCTGCCGGCCGCGAGGCCGCGCTCGAGGTCGGAGAACGGCGTGAGCATGGGGAAGGCGAGCATCGCGCCGGCGAAGCGCACGTCGAACGCGTGCCGGCCGCGTGCGACGATGCGGAGCGGCGGTACGCACAGTGCCGGCGACGGCCGCTCGGAGAGCTCGCCGGTGAACAGGCTCAGGCGGTCGGGCCCGTCGCTCACCAGCACGCGCCCGGCGGCGGCGCCGGCCGCGGTCACGTCGATGCTGGTGAGGAGGGCGAGCGGCCCGCTTGCGACCTGCAATCCGACGCGCGTGATCGGCCGGCCGCCGCAGGCGAGCGGCACGGTGCGCGCGTGCGGGGGCGACGCGATCGACCGTCCGCTGGACGCGGGCGAGAAGACCTCGATCAGCCGGCGCAGGAACGCGCAGCGGCGACGGCCGGGCCAGCGAAGCGGAATGCCGAGCTCGAGCTGCGTCGCCTCGACCGTCGCGGCGAGGCCGGCGAGACGGCGGATCAGCGGGTCGGGATCGTCCGCGCGTGTCGGGGTGAGGAGCTGCATGACGTTGCTCGGGTGCGCCGCCGGGTAGCGGGCGCCGATCGTGACCGTCGTGCCGTCCTCCGCGGCGAGGCGCTGCAGTTCGCGGAGCGGGCCGTCGAGGAAGGCGGGTGAGACCGTCGCCGCGCCGCGGGCGGCGCGGCGGCAGCCGCGGCCGTGCTCTTCGATCAGGCCGACGCCGAGATCGCAGACCGGCTGCCCCACGTTCCAGCCGTGGATCGCGAGCAGCACGGCACGGCCGTGCCGGCGCGCTGCCGTCTCGAGCGTCGCCGCGAGGAGCTCGAGCAGCCACGGGGCGCGGCGCTGGAGCTGCTCCGCGCGGTTCAGGTCGAGCTCGTTCCGGTCGCGCGTTGGGTTGACGATCCAGGTGGCGTCGCAGGCGGCGCCGAGCTCGCGCGTGAGCTCCGCCGTGTGGAGGTCGTTGACGTTGTCGCGCCCGGGCCGGCGCGGTGCGTTCCGGCTCCCGCCGTGCGGCGCGAACAGCACGAGCGCTGAGGCGCCGTGGCGTACCTCGATCCAGTCGGGCGGCGCCGTCGCCTGCGCAAGGCTCATGGCGTTCTTGTAACCGTCCCGCAACGGGCCCGCCACGGGAATGTCACACGAGCGTAACAAAACTGTGGCGCGATGCTCGGCGCGAGCGTATCTTCTTCCCGCCGGCCGGCGTACAGTGCCGGTGTGGCGCAGGAAACGGGTCGCCAGGAGGTGGCGGGGAGGGTCGCATGAAGGTCGCGGCGATCGACATCGGTAGCAACTCCATCCACATGGTCGTGGCCCGGATCGACGCCGACGGGCACTTCACCCTCCTCGACCGTGCGAAGGAAATGGTCCGTCTCGGCAAGGGCACGCTCGCGGCGCGCGCGCTTTCGCGCGAGTCCATGCAGGCGGGGATGCAGGCGCTGGCCACGTTCAAGCGCCTCGCGGACACCCAGCAGATCGACAAGACCCTCGCGGTGGCGACCAGTGCGGTGCGCGAGGCCAAGAACGGCGGCGACTTCCTCGCCCAGGTGGGACGCGAGCTCGGCATCCACGTCGACCTGATCACGGGCCGCGAGGAGGCGCGCCTGATCCACCTGGCGGTCAGCAACGCCCTCGATCTGCGCGACGCCTCGACCGTGCTCGTCGACATCGGCGGGGGCAGCGTCGAGCTTGTGCTCTCCGAGAAGGGTGTCGTGAAGGCGCAGGAGAGCCTGAAGCTCGGCGTGCTCCGGCTCGCGGAGCGCTTCATCGAGCACGATCCCCCGGCACGCGACGAGATCGACGCGCTCGAGGAGTACCTCGATCGCCAGCTCGCGGGGTTCTTCAAGAAGGCCCGCGGCGTCGAGGCGACCCGGCTGGTCGGGACCTCGGGGACGCTGCTGAACCTCGCCGCGGTCGCCCTGCAGATGGAGGGCGGCGCGGCACCCGAGCGCCTGCACGGCATCACGCTCCGTGCCAAGGACATCCAGCGCGCCCGGAAGCTCCTCGTTCGCAGCGACCGCGACGAGCGCCAGCGCCTCCCCGGTCTCGACCGGCGCCGCGTCGATACGATCGTGCCGGGCGCCGTCCTGATCGATTTGCTGATGCGCCGGCTGGAGATCGGAGAGCTCACCACCTGCGAGTGGGCGCTGCGCGAGGGCGTGCTGCTGGACTTCATCCGCGGGCATCGCCGGGAGATCGAGGAGAACGAGACGATTCCCGATCCGCGCCGGCGGAGCGTCGTGCATCTCGGGCGGCGCCTGAACTTCGAGGAGGGGCACGGCCAGCAAGTGGCGCGCCTCGCGCTCTCGCTCTTCGACCAGACGGCCGAGCGCCACGGGCTCGGCTCGCGCGAGCGCGAGTGGCTGGAGTTCGCGGCCCTCCTGCATGACGTCGGCAACCACATCGCGCACGCTCGCCACCAGAAGCACTCGTACTACCTCATCCTGCACGGCGAGCTCCTCGGCTTCGATCCGAAGGAGATCCTCCTGATCGCCGCGCTCGCGCGCTACCACCGCAAGGCGGGCCCGAAGGACGACGACGAGGAGCTCCAGGCCCTGC
Organism: Binatia bacterium; assembly: GCA_036496285.1. Lineage (GTDB taxonomy): Bacteria > Desulfobacterota > Binatia > UTPRO1 > UTPRO1 > DP-19. Next base: position 57,271 of record DASXLI010000018.1, read on the forward strand.
CGAACGGCATGCGCGCGGCCGTCGCGCCGCTCGCGGCGCTCCTGCGCGTCGCCGACGCGCTCGACCGCAGCCACTTCAGCGTCGTGCGCGAGGTGGCGGTCGGTGGCCGCGGCAAGGATATGATCATCACGGTCCGCACGGCGGGCGGCGATGCCGAGCTCGAGCTGTGGGCGGCGCACCGCAAGGGCGACCTCCTGGAGCAGGTCTTCGGGGTGCGGCTCGCGCTGCAGGTGGAGGAGTGACGTGATCAACGGTCCTCTGACGCCGCACCCGTACCCCGGCAAGCTGGTGATCGTCGAGGGCATCGACGGGTCGGGCAAGTCCACGCAGATCTCCCTGCTGCACCGCTGGCTCCTCGCGCTCGGCCACAAGGTGTTCTTCACCGAGTGGAACTCGTCGGCGCTCGTCCGCCGCGCGCTCCGCCGTGGCAAGAAGAAGGACCTGCTCACCCCGACGACCTTCAGCATCCTGCACGCGGTCGATTTCGCCGACCGGCTCACCTACAAGATCATCCCGCCGCTCAAAGCCGGCATGACCGTGCTCGCGGACCGCTACGTCTACACGGCCTTCGGCCGCGACGTCGCCCGCGGCGTCGACGCCGAGTGGGTGCGCGCCGTGTACAGCTTCGCGCCGAAGCCCGACCTGGCGCTCTACTTCCGCGTCCCGATCGAGGTGTCCTTGCAGCGCATCCTGATCGGCCGGACCAAGCTCAAATATCACGAGGCCGGCATGGATCTCGGGCTCAGCCGCGACCCGGCCGAGAGCTTCAGGCTCTTCCAGAGCCAGGTGCTCGGCATCTACGACGAGCTGGTGCGCGAGTTCGGCCTCGAGGTCGTCGATGCGACGGCGGACATCAACCAGCAGCAACAGCACGTGCGTCGGCTGGTCGCCGATTGCCTCGGGCTCGGCAAGAGGGAGCTGGATGCACGACGCGGATAAGCTCTTCTACGGCAACGGGCTGCCGTACCTGAAGGTCGGGCCGCTGAAGGGCAGCCTGATCGTGATCGAGGGCACCGACGCGGTCGGACGCTCGACGCAGATCGAGGCGCTCACCCGTTGGCTCGAGGTGCAGGGCTACGGCGTCGTCAACACCGGCTGGACGCGCTCGCCGCTCCTCTCCGAGACGATCAACGAGGCGAAGGCGGGACACGAGCTGAACGTCACGACGTTCAGCCTCCTCTACGCGGCGGATTTTGCCGACCGGCTCGAGAATCAGATTGTGCCGGCGCTCCGTGCCGGCTTCATCGTGCTCGCCGACCGCTACATGTACACGGCCTTCGCGCGGAACGCCGTCATGGGCGCCGACGCGCAGTGGACGCGCCGCCTCTTCGGCTTCGCCGTCGTGCCCGACCTCGTGCTCTATCTCAAGATCGACGTCCGGCGGCTGATCCCGCGCGTGCTCGAGTCGAAGGGCATGGACTACTGGGAGTCCGGCATGCACCTGAAGCTCGGCGGCGATATCTTCGACTCGTTCCGCCGCTATCAGACGCGCCTCATCCGCGAGTACGACGCGATCGCGGACGAGTTCGGCTTCGCGATCGTCGACGCCGGCCGCCCGATCGACGTCATCCAGCAGGACCTGCGGAGCCACATCGGGCGCTATCTCGCCGGCGAGCGCCCCGCCGGGCCGCGCCGGGCGAACCCGGCGCAGCGGCGCGCGGCGCGCGGCGCGGCGGCCATGCGCACGATGCGGGCGAGAACACGGTGATCCGGCTCCCGCGCGCGGCGCTTGTCGCGTGGGCGCTGCTCCTCGCGGCCTGCGTGCCCGGTCGCGCTGCCCGCTCTCCGGATCCAGCCGCGGTCGGGCGCGTCGCGTTGATCGTCGTCGACGGCCTCGACGCGCGCGATCTGACCGACGCCGACATGCCGTGGCTCGCGCACGCGTGGCGCACGGGTGCGTGGTGTGGTGACGTCCACGGGATCGCCGCCATGCCGGCCCGCACCAACGTCAACCACGCGACCCTCACGACCGGCGTCGAGCCGGAGGCCCACGGTGTCACGGGCAACGCGTTCTGGGGCCGGGCCGGCGACCCGCCCCGGAAGCTCGGGGCGGCCGGCGATTTCCTGGTCGAGACGCTCTTCACCGTCGCCGGGGGGGAGACGCCGCCTCTCCGGACGGCGGCCGCCGTCGGCAAGGCGAAGCTGCAGCTCATGTTCACGACCGCCGCGAGCCGTCAGGCTGCCCCGACGGAGGTGTGGAGTCCGAGCGACGCCGCCGCGGGCGAGCGGGAGCCGGTGACGGGCTACGCCTACGACGCCGCGACGCTGACGGGGGCGCGGAAGCTCATCGACCACGGGCCGGCGTTCCTCCTGGTCAACCTCGCCGACGTCGATCGGGTGAGCCACGGCACCGGCCCGCGCTCGGAGGCCGCGCGCGCCACGCGCGCCGCGACCGACCGCGCGCTCGGCGCCTTCGTCGACGACCTGCTGGCGCGGCCGGAGTGGCGGCACGGCACCGTCGTCATCACCGCCGATCACGGCTTCGACGCGGTGACGCATCCGGCGATCGACTTCAGGGCGCGTCTGCGCGCGGCTCGGCTCGACAGCGGGCTCGTGAGCGTGTCCGACGGCGGCGTCGCGCACGTCTATCTACGGCGTGAGCGGCCCGACGCAGCCGACGCGCCGACGACGCTTGCGGCGGCGCGGCGCGCGGCGCTCGCGACGGAGGGCCTCGCGGAGGCGCTCTACCTCGCGCCCAACCCTGCCGACGGCGGCGATGCGGCGCTGCTCGGGCGTGTCCATCCGGAATGGCGGCTCGACCAGGAGCGGAGCGGGGATCTCCTGCTCGTGGCGGCGCCGGGGTTCGTGCTCGCCGACGCCGACGAGGTCCGTCTCCTCGGGAACCACGGCGCGTCCGGCGAGACCGACGTGCCGGTCGTCGTGGTCGGCGACGCGGAGCGGCAGGCCGGCGGCTGCGGCCGCCCACGGGCGGCCGACATCGGCGCCACGCTCTTCGGCTGCCTCGGCCTGCGGCCCGCCCGGCGGCTCGACGGCGGCTCGATCGCCGACACCGATCGCGGCCATCGGTTGACGGGCATCTGCCGGGATTCCGGCAAGGTGCGTGCTCTTAACCGTCCCGTAACGTGACGGTCACGCCTCCCGCATGGTAGTGAGGGATAAGCACATGAGCGCCGTATCACACGAACAATACGCGTCCGCGGCTCGACCGACACCAATGGTGCAGGACAAGAGGAAAGTTCTCGTCGTCGAGGACGAGAAGGACATCCGCGAGCTGGTTCGCTACAACCTCGAGCAGGAGGGCTTCGCCGTGCTCGAGGCGGAGGAGGGCGAGCTCGCGCTCGCGCTCGTGCAGCGCGAGCGGCCGGCGTTGGTCATCCTCGACATCATGCTGCCCGGCATGTCCGGCCTCGACATCTGCCGGACGATCCGCCAGGGCGACGAGACCGCCCGCCTGCCGATCCTCATGCTCACGGCGAAGGCGGCCGAGGTGGACAAGGTCGTCGGCCTCGAGATGGGCGCCGACGACTACGTCACCAAGCCCTTCAGCCCGCGCGAGCTCCTCGCCCGCGTCAAGGCGGTGCTGCGCCGCGCCCACGGCCCCGAGCTCGAGCGGCCGCACGAGGTGTTCCATCGCGGCCGCCTGCGCATCGATTTCGACACCTACCAGGTCTTCCTGGACGACCGCGAGATCGAGCTCAGCCTGCGGGAGTTCGAGCTGCTGGCGTTCTTCGTGCGACACCCGAACCGGGTGTTCGAGCGGGCGCAGCTTTTGGACATGGTCTGGGGGCGGGATACCTATGTCGAGCCACGGACCGTCGACGTGCACGTGCGCCGCCTGCGCATGCGCATCGAGCGCGACGATGCGCGTCCAGAGCTGATCGTGACGTTGCGCGGCGTCGGCTACAAGTTCAACGATGCCGCGCTCGACGTCTAGGCTCGCGGTCTACCTGCTGGTTCCGTACCTCCTCACGGTGCCCCCGCTCCTCGGGGTCGCATACCTGGTCATGCGCCACGCGGCCGAGTCGGCGGCCGTCGAGTTCGCGGGTGCCGCGGCGCTCGAACAGGCCCGCAGCATCGCCGTGCACGTGCCCGCCGATCTCCCGCCGGCGGCGCTCGCCGCGCGCTGCCACGACGAGGTGCGCGGCAGCGGCACCCGGCTCACGATCATCAACATCAACGGCGACGTGCTGTGCGATACCGAGGCCGAGCCTGAGAACATGATGAACCACGCCGACCGGCCCGAGGTACGTGCCGCGCTCGCGAGCGGTACCGGCGTCGATCGACGGGTGAGCGCGACCGTGCACCACCGGCTACTCTATGCCGCCGTGCGCTCGGGCGACGGCCCCGGGGCGCGCGTCGTGCGCGTCGCCATGCCGGCGGAGTTCGTCGCGGGGCCGGGCCGGCAGCTCGCGACGATCCTGCTGCTCGGGCTGGTCGGCGCGCTGATCGTTGCCTTTCTGCCGGCGCTCTACATCGCCAACACGATCGGCGGCCGCCTGGAGGGCATCGTCGACTTCTCGCGCGAGGTCGCGACCGGCGACTTCTCGACGCGTCTGCCGATCGTGCACCGCGACGAACTCGGGGTGCTCGAGCAGAACCTGAACGACATGAGCGCCCGCCTGCGCGGCTCGTTCGTCGATCTGCGCGACGAGAGCGAGCGCGTGCGCGGCATCCTGAGCGCCATGGTCGAGGGCGTGGTCGTGGTCTCGGCGGCCGGTGAGGTGGTGCTCATCAACGAGCGCGCCGAGCGCATCTTCGCCCTCGCGACCGGCCCGGACTACCGTGGCCGGCACCTCATCGAGATGTGCCGCGACCCGGAGCTGCAGCAGCTTCTGCGCTCGCTGCCGGCGTGGAACAAGGCGGAGCCGCCGGGCGGCGAGATCGCGCTTGCCGAGCCGGACCGGCGCTTCCTCTCGGTCAGCGTCTCGCCGATCCGCGACGAGCTCGGCCGCCCGGCGGCCTTCGTCATGGTCTTCCACGACATCACGGAATTGAAGAAGCTCGAGACCATGCGGCGGGACTTCGTCGCCAACGTCTCGCACGAGCTGCGGACGCCGCTCACGGCGATCCGCGGCTATGCCGAGACCCTGCTGACCGGCGCCCTCGAGGACCGCGAGCGGGCGCGCCAGTTCCTGTCGGTGATCGATCGCCATTCCGAGCGCTTGAGCCGCCTGATCGACGACCTGCTGACCCTCTCCGACCTCGAGCTCGGCAAGACCTCGCTCAAGAAGGAGCCGCTGCATCTCGAGACCCTGGTCGACGAGGTGATCGAGGTGCTGCGCGAGAAAGCGCGTCGCGGCCGCGTGGAGCTGGTCTCCGACATCCCGCGCGAGCTGCCGCTCGTCCTCGGCGACGCGGACCGGCTGCAGCAGGTGCTGATCAACCTCACCGACAACGCCATCAAGTACAGCGGCAACGGCGGGGTCGTCCGCATCGTCGCGCGCAACGTCACCGACGGCGCCGCGCCGATGGTCGAGGTGTCGGTGTCGGACGACGGCATCGGCATTCCCGCTGCCGACCTGCCGCGCCTGACCGAGCGCTTCTATCGCGTCGACAAGGCGCGCTCGCGCGAGCTCGGCGGCACCGGCCTCGGCCTGGCGATCGTGAAGCACATCGTGCAGGCCCACGGCGGCCGGCTCGACATCAAGAGCACGCTGAACATCGGGACGACCGTCCGCTTCTCCGTGCCGAGCTGGATGCGCGAAGCCGAAGCCGTCTCCTCGTAGCTCCCGCTGCCCGTCCCTCCATAAGGAGTCACGCGAGCGCGCCCGACGGCCACGCGACGCGTAGCCGATTCATCCACTCGCAATATTCGCGTCACGAACGGTTCATCGTCCGGGTGGAGAAGTGCGGGCGACGGACAACTGCGACGCGTGTACGAGCCCCCAGCTCGCATCACGTGAAGCACCGAATGATCCGTTCACAAAGGGGGAGGGACATGAGCTCGCTGCGCACCGCACTTCGATTGGTACTCGTCATCCTGCTCGTCGCGCTCGGCCGAGAGGCCCAGGCGGCCTCGTTCACGCCGGGCAACATCGTCGCCTACCGGGTCGGCGACGGCGTCCAGGCGCTGACAAACAACGGTAACAGCGTGTTCATCGACGAGTACACGCCGGCCGGCGCCTTCGTGCAGGCGATCGCCATCCCGACGACGGCGAGCGGCGGCAATCAGCCGCTCATCGCGCAGGGCGCGACCGGCAGCGGCAGCGCGGTCGAAGGCCTCATGGCCACCTCGAGCAACGGCCAGTACGTCGTGTTCACCGGCTACGGTACGACGCTCGGCGGCGCGGCCGCCTTGAGCTCGACGGCCTGCACTGGCGCCGGCGGCGTGCCGCGCGTCGTCGGACGGGTCAAGTTCGACGGCACGGTCAACACCTCGACGGCGCTCACGGACTTTGCGTGCGCCAGCAACCCCCGCTCGGCGACCAGCAGCGACGGCACCAGCATCTGGGTCGGCGGCAACGGCACCGGCGCGTCGTTTGCGACCCTCGGCGCCACCACCTCGACGCAGCTCGCGGCCGCGACGACCAATGTGCGGCAGGTCCACATCTTCGGCGGGCAGCTCTACGGCGCGGTGAACGGCGGCGCGGTGAGCACGATCGGCACCGGCCTCCCGACGACGGGCGGCCAAACGGTCACCCCGCTCACGCTTCCCGGCGCGACGACAAGCCCCGACGGCTTCGCGTTCGTGACGGTATCCGGCGGCACGGTGCTCTACCTCATGGATGACACGGCCGGCACGGTCCACAAGTGGTCGCTGGTGAGCGGCAGCTTCGTCGACAACGGCACGATCGCCTACGCGGGCGCCCGCGCCGTCTTCGCGACCGTCAGCGGCTCGACCGCCAAGCTCTACGTCCGCTCGAGCACCGGCTCGACGATCGACACGCTGAGTGACACGAGCGGCTTCAACGCGACCATCACGGGTACGGTCGCGGCTCTGATCACCGCGCCGGCCAACGAGGTGTTCCGCGGCATCGCCGGCGTCCCGGTGATCGGCACGACGCCGACCCCGACCCGCACGGCGACGCCGCTGCCCGGGGCGACCGCGACGGCGACGCGCACTGTGACGCCAACCGTCACGCCCACCGTTACGGTGACGCCGAGACCGACCGCCACGGCGACGCCGCTCCCCGCGCCGTTCACGGTCGGCAACATCGTCGTCTACCGCGTCGGTGACGGCGGCGCGGCGCTCGCCAGCACCGGCAACCCGGTCTTCCTCGACGAGTTCCAGCCGAACGGCACGCACGTCCAGACGGTCGGCCTGCCGCCGACCGCCAGCGGCTCCAACCATCAGCTGGTCGCCAGCGGAACCGCGCAGTCGGAAGGCCAGCTCACCGTCTCGGCCGACGGCAAGTATCTCCTCATGACCGGCTACGCGAGCGACATACCCGCGGCGTCGTCGCTCTCGTCCTCCGCCTCCGCCACGGTGCCCCGTACGGTCGGGCGCGTGAAGTTCGACGGCACGCTCGACACCACGACCGCGCTCACGGACCTCGACGATGGTGACAATCCTCGGTCGGCCACGAGCACCAACGGTACGGACCTCTGGGCGTGCGGCAACTCCGGTGGCGTACACTTCGCCCACCTCGGCGACACGACGTCCACGGCGCTCACGAGCGACAGCGTAAACAACCGCTACGTGAACGTCTTCGGCGGCCAGCTCTACGTCTCGTCGCAGAAGCTCACGACCCGCGTCGGGACCGTCGGTACCGGTACGCCGACCACGGCGCCCCAGACCACCACCAACCTGCCGGGCTTCCCGATCACCGACAGCCCGAACGCGTTCTTCTTCGCCGATCTCACCAACACCGTGGCCGGGTTCGACACGCTCTACGTTGCCGACGACGTGAGCGGCATCGAGAAGTTCTCACTCGTGGCCGGCAACTGGACCAGCAACGGCACGATCGGGACCGGCACCGACGTCTACAACGGCCTCACGGCGACGGTGAGCGGCACGACCGTCACGGTGTACGCGACCCGCAAGGGCGGCACGACCGCAACCGGCGGCGGCGAGCTCGTCTCGCTGGTCGACGCGAGCGGCTACAACCAGGCACCGAGCGGTACGATCACGCTGCTCGCGACGGCCGGCCCGAACACGGCCTTCCGCGGTGTCGCGGTGGCGCCGTCTTCCGGTGCGTCGACGACCGGCTTCGTGCCGCCCGACAAGGACACCGGCAAGTGCGAGGACGGCGCGGCGAAGAATGTCAGCAAGCTCGCCGCCTGCGTCCGCAAGTGCCACATCAAGGCGGCCGACTCGGCGCTGAAAGCCGCGACCTTCGACGAGGAGGCCTGCGAGTCGAACGGCGTCAAGTCCTGCCGCGGCAAGTACGACGCCGCGGTCGTGAAGCTGGTCGCCAAGGGCACCTGCCCGGCGTGCCTCGGTCAGACGGCGCAGGGCACCGTTGCCGACTCCGTGACCAGCACGCTCGACTCCGAGACCGGCTCGGCCTACTGCGCCGGCACCACGCCGCTCGGCGGTGACGACGCAGGCTTCGTGCCGCCGGACAAGGACACCGGCAAGTGCGAGGACTCGGCCCTCAAGATCACGAGCTCGCTGTCGAGCTGCGTGGTCAAGTGCCAGATCAAGCAGGTCGACACGCTCTTCAAGGCCGGCACGTTCGATGAGACGGCGTGCCAGACCGGCGGGGCGAAGTCGTGCCGCGGCAAGTTCGACGTCGCGAGCGGAAAGCTCGACGTGAAACCGATCTGCCCCGGCTGCCTCGATCCGGGAGCGCGCGGCACGATGGCCGACAGCGCACGCTCGTTCCTTGAGGCACTGCAGGCGCAGATCTACTGCGCGGGAAGCGTTCCACTCCCGTAACCGACAACCAAAACCGAGGCCCGTGCGCGCGTGGTGCGCGCACGGGCCGCTGACTTCACTGCTCCTCACCCCTGGGGGAACCATGCACACGCAGCGCGCGATGGGTCGTATCGTCGGATCGATGGTGACGGGTCTGCTCGTTCTAGCAGCTGCAGCGGGCGCCCACGCCGCTACGTTCACACCGGGGAACATCGTCGTCTACCGCGTCGGCGATGGTACCCAGACGCTGACCAACAACGGCAACTCGGTCTTCATCGACGAGTACACGCCGGGCGGGACCTTCGTGCAGGCGGTTCCGATACCTTGCTCGGGGGCGGGATGCGGAACGGTCGCCAGCGGCAGCAACAAACCGCTCATCGCCCAAGGCAGCACGGGTGGAGGTAGCTCGGTCGAAGGTCTCATTTCCGATTCGACCGACGGGCAGTACGTGGTGATGACCGGATACGACACGGCGCTCGGCGGCAGCACGGTATTGAGCGCCACCACATGTCCCGGGACGCCGCGCACCGTCGGCGTCCTCAAGTACGACGGCACCGTCGACACCTCGACCGCGCTCACCGATCTCGCGTGCGCCAGTAACGTGCGCTCAGCGGCCAGCACCGATGGCACCAATCTCTGGGTCAGCGGCAGCCAGGGCACGGCCGGTACCGGCGGTGCGCGCTACACGACGATCGGCAGCACCACCTCCACGCTGCTGAACGCCACCGACACGAACATGCGCCAGCTGATCATCTTCGGTGCGCAATTGTTCGGCGCTACGAACGGAGTTGCCGTAAAGGGCATTGGCACAGGCCTTCCGACAACGGGTGGTCAGACGGACACGACGCTGACTCTCGCCGGCGCGGGCACCAGTCCCGACGGTATCTTCATCACGACCGTATCTGGTGGCACCGTCCTCTACGTCATGGACGATGGGCAGGGCACGCTCCGCAAGTACTCCCTGACCAGCGGCACGCCGGTGACCGGAACATGGAACGGTAACGGCTCGATTGCGATCGCGAACGCGCGGAGCATCTTCGGGACCGTGAGTGGCTCAACCGTGACACTCTACGTGACGGATAGCGGCAACCAAACCATCGTTCGGACCCTCACCGACAGCGCCGGCTTCAACGCGACGATCGCGCCGGGCACCCTGTCGACCTGGATCCCCGCGGCTACGGGCAAGACCTACCGCGGCATCGCCGCCGCACCGGTGCAGGCACCTACGGTGACGCCGACCCCCACTGTGACGCCGACGCCGACCGTGACCGTCACGCCCACGGAGACGCCGACCGACACGCCGACCCTCACCGTCACGCCAACGCTCACCGCGACGCCGGTCGAGACGGCGACGCCCACGGTGACGGCGACGCCGACCGAGACGGTGACGCCAACGCCTACCGAGTCGCCGACGCCGACCGCGACCGAGACCCCGACCCCGACGGCGACCGACACGCCGACCGTCACGGCGACCGCCACCCCGACCACGACGCCGACGGCGACACCGGTGCCGTTCACGGGCGGCAACCTCGTCGTCTACCGCGTGGGTGACGGCGCGCAGACGCTGACCAACAACGGCAACTCCGTCTTCCTCGACGAGTACACGACCGGCGGCAGCCTGGTGCAGTCGATCGCCATGCCGACGACGGCGGGAGGCGGCCAGAACCAGCTCATCGCCCAGGGCGCCACCGGCGGCGGCACCGCCGTCGAGGGCCTCATCAACGACTCGGCCGACGGCCAGTACGTCGTGCTGACCGGCTACGCCCGGAACCTCGGCGGCGCGGGCGCCCTCAGCAGCCAGGTCTGCACGGGGGGCACGGGCGTGCCGCGCACCGTCGGTCTGGTGAGGTACGACGGCACCATCGACACCTCGACCGCGCTCACCGACTTCGCCTGCGCCAGCAACGCGCGCTCGGCAACGAGCAGCGACGGCACCAACATCTGGGTCGGCGGCAACGCCGGCGGCGGCGTCAACAGCACGACCGGCGGCGCCCGCTACACGACGCTCGGAGGCACCACCTCGACCCAGGTCAGCAACGGCCAGAGCAACGTCCGCCAGGTGTCCATCTTCGAGGGTCAGCTCTATGCGGCCGTGAACGGCATCAACGTGAGCAGCGTCGGCACCGGGCTGCCGACGACCTCCTCCACCGTGACGACCCTGCCGGGCATCACCAGCACCGGCACCAGCCCCGACGGCTTCTTCTTCGCCGAGGTATCGGGCGGAGCCGTCGTCTACATCGCCGACGACACCGCCGGCGGCGGCCAGGTCCACAAGTGGTCGCTCGTCGCCGGCACCTGGACCGACAACGGGACGATCGCCTTCAGCGCCGCGCGCGGCGTGTTCGGCACCGTGAGCGGCTCGACGGTGACGCTCTACCTGACCAACTCGACCAGCACGATCGCGACCCTGGTCGACGCGAGCGGCTTCAACGCGACGATCACGGGCAGCATCGGCACCTTCGTCACCGGGAGCAACGTGCTCTTCAAGGGCATGGCGCTCGCGCCGGTGATCGCGCCGACCCCGACCCCGACACCAACGGATACAGCGACGCCGACGGATACGGCGACGCCGGTCGCGACGGACACTGCGACACCCGCCACGACGGCGACCGCGACACCCACGCCCGTCGCGACGGGAACGGCGACTCCGACTGCGACGCGGAGCGCGACACCCACCCCGACCGCGACACGGACGGCCACTCCGTCACCGACGGCCAGCGGCACCGCGACGCTGACGGCGACGCCAGCTCCGACCACGACTGCGACTCCGGCCGCGCTCGACCACTTCACCTGCTACAAGGCGGGGGCGTCGAAGGGATCGGTCAAGTTTCCCGGGATTGCCAACCCGCCGGGAATCTCGCTGGTCGACGAGCTGGGTAGCTCGACGGTCGGGGTGAAGAAGCCGAAGTTCCTCTGCGCCCCGACGAACAAGCTCGGGGAAGACCCGACGGCACCGGCGCATCCGGACCACCTGACGAGCTATCAGATCAAGAACCTCGTGAAGCCGGTGCTGCCGACGCACGTCCAGGTGACCGACCAGTTCGGCACCCTGTTCGTGAACCTGAAGAAGCAGACGTACCTGCTCGTGCCGACGGCGAAGAATCCGAGCGCAACGCCGCCGACGCCTGCGGCCTTCGTGACCGATCACTTCGAGTGCTACAAGGCCGCGGTCACCTCCGGCACGCCGAAGTTCGTCGCCGTCCCCGGCGTCACGCTCCAGGATCAGTTCGGATCGATCACGGCCGAGGTGAAGAAGCCGGCGTACCTCTGCAACCCCGTCGACAAGAACGGGGAGGATCCGACGGCGCCGACGGATGCAGCACACCTGATGTGCTACCTCGTCAAGCAGACCGACGCGGTGAAGTTCGTGAAGGTGACCGGCCTGTTCGTCAACAACCAGTTCGGACCGGAGACGTTGGACGCGAAGAAGCCGGGGCTCCTCTGCGTGCCGGCAACGACGCCGTAACGCGGAGTGTGGCCTCGCCGCGCTTCGACAGACGCAGGGATACCGCCCGGGGCACGCCGTCCCGGGCGGTTCCCGCTCCGCTCGCCAGGACGAAATGATCACGGACGTACGGGTGTGACGCGACGGATGATCCGATTGGTTCGGCCGCAATTGCTCGGGCTCGCTGGCCTCTTCCTGGCGGCGGTGTGCGAGGGCGCGGCGTTCCAGCCGGGTGACCTCGTCGTCTACCGGGTCGGCGACGGCGTGGCCGCGCTCTCGGGCAACGGCAACCCGGTCTTCCTCGACGAGTACACCCCGGGGGGAACGCTCGTGCAGTCGATCGCGCTGCCGACGACGGTGAGCGGCGCGAGCCATCAGTTGGTCGCGAGCGGAACCGCGACCTCCGAGGGCGAGCTGACGCGCTCGGGCGACGGGCGTTACCTCGTGCTCACCGGCTACGCGAGCAACCTGCCGGCCGCGACGGCGCTCTCGGGCTCGGCGGCGGCCACGGTGCCGCGGACGGTCGGACGGGTGGCGTTGGACGGCACCGTCGACACGTCGACCGCGCTCGGCGACTTCTCGGACGCCAACAACCCGCGTGCGGCGGCGAGCACCGACGGCACGAGCATGTGGGTCGGCGGCGGCGCCGGCGGCGTCCGCTACGCGACGCTCGGCGCCACGAGCTCCGTCCAGCTCAGCGCGGACAGCACCAACGTCCGCTACGTCACCGTCGCCGGCGGCCAGCTCTACGCGTCGAGCCAGAAGGGAAGCATCCGGGTCGCGACGGTCGGCAGCGGCGCGCCGACGACCGCCGGCCAGACGATCGCGAACCTCCCGGGCACGCCTGCGACCGGCAGCCCCGACGCCTTCGTGCTGGTCGATCTCGACGGCACACCCGGCGTCGATACGCTTTACGTCGCCGACGAGGCGGCAGGGCTCCTCAAGTACTCGCTCAGCGGCGGGGGCTGGATCGCGAGCGGCAGTGCCGGCACCGGCACCGACGCCTATCGCGGTCTCGCGGCCATCGTGAGCGGCGGTGCAGTCACGCTCTACGCGACGCGACGCGGCGACACCGGCGGCGAGCTCGTTTCGCTGGCCGACCTGAGCGGCTTCGGCGGCGCGCTGAGCGGCACGCCCGCGATGGTCGCTGCCGCGGGCGCGAGCCAGGCCTTCCGCGGCGTCGCTGCGGCGCCGGTCGCGCCGCGCGCGTCGCTGCCCGACGCCGCCGCCGACGCGTACGGCACCGTCGCCGGCACCGCGCTTACCGTCGGGGCCGGCGCGGGCGTGCTCGCGAACGACGTCGGCGCGCCCCTCGCGATCGTCGGCCACACCAACCCCGCGCACGGCTCGCTCACTCTCCATGGCGACGGCTCGTTCATCTATACGCCGGCGAACGGCTACGTCGGCAGCGACGCCTTCAGCTACACGATGACCGACGCGGTCACGCTCTACGCTCCGGCCCTGCCGCCGCTCGCGGTCTTCTCCGGCGTCGCCGTGACGCCGGATTTCGGCTCCTCGTTCGTGCCCGTTCCGGGCTCGTCCGACGAGTACTACGGCATGTCCGACCTCGGGGCCCACGTGAACGGCCCGCACGGCACGAACGTCCTGCCGATCCCGACGTTCGATCCGTCGATCGGCAAGTTCCGCCTGAGCGCCGACGGCCAGGCCGTGCTCGAGCAGCAGATCCCGCTCAAGGACGCGACCGGTCATGCGTACTCCGGCCGGGTGAACTCGCAGCACGGCAGCGGCGAGACCCTGACCGACTTGAACGGAACGACGCTCGCGCCCGATCCGAACGGCTACGATCCCGAGGGGCTCGTGGCGCTCGCCGACGGCACGCTCTGGGTGTCGGACGAGTACGGGCCGTACATCACACATTTCGACGCGAGCGGGAACCAGCTGGAGCGCCTGTCGCCGATCGACGGTACGCTTCCGACCGAGCTCCTGAAGCGCGACTCCAATCGCGGTTTCGAGGGCCTGGCGATCACGCCGGACGGCTCGACCCTGGTCGCGATGATGCAGTCGGCGCTCGACCAGCCCGATCTCGGTGGCAGCGACCCGAAGCGCATCACGATCACCCGCATCGTCACGCACCGTCTCGCCGACGGCGACACCCACGAGTACCTCTACCTGCTCGACGAGCCGGCCTCGAACAAGACGGCGGTGAGCGAGATCGCGGCGCTCGCGGCCACGACGTTCGTCGTCGACGAGCGCGACTCGGACTTCCCGCCGCACGCCTACAAGAAGCTCTGGCGCATCGATCTGAGCGGGGCCACGGACGTCGGGCCGGCGAGCACGGTCGGGGGCGCGACCTACGATGGCAGTGCCGGCGGCCTGCTCGTCGGTGGCCAGAGCCTGGAGGCGCTGGTCGACGGCTTGAGCGTGGCGGGCTCGACGTCGGCGCTCGCGGCGCACGGCATCACGCCGGTCGGGAAGAGCCTGTACCTCGACGTCGGGGCGACGATCGACGCGATCGACCCGCTCGGGCGCTTCTTCGCCCACGACAAGGTCGAGGGTCTCGCGCTGCGTGACGGCGGCGCCACCGTGCTCGTCAGCAACGACAGCGACTTTGGCGTCGACGGCATCACCAACACCACGCCGCCGCTCCTGCTGGATCCCAAGATCCGTCCGGCAACCGGCACCCCGGACGACGGCGAGTTCCTGCGCATCGATCTGACCCGCCTGCCCGTCGCGACGTCGTCGGCGACCGTGACGATCACGGTCCTGAGCGCCCTTGTCCCACCCGATACCGCGACCCGGAAGTGCGAGGACGGCATCGCGAAGAGCCTCGGCAAGCTGGCGGCGTGTGCGCGGAAGTGCCGGGTGAAGCAGGCCGACGCGGCGCTGAAGGGCGGCGTCTTCGACGCCGACGCCTGCGAGCACGGCGGCGGCGCGCCGGTCTCCTGCCGGGCCAAGTACGACGCCGCGGCAGCGAGCCTGCGCGCCAAGGGCGGCTGCCCGGTGTGCCTCGACGGCGCCGCGCAGGCCGCCCTCGCCGACGGCGTGCAGAGCGCCCTCGCGGAGGAGCAGGGCAGCCTCTATTGCGCCGGCAGCGTCGCTCTCGGCGCGGGCGGCGGCGGCTTCGTTCCTCCGGACAAGGACACGGACAAGTGCGAAGACGGCGTCGTCAAGAGCGTCCGCAAGCTCGACGGCTGCTTCACCAAGTGCCGGATCAAGCAGGCGGACGCGGCGTTCAAGCTGACGCCGTTCGACGCGACCGCGTGCGAGAGCGCGGCGGCCAAGTCGTGCCGCGGCAAGTACGACGCGGCGAGCGCCAAGCTCGGCGCCGCCCTCACGTGCCCGCCGTGCCTCGACGCGGGCGCGCGCGGCGGGGCGGCCGACACGGCACATCTGGCGCACGAGCAGAGCCGGCCCCGCGTGTACTGCGCGGGGACCGTGCCGCTGCCGTGACGACGCGGACGAAGGAGCGAACATGGGCACGAGAGCACGGCGCGGGTACGTGGCATTCGTCGTCGCGGTCTTCCTGGCTGCGACCGCGGGGCTGGCCTCGGCCGGACCGTTCACAGCGGGGAACATCGTCGTGTACCGGGTCGGTGACGGCGCGCAGGCGCTCAGCAACAACGGCAACCCGGTCTTCCTCGACGAGTACACGCCCGCGGGCGGCCTCGTGCAGGCCGTCGCCATCCCGGCGAGCGCCAGCGGCGCGAACCACCCGCTCATCGCTCAGGGCGCTACCAGCAGCGGCAGCGCGATCGAGGGGCTCATCGCGCGCTCGACGGACGGGCAGTACGTGGTGATGACCGGCTATGGCACGACGGTCGGCGGCGCCGACGTCCTCAGCGCTACGGCGTGCATGGGTCCCGGCGGGGTCCCGCGGGTGGTCGGACGCGTGAAGTACGACGGCAGCGTCGATACCTCCACCGCGCTCACCGACTTCGCCTGCTCCTCGAACCCGCGCGCCGCCACCAGCAGCGACGGGACGAGCATCTGGGTGGCGGGCAACGGCACCGGCGCGTCGTTCACGACGCTCGGTAGCGCGACCTCGACGATGCTCGACGCGACGAACACGAACGTCCGCCAGCTACAGATCCTCAGCGGCCAGCTCTACGGCGCGGTCAACAAGAGCACCGTGAGCACGATCGGCACCGGCCTTCCGACGACGGGCGGACAGACGACGACGGCGCTCAGCCTGCCGAACGTCGGAGGCAGCCCGGACGGGTTCTTCTTCGCCACGTTGCCGGGCGGCACGGTGCTGTACCTCGCCGATGACACGGCCGGGACGATCCAGAAGTGGTCGCTGGTGAGCGGCAGCTGGACGGACGACGGCGCGATCGCATACGCGGGGGCGCGCTCGGTGTTCGGGCTGGTGAGTGGAGCGAGTGTCACGCTCTATCTCCGGGCGAGCGGTGCGACCATCGACACGCTGACGGACGCGAGCGGGTTCAACGGCGCGCTCACCGGTACCCCGTCGGCATCGATCACGGCGCCGGCCAACGAGACCTTCAAGGGCATCGCGTCGGCGCCGGTCTCCGCCGGCGGTCCGCTGCCGACGGCGACCGCGACGGCCCCCGCGGCGACCGGCACGGGCCCGACGGCCACGCCGACCTTCACGGCGCCGGTTGCGACCGCCACACCCACGCTGACCGCGACGCCCCCCCCGCGGACGCCGACCCCGGTCGATACCGCACCGCTGCCCCAGGTCGATCCGAAGGCGGTGCTCGGCTGCGAGCGCTCGTTGAATCAGGCATCGACGGCGCTCGTCACGGCCGATCTGGCCATGCTCGAGCGTTGCAGCCAGGCATCCTTCCTGTGCATCCAGTCGGCGGCGCCGGGAGCGCTGCGCGACGCCTGCTTCGCCAAGGCGCGTGCGGCGTGCGCCAAGGCACACGACGCCATGGGGACCGCGCGCGGCGCGTTCGAGGCAGGCCTCGCGGCGTCCTGCGGGGGCAGCCCGGCGCGTGTGCCGCTGTCGCTGCTGCGGGCGGCGTCGGTCCTCGGATTCGAGACGCTCGAGTCCGCCTGCCAACAGCATGCGGGCCTGACGCTCAACTCGCTCGGCGCGATCTCCCAATGCATCCAGACGGCGGCGACCTGCCGCGCCGAGCGCGCTTTCGCGATCGCGGTTCCCCGGATCGCCGATCTCCTGGCGCCGGTGCTGGATTCGGCCGCGGGCCTGTGTCTGCCGGCCCCGAGCGGGAATCAGGACGGCCTCGCGGACCCGACGGACGCGACACGTGCCGTGCACTGTCAGACGGCGGTCACCAAGGGCGCGCGGAGCTTCGTGCGGCGTCGCTTGGCGCTCACCCAGAAGTGCGTGGACACGGTGCTGAGCTGCCGCCTCACGGGGCAGCCGACCAGCCAGTGCGCCCGGATGGCGGCGACGTGCGACAAGAAGCTGGGCCTGCTGTCGACGGGCTCGCGCGGCGCGACGGCCAAGATGGCGCTCGGCATCGCCCGGGCCTGCGGCCCGCTCGACCCGGCGTCGCTGCTCGACGCGAACGGCCCCGGGTTCGGCGGCGCGACGGCGCGTTGCAACGCCTTCGGTGGCGGGCCGTTCGCCGCGATGGCGGTGCCGCGCGCCTGCGTCGCCACCACGAAGCGCAGCTGCCTCGCCGATGCCATCGGCAGGTGCGTGGCGAACGCCTTCGACTGCGCTTCGACGGCGATCGTGAGCGACGCGCTGCCGCTCGCGGCCGACGAGCTCGGACGCTTCGATGTGCAGCTCAGCGAGAACCCGTACTGCGCCGCCGCCTCCGACCCGGACTGGACGCGCGATGCCACCGAGCCGGCCAACCTGCTCGACGTCACCCTCAGGGACCTGCACCCGACGCAGGCGGTCCTCGGGTTCGACGAGATCTACTACAAGCTCGGGCGCTATCGCGGCACGAAGGACGAGGCCGGGGGCGGTCACAACAAGCGCTTCGACGACTGGTGCGAGACGAACGGCCAGGTCGAGGCGGTGAGCGTCCAGGCCGGCGCCCGGCTGAACGACCCGAGCACCTTCACCTGCTCGCTGCCGATGGGGTCGGAGACGCCGGACTCGCTGAACCTGATGAAGACGGTGGTGATCGGCCCCGGGGGGCAGCTCTACCTGGAGGACGGCCACCACACGATGACCGAGTTCTGGGAGCAGCCCGACGGCGGGCCCGACCTGCACATCCGCCTGCGCGTGGTCGGCAACCTGAGCCACCTCGACCCGACCGCGTTCTGGCGCGAGATGCAGGTCGAGAACCGGGTCCTCCTGGTCGACGCCGACAACCTGCCGATCACGGTCGACGATCTGCCACAGACGGTCGGCCTCGCCGGCTTCCAGGACGACAAGTACCGCGGCCTCATCTACTTCACCCGCGACATCGGTTACGCCGTCCCGACGACGGAGCCCGAGTACCTGGAGTTCCAGTGGGGCGCGTGGCTACGGCAGCGCCTCGACATCTCGACGTTCAACCTGACCGACCTCGAGAGCTATCTCGCGCTCGTGAAGATGGTCTCGATGGAGATGACCTCGCTCAGGGATACGACCTTCGTCCGGAGCCATCTCACGGCAGGGCAGCTCGGGAAGCTGTCCGCGTGGAACGCGGGACTGCCCGAGACGGCGGGCGAGTTCGCCAAGCTCAGCAAGCCGATCACGGCGTCGAAGCCCGGGAAGGTGGCGTACGCGATCGACTACAAAGCCTCGCTCGCTCCGTGAGTCGTCGACGCAACTTGCTTCCGTAACAGGGAATCTACGGTTTCGTAACACGGAGCTGACCGTCCCGTAACCTGTTCGTAACGTATGGGATTCATAGTTTCTTCACGCGGCGCAGTCCGATCCGACATCAACCAATGTGTATGGGAAGGGGGACCTGTATGCGTAGAACGATAGTGGCGCTCGTCGCCGGCCTCGCGGTGCTCGCGGTGGCACAGCCGAGCCGGGCGAAGGACCTCGGCGACATCCTGGTGCAGAAGGGCCTGATCACGCCCGAGGAGCTCCGCCAGGCGCGCGAGGAGGACAAGCAGAAGTCGGCGGCCGAGGAGTCACGTCGCGACGCGATCGTCGCGAAGCTGCCGACCTGGCTCTCGATGATCACGCCTTTCGGTGACCTGCGCATTCGCGACGAGGGTTTCTACGCGAACGACCTGATCGGGCGGAACCGCTGGCGGTACCGCGCCCGCGTCGGCCTGAACATCAACCCGAGCGACGAGATCGGCGCGACGTTCCGCCTGGTGAGCGGTGACCCGAACGACCCCATCTCCTCGAACCAGACCTTCTCGAACATGTTCACCAAGAAGTCGGTGAACTTCGATAGCGCCTATCTGACCCTCAAGCCCGGCAAGACGTTCAACCTCGAGCCCGGCCTCATCACCGTCTTCGCGGGCAAGTTCCCTACGAACACCTACCGCACGACGGAGCTGCTCTTCGACGACGACCTCGCTCCCGAGGGCTTCACGGAGTCGATCGCGATCGTCGATCAAAAGGACAGCGTGCTGCGCGGCCTGAAGGTGAATGGGTATCAATGGATCGTCGACGAGGTCTCGAACGGCGGCGATCCGAACATGATCGGCGGCCAGGTCATCAGCGACTGGGCCTTCGCCGACGACGCCAAGATGACCTTCGCCTTCGCGGACTACAGCTACCAGAACATCAACCAGGTCGCCCGTAAGTTCCTCGAGCCGTCGAGCGGCAGCTTCAACAGCAGCCTCGCGAACAGCAACCGCGTCTCGAAGTTCTCGAACGGCAAGATCAGCGGCTTCCAGTCGGGCTTCAACCTGGTGAACCCGAATACGGAGATCAACTTTACCAACCTGCCGGTCGTCGGCGGTGCGGGCGTATTCGGTGACTTGTCCTACAACACGCAGGCCGACGGCAAGGCGCTCGGCTTTGCCGTGGGCTTCGGCCTCGGTCACGTTGTACGGGACTGGTACCACGACACTCTGAAGAACCGGGGGGACTGGGGCTTTTCCTACACCTTCGAGCACGTCGGGCAGGACGCGGTGTTCTCGCCCTTCAGCTACAGCGACATCGACTACGTCCAGCAGACGGCGACGCAGAAGGGCTCCAGCAACGTGGAGGCGCACATCCTTCGCCTCGACTACATGATCCTGCCGAACCTCCAGCTCACGGCCAAAGCGCACTTGATCAACGCGCTCGATCGCGCGTCGTCCAACGCCAAGCTCACCAGCGGCAACGACACCCTGCTGCGCACGCAGCTCGACGCCACGCTCAAGTTCTGAGGAGGACGAGAATGCGAACACTCATCCGCGGAGGACTCGCGACGCTCCTGCTGGTGCTCACGTTCGGCGGGAGCGCCGCGGCGCAGCTCCAGCTGAACGGCGCGGGAGCGACGTTCCCGTACCCAATGTACTCGAAGTGGTTCAACGTCTACACCCAGGTCGATCCGCAGGTGCGCTTCAACTACCAGTCGATCGGTAGCGGCGGCGGCATCAAGCAGATCACCGAAGAGACCGTCGACTTCGGCGCCAGCGACGGCCCCATGACCGACGAGCAGATGCGCGCCGCCCCGGGGCCCATCATGCACTTCCCGACGGTCATGGGCGCGGTCGTGCTGACCTACAACGCCGAGGGCGTGAGCAAGGGTCTGAAGCTCTCGCCCGAGGCGATCGCCGGCATCTTCCTCGGCAAGATCACCAAGTGGAACGACGCCGCGATCGCGGCCGACAACCCCGGCGCCAATCTGCCGGCGCGCGACATCATCGTCGTGCACCGCTCCGACGGCAGTGGCACCTCGTACATCTTCACCGACTACCTGAGCAAGGTCAGCCGCGACTGGAACAACAAGGTCGGCAAGGGCACCTCGGTGAGCTGGCCGGTCGGTCTCGGCGGCAAGGGCAACGAGGGTGTCACCGGCTTGATCAAGCAGACGCCGTTCTCGCTGGGCTACGTCGAGCTGATCTACGCGCAGCAGAACGAGCTGCCGTTCGCCGACGTCAAGAACGCGTCGGGGCGATTCGTCGCTCCGTCGCTCGAGTCCGTCACCGCTGCAGCGGCGTCCGTCGCGGACAGCATGCCCGACGACTTCCGCGTCTCCATCACCAACGCGCCGAGCCCGGACGCCTATCCGATCTCGGGCATGACGTGGCTCCTCGTGTACCAGAAGCAGAAGGACGCCGCGAAGGGCAAGGCCCTCGTGGGCTTCCTGCAGTGGATGATGCGCGACGGGCAGCAGCAGGCGGCCGCGCTGCACTATGCGCAGCTGCCGCCGCAGGTGATCGCGAAGGAGGGTGCGGCGCTCAAGAAGGTGACCGGCCCGGACGGCGCGCCGCTCGCGAAGTGACGGAGGATTCGACCGAGGACGCATGAGCTCCGCGCGGGGATTGCCCGCTTCCGAGACGCCAGGCATGGCAGGAGACGTGCTCGAGGCAACCTGGACCGCGGCACGTCGGGCGACCGGCCAGGGCATGGCGCGTCGCAACGTCGGCGACCGGATCTTCCGCCTCGTCACGGCGGCCTTCGCGCTCGGACTCCTCGCGATCGTCGCGTCGATCGTGTTGGTGCTCGGCTACGAGTCGAGCGATGCCGTCCGTACCTTCGGCCTCGGCTTCCTCTCAGGGTCGGCATGGGATCCGGTGGCGCGCGAGTTCGGCGCGCTGCCGTTCATCTACGGCACGCTCGTCTCCTCGCTCCTCGCACTGGCGCAGGCGGTGCCGCTCAGCATCGGCACCGCGCTCTTCCTGAGCGAGCTGGCGCCGGCGCGGGTGCGGGCGCCGGTCTCCTTCCTGATCGAGCTCCTGGCGACCATTCCGAGCGTGGTCTACGGCCTCTGGGGCATCTTCGTGCTGGTGCCGTGGATGCGGAGCTATCTCGGGCCGGCGCTCCAGGCCACGCTCGGCTGGACTCCGTTCTTCAGCGGCCCGAACTACGGCGTCGGCATGCTCACGTCGTCGATGATCCTTGCGGTCATGATCGTACCGTACGTCACCTCGGTCGCGACCGAGGTCTTCCAGGCCGTCCCGCCGCAGCAGCGTGAGGCGGCGCTCGCGCTCGGCGCCACCCGCTGGGAGATGATCCGCACCGCCGTGCTGCCGTACGGGCAGACCGGCGTCATCGGTGCCGTGATGCTCGGGCTCGGCCGTGCCATCGGCGAGACCATGGCGGTGACCATGGTCATCGGCAACCGCGCCGACATGAGCCTGTCGTTCTTCGCGCCCGGCAGCACGATGGCGAGCGTCATCGCCAACGAGTTCTCGGAGGCGACCTACGACCTCTACGTGCAGGTGCTGGTCGAGATCGGGCTCGTGCTGTTCGTCGTCACGGTCGTGGTGAACATGCTGGCCCGGCTGCTGGTGTGGCGCGTTGCCGCGCCGGCCGCGGGGGCGCGCTGATGAGCTACGCGACGCGGCGGCGGCGTGACGTGATCGCGCGCTCGCTCACGCTCGCGTGCACCGGCGCGGTGCTGCTGCCGCTCGTGCTCATCATCGGCTACCTGATCGCGAAGGGCGTCACGTCGGTGAACCTGGACTTCTTCACGCAGCTGCCGAAGCCGGTCGGCGAGACCGGCGGCGGCATGGCGAACGCCGTGGTCGGCACGGTGGTGCTGATCCTGCTGGCGTGCGCGCTCGGCCTGCCGGTCGGTATCGGCACCGGCGTCTTCCTCGCCGAGTACGGGCACACCCGGCTCGCCCCGCTGGTCCGCTTTTGCGCCGACGTGTTGAACGGCGTACCGTCGATCGTGATCGGCATCTATGCCTACACTCTCATCGTGCTGCCGACGAAGACGTTCTCGGCCTATGCTGGGGGGATGGCGCTCGGCGTGATCATGCTGCCGATCGTCGCGCGCACCACCGAGGAGATGCTGCGGCTCGTGCCGTCGAGCCTGCGCGAGGCGGCGCTGGCGCTCGGCGTCCCGAGCTGGCGGACGACGCTGCGGATCGTGATCCGCACCGCCCGCGGCGGCATCATCACCGGCGTCATGCTGGCGGTCGCCCGCGTCGCGGGCGAGACCGCACCGCTCCTCTTCACCGCGTTCGGCAACCAGTTCTGGCATCACGGCCTCAGCGGCCCCATTTCGTCGCTGCCGGTGCAGATCTACACCTACGCCATCTCCCCGTTCGACGACTGGCACCGCCAGGCGTGGGCGGGGGCGCTCGTGCTGCTCACGTTGATCGCGCTCACCAGCCTGAGCGTCCGGTTGCTGACGCGCGGCCGCTTCAAGACCGTACGCTGATGCCGGGAGAGACCAAGCTCGACGTCCGCCGCCTCGACGCGTGGTTCGGCGGCAGCCAGGCGTTGCACGGCATCGACCTCGCGATCTCGGAGCACGTCGCGACCGCGATCATCGGCCCGTCGGGCTGCGGCAAGTCCACCCTGATCCGTTGCCTGAACCGCATGCACGAGATCGTGCCGGGCGCGCGGGTCGAGGGCGAGGTCCTGCTCGACGGCCAGAACATCTACCGGGCCGGCGTCGATCCGGTGCAGGTCCGGGCACGGGTGGGGATGGTGTTCCAGCGTCCGAACCCGTTCCCGACGATGTCGATCTACGACAACGTGGTCGCGGGCCTGCGGCTCACCGGGGAGCGCCGCTCGCGGGCCGACCTCGACGGGATCGTCGAGCGCAGCCTGCGTCAGGCGGCCTTGTGGGACGAGGTGAAGGACTCGCTCGACGCCTCAGGCATCAGCATCTCCGGCGGCCAGCAGCAGCGCCTCTGCATCGCGCGCGCCCTCGCCGTCGAGCCCGAGGTCCTGCTCATGGACGAGCCGTGCTCCGCGCTCGACCCCATCGCCACCACCAGGATCGAGGCCCTGATCCACGAGCTCAAAGGGCGCTATACCATCGTGATCGTGACCCACAGCATGCAGCAGGCGGCCCGGGTGTCGGACTTCACCGTTTTCATGTACCTCGGCGAGCTCATCGAGTTCGGGCCGACCGAACGTCTGTTCACGACGCCCGAAAAGAAGGAAACTGAGGACTACATCACCGGGCGCTTCGGCTGAGGAGAACGCCGATGGACGTACGACAGCATACCGACCGTCACTACGACGCCGAGCTCAAGGAGCTCAACGTCAAGATCCTCGAGATGGGGGGGCTCGTCGAGAAGCAGATCGAGCACGCGATCAGCGGCCTGGTGGATCGCAACGACGAGATGTGCCGCGCCACGATCGAGCGCGACCACGTCGTGAACCGCATGGACGTCGAGATCGACGACATCTGCCTCCGGCTCCTCGCCCTGCACCAGCCCGCCGCCAAGGATCTCCGCCTGATCACCACCGGACTCAAGATCACGACCGATCTCGAGCGGATCGGCGACATCGCGGTGAACGTCTGCGAGCGCGCCCTCGAGCTCAACCAGGAGCCGCAGCTGAAGCCGTTCATCGACATCCCGCGCATGGCCGACGTGGCACAGACGATGCTGCGGCAGAGCCTCGACTCCTTCGTCAACGAGAACGTCGAGCTGGCGCTCACGGTCTGCCGCAACGACGACGTGATCGATCAGCTCACCGACCAGCTCTTCCGCGAGCTGATCTCCTACATGGTCGAGGCGCCGCAGACGATCACCCGCGCCATCCGGCTGCTCTTCATCGCCAAGTACCTCGAGCGCATCGCCGACCACGCGACCAACATCGCCGAGATGATCGTCTTCACGGTGAAGGGCAAGAGCATCCGCCACCTCGATCAGGTGCCGGGCTCCGTCTGAGGACGCTCAGCGGCCGGTGAAGCGCGCCGGCCGCTTCTCGAGGAACGCGGCCATCCCCTCGCGGAAGTCGTGGCTCGCGAAGAGGGGCAGGAGCTGCAGGAACACGTGGTGGACGTTCGCCTCGAACGACTCCGCCAGGCCGAGCCGCATCATGCGCTTCGTCGCCTGCACCGCGAGGGGTGCGTTGGCGGCGATCTCGCGCGCCCAGGAGGCCGTCTCCTCCTCGAGCATGGCCCGCGGGACGACCTTGTTGACGAGGCCGAGCTCCAGCGCCTCGTGCGCCGTCAGCGTGACGCCACGAAAAGCGATCTCCGCGGCTTTCGCCCAGCCGAGCAGGCGCGGCAGCAGCCAGCTGCCGCCGCTCTCCGGCAGGACGCCGCGTTTGGTGAAGACGGCGGCGAGCTTGGCGTCGTCGGCGGCGATGCGGACGTCGCAGCCGAGCGCCAGGTCGAGGCCGTAGCCGGCGGCGGCGCCGTTCACGGCGGCGATCACCGGCTTGTCCATGTTGTGGAGGACGACCGGCGGGGCGCTGCCGAGGTCGAAACGGAGGCCGCTCGCTCCGAGGCCCTGGCCCGCCGCCTCGTCCCGCAGGTCGAGCCCGGCGCAGAAGCCGCGTCCGGCGCCGGTCAGCACGACGACCCGCACCTCGGGGTCGTCGTGCGCGGCGTGCAACGCGCGGGAAAAGCCCTCGAGCATCGCGGCGCTGAGCGCGTTCAGCCGGTCGGGACGGTCGAGTGTGACCGTGGCGACGTGGTCACGCACCTCGTAGCGCAGATCGCGGTACTCCATCGATGACGTCTCCCCGCGCCGACGGTGACCGAGCCCCGGCGGGGTGTCAAGGCTCGTCGGCCGCGGGTGCGTCGTCGCCGGACGCATCCGCCGGTGCGGCCGGGGCCGCGGCGTCGGGCGCCGCTGCGTTCGCTGCGCCATCGGTATCCGCTGCCCCGGCAGGGGGCTCCTCGACGGCCGCTGGCGCGGCGACGAGCGGGGTGAGCTGCGGGGCCGCGAGCGTGCCGCCGATCGTGATCGGCAGCGCGAGCGCACCGCTCTCGTCGCGCTGGGCGACGAGCGACGGCACCGCCGCGATCACTACCGCGGCGAGGGGTGCGGCGAGCTGCACGCTGCCGGCGCCCTCGAGGCTCTGGTCCTCGAATAGCTGGATCGCGCTCGCGTCGATCGAGAAGCCCGGCGCGGACGCGTACAGGCGCGGCACCTTCCAGCCCTGGGCGTTTCTCAGGATCACCAGCCGCAGCTCGTCGAAGGCCAGGTCCGGACCGGTTGCAGCGCCCACGTTGGGCGGCACCTCGGCGCCGAGGGCGGCGAGCGCCTGCGGCAGCGGATTCCAGCCGCGGGCGCGTCCGCCGCGGATGACCCCGCGCCCCTGCAGGACGGGCGAGTCCGTGGTGCCGGTGAGCGCGACGCTCAGATCGGCGCGACCGGTCACCCGATCGCGGACGAGCGGGAGCTGGCCGACGTCGAGTGCTTGGCCCGTGAGGGTGGCGGCCAACTCCCCGGACGGACCGGCGGGAATGCTGCCGTCGACGTTGAGCGTGCCGCCCGCGCCCGTGCCGCTCAGGGCGAGGTCGACGCGGGAGCCGTTCGGCGAGGCGGTCCCGTTCACGTGGTCGACGCGCAGGGCGCCGTCGGCCGCGGCGGCGACGAGCGTGCCGTCGACGATCTCGAGCGATGCCCGGCCGAGCGTCGCGGCGAGCGCGTTGGCGCCGCCGACGTGTCCCGCCTTGGCTCCCGCGTCCTTCGGTGGTGGGCCGCCCAGGTGGATCACCGGCCCGAGGAGGCGGAGGCGCTGCACGTCGAGCGTGCGCGCTACGAGCGCGGCGAGCGAGAGCTGCAGGTCGATTCCTTCGGCGGAGAGGCCGTCGTCGCCGCCGATGCGGACGTCACGCACGCGGATCACGAGGCCGCGGAGGTCGGAGCTGAGGCCGACACCGAGCCTGCCGATCGTGACCGGCTCGCCGAGCGCGACGCTGGCCCGGCGGGCGAGCTCGTCCCGGACGCGCGCGAGGCCGGCATCGAGCGCCGCGTACGCGAGGGCCGCGGTGGCGAGGACGAGGCCGGCCGCGATCGCCCAGCGCGTGCGCGACGGACGAACGCGCGCCGCCGCCGATCCGCGCGGACCACGCTCGACGGCAACGACGGGTGCGGGCTCCGCGACCCGGCGCGCGAGCGTATCCTCGGAGGCGGGAAACGACGCGGCCGCGACGTCGGCGCAGGTGGCGCACGCCGCGACGTGCTGCTCGATCGCCTCGCGCTCGGCGTCGCTCACGCGGCGCTCGATCCAGCCTGCGAGGAGCTCGTCGCTCGGGCACTCGGGCTCCGGTGCATGACCGGTCATGCGTCCTCCCTGACGACCCGTCGCAGCCGCTCGAGCACGCGGCTCTTGCGGACGTACGCGGCGTTGGCGCTGACGCCGAGCGCCTCCGCGACCGCGGGCAGCGAGGCGCCGCGCAGGAGGTGCAGCTCGACGAGCAGCCGGTCCTTGGCGCCGAGGTCGGCGATCGCGGCGCTCAGCTTGGCCGCGACGTCCGCGCCTTCGACGACGCGTGCGGGATCGGCCGTGTCGCTGCGCAGCGTGCGACGCAGTGCGGTCATGGTGGCGCCATCGTCGTCGAGCGAGAGCAGGCGGCGGTCGCGCCGCAGCACGTCGATCGTCATGCGCAATGCGACGACGCGCAGCCAGCCGGCGAAGGAGCAGCCGTTGCGTCCCTCGAAGTTGCGCAGCCGGCGGGCGTCGTCGTCGAAGAGCGCGACGAACACCTCCTGCGTCAGGTCGTCCGCGAGATCGGTGCGCCCGCGGCCCCGCTGTGCGAGATAGCGATGGATGGCGGCATGCACGACCGGCGCGTAGGCGGCGAACAGCCGGTCGCGTGCCTCCGGAATGCCGGCGAGCGCGGCCGCGACGAGCGGCTCACCGCCGACCGCCTCGACGACGCTTTCGCGCGGGGGGACCCCGATCGGGTCGCGATGGTCACTGACGATCGGCACGGGCCTCCTTCCAACGGCGCGTCCGGGCGGGCGCGGCGGTGAAAGATCCGGCGGCGTGGGCCGTCTCGGCAGCATGGAGGATGTCGCGCTCGCGATCGTCATGGTCATCGCCGGGGTGGCGGCGGTCCTGGTGGCGAATCGCCTCGGGCGCCGTGCCGGTATGCGAGAGACGGTTCCCTGGCGTCCGATCTTTCAGCTCGTCGAGCATCGTAAGCGCTGTCTCGCTCACGATCGTGTACGGGTGCAACGGGACCTGGGGCCGGTGCTCGGCATCCCGGAATGGGCGTGGGCGGAGCTGGCGGCCCTGCGGCGGCCGCTCCTGCGCCGGGCCGCGCGCATCGAGCCACCATGAGCCTCGCGCTCGCCGGCGCCTCGGGGCTGCTCATCACCGTCCTCGCGCGCGTGTCGTTCCGCCTCGCTCGCAGGCGTGCACGGCGGGCGCTGCCGCGCGCCCTGCGGATGGAGCTCCGGCGCCACAAGCTCGACTGCCTGCACGAGCCGCCCGAGCGGGTGGAGCTCGAGCTGGAGCTGCTGCTCGGCGAGCACCCGCGGCGCGGCTAGCGGCCGAAGAAGAGGCGCTCCGCGATCGTGGCGGCGCGACTGTTGGCGGCCGCGACGTCCGGTGGCACGTCGCCCTCCGGAAGCGGCCCGCCCCCGTTGAAGGCTTCGCACCAGCGTCCGATCAGCGGCGCGTCGATCTCCAGGTGGAAGAGGAGGCCGTAGACGCGCCGGCGCAGGCGAAAGGCCTGGATCGGATAGCGCGCGCTCCCCGCGAGGTGGACGGCCTCGGACGGCAGCGGGAAGGCCTCGCGGTGCCACTCGAGCGCCGCGAACGGCGGGACGTCGTGGAAGAGCGGATCCGCCGTGGCGTCCTCCGTCGGGACGATCCGATGCCAGCCGATCTCGGCGGCGGGTCCCGGCGCGACCGGCGCGCCGGCGACGGAGGCGATCAGCTGCGAGCCAAGGCAGACGCCGAGCGTCGGCGTGTCGCTCGCGATCGCCTGCCGGATCAGCGCACGTTCGTCCAACAGCCACGGGTGCTCCTCCTCGCCGCCGACGCTCATCGGCCCGCCCATGACGATCAGGCCCTGATACGGCGCCAGCTCCGCCGGGCAGCGCTCCCCGGCGAACTGCCGCACGATTTCCAGGCGAGCGCCGTTCCGCTCCAACGTCTCCGCAAAGACGCCTGCGTGCTCCAGGGGGTGGTGCTGCAGGATCAGGACGCGGGGCGCCGTCACGCGCTCTTTCACCACGGGCGCGGTCCGCCTGCAAGCACGGCGCGACGCGCTTGAGCGCCCGTCGCCGCTCGCATACAAAATAGGCGCGCTGTCCGCATGCGCGTCGCGACGCGAGCATTGCGGCCGGCCGCCCGAGCTCGTGCCTCGATCCCGACCTGAGCGCCGCAAGCACCCCAGTGAGACGTCGCCCGACGTCGCGATCGTCGGCGGCGGCATCATCGGCTGCGCGCTCGCGGCCGAGCTGGCGCGCCGTGGCGCGCGGGTGACGGTCGTCGAGCGCGGACAGCCCGGCATGGAGGCATCGTCGGCGGCGGCCGGCATGCTCGGCCCGCGGGCCGAGGCCGACACGCCGGGGCCGTTCCTTGCGCTCGGCGTCGCGAGCCTTGCGATGTACCCGGCGGCGATTGCAGCCCTGCGCGAGGAAACCGGCATCGACCCCGAGTATCAGCGCGACGGCATCCTCTACGTCGCGCTCAGCGACGGCGAGGCAGCGCGCCTCGCGGCGCGGGCGCGCTGGCAGCGCCGCGCCGGCTGTCCGGTCGAGCGCCTCTCGGCGCGCGACGCGCGGGCCGCCGAGCCGGAGCTGCGCGACGACATCCGCATGGCGCTGCGCTTCCCGGCGGACCACCGCCTCGACAACGTGCGCCTCGCGCGCGCGTACGCGGTGCTGGCGAGCCGGCGCGGCGCGGCGCTCCGGACCGGCGTCGCGGTGCGGTCGATCCGCGCCGAGGGCGGACGCGCCGTCGGCCTCGAGACCGACGCGGGGCGCGTGGCGGCGGGCGCCGTCGTCAATGCCGCGGGCGCCTGGGCCGGGGAGCTCGCGACGCCCGGGCGCACCGTGCCGGTGCGCCCGGTGCGCGGCCAGATGGCGACGCTCACCGCGGCGCATCCGCCATTCCGCCACGCGATCTACTCGCACGGCGTGTACGTCGTGCCGCGCCGCGACGGCCGCGTGCTCGTCGGCAGCACCTACGAGGACGCCGGCTTCGACAAGCGCGTGACCGGCGAGGCGCTGGCGGGAATCCTCGCGCGCGCGCTTCGTCTCGCGCCCGTCCTGCGCGACGCCTCGTTCACGACGGCCTGGGCCGGCCTCCGTCCCGGCACGCCCGACGACCAGCCGATCCTCGGCGCCGACCCCGACGTCGAGGGACTCTTCCACGCCACCGGGCACTACCGGAACGGCATCCTGCTCGCACCGGTCACGGCGCGCGCGCTCGCCGAGCTGGTCCTGGCGGGCCGAACGTCGTATGACCTCACACCGTTCAGCGCCGCGCGCTTCGCGCGCCGATCGCCGCAAGGAGACGCTCCGTGACGACCGCCCTCGAGAACGTCCGCATCCTCGATCTTTCGCGCCAGCTCCCCGGACCCTTCTGCGCCATGATGCTGGGCGACCTCGGCGCCGAGGTGACGACGATCGCCGCGCCCAACGACCCGCTCGGCGCCGGCATCCCGATGTTGACCCGCAACAAGCGCCACATGACGCTCAATCTGAAGAGCGCGGCCGGGCGCGCCGTGTTCGACAAGCTCGTCGCCGACACCGACGTCGTGCTCGAGGGCTTCCGGCCGGGCGTGACGACGAAGCTCGGCATCGACTACCCGCGTCTCGCCGGCCTGAATCCGCGCCTGATCTACTGCTCGATCTCGGGCTACGGCCAGGACGGCCCGTACCGCGAGAAGGTCGGGCACGACCTGAACTACATCGGCTATGCCGGCGTGCTCGGGGTGACCGGCACCGCCGGCGGCCCGCCCGTCATTCCCGGCGTCCAGATCGCCGACATCGCGGGCGGCACGCTGATGGCGACGATCGGCATTCTCGCCGCGCTGCTCGCGCGCACGCACACCGGGCGCGGACAGCTCGTCGACATCGCGATGCTCGACGGCGCGTTCGCCTGCAACGTCTTTCACATCCTGATGCAGCTGATCGGGCAGGGCACGGCACGCGGCGATACCCGGCTCACCGGCCGTTACGCCTGCTACGCCGTCTACGAGACGGCGGACCGGAAGCACGTCTCGGTCGGCGCGCTCGAGGGGCACTTCTGGCGCAACCTGTGTGAGCACTTCGGGCGGGCCGACCTGATCCCGCTGCAGTTCGCCGAGGGCGAGGACCGCGAGCGCGTCCTCGCGTTCTTCCGCGACGCGTTCAAGCGCAAGACGCGCGACGAATGGGTGCGCGAGCTCGAGCCGGTGGACATCTGCTTCGGACCGGTGAACGATGTCGCCGAGGCGCTCGCCGATCCACAGCTGCAGGCGCGCGGCATGGTGCTGGAGGAGGAGCACCCGCAGTTCGGCCGGGTGCGTACGATCGGCTCGCCGATCAAGCTCTCCGCCACGCCTCCCGCGATGCGCCGGCCGCCGCACGCGTTCGGCGAGCATACCGACGAGATCCTGCGCGAGCTCGGCTACGACGCCGCGGCGATCAAGGGGCTGCACGACGAGGGCGCGGTATGATCGGGGGCGGCGGTCCGGACGCGAGCGGTGGCTGACGGCCCGCGCGCGGTCCTGTTCGACTGCGACGGGATCCTGGCCGATTCCGAGCCCCTCCACCTGCGCGCGTTCCAGGACGTGCTGCGGCCCCTCGGCATCGCATTGACGCGTGAGGACTACGTCGCCGACTACCTCGGCTTCGACGATCGCGGGGTGTTCACGGAGGCGATGCGCGTCGCGGGGCGCCGCGCCAGTGACGCCGACATCCACGCGCTCATGCAGGAGAAGGCCGTCGCGTTCCGCCGTGTCCTCGAGCGTGACGTGCTGGTCTATCCCGGCGTCGCGTCCTTCGTCGCGGCCTGCGCCGGCCTGCCGCTCGGCGTCGTGTCCGGCGCGCTGCGCGACGAGGTGGAGATCATCCTGCGCCACGCCGGCATCCGCGACGCGTTCCGGGTGATCGTCGCCGCCGAGGACGTGGCGGAGGGCAAGCCCGATCCGGAAGGCTATCTGCGCGCCCTGGCGGCGCTGCAGGCGCCCGGCGTATCGATTGCTCCTGCGGAGTGCCTGGTCGTCGAGGACTCGCTCGCGGGGCTCGAGGCCGGCCGGCGCGCGGGCATGCGGCGGCTCGCAGTCACCAACAGCTATCCGGCTGATCAGCTGCGCGCGGCCGCGGACCACGTCGTGGCGACGCTCGAGGGGCTGACGCTCGCGCACCTGCGGCCCATGTTCAGCCGTGCGGCGCGCCCCGCCGGGTAGGCGCTTTCAGCGCATCTCCTGCAGTACGTAGCCCGCTGCCTCGGCCATCATCTCCTGGAGGACCTCCCGCAGCGCCTTGTCCGGCGTCTCGAGCTTGCCAACCAGGGCGGAGAGCACGGCGAAGTAGCGCTCCTTCTGCTCGAGCGGCATCGCCGGCAGCCGCGCGTTCATCGCGGTCACGAAACGGTCGTGCGTCATCCGCAGCTGGTTGTCGAGGTCGCGCTCGATCTCGTTCGCCATCGTGTCGAATCTCCTCCGTCGATCTACGGGTATATGTTTCGATCGCCGAACGCCACGACGGTATGATCGGCTGGACATCGTGCCGGCGGAAATACCCGCCGACGATTGACTGCGGTGCTGCCGGATCGCAAGAGTTGCGCGCGTGACGGCGACGACGCACGGTGCGGGACGGATGGCGGGAAGCGCGGCGCCGGTCGCCGGCGGCGAGCTGCTCGGCGTCTCCGCGGCGATGGGGCGCCTGCGCGCCGAGCTGGCGGCGATCGCGCGCGGCGGCTTCCGCGCCGTCCTGGTGCAAGGCGAGTCCGGGGTCGGCAAGGAGGTCGTCACCGAGGCGCTGCGCCGGTCGTCGCCGCGAGCGCACGCGCCCTACGAGGTGTTCGACTGCCCGGCCGTTCCCGAGGACCATCTCGAGAGCGAGCTCTTCGGCACGACCCGCGGTGCATTCCCGGGCGCGCTGGACAAGCGCGGCACGCTCGAGCGGGCGCACGGTGGCATCGTCTTCTTCGACGAGATCGCCGCGATGCGCCGCGACCATCAGGCCAAGATCCTGCGGGCGATCGAGGGCAAGGCATTCCGCCGCGTCGGCGGCAGCGCCGCGATCACGGTCGACGTCGCGACGATCGCGGCCGCGCACGAGGACCTCGCGGCGCTCGCCAGCGCCGGCGCGTTCCGCCACGACCTCTACTATCGGTTGATCCGCGACGGCGTCCTGGTGATTCCGCCGTTGCGCGAGCGGCCCGAGGACGTCGACGTGTTGGTGCGCCACCACGCTGCCGCGGAGACGGGCGCCGAGGTGCGCCTCGAGCCCGCGGCGCTGGCGCATCTCCGCGCCTACGACTGGCCCGGCAACGTACGGCAGCTGCACACGGTCGTCCGGGTCGCACTGCGCGTCGAGCCGTCGGTGCTGTCGGCCGACGTGGTCGCGCGCGTGCTGCGCGGCTTCGCCGGCGCGCCGGCGCGGCCGGAGGCACCGCGGGACGGATCGGCTTCCGGTATCGCGGGAGACGTCACGCCGCCGCACGGCGCCGGCTCCCGCGCGATCGCGGGCATCGTGATGAGCACGGTAGATGGCGTGGCCGAGTCGTCGGGGCCCGGCCGCTGGCCAGGGTTCCACGCCATCACCGCGACGACGCAGCGTCGCGCCCTGCTCGACGCCTACGAGGCTGCGGCGGGGAACAAGACCGCCGCGGGCGTCCTGCTCGGCTTCCACCTCTCGCCGGGCGAGGAGCACGTGCCCGGCCGTCCGCTCACCGAGAGCCGTCGCAATCTGGCGCTCCGCAAGTTCCGCTACTGGTCGAGCCGCCTCGGCATCGCGGCGTCGCTGGTGCGCCGGCCATCGCACGCGGCGCTTGCCGACCTCTGCGCCATGCCGTGCGACGCACCAGTGCCGGAGTCCGGCGCTGCCTCCGACGAGCCGTGAGTCCGTTCGCTACCCCCGGGATTCTGCACGCAGAAGGGAAACCCGTATGCAGTCGACGTTTCGTCTGATTCTCGGCGGGCTCGCGCTCGCCGCGCTCCTCGCGCTCGCCGGGCCGCCGGCGCGCGCGACCGAAGCGCACCATCAGGTCAACATCAACTCCGCATCCGCCGAGGAGCTCGCGGGCCTGCCGGGGATCGGCGACGCCAAGGCCAAGGCAATCGTGGAGTACCGCGCTGCCGAGCCGTTCAAGACAGTGGAGGATCTGAAGAAGGTGAAGGGGGTCGGCGACAAGATGCTCGAGGCGTTGCGCCCCGACATCACCGTCGGCGCGGAGGCAGGCGGGAAGTAGGGCCGGACGGCGGGGAAGGGGATCCCGGGGCGACGCGCCTCGCGCGCGTCGCCCCGGGGCTCAGTGGAGAGAGGAGCCGGTCAGCTTCCGGTGCAGTTGTTGCACTGGGCCGCGCGATCGGCATGCGTGCCGTCGAGGCCGAAGCGGCAGATGTCGCAAATCTGCGCGTCGGTGAGCGCGGTGCCGAAGATGGCGCACTCGTCGAGGGCGCCGTCGAAGAAGTCCTTCGCGCCCGGGGCGTCGGACTTGGCGCCGATCGTGATGGCGCCAGTGCTCGCGCAGATGCCGCCGCTGTAGGCGACGGACACCGGTGTGCCGGCGTCGACGAACGCCTTCAGGTTGGTGTTGTCGGACGTCATCGCTAGGTGGTGCCAGGTGTCGTTCGCGAGCGTGACGCCGGAATCGGCCGTCACGTAGGAGCTCGTGCTGGTGCAGTCGCCGTCCGGCAAGAGAGCGGCGGCGAAGGTATCGGTGTTGGTCTTGAAGAATGCCCACCCACCGTTGCCGTCCTCCTCGTGCGAGAAGATGCCGGCGAACGCACCGGCGCTCCCCGAAGAGGGGAAGGCCCAGCAGGTGATGGTGATCTGCTGGCTCGGACCGGCGAGCGCGAGGTCGGAGCAGGTCGTGGTGTCGCAGGACAGGTATTGCGCCTGGCCGTTGTCGAACGCGGCGCCCTGCGTGCCCTGGCGGAAGTTCACGGTGTCGGCGCTCACCCCGTTGTGGTTGGTGAACGCATCGCCGGCGCCGCAGGAGCTCGTCTCGAGCGCGCCCGACTCGAAGTTGAAGCAGGCGAGCGCTTGCGACGTGTAGTCGGGCGGCGTCGCAGTGGGTGTGGGGGTCGGCGTCTCCGTGTCCGTCGGCGTCGGCGTGTCGGTCGGCGTCGCGGTGTCGGTCGGCGTCGCGGTGTCGGTCGGCGTCGGCGTATCCGTCGCGGTGACGGTCGGCGTCGGCGTCACGGTGTCGGTCGGAGTGACGGTTGCGGTCGGCGTGACCGTCTCGGTCGCGGTGACGGTCGGGGTCGGCGTCTCGGTGACCGTCGGGGTCGCGGTGACGGTCGGCGTCGCGGACTCGGTGACCGTCGGGGAAGGCGTGACCGTGTCGGTCGCGGTGACCGTCGGCGTCGGGCTCTCGGTCGGCGTGCCGCTCGCGGTGATCGTGGCGGTGTCGGTCGGCGTCGGCGTGTCGGTCGGCGTCGCAGACGGGGTCACGGTCCCGGTGGGCCCCGGAGTGGCGGTCGGCGTCGGGCACGACGTCGAGAGGCTCTGCCCGGCGGACGCCAGCAGCGCGGCCGCGCGCGGCGCCTGGAAGCGCAGGAGGTCCTCTACCTGGCACGAGTGCTGGCTCACGACGCAGCTCTCGTAGTCGGCGATCGTGGTGAGCGACGGGACGCCGAAGGCGGCGCACTCGCTCGCGAGCGCGCTCAGGTTCAGGCCGGCGGCGCCGGCGATGGTGGCGAACGGCACGGCGGCCGAGCCGCAGCGCTTGTCGACGGCCGGGGCGAGCTTCGCCGTGGCCTTGTCGATGCTCGTCCGGAGCTTGGTGCAGGTGGCGGTGGCCTTGGTGAAGCAGGCGGGGTCCTCGGCCTTCAGCTGCACGCAGTCGAACGCGGTCTGCGCACATTTCGACAGGCTCTTCAGGCGGGCGGTCGCGAGCGTGCGCGCCGCCTTCTTGATGGCGGAGGCGCAGCCGTCCACCTTCTTGCCGATGTCGGGGGTGCCGGCGGCGGTCCCGGTGCCACCGTGGTCGACGAGGCACGTCGACGGGGCGAGCGATACGCCCACGGTGTCGAGCAGCTCGCGGCTGCGCGGCTCCTGGACGTCGAACAGCTCGTCGGCCCGGCACTCGTGCTGGCGCGCGATGCAGGTCGCGACGTCGCCGATGTCGGTCGGGGTGACGCCGAAGGCGCCGCACGGTCCGGTCAGGTCGTCCTCGCCGATGCCGGCGGCGTCGAACAGGTCGGCGTGGGCCATGTCGCTGCACTTCTTCTGGATGGCGGAGACGAGCTTGGCCTCGTCGTCGGCGATGCCGGCGAAGGCCTTGACGCAGGCGGCGGCGGTCTTGGCACGGCAGGGGTCGCCCGGCGGCTTCGTCTGCACGCAGGCCAGGATGCCGTCGACGCACTTGTCGAGGCGACCCAGCTTCTTCGTGGCGAAGGATTGCCCCGCCTTGATCATCGCCTTCTGGCACCCGTCCGCGAGCTTGGCCGCGGCGGGATCGCTCAGATGCTGGGAGCGAGCCGTCGAGGGCGCAGCCATGATGCAGGCACCTGCGAGAACGGCGACGACAACCGATGTATAATTCCGCATACGACCCCTCCTCGACCCCGACCACGGGGGCAGCGCGCGACCCGAGCGCAGTGACTCTCAATTCTATGAGAAGCGGGTCACTCCCAAGTCAAGGTGAATTCGACGCAGGCAAGGGATCACTGTCGATCACCAGCGTCACGGGGCCCTCGTTCTCCAGCTCGACGCGCATGGTCGCGCCGAAGCGTCCGCTCGCCACGGGACCGAGGTCGTTCTGGAGCAGGGCAACGAAGCGGCGGAAGAGCGGCTCGGCGGCCTCCGGTGCGAGCGCCGCGGCAAAGGACGGCCGTCGGCCGCGCCGGCAATCGGCGAGCAGCGTGAAGTTCGGCACGGCGAGCACGGCGCCACCGACGTCGCGCAGAGAGGCGTTCATCAGCCCGGCGTCGTCCTCGAACACGCGCAGGCCGGCGATCTTGCGCGCCATCCATGCGCACCCGGCCACTCCGTCGCCGTGGCCGAAGCCGACGAGCAGCACGAGCCCGCGCTCGATCGCGCCGATCGTCGCGCCGTCGACGACGACGCGTGCGCGCCCGACCCGCTGTACGACGACCCTCACGGCGCGTCCGCGGGCGCGGCGGCGCGGCGGCGCGGTTGCCGTCGCCCGGCCGGCGCGGTAGGAGCGCGACGATGCTGCTGCAGTTCCGCACCACCGCGCCCAAGCAGTGCCTGGAGATCACCGAGCGCGTACGCGCCGCCGTGCGTGAGTCCGGGGTCGAGCACGGGCTCTGCCACGTCGCCGTGCTGCACGCGACCGCGGCGATCGTCGTCAACGAGAACGACGACC
>DASXLI010000019.1:0-78426 GCA_036496285.1 Binatia bacterium
GGCGCTGCGGGCGGGCGCCGCGGCGCTGCGCGCCCACGAGGCACAGCTCCTTGCCGCCAACGCGGAGGACGTCGCCCAGGCCCGCGCCGAGGGCGCCGCGGCCGCGTTCGTCGACCGCCTGACGCTCACGCCGGCCCGCATCGAGGCGATGGCGGCGGGCGTCGCGCAGGTCGCCGACCTGCCCGATCCCGTCGGCGAGACGATCACCGAGTGGACGCGGCCGAACGGCATCCGCATCGCGCAGGTACGGGTCCCGCTCGGCGTCATCGGCATCATCTACGAGTCGCGGCCGAACGTCACCGCCGACGCCGCGGCGCTCTGCCTCAAGTCCGGCAATGCCGTGGTCCTGCGCGGCGGCAAGGAGGCCTTCCGTACGAGCCGCCTCATCGCCGACACCCTGCGCGACGCCTGCGGCGAGCTGCCGCGCGACGCCCTCGCCTTCGTCGACACGACGGACCGCGAGGCCGTACGCGTACTGCTGCGCCAGGCCGACTCCATCGACGTCATCATCCCGCGAGGCGGCGAGGATCTCATCCGCGCGATCACCGAGGGCTCTCGCATTCCGGTGATCCAGCACTTCAGCGGCATCTGCCACGTCTACGTCGACCGCGCCGCCGATCTCGCCATCGCCGAGCGCATCTGCATGAACGCGAAGGCGCAGCGCCCGGGTGTCTGCAACGCGATGGAGAACCTGCTCGTGCACCGCGAGGTCGCCGCGCGCTTCCTGCCCGCGGTCGCCGGGAAGCTGCGCGAAGCCGGGGTCGAGCTGCGCGGCTGTCCCGAAACCCTGCGCCTCCTGCCCGACGCCACGCCGGCGACCGACGCCGACTGGGACACGGAGTATCTCGACCTGATCCTCGCCGTGAAGATCGTCGGCTCGGTGGACGAGGCGATCGCCTTCATCCGTCGCCACGGCTCCGGTCTCGCCGACGCGATCGTCACCGCCGACGAGAACGCCGCGGGCGCCTTCACTCGCGCCATCGACTCGGCGGCCGTGTTCGTGAACGCCTCTACCCGCTTCACCGACGGCTTCGAGTTCGGCTTCGGCGCCGAGATCGGCATCAGCACCAACCGCCTGCACGCACGCGGGCCGATGGGCCTGCGCGAGCTCACGACCTACAAGTACGTCGTGCACGGCACCGGCCAGGTGCGGACGTGAGCGGCGCGCAGGTGGAGGCCTAGTCGATGCACGTGGGCCTCTTCGGAGGCACCTTCAATCCCGTGCATTGCGCCCATCTGCGCGCGGCCGAGGAGGCGCGCGAGATGTGCGCGCTCGATCGCGTCGAGTTCGTCCTGGCGGCGATCCCGCCCCACAAGCCCGGCGCCGGGATCGCCTCGGTCGCGCATCGCCGGCGCATGCTCGAGCTCGCGATCGCCGGCAACCCTGCGTTCGCCGTCAACACGAGCGAGGTGGAGCGCACCGGCGCCTCCTACTCGATCGACACGATCCGCGAGGCGCAGTCGCATGCGCCGGAGACCCGCTTCACGTTCCTGGTGGGCGGTGACGCGTTCGCCGAGATCGAGAGCTGGAAGCGCTTCGACGAGATCTTTGCGCAGTGCGACGTGTGCGTGCTTTCCCGCCCAGGCAGCACGGTCGCGCGTCCGCCGATTGCGATAGAACACGCATTCCGTTATGATTCCGATCGTCGCGTGTATGTCCACGTCTCCGGAAACGCGCTCCGCTTCGTCTCCATCACACCCTTGATGATCTCCGCGTCCGACATTCGGCAGCGCTGCGCCGAGGGGCGATCGATCCGCTACCTCGTGCCGGGCGAGGTCGAAACCTACGTGCGCGAGCACGGGGTCTACGCCGGGGGGACCACGGCATCTTGACCTCGTCCGACGGCCTGCAGAAGGCGCTCGTCTGCATCCGCGCGGCGTTGGACAAGAAGGCCCTCGACGTCGTCGTCCTCGACGTCGGCCCCCTCACGTCGATCGCCGACTACCTCATCGTCTGCAGCGGGCGCTCCGACCGTCAGGTGCAGAGCATCGCGCAGGCGATCGAAGGGGCCGTCGGGGCCGAAGGCGAGCGGCCGATCTCGATCGAGGGCATGCAGCGCGGACAATGGGTGCTGCTCGACTGCGTTGACGTGATCGTCCACGTGTTTTATCAGCCGGTCCGGGAGTTCTACGACCTCGAGCGGCTGTGGGAACACGCGCCCCGCGTGCAGCTTCCCGAGCCGCTTCGCACCCAAGCGCTCGCGGGTCACTGAACCACCGGGCTCGCAACCACGATGTTCAGGCTGACGATCATCCTCGCCACCGTTGCCGCTGCCCTCGTCGGCCTCGGCTACCTGTTCTATCTCAACCCCGAGTCGGTCACCGTGCAGCTTTCGCGCTCGACGCAATGGAGCGCGCCGCTGCCGCTCGTGCTGCTCGCCGCGTTCGGCGTCGGGGCCGCGCTGACGTTCGCGGTGGCGCTCGTCCGGGAAAGCCGCCACGCGGTGCTCGGGTGGCGGTCCCAGCGCGGGGCACGCCGCTCGCGCCGCCAGCAGGTGCGGAAGGAGCACGGCCTCGGCCTCGCATGGCTCGGCGAGCACGAGAAGGCACGCGCGCTCCTCGCCAAGGCGCTGCGCGACCGTCCCGACGATCTCGCGGCCTTCCTCCTCTTCGCACGCACGTTTCTCGACGCCGGCGACTACCGCCGGGCGCTCGGCGTCCTGCAGGAGGGTCTCGACCGCCGCGGTCCCGATCCGAAGCTGCTGCTCTTCCTCGCCGAGGCACAGCGCGGGCTCGGCGACCACCGCGCCGCCGTCGCGACGCTCGAGCGCGCGCGCCAGTCCGATCCGATGAGCCCGCGCATCCTCACCGCGTTGCGCGACGCCTACGTCGCCGCCGGCAGCTGGCCCGACGCCGCCCGCGTCCAGGAGAGCTATCTCCTCGCGACGCACGAGCCGCGGGCGCACTCCGATGCCGAGCGCCGGCTGGTCGGCATGCGCTACCAGAGCGCGCTCGCCGTGCAGGACCCGAGCGGACGCGCGAGCGAGCTCCGCACCCTGCTGCGTGCGTTTCCCGATTTCGAGCCCGCCGCGGTGAGCCTCGGCGACGTGCTCGTCGAGATGGGCCAGGTGCGGCCGGCCGAGCGCGTCTGGCGCCGCGCCCTCGCGCGCGGCGCGCGCGCGGGCGTGCTCGATCGGCTGGAGCGCCTGCTGCGCGGCGGCCCGCGGGTGAAGCGTCTCGACTCGCTCACCCGCCGGCTCGTGCAGCGCCGCCCCGACGACGGCACCGCCCGCCTCTTCCGCGCCCGCCAGCTCATCCGCGATGGCCGGCTCGACGAGGCCGGCAACGAGCTGGCGAACGTCCCCGAGCCGTGGAGCTCGCTGCCGGGCTACCACGCGCTCCTCGGCGAGCTGCACGTGCGCCGTGGCGCGCACGAGGACGCGGTCACCGCGTTCCGCCACGCGCTCGCGGCCGGCGCGATCGGCGCCTTCCACTGCCGCGTCTGCGACCAGGAGGCCGACGAGTGGCGCGGCTTCTGCCAGAGCTGCGGCAGCTGGAGCAGCTACCGCTCGAGCTTCGAGCTCGCCGGCACCGTGCCCGCGACCGTGCCGGCGCCGCCGGCGCGCTGACCACCGGCGCTCAGCGCGAGCGGCGCTTCCGGCGCGGGCGCGCGGCGGGCGCGGGCGCAGCGTGCTCGCTGAAGAGGAAGCCGTGCATGCGCCGCAGGCCCGCGACATCGTGCAGGTCGGAGTCGAAGTTCGGCACCGTGACGAACGGCACCTTGCGGGACAGACCACCGCGGAACTGCTCCATCCGCAGCGCCTCGCCGCGCGCCAGCAGCTGGTAGTCGACGAAGTTGCGCGCCAGCCAGCGAGCCGTGTCGGGGGCGACGCCCGCGTCCACGACGGCGCGCTCGACGGCCGCCTCGTCGCCGAGCGCGACGGTGCCGGCCACGAACGTCTTCGCGTCCGCGGGGAACTCCTCGTGCACGCGGTTGAAGACGACGCCCTTGAGCGGCATGTGGAGCGCACGGATGCGCTCGGAGAAGAACTCGGCCTCGGTGAGCACCTGCTCCTCGGGTCCGGTGACCAGCAGGAACGCGGTGTTCGCGGCGCGCAGGATGTCGTGGATCGTCTGGGTGCGGGCGGAGAACGCGTCGAACATGCCGCTCATCGCCGAGAAGAAGTCGGAGATCTCGGCGAGCGCGGCGATGCCGGTCGCCTCCTCGAGCTTGCGGAAGAGGAAGCCGGCCGTGCGGTTCATCGCCTTGGCGGCAACCCAGCCGCGCGAGAGGTACGGCATCACCAGCCAGCGGACGAGGCGGCGGTCGAGGAAGTCGCGGATCCGCTCGGGCGCCTCGAAGAAATCGAGCGCGTGCTTGGTCGGCGGCGTGTCGAGCACGATCAGGTCGTAGGCGCCGCTCTCGACCAGCACGCAGAGCTGCTCGATCGCCATGTATTCGTACGAGCCGGCGAAGTTCTCCGAGAGGTTCAGATAGAAGCGGTTGCGGAGGATGCGCTCGCGCGCCTCGTCGGACGGCGCGTGGCGGGCGATCAGCCGGTCCCATGAGCCCTTCTGGTCGAGCATCATCGCGGAGAGCGTGCCGCGCGCCTCGACGCCGTGCCGCGCCAGCACCGCGTTGTCGACGGCGCGCGGCTCGTCGCCGAGGGCGCCGAGGCCGAGCGAGTCGGCGAGGCGGCGTGCCGGGTCGATCGTGAGGACGACCGCGCGCCGTCCCTGCACCGCGCCCCAGAGGGCGATCGCGGCCGACGTCGTCGTCTTGCCGACGCCGCCCGAGCCGACGCAGATGACGACCCGGTGGTCGCGGATCAGGGCGTCGAGCATCACGGCGCCCCGGCGCGCTGGGCCGCGAGCTGGCGCTCCGCCCCCGCGAGCAGCTGGCGCACCTCGCCGAGGCCGAACTCCTCGCAGAAGAGGAACGGCAGCTCGACGGTCGGCATCGGCACGTCCGCGCGCAGGCGCGCGAGGTAGTGCGCGTTGATCGCGGCCCAGCCGGCCTCCTCGCGTCCGCAGCGTAGCACGTCCGCAACGAGCGGCGGCAGCCCGTCGGCGGCGGGCGGCACCGCGTCCGGCGCGAGTGGCGCCGTGTGCACGCGGTTCACGAAGAGGACGCCGAGCGGGATGCGGAGGCGTTCGCGCAGCGCCGCGTACATCTCGCCGGTCTCGTTGACGGGCATCTCCTCCGCGGTCGTCACCGGACAGACGGCGGTGCGCACCGGGTCGTGCAGCAGATCGAGCACCTTGCGGGCCTCGCGCTGTACCAGGCCGGCGCCGAATGCCTCGGCCGCCGCCGCCGGCATGCGCAGGTATTGCAGGCTGTGACCGGTCGCGGGCGCGTCGACGACGATCGCGTCCCACTTCTTGCCGCGCGCCGTCTCGAGCTGCTCCTCGTACCAGATCTTGCCGACCGTCATGAGCTCCTTCAGCCCGGGCGCCGCCGCGACGAAGTGATGGTAGAGCTTGCTCGCCACCACCATCTTGTGGACGCGCTTCACCGGCAGCACGAGGCCGAGGTACTCCGAGAGCGCGGTCTCGCCGTCGATCGTGAGGAAGCAGAGGCCCGGGAAGACCTCTGCCGGCGCGTCGGTGCCGCCGTCGACGCCGAGCACCTCGCCGAGCCGCCGCCCGGGCCCCATCTGCGCGAGCAGCACGCGCTTGCCGCGCTCCGCCAGCGCTACCGCGAGGAGCGCGGCGACCGTGCTCTTGCCGACCCCGCCCTTCCCCACCACGAAGAGCACCCGGCGCTCGAAGAGATCCTCCGTCATTCGACGTTCCGCGTTGGGTCAGGGTATCATCGCGTCCGATGCACGACCACCGACCGCGCGCCGACGTGACCGGGTGAGCGCCGCGGGCGCGCTCGTCGTCTTCGTCGTCGGCATCGTGGCGGGACTCATCAACTCCGTGGCCGGTGGCGGCACCCTGCTCTCGTTTCCGACGCTCGTCTGGCTCGGCCGCGACCCCGTTCTCGCCAACGTGACGAACACGGTCGCGCTCTGGCCCGGCTCGCTCACCGGCATGCTCGGTTTCCGCCGCGACCTGCGCGGCGGCCGGCCGCTCCTCGTCTTCCTGGCGGTGCCGACGGTGCTCGGCGGCATGGCCGGCGCGGCACTCCTGCTCCACACCCCGTCGGCGACGTTCGGCCGCATCGTACCGTGGCTGATCTTGTTCGCGACCGTGCTCTTCGCGGCGCAGGGCCCGATCATGCGCGCCCTGCCGGTCTCGCCGCTCCGCACCGACCCGGCGGATCCGGCAGCTCCGCTCGCGCTCGCCGCGCATCCGCGCTGGGCCGTCGGCGCCGTCCTCTTCCAGTTCGCGGTCGCCGTGTACGGCGGCTACTTCGGCGCCGGCATGGGGATCATCACGCTCGCGGCGCTCGGGCTCCTCGGGATCACCGACATCTTCCGCATGAACGGCCTGAAGAACGCGTTGGTGTTCGCCATCAACGCGGTCGCCGCCGCCTACTTCGTGCTGCACGCGGACGTGCGCTGGGACGACGCACTGGTGCTCGGGCTCGGCGCGATCGCCGGCGGCTGGAGCGGCGCGGCGGTCGCACGCCGCCTCGGCCGCGAGACGATCCGCCGGATGGTGATCGTGATCGGCGTCGCGATGGCGGCCTCGCTCGCCTGGCGCCATCCCTAGCGGACGGCACCGTCGCTCAGCCGCTCAGTGACAGGCGAGCTTGGTGGCGTTGCCGGTGCAGCGCGGCTTCGCGCCGGCCGGCGGGCTCCAGGCGACGCTCGCGCACTCGCCGGCCGCACCGAGCACCGTCGCGGTGCGCACCATCGTGACATCGGGCAGCACGAGGCTCGAGGCGCTCTTGCCGGTGATCGACCACTGCAGCAGGCCGTCGGTCTTCTTCGAGCGGTTCTTCACGACGGCCTTGGTGATGCCGCCTTGCGTGCCCGCCTTGTCGCGGTAGGCCCAGGTCGTGCCGGAGCCGTTGATCGTCCAGCCGACGCCGTTCACCGCGGCGCCGCCCGGCAGCGTCACGTCGAGGCCGCCCGGGCCCGTCACGGCGTCGACCACCAGACGGATGCCGTGGGTGATCGGATCGACCCCCTGCCACGGCTTCGGGATCACGGCCTGCCCCTTGGCGCTCAGCGAGAACGGGGTCGCGCGCAGGCGCAGTGACGGCTTCACGATGGTGATGCCGCTCGTGCAGGGCGACGCGTTGACGCAGGCGCAGCCGCTGCACGTCTGGCCGGCGGCGCAATCGGCGTCGGCCTCGCACTGCTCGTTGCCGCAGACGAGCTGATCGCCGCAGACCGGCGCCGGCGTGACGCAGGTGCAGCCGGAGCACTGCGTGCAGGGATCGGCGCAGGAGAGCCCGGGCTCGCCACACTGCTCGCCCGCGTCGACGTTGCCGTCGCCGCAGTGGAGGAGCTGGCGCTCGTAGGCGCCGACGTCGACGCCAGTGCCGACCGGCCGCGGGTCGCCGTCGAGGTCCTCCGAGGGCGCCTGGTCGATCGTGCCCGCGTCGAGGGCCGGGCTCGTGGGCGAGAGGTGGAAAT
This sequence comes from Binatia bacterium, assembly GCA_036496285.1. GTDB lineage: Bacteria > Desulfobacterota > Binatia > UTPRO1 > UTPRO1 > DP-19. The sequence continues at coordinate 7,473 of DASXLI010000019.1, forward strand.
CGGACGCCGGCACGACGAACAGATCGGTCGGCGTCGCGATGAAGGAGTGCGCGTCGTAGCCGAGCGCCTGCCAGGCGGCGAGGCCGATCATGCTGTCGCCCTGGTCGGTGCTGAAGCGGTCCATCACGCTGTTGTAGTCGCTGACGAAGCCGGGCCGGCTCGAGCTGTCGATGGAAATCGCGCCGTGGAACGAATGGTAGTCGTACAGGATGTTGTTCAGGACGTGATTGCCGGTCGAGCCGGTATTGATGTTGACGCACCAGCGCGCGTCGCTCGCCTCGATGATCGTGTTGTTGACGACGAGGTTGTTGGTGGAGCCGGTGGCAGCGTCGATCTGGTACATGCTGATGCCGCTCGCATGGTTGTCGTAGAGCAGATTGTTGCGGACGATGCTGTCGGTCACGCCGTCCATGTTGATGCCGGAGCCGCCGCCGACGCCGTTGCCGTAGATCACGTTGCGCTCGACGATCGCGTTGGAGATGAGGCCGTCCTCGCCCGGGTTCTCCTCGCTGGCGTCGCCGTTCATGTGGATGCCGTTGGCGTGGTTGTCGTGCACGATGTTGCCGCGGATGATCGGGCGGTCGCCGCTGTTCGAGACGTAGATGCCGTGCTGGGTCCCCGACTGGTACGTCTCGTTGTCCTCGATCGTGAAGTCGTAGGCGTGGCCGCTGAAGATGCCCCACGTGCCGTTGTGGCCGGTGTGGCAGTTGCGGACGGTCACGAACTGCGACACCGCCACCCGGATGCCGGCGCGTGTGCGGTCGTTGACGATGAAGCCGTCGATGACGACGTCGTGCGTGTTCTCGACGTTGATGCCGTCGGGGGTCGTGCCGTTGTCGGCCGTGATCTGCACCGCGTTGCCGTCGGCAACGAAGGTGATCGGGTTGCCGGGCGCCCCGGCGCGGTCGAGGTAGAAGCCCTGGTAGCTGCCGTTCTGCACGTGGACGGTGTCCCCGGGGCTCACGACGCCGGCCGCCTGTCCGAGCGTCGCCCAGGCGGTCGCGAGCGTGAGCCCGTCGGCGGCGTCGGAGCCACCGTTCTTCACGAAGAACTCGGTGGCGCGAGCCGGCGCGGCGGCGAGCGCGAGCACCACGCACGCGAGGACGAGACACCCGAGCGGCCGCATTGCTAGAGATTTACGGCCGGGCGCGATGCACGGTCAAGCGAGAATCCTCGATGCGAACGATGCGCCAAAGCGCACGGCACCAGCGAACCCGTTCAGCTCCCAGCGAACCGACCGCCGGGAGGTGGGGAAACGCTCAGGGACAGCCGGCCGGGGGAACCGGGCAGGAAGAGCCGCTCGCGACCTCACGCGATACGAATTTTCCGGGCACGTCCTTGCTGGGCGCGACGAACGTCGCGCACGTCTCCGCGGTGGAGGGCTGACACGAGCCGGGAGCGCCTCCACAATCGGCATCGCTCTGGCAGGCGTTGTCCAGGCTCGCGCTGCAGAGCTTGCCGAATGTGGCCGTGAAGGTCACGACCACGCTCGTCTGCGCCGGCTCGTCGAGCGAGTAATCGATGGGTTCCGTGGGGGCCACCTTCAGCTTGAACGCCGAGCGATTCCCGTTGACGCTCGCAGATCGGACGGGTGTATCGCTCGCCAACCGATCGCTGTAGCGGAATTTGACCGGACGACCCGCGGCGCCACCTGTCCAGCGCGTCGTCGGCAGCGAGTACGCGACGCAGTCGCTGCCGCCGGCACCGTTGAAGATACGCAGGGTGCCCGAGCTCGGATCCGGATTCACGAGAGCGAAGAAGCTGAGGACCGTGGACACGTCGAGCTTGATCGTGGCGGAACGCTTCGACGGACCGTCGTCGCGCATTGCGATCCTGTTTCCCTTGCCGGGCGCGACGGGGAACGTCAGGTCATACGCCTCGCTGACCCGCGAGAGGGCCACCATGAGCAGGGGACGAGAAGAGCTGCCAGGGCCTTGTGATGCATCTCGGGACTCCAATCGCGCCCAATCGGGGCCGTGAAGTCATCCAAGGGCGCTATCCAGGCCGATACAACCGGGCCGGGAACGTGTCAATGCGCATCGCGTTGGATGGGCTGACTGGTATTGTCCTAATTTGCTGGCCGCCGCATCCACGCACGGACCGCGACCATCGCCCCGCCCAGGACGGCGATCCAGAACGCCGCACTGAGGGCCAGTCGCCAGTAGATGCTGAGCGGCACGACGCTTCTTGCGCGGAGCGCGGTCAATCCGACGAGAACGAGGAAGAGAAGCCAAGCGATCGGCACCAGGAAGCCGAACAGCGCCCTTGCCCAAAGCGTTAGCTCGGCGAATCCAGACCAGAGACGCCAGAGCGGGTAGTTGATGCGATCGGGCATCGGCGTCAAGCGACGTTCTAGGCGGAGACGGGTTACGCCGTCAAATTAGGACACTACCCGACAGGGGGCCTTACTTAATGGAAGGAGCTTTTTGGCCCGTCTTCCGGTTCGCGCTTGGTTGGCGTAGTGTGGATTTCAACATTGGTACCAGTAGCGTTGGGGGCTATCCGTGTCGAAGGCGATTGCCATCTTGGGCTCTGCGCTATTCTTCGTCGTCGCGCCCTTGGTGCTGGCGGGGTTCGTCCCATGGTCGATCACACATTGGGAGTTCCTGCCGGCTTTTTTCGGTTTTGAACTGACCCGCGCCATCGGACTTATGTTGATCACTACCGGAGTGCCCGGAGTTGTGGGTTCGTTCGCGCGGTTTGCACTGCAGGGGCTGGGAACGCCAGCCCCGATCGCGCCGCCACAGAAGCTGGTGGTCACGGGTCTCTATCGCTACGTGCGAAATCCGATTTACGTCGGGGTCGCTGCTATCATTTTTGGTCAAGCACTTTTATTCGGCGATTGGCGCCTCCTCTGGTATGCCGCGCTGCTCTGGCTCTTTTTCCACGTCTTCGTCTTGGTGTACGAAGAACCAACGCTCAAGCAGACATTTGGCGCGCAGTACGAAGACTTTCGGGCCAATGTCCCGCGCTGGGTTCCACGGCTGACCCCATGGCGAGTCCCGTAACGCGAGCATCATGACGACGGGCACTGTCTTCGCTAAGGTCCAAGCGCGCCTCTCCTCCCTGATCAGGTGCAGCAGCTGCGGCGGCGCCATGCACGGCTACCGAAAGGCAAGACAACGAGGTTGCCGTCGACCAGAGCTTGTTTGCCACAAAGTCAGCGGCTGATTTCAAGTGTGACACGGGCAGTGCCACTAAACCCGAGGGCATGCCCCCCAGTCGGCGTAAGGTCTATTATCCGACCGCGCACGAACGGGCCACGTCGGTAGGAAGCACGAACCGCGTGGTTGACGTAACCGGATCTTATCGGACGTCTGCCGTCCTCCGTCCTCTCAATCACGGGGGAGATGGCGAAGGCGCTTACCTGACGAGCGCCGGACCGCTATGAGCGGTCATTCTGCAACACGTAGTTTCGGGCCTGGCCGGCGTGATTGGCCCGAGGAGGAGTGAAAGATGCTTGACGAGCAGGAGAAGCCGACGGCAACCCGGCAGCGGCCGAGTGGCGACTTCGATGCGGTGATCGTCGGCGCCGGGTTCGCCGGGCTGTGCATGCTGCATCGTCTCCGCCGGCTCGGGTTCTCGGCACGGGTCTTCGAGGCGGGTAGCGGCGTCGGCGGCACGTGGTTCTGGAACCGCTACCCGGGCGCGCGCTGCGACGTCGAGAGCATGGAGTACTCGTACCAGTTCTCCGCAGAGCTCCAGCAGGAATGGGAGTGGACCGAACGCTACGCGTCTCAGCCAGAGATCTTGCGCTATCTCAACCACGTCGCCGACCGCTTCGACCTCCGCCGGGACGTCCAGCTCAATACACGCGTGCAGTCGGCGGTGTTCGACGAGGCCGCGCGTCGATGGCGAATCGAGACCGACGACGGTGGTCGGGTGTCGGCGCGGTTTTGCATCATGGCGACGGGCTGCCTGTCGTCGACCAATACGCCGCGATTCAAAGGTCTCGACTCCTTTGCTGGCCTGACGGTGCACACCGGCCGCTGGCCGCACGAGGGCGTCGACTTTGCCGGCACGCGGGTCGGTGTCATCGGCACGGGCTCTTCCGGCATCCAGGTCATCCCGCTGATTGCGGCGGAGGCGGCGCATCTCTTCGTGTTCCAGCGGACCCCGAACTACTCGGTGCCGGCGCGCAATCACCCGCTCGACACGAGCACGCAGCGGCAGGTCAAAGCGGACTATTCCGGCCTCCGGCAGCGCGGCGGCCAGATGCCGTTCGGCTTCGACACGCGATCCAGCGAGAAGTCCGCGCTCGACGTGACAGACCAAGAGCGGCGGGCCGAGTACGAGGATCGCTGGGCACAGGGCGGTCTGCCGTTTCTCGGCGCGTTCGCGGACATGCTGTTCAGCCAGGAGGCCAACGACACCGCGGCCGAGTTCATCCGCGGGAAGATCCGCGAGATCGTGCGCGATCCAGGAATCGCCGACATGCTGTCCCCGCGGACGGTTGTCGGTTGCAAGCGCCTCTGCAGCGACACCGACTACTACGCGACCTTCAACCGGCCGAACGTCACCCTCGTCGACCTGCGGAGCTCGCCCATCGAGGAGATTGTCGCGCACGGTCTCAGGACCAAGGACCGGGAGTACACGCTCGACTGCATCGTGTTCGCCACCGGGTTCGATGCCATGACCGGAGCCCTCACGCGGATCCACATCCGCGGCGCCGGCGGCATCACACTCGAGCAGAAGTGGGCCGAGGGTCCACGCACCTATCTTGGCATCGCCACGGCCGGCTTCCCGAACCTGTTCATCATTGCTGGTCCCGGCAGCCCGTCGGTGTTGTCCAACATGGTCCCGTCGATCGAGCAGCACGTCAACTGGATCTCCGCCTGCATCGACTATATGCGCGAGCACGAGCTCGAAAGCATCGAGCCGATCGTCACCGCGGAGAACGCGTGGGTGTCACACGTCAACGAGGTGGCGGACGGGACGCTCTATCCCTCGTGCAACTCGTGGTATCTCGGGGCGAACATCCCGGGAAAGCCGCGCGTCTTCATGCCGTACCTCGGCTTCCCGGCCTACGTGCAGAAATGCGAAGAGATCGTGGCGAACGGCTACGAGGGATTCGCGTTGGCGTGACCGGGTCCGACGCATTCTCCCGTACCGTGGCCGGCGCACGGACACCTGAAGGAGCCGACATGGACCAGCCGAAGATTCGCGTCGTCGATCGGGCCGAGTGGAACGCACGACAACACCATCGGGATCCAGTCTTCGCCCGAGACGGGTGGCGCTGCGCCGTCCCCGGATGCAGCGCCCGGCGCAACTTGCACGACCATCACATCGTCTTCCGCTCACACTGCGGCGGCAACGCGCGCGACAATCGGGTCGCCATCTGCGCGGCACACCACCAGCACGGTCTCCATGGCGGCGGGTACGTGCGCGCCTGGGGAGAGGCTCCCAGCGCGGTACACTGGGCGCTCGGGGTCCGCCGGGGTGCGTCGCCGTTGTTGACGCTGATCGGCGATCGCTACGTCGGCAACGGCTGAGGAGGAGATCGAATGCCGACGTTGAGCTAGATGCTACCGGCCCTTCCATTGCGGCTTGCGCTTCTGCGTGAACGCGACGACGCCCTCCATCATGTCCTCGGACTGGAAGAGCGAGCCGATCAAGGGATAGCTGCGCGCCATCGCGTCGTTGAGCGGCATGCCGAGGCCGTCCATCGCGGCCTGCTTGGTGGCGCGCACCGAGGTCGGCGAGCACTCGAGGATCGTGTCTGCGAGGCGCGCGGCCGCGGCGCGGAGATCGGCGGCGGGCACCACCTCGTTCACGAGGCCGAGCGTACGCGCCTCCGCCGCCGTGACCTGCTTGCCGGTGAGCATCATGCCCATCGCGAGCTTCAGCGGGATCTGCCGCGGCAGGCGGTGCACGCCGCCGGCGAGGGCGGCGAGGCCGACGCGCGGCTCGGGAAGACCGAAGCGCGCGTGCTCGGCGGCGACGATCAGGTCGCACGCGAGCGCCAGCTCGAAGCCGCCGCCGAGGGCAAAACCGTTCACGGCAGCGATCGTCGGCTTCGCGAGGTCGAAGCGCGCGGTGATGCCGCCGAAGCCGCCGCTGCCGAGCGTGATGCCCTTCGTGCCGTGCTCCGCGGTGTACTTGAGGTCGTTGCCGGCGGAGAACGCCTTCTCACCCGCGCCGGTCAGGATCGCGATCCAGCACTCGGGATCGGCGGCGAAGTCGTCCCAGGCGGCCGACAGCTCGAGGTTGGCCGGTGGATGGAGCGCGTTCATGACGTCCGGGCGGTTGATCGTGATCCACGCCACCCGCTCCTTCTTCTCGTAGCTGATGAACTCGTAGGCCATCGGGATCTCCTTTAGACGTCGAGCAGCACGATCGCGCCCGTGACCGCGCCGCCCTCGATCCGCAGGCGCGCCGTCGCGATCGGGAGGCTGAAGCGGCGCGGACCGGCGCTGCCGGGGTTGACGAAGAGTACGCCGTCGCGGGTCTCGATGCGAGGACGGTGCGAGTGGCCCGAGATCACCGCCCGCACACCCTCCGCCGCGGGGTCGATCGCCAGCTCCTGGCGGTCGTGCAGGACGTACAGGTGGGCCGCGCCGACGTCGAGCACGGCCGTCTCCGGCAGCGCGTCGGCCCACGGCGCGCGGTCGTTGTTGCCGCGCACCGCCGTGACCGGGGCGATGCGGCGCAGCGCCTCCAGGACCTCGGGCGCGCCGACGTCGCCGGCATGGATGATCGCGTCGACCCCGGCGAGCGCGGCCAGCGCCTGTGGCCGCACGAGGCCGTGCGTGTCCGAGATCACGCCGACGGTATGGACGCTCACCCGTCCCAGCGGCGGAACGCGAGGCACACGTTGGCGCCCCCGAAGCCGAACGAGTTCGAGAGCGCGACGCGCGGCGACGCCGAGCGCGCGACGTTCGGCACGTAGTCGAGATCGCAGGCGGGATCGGGCTCTTCGTAGTTGATCGTCGGCGGCAGGATACCGCGCACCAGGGTGAGGACCGTGTACACCGCCTCGATGCCGCCGGCCGCGCCAAGCGTGTGGCCCGTCATCGACTTCGTCGAGCTGACGGCGAGGCGCGCGGCGTGCTCGCCGAACACGCGCTTCAACGCCTCGCTCTCGCTGGCGTCGTTGTACTGCGTCGACGTGCCGTGCGCGTTCACGTAGTCCACGTCCGTCGGCACGAGGCCGCCGTCGGCCAACGTCTGGCGGATGCAGCGCATTGCGCCCTCGCCGCCGGGCGCGGGCGCCGTGATGTGGAACGCGTCCTCGTTCGTGCCGTAGCCGACGACCTCCGCGAGGATCGGCGCGCCGCGCGCCTGCGCGTGTTCGAGCGCCTCCATCACGACCACTCCGGAGCCCTCGGCGATGACGAAGCCGTCGCGGCCCTTGTCGAACGGCCGGCTGGCGCGCTCGGGCTCGTCGTTGCGCGTCGAGAGCGCGCGCATCGCGATGAAGCCGCCGATGCCGAGGCCGCAGAGGGCCGCCTCCGTCCCGCCGGCGACGATCACGTCCTGGTAGCCGTGGCGAATGTGGCGCAGCGCCTCGCCGATCGCGTTGCCGCCCGATGCGCAGGCGCTCGTCGGCGTGAAGTTGACGCCCTTGGCACCGAGGTGGATCGCGATCTGCCCGGGCGCGAGGTTGGCGATCACCTTCGAAATGAAGAACGGCGACACCTTCCGCAACCGGCTCTCGAGGAAGAGCATATGGAACTGCTCGATGCTGGAGATGCCGCCCATCCCGACACCGATGATCACGCCGACGCGGTCCTCGTTGTCGGTCGAGATCTTGAGGCCCGACGAGGCGATGGCCATCTGCGCGGCGCCCATCGCGTACTGCGTGAACGGATCCATCTTCTTGATGTCGCGCCGCTCGATGAACTCCGCGGGCACGAAGTCGCGCACCTCGCCGGCGATGCGCGAGGGGAAGTCGGAGGCCGGGAAGCGCGTGATCGGGCCGATGCCGGAACGGCCGGCAATCAGCGCCGACCAGTTCTTCTCGACCCCGGTGCCGAGGGGCGTGACGAGCCCGATCCCCGTCACCACGACCCGACGACGGAGACCGTTCTGCGCGTCGTTTCCCACGAAGCACGGCATGCTAGGAAGGCGACCCGAAGGAGTCAAGGTGACGCGGCGAGTTGCGATATCGCGTGACAACCACGCGTTGTCGCGGCCGGCGTCGCCCCCATAGAGTAGCGCCGTGGGCGACACGCCGACGACCATCGGGGGCTGCGCCATCGTGCTCGCGGAAGGGGATCTCACGGCCGCCGCCGTCGACGCGATCGTGAACGCGGCGAACCACACGCTGCTCGGCGGCGGCGGGGTGGACGGTGCGATCCATCGCGCCGGCGGCGCGGCCGTGACCGACGCGTGCCGCCGCCTGCGCGCCAGCGAGTGGCGCGACGGCCTGCCCACGGGCGAGGCCGTGATCACGACCGGCGGCAACCTGCCCGCACGCCACGTCATCCATACCGTCGGTCCGGTCTACAGCGGCAACCCGAAGGTGCCGGCGCTCCTCGCGGCGTGCCACGACAACAGCCTCGCGCTCGCGCGCCGCCATGGACTCCGCACGATCGCGTTCCCCGCCATCTCGACCGGCGTCTACGGCTATCCGCTCGACGAGGCGGCGCCGATCGCCCTCGGCACGACCACGGCGGCGCTCGCGCGCCACCCGGGCGCGCTCGGCGAGGTGCGTTTCGTGCTCTTCGACCGGCGCGCCTACGAGGCGTTCCGCGCCGCGCTCGCCGCGCTAGCGCCCGTCGCCGGCTGAGCCGGCAGCGCCGGCATCGCGGCACGCACCGTCCCACAGCGCCGCGGTGAGCGCGGCGGCGGCGCCGAGGCGCGCCGCGAGGAGGGCGTGCAGGTCGGCGTCGAGCCGGCGGTAGTAGAGCGCGGAGCTGACCCGGGTCGCGCGCCGCGCCGCGCGGTCGGCCGCGAGCACCGGCCCGACGGCGTCGTACGACGCCGCGAGCGCGCCGAAGAGCGCGGCGGACGCCTCGTCGGGCGGGATCGGCCGGGCGCGGCCCATCCGGCTCGCGGCGCGCGCGAAGCCCGCCAACCGCTGGTCGACGAGGCGCGCCTCGATGCGCTGGTGGAGGCCGCGCTGACCCGAGCGCTGCCCGTCGTAGTTGGCGGTCGCGTGGAGGGGCATCGTCGCGTCGCCGGCATAGTGCGCGAGGTAGCCAGCCGTGCGCCGGGCGTCGCTCCAGTCGCCGCGTGCGATCGCCGCCGCGAGCGCGCGCGCCAGCCGCGCGCCGTGCCACGGCAGGACGCCATTCCGTTCGATCGTCGCGCGGCCGAAGCGCCGCAGCGCCGTCGCCTCGTCGCGCGGCAGCGCGCCGAACGGCCGCGTGCCGTAGGCGTCGAGGTCGAGGAAGTGGTGCGTCTCCTCCGCGACACCGTCGCGCGGCTTCAGCACGGTGTCGGGCTGGAGCGCGAGCCCGGCGATCTCGCGCTCGTGGCCGTCGACCAGCATGCGGCAGCGGGTGAGCGCCGCGGCGCGGAAGGCGATCCAGCGATGGGCCTCGAGCCCCCAGGCCGCGGCCGGGCGCGGGACGCCGAGACAGCAGAGGACGATCGCGCCCAGAGCCCGGTGGCACCGCCGACGATCGCTCATCGCGGCGCGATCCGTCCTGCCCCGCTCATCCATAGCCCGAGGTAGCCCACCGCGAGCCCGAGCGCGACCGCGACGAGCAGCCAGTCGCCGGCATCGGCCGGCGGCCGCGGCAATCCGGTGCGCGTGCGCCCGGCGCTGAAGCCGCGCACCTCGAGCGCGAAGGCCATCTGATCGGCGCGGCGCAGGCCGCCGATGAACACCGGCACGATGATGGGCACGTAGCGCGCGATGCGCTGGTCGATCCGTCCGCGGCTGAAGTCGAGACCGCGGCAGCGCTGCGCGTCAACGACCGTCAGCGCCGAGTCGAGGAAGACCGGCACGAGGCGGAAGGCGAGGGTCACGACGAAGCCGACGCGATACGGGACGCCGAGGCGCGTCAGCGCCCAGGCGAACTCCTCGACCGTGGTGATCGCAAGGAAGAGGAGCCCGGCCGCGAGGAACGTCTCGAGCTTGAGCGCCATGCCGAGACCGAAGCGCCAGGCCTCCGACGGGTCGGCGGTGGCGCGCGCCGGGTAGAAGAACGTCCAGATCGCGAGCGTGAACACGAACACGGGCACGATGACCCAGCGCAGCCGCCAGAGATTGGCCGTGGCGCCGGCGGCGACGGTGGCGACGAGGACGAGCGCGGTGAGCGGCGCGATGGCGCGGGGATCGTCGAGCAGGAACGCGGCGACGAAGAGCAGCACCATCGCCACGAGCTTCGCGACCGGGTGGCGGCGGTGCAGGACGCTGCCGCGGTCGAGGTAGAGGGAGAGCGCCATTTCAGGAGGCGGCCTCCGTGAGGACACCGACGAGCTCGTCCACCGAGCGGACGGCGTGGCCGAACGCCAGCCCGACCCTGGTCGCGGGCGGCGGATCGAAGGCGGCCGCGGCCGTCAACGCGGGGTCGGCGACGAAACGCGCGAAGTCGCCGTCGAAGACGAGCCGGCCCTCGCGCATGACGAGCACGCGCTCGGCGTACCCGGCGACCACCCACGGCGTATGCGTGATGAGCACGATTGCGGTGCCCGCTGCGCGCAGGCGTACGAGCAGCTCGAGCATGCGGCGCTGCTGCGGATGGTCGAGGCCGGTCGTGGGCTCGTCGAGGATGAGCACGCGCGGCGCCATCGCCAGGACCGTCGCGACCGCGAGCCGCTGGCGCTCGCCCTTCGAGAGCAGGAACGGATCGTCGTCACGGCGCTCGGCGAGGCCGACCGCCTCGAGCGTCTCGCGCACGCGCGCCGCGAGCGCGTCGCCGTCGAGGCCGAAGTTGCGCGGGCCGAACGCCACCTCCTCCGCAACCGTCGCGGCAAAGAGCTGGTCGTCGGGGTTCTGGAAGACGTAGCTGACCTGCTGCGCCACCCGGTCGAGCGGCAGTTGCGCGACGTCCGCGCCCTCGAGCCGGATGCTGCCCTGGGTAGCGCGCAGGAGGCCGTTCAGGTGCTTCGCGAGCGTCGTCTTGCCGGAGCCGTTCCGCCCCACGATGGCGATCAGCTCGCCCGGCCGGATGGCGAGGCTCACGTCGTCAACGGCGGGTGCGCCGTCACGATAGCGATGGGTGACGCGCTCGACCTCCAATATGGGCGCGATCGGCGCGGCGTCGCGCGCCGCTGGCGCGGGCCGGGGCGCCGCCGGCGCCGGGGTCGTCGCCAAAGGGAAGCGCCGCCGCAGCTCCGCGACCGCGTCGGGCACACGAAGCGGCAGCTCGAGCCCGAGACGCTGGCCGAGCACCGCGAGATCGTGCGGGCGGACGCCGCAGGCGACGAACGCGTCGACGTCGCGCGCCAGCGTCCCGGCGGGCCCGCTCGCGACGACCGTTCCCGCGCGCATGAGGTAGAGCCGGTCGGCCTCGACGAGCGGCTCGATCTCGTGCTCGACCGCGACGAGCGCGAGGTCCTGTGCACGCAGGCGCTGCAGGGTCGCGTAGAGCTCCTGGCGTCCGACCGGATCGAGATCGGTCGCCGCCTCGTCGAGCAGCACCACGCCCGGTGCCATCGCGAGGATGCTGGCGATCGCCAGGCGCTGCTTCTGGCCGCCGGAGAGCTCGCGCGGGTCGCGTTGGGTCACGTCGCGCAGCTCGACGCGTGCGAGCGCCTCGTCGACGCGCCGGGCGATCTCCGCCGGCGGCACCGCGAGCTGCGTCGGCCCGAACGCGACTTCGAGGCGGACGTTGGTCGAAAAGAGCTGCGCCTCGAAGTCCTGGAAGACCATCGCCACGCGGCCGGCGAGCGCTCCGGTCGGCGCGCCGAGCACGTCCTCGCCGTCGAGCAGGATCGCGCCGGAGGTCTCGGCAGGCGCGAGGGACGGCACGAGGCCGTTCACGCAGCGGAGCAACGTCGACTTGCCCGCACCGCTCGCACCCATGACCGCCACGAGCTCGCCCGCCCCGGCGATCAGCGACACCCCGGCGAGCGCCTGCGCGGGCGGGTCGGCGAAGCGGCAGGTCAGCGCGCGCAGCATGAGGCGGGGCGCGGGCGCCGACGCGGCGTTCGCGGCGCTCACAAGAGGAGCAAGCCCGCCGTCGCCGTCGCGAGCGACGGCAGCACGAGCACGAGGAAGCGCAGATTGCGCGACAGGGTGACGAGCGTCGTGCCGTCGAGCCAGCCGCCCGAGGCGAGATTGCCGAGCACGAACGCGAGCACCGTGCCGGCGACCGCCAGCGTGACGCCGAGCGCGCGTCGCCACACCGGACGCCGCGGCGGCGCGCCGAGGATGTCGACGTAAAGGAGACGCGCCCGCCGCACCCGCGGGTAGAGGACGGCGAGCAGCAACGGAGCGAGGATGGCGCTCGTCACGAAGTCATTCACCACGATCACGTTGGCGAGCACCGCGAACGGCACGAAGCCGAGAAGCTGGAGCCCGAAGCCGACGGTCGCGGCGCAGAGCATGGACGCCGCGGCGATGATGCCGAGCAGCAGCGCCCAGCCGCCGACCGTACGCGGCACCGGCTCGCCTGCACCCGCCGGGGTGTCACCCGGGGCGAATGCGCGCCACAGGCGGTAGGGCATGAGCGCGTACAGGAAGTTGCCGACGAAGCCGAAGAGATCGCCCGGGCCAAGGCCCGTGAAGAAGTCGCCGATCAGGTTGCCGAACGCCGCGCCCCAGGCCGCCGCCGGACCGAAGAGGAACGAGAACACGACCGGCAGCGCATTCGCCGGGCGGAAGTTGGTAAGGCCCGGGATGAGCGGAATGACCATGAACGGGATCAGAACCGCGGCGAAGAGCGAAGCACACATGGCCGTGAGCACGACCATCCGCGTGTTCCGCCACATGTCCACAAGCTCACGCACGAACCACCTGCCCGCAGCCGCCGCTCGTATGGTACGATTGTCGTCATGTGGTCAAGGCGAGCGGGACGACGACCATGACGCGCGGCCGGTTCCTGCGCCTCGAGTGGCTGCTCTCCGCGGCGATGGTCACGATCGGCCTCGCGTGGGCGACGCTGCGGCACCTGCCGATCGCCGCGCGCTGCCAGCCGACGCCGATCGCGATCGCGTCGGGGGCGCTCGTCGGCGCCCTGCTGTGGCTCGCGATTCCGCTCCTCTTCTGGGCGCCCGCGATGCGGCGCGTGCGCGATACGACGCTCCTACCGTTCAGCCGCTCGCTCCGCACCCGCGACATCGCGGTGATCGCCGTGCTCTCGGGCGCATCGGAGGAGTTCTTCTTCCGCGGCGTGCTGCTGCCGGAGGTCGGGCTCGCGCTCTCCAGCGTGCTGTTCGGCCTGCTGCACGCGGTCAACTGGATCTACGTCGCCTGGGCGGCGGCGACCGGCGCGGGGCTCGGGCTCCTCGCCAACCACGGCGGCTCGCTGGTGGCGCCCGTCGTCGCGCACGCCACGTACAACTTCGGCGCGCTCATACTGCTCCGCCGTCAGGCAATGACGCCCGACGCCGAGCGGCGCTGACCCGCGCACGAATTGCGTCCTTGCCCGGCTTCCGTTAGCGTCGAGCGGCACGAGCGTCCCCGTTCCGCGCGCTCGGGAGGAGCCGACATGACCCGTCTCGCGATTGTGCTCGTGGCGCTCGTCGCCACCGCCGGCTGTGGCAGCAGCACCAAGCCGAAGCTCAGCGCAGACGCGTATTACAAGGACGCGTCCGACGCCTTCGCGAAACGCAACTACGATGTCGCCGCCAACCACTACAAGGAGCTGCTCGACCAGTATCCGTTCGATCCGCGCGCTGAGGAGGCCGAGCTGAAGATCGCGACCGCGCACTACAAGAGCCATCACTACCCGGAGGCGATCGCGGCCTTCAACGACTTCCAGCGCATGCATCCGATGAGCCCGCACCTCGCCCAGGTCTACTACCTGCTCGGCAAGAGCTACATGGATCAGATGACGACGACCGACCGCGATCAAGGCGCGTCGGAGAACGCGCACGGCTGGTTCCGCGTCGTCATCGAGCGCTATCCGACCAGCCCGTACGCGGCGAAGGCCCAGCACCGTCTCGTCCAGTGCCGCTACGCGCTCGCCGATCACGAGCTGCGCATCGCCAGGTACTACCTGAAGCGCGGCAACCTGAAGGCCGGCGAGAACCGCGTGAAGGGCCTGCTCGAGAACTACCCTGACGCCCCCGCAACGACACGTGGGCTCATGGCGTTGGCCGACGCCTACGCCAAGGTCGGCGACCACGAGCACGAGAGCGTCGCCCGCGCCGCGATCGCCGAGCGGCCGAGCCCCGAGGACGTCGAGAGCAAGCTCGCAACGAGCGCGCCGAAGGGGAAGAAGTCCGACAGGAAGAAGGACAAGAGCACCCAGACGGCCGCGGCCGACCCCCCGGCGGGTGCAGACGACCCGCCCGCACGCGTCGTCGCGGCGACGGCGCCGACCGTCAGCGGACCGGCGTCGACGCAGCTGCTCGCCGACCTCACCGCGCGCTACGGCCCGGGCCAGGGGGTCAGCACCGCCGCAACCTCGCCCTCGCTGCTCGATCCGGTCAAGAACAAGGCGAGCCTGCTGGGCGACCGTGCCGCCGGCGGCGGTGCCGGGGCGCCGAGCAGCATGGCACCGCTCGGCGGGTACTGAGGTGCGTGACGCCGCCGTCGCCATCGTGGGCGTCGGCGCGCTCGGCTGCGCGGCTGCCGAGGGACTCGCCTGCGCCGGGGTCGGCCGCCTCGTCCTCCTCGACGGCGACGTCGTGGAGCGCTCCAACCTGCATCGCCAGCTCCTGCACCGCGACGCCGACCGCGGGCGCCCGAAGGTCGAGTCGGCGGCCGAGCGTCTGGCGGCGCTCGCCCCCGGCTGCGCGATCGATTGCCGGGCGGTCCGCGTCACGGCCGAGAACGCCGTGGACCTGCTCGCCGACGCGACCTGCATCGTCGACGCGACCGACGGCTTCGAGAGCAAGTTCCTGCTGAACGACGCCGCCGTCGCGCTCGGCACGCCGCTCGTCCACGCCGGCATCGTGCGCTTCCTCGGGCAGCTGATGACGATCATCCCCGGGCTGAGCGCCTGCTATCGGTGCCTCTTCGTGGCGCCGCCGCGCCCGGGCGACGTGCCGTCCTGCCAGGAGGCCGGCGTGCTCGGCTCCCTCGCGGGGACCATCGGCCTCTTGCAGGCGGCCGAGGTCCTTCGCTACCTGACCGGGAGTGGTCCGCTCCTGACCGACCGGTTGCTCACCTACGACGCGCTGGCGAACCGCTTCCGCCACGTTCGCTTGCGCCGCAACCCGTCGTGCCCGGTATGCGCCGCGAGGCTCGCGGCAGCCCCCCGCAACCGCTAGAAGAACCCGAAGAGAGGAGAGTCAGCATGGCCATCCAGGTTCGCATCCCCACCCCGCTCCGCAAGCTCACGGGCGGCGCCGAGTCCGTGAGCGGCAGCGGCGCCACCGTCGCCGCCCTCGTCCAGGACCTCGAGACCCGACACCCCGGCCTCAAAGAGCGCATCTGCGACGACGCCGGCAAGGTACGGCGCTTCGTCAACGTCTACGTGAACGGCGACGACATCCGCTTCCTCGACAACCTCGACACGCCCGTGAAGGACGGCGACGAGATTTCGATCGTCCCGGCAATCGCCGGCGGCACGCGCTGAGCCGGGCGCCACTGCTTCTCGCGACCGACGCGCACCGACCTCATGGCGGGCCCGAACGTCCTGAGCCTCATCGGCAACACGCCGCTCCTGCGCATTCGCGGGCTCGCCCGCGACGTGCCCGAGGGCGTGCGTGTCTTCGCCAAGCTCGAGGGCTTCAATCCGGGCGGCTCGGTGAAGGACCGTCCGGCCTACAACATGCTCCGCCGCGGCCTCGAGAGCGGCGAGCTGCGGCCGGGCAAGACGATCCTCGACTCGACGTCGGGCAACACCGGCATCGCGCTCGCGATGTGCGGCGCGGTCCTCGGCTATCCGGTCGAGCTGGTGATGCCGGAGAACGTCAGCGCGGAGCGCAAGAAGATCATCAGCGCCTACGGCGCAAAAGTGATCTTCTCGAGCCCGCTCGAGGGCTCCGACGGTGCCATCCGCCTCTGCCGCGAGGTGCTGAAGCGCGACCCGGAGAAGTATTTCAAGCCCGATCAGTACTTCAATCCGGCGAACCCCGAGGCGCACTACAAGACGACGGGCCCCGAGATCTGGGAGCAGACGCAGGGCACGGTGACGCACTTCGTGACCGGGCTCGGCACCGGCGGCACGATCATGGGCACGGGACGCTATCTCAAGGAGCGCAATCCGAAGATCCAGGTGATCGGCGTCGAGCCCGACGACGCGTTCCACGGCCTCGAGGGCCTGAAGCACATGGCGAGCTCGATCGTGCCGGGCATCTACCACGAGGAGGAGCTCGACGGGAAAATCCCGGCGCCCACCGAGGAGTCCTACGAGATGGTCCATCACATCGGCGCGGTGGAGGGCCTGGTCGTCGGGCAGTCGTCGGGCGCCAACCTCTATGGCGCACTGCAGGTCGCGCGCACGCTCGAGCGCGGCACCGTGATCACCGTCTTCTGTGACTTCGGCGACCGCTACCTGAGCACCAACCTCTGGATCGGCTGGCAAGGCGCCTAGCGCCGCGATCGCCGTGCGCTTCGACGACGCGCAGATCGAGCGCTACAGCCGGCAGATCGTCCTGGCCGAGATCGGACCGAAGGGCCAGGAGACGCTCGCGGCCGCGCACGTCGGCGTGGGCGTCGTCGGCCCGGCGGCGGAGCGGGTGGTCGCCTATCTGGCGGCGGCGGGCGTCGGCCACCTGACCGTCCCCGCGGCGCTCCGGCCGCTCATCGATCCGGCGCAGCCCGACGTCACGCTCGCGCCGTGGCCGCCCGCGCCGGGCGCGCACCTGGACGCCGTGCTCGCCGCTCCCGGCGGGAGCGTGGAGGCGCGGCGCCGCTTCTGGACCGACGGCGGGCGCGCCGCCGAGGTCCCGCCCTGCGCGGCGTGTGCCGCCGCCGCTCTTGGCCCGGAGGACGACGTCGATCCGCTCCTCGCCCCGCTTCGCGCCGCGGTCCTCGGCACGATCGTCGCGACCGAGATCGTGAAGGCGCTCGTTGGCATTGGCTCGGGGCTGCGCGGCAGCGTGCTCGTCTACGACCCGTCGAGCGCCGCGTTCACGAGCGCGCCGGTCGCGCCGCGCCTGTCGTGTGCGGTCTGCGCCGGATGACGGCGGAGCCTGGCGCGATCCCCCGAGATCTGCTTAGGTACCCGCTTCCGCTCCATCCCACGCAACGCTCCCAAGGAGGTTCGGTTCCATGACGCTAGGCTCTTTGCTCCATCGCACTCGCCGCACGATGCCGCTCGCCGGCCGCGGAGTCCGTTCGTGAGCGGCGCGACGATCCTGCCGCACGGCGGCACGCTGGTGAACCGCTGGGCGACCGACAAGGAGCGCGCGCAGTGGATGGGGGAGCTGAAGCAGCTCAAGCACATCAAGCTCACGGCACGTGAGATCTCCGACCTCGAAATGATCGGTGTCGGTGCCTTCAGCCCGCTCGAGGGCTTCATGGGCGAAGCCGACTACCGCGCGACGCGCGAGCGCATGCGTCTCTCCAACGGCCTGCCGTGGACGATTCCCGTCACGCTCTCCGTCACCAAGGAGAAGGAGCGCGACCTGCACGCCGGCGACGACGTCGTCCTCTACGAGGACGACCGGCCGCTCGGCATCCTGCACCTCGCGGAGAAGTTCACCTACGACAAGGAGCGCGAGGCCGCGGAGGTGTACGGCACGACCGAGGCCGCGCACCCCGGCGTCAAGGTCGTCTACGACCAGGGCGACGTCTACCTCGGCGGCAAGATCACCCTGCTCGACCGGCCGAAGGAGATCCCGTTCCGCGAGCATCGTCTCGATCCGCTCGAGACGCGCGCCCTCTTCATCGAGCGCGGCTGGAAGCGCATCGTCGCGTTCCAGACGCGCAACCCGGTGCACCGCGCGCACGAGTACATCCAGAAGTGCGCGCTCGAGATCGTCGACGGTCTCCTGTTGCACCCGCTCGTCGGCGCGACCAAGGGCGACGACATCCCCGCCGACGTGCGCATGGAGTGCTACAAGGTCCTGCTCGACAAGTACTACCCCAAGGACCGTACGGTGCTCTCGGTGCTGCCCGCCAACATGCGCTACGCCGGCCCGCGCGAGGCGATCTTCCACGCCATCATCCGCAAGAACTACGGCTGCACGCACTTCATCGTCGGGCGCGACCACGCGGGCGTGGGCTCGTACTACGGCACCTACGACGCGCACTACATCTTCGACAACTTCACCGCCGAGGAGATGGCGATCACGCCGCTCTTCTTCGACCACACCTTCTTCTGCAAGGTGTGCGACAGCATGGCGTCGGCGAAGACCTGCCCGCATCCGTCGACCGAGCACATCGCGCTCTCCGGAACCAAGGTGCGCGAGATGCTCGCCGCCGGCCAGCGGCCACCGAAGGAGTTCAGCCGCCCCGAGGTCGCCGACGTCCTGATCGGATCGATGCGCAAGTAGGCGCGGACGGCCCAGCGAGCACGATGGCGAAGCGCGACGAGTGCGACGTCTGCGTGATCGGCACCGGTGCCGGCGGCGGCGTCATGATCCAGGAGCTCACCGCCGCGGGCCTCCGGGTCGTGGCGCTGCAGCGCGGCCCGTTCCTCGGGCCGAACGATTTCGACGACGACGAGCTGCGCACGGTGATCCGGGACGAGGTGTTCTCGCCCGACCAGCTCGAGACCTACCGCTACGACGAGAAGAGCCCGACCGAGACCGGGCGGTTCAACCTGACCGCGAACTGCGTCGGCGGCACGATGACGCACTGGGCGGCCTGGTCCTGGCGCTTCCGCCCCGACGACTTCAAGGTGCGCTCGACGGAGGGCCCGCTCGCCGGCGCGAGCCTCGCCGACTGGCCCATCACCTACGAGGAGCTCGAGCCCTTCTACGAGCGGGCCGAGTGGGACTTCGGCGTCGCCGGCGACGCCACCGCCAACCCGTTCGGCTCGCCGCGTACGAAGGGCTATCCGAACCCGGCCCATCCGGGCCGCACGTCGAGCGCCCGCTTCGCGCAGGCCGCGCGCAAGCTCGGCTACCATCCGTTCCCGACGCCGATGGCCATCAACTCGCGGCCCTACGGCGGGCGGCCCGAATGCGTCTACGGCGGCGCCTGCCAGCAGTACGGCTGCATGATCCACGCGAAGGCGACGACGCTCTCGGTGTGCGTGCCGAAGGCGCTCGCGACGAGCCGCCTCGATCTTCGCCCCAACACGGTGGCACGCGAGGTCACGCTCGGCCCGGACGGGCGCGCGCGCAGCGTCCGCTACCTCGACGCCAAGCGCCGCGAGCACGAGGTCTTCGCGCGCCACGTCGTCGTCGCCGGCAATGCCTTCGGCACCCCGCATCTCCTCCTCATGTCGAAGTCCGGATCCTTTCCGCATGGTCTCGCGAACGGCAGCGGCCTCGTCGGCCGCAACCTCACCTTCCACCATGCGGCGACGGTCAACTTCACGATCGACGTGCCGGCGCTCAGCTTCGCGGCGCTCGAAAGCCACGTCGCGCTCGACGACCTGCACCCGAGCGACGCAAAACGCGGCTTCATCCGCGGCGGCGTCGTCGCCGATTTCAACATGCTGGTGAAGCAGCCGCTCGCGTACGCCTTCCTCGGTTTTCCCGGCTACCCGGCGAAGCGCGCCTGGGGCGCCGACCTGAAGGACTACCTGCGCAAGTTCCCGCACGCGGTCGGCACGGTCGCGATCCTCGAGGACATGCCGATGGAGTCGAACCGGGTCGATCTCGACCCGACGGTGAAGGACCGCTTCGGCCTGCCGGTGCCACGCATCACGCACCGCCAGCACGCCAACGATCTCGCGATGAACCGCTGGTACACGCAGCGGATGCTCGAGCTCGCGGACGCGGCGGGCGCGGTCGAGAAGTGGGTGCCGAGTGTCTTCGCGCTCGCCGACGAGCGCTCGGCGATGAAGGGCAGCGCCCACTTCCACGGCACCTGCCGCATGGGCGACGATCCGCAGGCGTCGGTCGTCGACAAGTGGTGCCGCAGCCACGAGGTCGCGAACCTGTGGGTGGTCGACGGCAGCGTCTTCCCGACCGCCGCCGGCTACAACCCGACGCTCACCATCCTCGCCAACGCCTACCGCGTCGCCGACCACTTCGTGCGCGAGGCGAAGCGCGGGAACGCCTGAAAGGATCGCCATGGCGGAGCCGGTCTCACGTCGCGACTTCCTGATCCAGAGCGCGCTCTACGGCGGCTCGCTCTGGGTCCTGCTCAACACCCCGCGGCCGCGCGCCGCGCGCGCCGCCGCGGAGTCGACCCGGCCCGAGGTGCTCTCCGCCGCCGAGTGGAAGACCGTCGAGGCCGTCACCGGGCGCATCATCCCCACCGACCACGAGCCCGGCGCGATCGAGGCCAACTGCGTCAACTTCATCGACAAGGCGCTGGTCCACGAGGACGCCGCGATGAAGCCGCTCTACCGCGCCGGCGTCGCCGGCCTCGACGCGGTCGCGCATCGGCGCTTCGAGGCGTCCTTCGTCGCGCTCTCGGCGGCGCAGCAGGATGACGTCCTCGCCACCGTCGAGTCCGGCAAGGCCGAGGGCTGGTCGGGCGGCACCGCCGCCCCGGCGGCGACGTTCTTTGCGGCCGTCCGCGCCCACACCATCATGGGCTTCCTCGCCCACCCGAAGTACGGCGGCAACCGCGACTGGGCCGGCTGGAAGGTCGTCGGCTACCCGGGGGGCGGCCACCACCTCGGGGGCTACTCGCCCGAGCAGCTCATGGGCAGAGCCAAGATCGCAGCCGCGTGGGGCGAGGAGATCTGAGCCGGACGCTCTCGCGTGGACGCGGGCCTAGCCGCGCGGCACGTGGCCGTTGCTCTCGAGGTACTGCAGGATCTGGCGGGCGCTCGCCTCGACGGATTGTCCGGCGGTGCGGATCGTCAGCTCCGCCTTCTGGGGGGCCTCGTACGGCGCCGAGATGCCGGTGAACTCCTTGATCTCGCCGGCCCGCGCCTTCTTGTAGAGGCCCTTCACGTCGCGCTGCTCGCAGACCTCGACAGGGCAATCGACATGCACCTCGACGAAGTCGCCCTGCCCCATCAGCACCCGCACCTGATCGCGGTCGGCGCGGTAGGGCGAGATGAAGGCGGTCAGGGTGACCAGGCCGGCGTCACTGAACAACTTCGCGACCTCGCCGATGCGGCGGATGTTCTCCGTGCGGTCGGCGGGCGAGAAGCCGAGGTTCTTGTTGAGGCCGTGGCGGACGTTGTCGCCGTCCAGGATGTAGGCGCGGACGCCCCGTTCCCAGAGCCGCTTCTCGAGGTCGACGGCGATCGTCGACTTGCCCGAGCCGGAGAGGCCGGTGAGCCAGACCGTACAGCCCTTGTGGCCGTTCATCTTCTCGCGGTCCGCGCGCGTCACCGCGCCCTGGTGCCATACGATGTTCGTCGCCTTCTGCTCCGCCATGGGACAAAAGCATTACCGGGGACCGCGTACAGCGGCAAGCGGCAATCGTGCGCGTGCGGAATCCGACCGAGACGTGAGCCCGCGCACCATTGATGGGCAATGCCCTCGAGAAAAATCGGGGAGCACCCGGAAAGCGCCGAAAGCGCATTGACACTCGCGCGCCGGCCGACGATAGACCCGCTCACTATGGACACGTTCAGCCATCCCTCCGGCAGCGCCGCGCAGGCGCACCCCATCATGCTCCCCGAGGGCGGCGCCGAGGAGCGCATCGGATCCGCCTTCCCGACCGTCTTCACCTGGGACTACCGTGTCCGCCACGACGAGCTGATGCGGCTCTACGAGAAGGGCAAGGCGATGCAGTGGAACGCCGCGACCGACATCGACTGGTCGATCGACGTCGATCCGTCGCGCGCCACCGCCGAGGAGATGGGCATCATCGACGGCATCCTCGCGCTGCCGGAGCAGCTGCCGCTGGCGCGCCGGCGCGAGCTCGACCTGCACTTCAACGCGTGGCTGCTGTCGCAGTTCCTGCACGGCGAGCAGGGCGCGCTGCTCGCGACCGCCCAGATCGTCAACACCGTGCCCTGGACCGAGGGCAAGTTCTACGCCGCCAACCAGGTCGCCGACGAGGCGCGGCACGTCGAGGTGTACCGCCGCTACCTCACCGAGAAGCTCGGCGTGAGCTATCCCGTGAACCGCCACCTGCACACGCTGCTGTCGCAGATCATCAGCGAGTCGCGTTGGGACATGATCTATCTCGGCATGCAGATCATGGTGGAGGGCCTGGCGCTCGCCGCGTTCGGCCTGATGCGCTTCACCGCCGCCCGCGAGCCTCTCATCCAGCAGATCACGAGCTACGTGATGCGCGACGAGGCCCGCCACGTCGCCTTCGGCATCCTCTCGCTGCAGGATCTCTACACGAAGGAGCTCAGCAGCGCCGAGCTGAAGGTACGCGAGGAGTTCGTCATCGAGGCGACGATGCTCATGCGCGAACGGTTGCTGATGGAGGAGGTGTGGCCGCGTCTCGGTCTCGACTCGAAGCGCTGGCTCTCGTGGTCGATGAACACGCCGTTCATGGTCGGCTTCCGCCAGATCCTCTTCTCGAAGATCGTGCCGAACCTGAAGCGGCTCGGCCTGCTCACGCCGCGTGTCCGGAAGACGTTCGCCGATCTGCAGATCCTGGAGTTCGAGTCCTTGCCGGACTCGACCGCCGAGTCGGAGACGGCGATGCCGCCCGCGCTGCTGACGTTCTTCATGCGCCTGCAGGCGGCCGGGATCGAGCTGCCCGGCCTCGCGACGAGCGGCTGAGCGCGCTGGCGGTCCGTCCTCAGCGCGGCAGCGCGTTCAGCTCGAGCGTGACGCCGAAGACCTCGCTCAAGAGCAGATAGAGGCCGACGAGCGCCGCGAACAGGGCCGCGAAGGCGCCGATCGCGATGCCGGAGAGGAAGACCAGCGACATCAGCGCGCCCGCGATGACGAGCGGCAGGAGGAGCCGCGACTGATTGAACGGCGCGACCGGCTCGAGCAGGGGCAGGAGCCCGTACTCACGCGTCTCCGCCCGGATCGTGTCGAGCAGCTGCTTCGCCTGGCCGTAGACGTACTCAAGCATGCGTCACTCCGTATCCGCGCCGATCACGATGATCAGGACGCCGGTTTCCTGCTTCGGACCCCCGAGCAGTAGCACACCGTGGTCGCGCAGCGCCACCGACGTGTCGATCAGCGGCCGCCCGCCCTCGAGCAGCATCACCTGCATGCCGACCTTCGAGTCGCGGAACTCCTTCGGCGCCACCACCAGGTAGCGCCCGCCGGGGATGTCGAAGCTCGCGCCCTGCCCCCAGTCGAGCCCGCGGCGCTCCTGCTTCATCAGGCGATACGAGGCATAGCGGAAGAGGCTGTCGAACTGCGGCTTCATCGCGATCAGGCGGGTGTCGAACTCGGGCGTGCCGCCGTCGGTCGCGAGCACGCTGCCGACGGTGACGGTGACGCCGCCCGCGCACGCCGGCGCCGCCGGGAGCAGCGCGACGGCCGCCGCGAGCGCAAGCGCCGCGGCGAGGACGGGCGCCGATGCGCCGGCAGCGCGCCTCACCTGGCGCCCTCGTCGATCCAGATCACGGTCGTGTTGCTGACCGGCTCGGAGAAGAGCGCCACCGAGGGCGCGTCGCTCACCAGGCTGTCGATGCGGGCCTGGTTGTTCGGCGGGCCCTGCGTCGCGGCCGAGAGACTCGCGCCGGCGCGCCAGATTTCGAGCGCGCTCACCAGCAGCGCGACGGCCATCACCGCGGCGATCACCGCCGGCCGCGCCGCCAACGCCCGCAGGCGCTCGCCGACGCCGCCGAACGAGCGCTGCACCACCTCGGCCTGCCCGGCGATGTCGGCCCAGAAGCGCGTGAAGTCGACGCGCGCAACGGCCTCGTTGACGCCCTCCACGATCAGCTCCTGGAGCCGCTCGAGCTCCTGCAACAGGCGCTCGCAGGCGGGGCAGCGCGTGACGTGCAGCGCGACGACGCGCATGCTGCGCGCCTCGAGCTCGCCGTCGAGAAAGCGGTCGAGCATGTTCTCGATGTCGCGGCAGATCATGCGCGCACGCGCCGCCTGGTGCTCACAGGCAGTCCTGCAGCAGCGTCTGCAGCTTCTTGCGCGCGTAGTGGAGGCGGCTCATCACCGTTCCCTTCGCGCATTCCATGACGCGGCTGATCTCGTCGTACGAGAGCCCTTCGACCTCGCGCAAAAGTATGACCGCCCGATGTTCGGGGGTCAATTGATCGATGGCGGCGCGCACGCGCTCGCCGATCTCGCGGCTCTTCACGCGGCGGAACGGATCGTCGCGCCGCAGCTCGTCCTGGATTCCCTCCTGCGCCTCGAGGGCCGCCTCGGGCACCGACGTGACCGTCGGGCGGTGCCACTCGTGCCGCTGGTAGTCGATCGCGAGGTTCACGGCGATGCGGTAGAGCCAGGTGTAGAAGCTCGCCTCTCCCTTGAACTGGTCGAGGCTGCGAAGGGCCTTGAGGAAGGTCTCCTGGGATGTCTCCCAGGCGGCCTCGTGGTCATGCAGCATGCCGAGCACGACCGTGTAGATCTTGCGCTGGTAGCGCTCGACGAGCTCCTGGAACGCCGCCCGATCGCCGGTGCGCGCCAACCGCACGAGCTCGGCATCGGTCCGTTCCACCCGGGCGCCACTCCCCTATAGACGGCGGCCGCCGCCGGTTATTCGCGACCAAATGCGCGATCGGCCGGGCGCGGCGACCATCAGTCCGTCGCCGCCCAGTTGGGGCCGCTGCCGATGTCCACCTGGAGGGGCACCTGGAGCGGCATCACGCCCTCCATCTCCTCGCGGATGACCGCGATCGCCGGCGCGAGCGATCCGGCCTCCACCTCGAAGACGAGCTCGTCGTGCACCTGCAGGATCATGGTCGCGGGGACGCGCTCGCGCGCCAGGCGCGCCTCGAGCCGGACCATCGCGAGCTTGATCAGATCCGCCGCCGACCCCTGGACGGGCGTGTTGATGGCGGTGCGTTCGGCGAACTGGCGGACGCCTTCCTCACGGCTCGTCAGCTCCGGCAGGTAGCGGCGCCGCTTGAGCAGCGTCGCGACGTAGCCCTGGCGGCGCGCCTCGGCGAGGGTCTCGTCGATGAAGCGGGTGACGCCCGCGTAGCGCGCGAAGTAGTTCGCGATGTAGCGCTGCGCGTCGGCGAACGGGATCGCCAGCTCGCGCGCGAGGCGCTGCGGCCCCATCCCGTAGATGATGCCGAAGTTGATCACCTTGGCGCGCCGCCGCATCTCCGACGAGACGAGCGCCGGCGCGACCTCGAAGACCTCGGCGGCGGTACGGGTGTGGATGTCCTCGCCGGTCGTGAAGGCCTCGAGCAGCACCGGATCGCCGGTCAGATGCGCGAGCACGCGCAGCTCGATCTGCGAGTAGTCGGCGGCGACCAGCACGTTGCCGGGCTCGGGCACGAAGGCGGCGCGGATGCGGCGGCCCTCGGCGGTGCGGATCGGAATGTTCTGCAGGTTCGGATCGGCCGACGAGAGACGCCCGGTCGCGGCGACCGTCTGGTTGAAGCAGGTGTGCACGCGCCCGGTTTCCGGATGGATCAGGGCGACCAGCGGATCGACGTACGTCGAGAGCAGCTTCGCGATGCCGCGGTGCTCGAGGATCCTCGCGGGCAGCGGGTGGACCTCCGCGAGGCGGCTCAGCACGTCGACGTCGGTCGAGTAGCCGGTCTTGCCCTTGCGGATGCCGCGCGTCGAGATCTTGAGACGGTCGAACAGCACCTCGCGCAATTGCGGCGTCGAGTTGATCTTGAACTCGCCGCCGGCGAGCCCATAGATCTCCGCCTCGAGGCGCGCGAGGGCCTCGCGGAACTCGGCGCCGAGCGCGGTCAGCAGCTCGCGATCGACGCGCACGCCGCGCCGCTCCATCGCGGCGAGCACCAGCGTGAGCGGCATCTCGACGTCGCGGAAGAGCGCGAGCTCGTCGTGCTCGGCGAGCGCCCGCTCGAGCACGGGACGCAGCGCGCGCGCCGTGCGCGCCTCCCACTCGAGCCGCGGCAGATCCGGCTCCGCGTCGGCCCCCGCCGCGGCCTGCGGCGGCGCGACGCCGAGGAAGTGGCGCGCCAGCTCATCGACGGCGTGACTCGGCCGCGACGGATCCAGCACGTACGAGGCGATGCCGAGGTCGAAGAGCGGCCCGGCGAGCGGCAGGCCGGCACGCTCGAGCACGATCGCGGCGCGCTTCACATCGACGCCGACCTTCTCACAGCGCTCCGCCGCGAGCGCGGCGGCCGCCTCGGCCGGCCACGGCACGGTAACGGCGACGCTCGCGTCGTCGGCCGGCGCGAGCGCCAGCGCGCGCGCCGCGGCCCACATCGCGGAGGCGGCGGTCGTGTCGAGGGCGACGGCGCAGACCTGCGCGGCCGCCAGCTCCGCGAGCACGCTGGCGCCCGAGCGCGCCGCGGCGCTCGCCGGCGCCAGAGTGTCGGCGGCGGCGTTGCCGAGCTCGCGCAGCAGCGAGTGGAACTCGAACTCGCGGCAGAGCTCCTCGAGCTCGGCGCGGTGCACCGGCTGGACCTGAAACTGCTCGAGCGCGTGGTCGAGCGGCACGTCCCGGCGGATCGCCGCGAGCGACTTGGCGAGCCGCGTCTGCTCGGCGTGCTCCGCGACCTTGGCGGCGAGGCCCTTGGCGCCGCGGATGCCGCTCGACTCCAGCGTGTCGAGCGAGGCGAGCAGGTGCTCGAGGCTGCCGGCGTGGCGGATGAGCGCCGCCGCGGTCTTCTCGCCGACACCGCGGATGCCGGGGATGTTGTCGATCGCGTCGCCCATCAGGCCGATGACGTCGATCCAGCGCTCCGGCTCGAGGCCGTAGCGGGCGCGGACGTCCTCGAGCATCGTGCGCTTGCCGTACATCGTGTCGAGCAGGGAGATGCGCGGTGAGACGAGCTGCTGGAAGTCCTTGTCGCCGGTCACGATCACGACGTCGGTGCCGGCGTCGGCGACGCGCGTCGCGAGCGTGCCGATGACGTCGTCCGCCTCGACCCCGCGCTGCTCGAGCACCGCGATGGCCATCGCCGCGACCGCGCGGCGCACGAGCGGCAGCTGCGGCACCAGCTCGTCCGGCATCGCGCTGCGGTTCGCCTTGTAGTCGGCGAAGATCGCGTCGCGGAAGGTCTCGCCGGGCGCGTCGAAGACGATCGCCAGGTACGACGGACGCTCCTCGCGGAGCAGCTTCAGCATCATCGTGAGGAAGCCGTAGAGCGCGTTCGTCGGCACGCCCTTCGACGTGGAGAGGAAGGGAATCGCGTGGAAGGCGCGATAGACGTAGGAGCTGCCGTCGACGAGGTAGAGGCGCGGCGGCGCCTCCTGGGGCTCCCGAGGCGCCTCCGGCGCGACCGCAGGCGTCCCGCCCAGGGGCAGCATCGGGGTCGTCTCGCGGGCGCGGCGCGCCCGGGCCGCGCTGCGGGACGGGGGCGTAGCGCTCTTCTGCCCCGCCTCGCTCATGCCCCCTTGTGCCGCGTCCGGGTTATCTTGACAACTCTTGACCCCCCCGTTAAACCTCCCGCCGCTCTCGCTTCTGCACGAAATTCACATCACTTTTTGACGACGTTCGCTCATGCTTGAAGTGCGAAACCTCACCAAACGGTACGGCGACATCGTCGCCGTCCGCGACGTCAGCTTCAGCGCCGCGCAGGGGCAGATCCTCGGCTTCCTCGGCCCGAACGGCGCCGGCAAGACGACCACGATGCGCATCCTCACCGGCTTCCTGCCGGCGACGAGCGGCACCGCGAAGGTCGCCGGCTTCGACGTGTTCACCGAGAGCGCGGAGGTCCGCCGCCGCATCGGCTACCTGCCGGAGAACCCGCCGCTCTACGCCGAGATGACGACCGAGGCGTACCTGCGCTTCGTCGCGCGCATCAAGGGCATGACGCGCGACGCGATCGAGGACGGCATCGACCGGGTCGTGAAGCTGTGCGGCCTGGAAGCGGTCCGCACCCGCCTGCTGAAGCACCTCTCGAAAGGCTTCCGCCAGCGCGCCGGCCTCGCGCAAGCGCTGATCCACGATCCGCCCGTCCTCGTGCTCGACGAGCCGACGATCGGCCTCGATCCGCGCCAGATCATCGAGATCCGCTCGCTCGTGCGCGAGCTCGCCGGCCAGCGCACGGTGATCCTCTCGACCCACATCCTGCCCGAGGTGTCGCAGATCTGCGAGAAGGTCGTGATCATCAACGACGGGCAGGTCGTGCTGGAAGACGACATGAAGAACCTCACGCGCACCGGCAGCCTCGAGGACGTGTTCCTGCGCGCCGTCGCCAAGGTCTCCACGCCGGAGGACGCCGGCATAAGCACGGAGCAGTAGCATGCGGAACGTGCTCACCATCGCTGGACGCGAGCTGCGCTCGTACTTCGTCTCGCCGATCGCCTACGTCGTGCTGACCGGCTTCCTGCTGCTCGGCGGCTGGTTCTTCTTCAACCTGCTGGCGCGCTTCAACATGCTGCTGACGATCTACTCGGCGCAGCAGAACCCCCAGGTCCTGCAACGGCTCAACCTGAACGAGTTCGTGATCGCGCCGCTGCTCCACAACCTCTCCGTGGTGCTCGTCATCCTCGTGCCGGTCATCACCATGCGCACGTTGGCGGAGGAGAAGAAGTCCGGCACCTACGAGCTGCTGCTGACGTCGCCGCTCCGCATCTCCGAGATCGTCATCGGCAAGTTCCTCGGGTCGTTCGTGTTCGTGCTGCTGATGGTGGCGCTCACGGGCGTGTACCCCCTCGTGCTCTTCGCCTACGGCAACCCCGAGGCGGGCGTGGTGCTCGCCGGCTACCTCGGCCTGACGCTGCTCGCGACCGCGTTCGTCGCGGTCGGCGTGCTGACGTCCGCGCTCACCGAGAACCAGATCATCGCGGCGGTGAGCTGCCTCGTGTCGCTCCTGCTGCTCTACATCATCGCCTGGCCGGCCGACAGCGCCGGGGAGACGGTCGGCGCGTTCCTGCGTTACATCTCGCTCACCGAGCACTTCGGCCAGATGGTGAAGGGCGTCATCGACTCGAAGGACATCGTCTACTTCGTGAGCGTCATCATGCTCGCGCTCTTCCTCACGCACCGCTCGGTCGAGTCGATTCGCTGGAGGTGATGGTGGGCGGCCGGTCGACCTCGCTGTTCGGGCTGTGGGGCGTCGTGCTCCTCGTGTTCGGCATCGTCGCCTTCGCGGTGACGCCGGCCGCGCAGGCCTATGTCTTCCTCCACGTCGGCCTCGGCTTCCTGCTCATCGTCCTCTGGTTGACGGCCAGCCGCGACAGCCTGACGAGCGTCCTCGGCGAGCGCTCCACGAAGTACGGCGCGAACGCCGTCATCTACACGCTGATCTTCGTCGGCGTGCTGGCCGTCGTGAACTGGCTCGCGAGCCGCCACAACCACCGCTGGGACCTGACGAAGCAGAACGTCTTCTCGCTCTCCACCCAGTCGAAGAACGTCCTCACCAAGCTCGAGCGGCCCGTCGTGTTCGACGCCTTCGTGCAGGCGGGCGCCGACCCCGAGGTCGAGGATCTCCTCGGCAGCTACCGCTACGCCTCCGACAAGGTCACGTTCCACATGGTCGACCCGGACAAGGAGCGCGACCTGGCGGAGCGCTACAAGGTCACCGAGCTGCCGACGATCCACATCCAGTACGGCGACCAGACCGCCACCGTCACCCGCGACATGACCGAGGAGGCCGTCACCAACGGCCTGATCAAGGCGACGAGCACCGCCAAGAAGGTCGCCTGCTTCCTCGACGGCCACGGCGAGCCCGACCTCGAGAACCGCGAGCAGCGCGGCTTCTCGGGCCTGAAGGACGCGCTCACCAACGAGAACTACGACACGCGCAAGGTGCTGCTGGCGACCGAGCAGGACGTGCCGCCGGAATGCACGGTGCTGATCGCGGTCGGCACGGAGAAGCCGCTCTTCGAGCACGAGGTGTCGCTCATCAGCAACTATCTCCGCGCCGGGCGCTCGGCGCTCTTCCTGGTCGGCCCGCGGCGCGGCGCGCAGCTCGTGACGCTCGTCGATCCCTGGGGCGTGAAGATCACCGACTCGGTCGTCGTCGACCAGGTCGTGCGGCTCTTCGAGGGCCCCGCGCTCGGCCTGCAGATCATCGCCTCGACGTACGGCACGCATCCGATCACCAAGGACTTCCACGAGCGGACGATCTTCCCGATGTCGCGCGCCGTCGACGCCAACGCCGCCGGCAAGACCGGCGTCAGCGCGATCGAGCTCGTGAAGTCGAGCGCGTCCTCGTGGGCGGAGACCGACGTCGCCGGCGTGTTCGATCGCGGCGAGGCGGCGCAGGACGACAAGGACATCAAGGGCCCCGTGTCGCTCGCCGTCGCGGTCACCGGCAAGCACAAGGAGATGGGCTTCGGCAAGGAGGGCGAGACCAAGCTCGTCGTGGTCGGCGACTCGGACTTCGCCACCAACCAGTTCCTGCCCCAGGTCTTCAACCGCGATCTGCTGCTCAACATGATGAACTGGCTCGGCGGCCAGGAGGAGCTCATCGCGATCCGCCCGCGCGCGATCGAGGCATCCCGTGCGCAGCTGACGCCCGACGAGAGCCGGCGGATCTTCTACCTCTCGGTGCTGATCATGCCGGAGCTCCTGCTGCTCCTCGGCCTCACCGTGTGGTGGCGCCGGAGCACCAAGTGAGGCCGCGCAACACCCTCTTCCTCCTCCTCGTCCTCGCGGCCCTCGGCGCCTACGTCTACTGGGTCGAGCTCCCGCACGAGAAGACCGAGGCCACGCAGAAGCGGCTCCTCGCGTTCGACAAGGACGCGGTCGCCTCGATCGACCTCCAGTACCCCGACCGCGCGATGAGCCTCGCGCGCGACGACCACGGCCACTGGCGCCTGACCAAGCCGATCGAGGCCGACGCCGACGACGCGACCGTCAACAACCTGCTCACCGCGATCTCCGAAGCGGAGGTGTCGCGCACGCTCGACGGCGTCACCGACAAGCTCGCCTCCTACGGCCTCGATCCGGCCGAGGCGGCGGTCACGCTCGGGCTGAAGGGGGGCACGACCCTGCCGGCGGTGAAGGTCGGCAAGGGCACGCAGGTCGGCTTCTCCGCCTATGCCCGCAAGGACGACGACAACGCCGTGCTGATCGTCGGCGGCGGGCTCCCGACCGGTCTCAAGAAGGAGCTCAAGGACCTGCGCGACAAGGCCGTCATCTCGTTCGACGAGTCGCAGGTGCAGCGCGTCGTCATCAAGCGGCCGAACGAGACGATCGCAGTCGAGCGCCAGGGCGACCCGAGCGCCGAAACGTGGCGCATCACCACCCCGGGGTCGTATCCCGCCGACGCAGCCGAGATGCGTTCGCTCCTGGCGTCGATCCGCGGCATCCGCGCCGACGACTTCGCAAGCGACGATGCCGCCCCCGCGCTCGCGCCCTTCGGGCTCGACCAGCCGCGCCTCGAGGTCAGCGTGTTCGTCGGCAAGGACAGCGCGCAGCAGACACTGCTCGTCGGCGGCACGAAGAACGACCCGCAGAAGAAGACGATCTACGCGAAGCGCGCCAAGCGGCCGACCGTGTACACGATCCCCGAGTACGCGGTGAAGAGCCTGGACAAGGATCTCTCCACCCTGCGCGACAAGACGGTCCTCGCCTTCGACAAGGCCAAGGCGGGGAAGCTCGTGGTGACACGCAAGGACGGGACCGGCTTCACCCTGGTGAAGCGCGACGGCGCGTGGCACCTCGACGCCCCCGGCGAAGGCGCCGAGCGCGGGCCCGCGATCACGCGCTTCCTCGACGACGTCGCGACGCTGAAGGGCAGCGAGATCGTCGAGGAGCACGCGGCCGACCTCGGCAAGTACGGCCTCGCGACGCCGGATCTCCTCATCGTCGTGAGCGACGAGAGCGGTGCGAAGCTCGGCACCCTGCTCGGCACGCGTGGCGTCGCGCCCGCCGACCCCAACGCACCCGACGCCAAGTCGTTCGCGACCGCGGAGGGGAGCGGCGTCGTCTTCGGCATGAAGCCGTTCGTCTACGACCGCATCGACAAGAAGGCCGCGGACATGCGCGAGAAGCCCGCGACGCCGGTGCCAAGCGGCGCCGTCACGCCGGGCGCCGAGGGCGCCCCGCCCGCGCTCGGCGACGAGGGCGCCGCCATGCCGCCGGGCGCGGGTGATGCCCGTGGTGCCCATGATGCGGACGATGGCGGCGACGCCGGCGATGACGACGGCGGCGGCGACGACGACTAGTCCGTCACCGCGCCGAAGAACCCAGGTCACGACCCGCCGTCCTCCCTGATTTTTGGCCGCCGGATGCCACGTCGCCGTGATGGGAGCGGCGGCGGCCGGTCGCTAGGCTCCGCCGCCGGAGGAGCCCGATGGCCACGCACCCCAAGAGCCCGCACCGTATCTCGCGCCGGCGTTTCCTCGGCGGCGCCGCCGCCACCGCCGCCATGGCGACCCTCTCGCTGCCGCGCCGCAGCGAGGCCAGCACGCACCACGCCGACGTCGTGGTGGTCGGCGCCGGGCTCGCCGGCCTGACCGCCGCCCGGCTCATCGCGAGCGCGGGACGCTCGGTCGTCGTGCTCGAGGCGCGCGAGCGGGTCGGCGGCCGCACCCTCACCCACACGCTCTCGAACGGCGGCTACGCAGAGCTGGGCGGCATGTTCACCGGCCCGACGCAGGACCGCATCCAGGCGCTCGCCGCGTCCGTCGGCGTCGCGACGTACCCGACCTACAATACCGGGAACAGCGTCTTCGTCGGCGGCGACGGCCGGCGCGAGGTGTACCCGACCAACACCCCGCTCGGGAACGCGCCGATCGATCCGCTGGTCGCGGGCGACGTCACGCTCGCGGTGCTCCAGCTCGACCAGATGTCGCAGAGCGTGCCGGTCGACAGCCCGTGGACGGCCGCCAACGCGGAGACGCTCGACCGCCAGACGCTCGACCAGTGGCTGCGCAGCAACACGACCGGCACCGACGAGTTCATGAGCGTCACCGCGGCGGCGACCGAGGCGATCTTCGGCGCCGAGCCCCGCGACCTCTCGCTGCTCTACACGCTGTTCTACATCGCAGCCTCCGGCAACGAGTCGAACCCGGGCACGTTCGAGCGCAACTTCAACACCGCGGGCGGCGCGCAGGAGAGTCGCTTCGTCGGCGGCGCGCAATCGATCGCGCTCCGGGTCGCCGATCAGCTCGGGCGGAACATCGTCCTGAACCGGCCCGTGACTCGCATCGTCCAGACCGGCACCGGCGTCACCGTCTACTCCGACCGTGTGAAGACGAAGGCGCAGCAGGTGATCGTCGCGATCCCGCCGGCACTGGCGCAGCGCATCGACTACGACCCGCAGCTGCCGCCGCTGCGCGACCAGCTGATGCAGCACATGCCGCAGGGCACCCTGATCAAGTTCGAGGCCGTGTATCCGACGCCGTTCTGGCGCGCCGCCGGCCTGAACGGCCAGGCGGTGAGCGAGATCGGCCCCGCCAAGACGACCTTCGACGTCTCGCCCGCGGACGGCAGCTACGGCGTGCTCATGGGCTTCATCGGCGGCCACGAGGCGCGCTACTGGGAAACCCAGCCGAGCGCCGATCTCGTAGCGGCCGCGCTGCAGAACTTCGCCACCTACTTCGGCAACCAGGCGCTGTCACCGAGCGAGGTCGTGCAGTTCAACTGGTCCGCCGAGAAGTGGAACCGCGGCTGTCCCGTGGCGGTCCTCGGACCGGGCATTCTGCTCGACTTCGGCGCGGCGCTGCGCACCCCGTGCGGGCGGATACATTGGGCCGGCACCGAGACCTCGACCTACTGGAACGGGTACATGGACGGCGCCGTGCGCTCGGGCGAGCGCGCCGCTGCCGAGGTGCTACCGCTCCTCGCCTAGCCAGCGCGCCCGCTCGGGGCCTCCGTCTGCGACGCTCGCCAGGTATTTCCCTGGTAGTCGCGGCCGCTTTCCTCTATAGGGAGGTGGGCTACGGTGTCAGCGGCGGTGTGTGGAGGCGGAGGGGATGTACGAGCAGTTCTTCGGGCTGGAGGAAGAGCCATTCCGGCTGACGCCTGATCCGCGTTACCTCTTCCTGTCCACGAAGCACGCGGAAGCGCTGGCCCACCTGAAGCTCTGCCTCACCGAGTCGAGCGGCTTCGTCTGCATCACGGGCGACGTCGGCACCGGCAAGACGACGCTCCTGCGTCTCTTCCTCTCCGAGCTCGGCCCGAACGTCTCATCGGCCTATACGTTCGTCCCGCCGCTCTCCGCGGTCGAGCTGCTGCGCCGCATCTGCCGCGAGTTCAAGCTGCCGGTCGCGGACCAGACGCAGGACGAGCTGGTCGAGCAGCTCCATCAGTTCCTCATGGCGCAGTACCGCGAGGGACGGATGTGCGTCCTCATCCTCGACGAGGCACAGGCGCTCTCGATCGAGCTGCTGGAGCAGATCCGGCTCCTGCTGAACCTCGAGACCAACACGCAGAAGCTGCTGCGCATCGTGCTCGTCGGCCAACCCCAGCTGCGGAAGCTCCTGCTCGACCCCGACCTGGCGCAGCTGA
Organism: Binatia bacterium; assembly: GCA_036496285.1. GTDB lineage: Bacteria > Desulfobacterota > Binatia > UTPRO1 > UTPRO1 > DP-19. The sequence goes on from DASXLI010000019.1 coordinate 41,893, forward strand.
ACCAGCGCATCACCCTGCGCTGGCATCTCGGGCCGCTCTCGGCGCGCCAGACGACGGGCTACATCACGCATCGCCTCACGGTGGCGAGCGGCGGACGCGGCACCCACGTGTTCACCCGCCCCGCCCTGCGGCTCATCCACCACATCTCCGGGGGCGTGCCGCGCCTGATCAACATGATCGCGCACCGGGCGCTGCTGGCGGCGTTCGTCGAGCGCGAGCCGCGCATCACCCGGCGGACGATCTCGCGGGCCTACAAGGAGATTCAATCGGTGCCGCTGCCGGGCACCCTCTCGATGCCGCGCCGGGCGATCTTCGCCACGGTCGGGCTCGCGGTGGGCGCCCTCCTCGTGGTCATGGGCGGGCCCCAGCTCGACTGGCTGCAGCCGCGGCTCTCCGAGGCGATGCGTGGTGTGAGCCGACTGAATCCCGGGCGTGTGTCCGCCGCGATCAGCGCGCCGGTGGTCGGCGCCCCGGCCGTCGAGCAGGTGAAGGTCGCGCTCGCGGAGGAGCGGCCGCGCGCGGAGCCCGCCGCCGACGTCGCGCCGGCGCTGGTCCGCGAGATCGCGCCGGCGGCCGCCGCGCCATCCGAGCTCGCCGGGGAAGCGCATCCCGACGCGGCGCTCGCGCCGCCGACGATGCCTGCGGAGCCCCCGCCCGCGGAGACTGCCGCCCCCGCACAGACCGCCTGGCAGGTCACGACGCGCCTCGGGACGGGTCTCGACGCATCGAAGCCGATGTCCGACACCGACCTGTCGCGCACGGTCACCAGCACCGGCGTGGAGGGGACGGCGCGCGCGGCGACCGATGGCATCCTCGCGGCGTGGGGCGAGCATCCACTGGCGGCGAACGAGACCCAGCTTCCGGACGAGCTCGAGACCGTCGCGATGCGGCGCGGCCTGCTCGACGTCGGCCTGACCGGAAACCGGAGCATGCTCCGCCTGCTCGACCTGCCGGCGGTCCTCACGCTGCGGTTCCCGGGATCCACGACGCCGCGCTTCGTCGCGCTGCTCGGCATGGACGGCACGCAAGCGGTGCTGTCGATCGGCGGCGCGACCACGACCGTCGAGGCCGCTGCGCTCGACCGGATCTGGTCCGGCCAGGCGCACGTGCTGTGGCGCGACTTCGACGGCATCGGCGGCAACCTGTCGCGCGGCGCGCGCGGCGTCGTCGTGACGCGATTGCAGCAGCTCCTGCAACGCGCCGGGGTCTACCACGCGCGGCCGAGCGGCGTCTTCGACGCGGACACCCGAGCCGCGGTCGTCCAGTTCCAGCGCTCGAACCAGTTGGCCGAAGACGGCATCGTCGGCCCCTTGACGCGCATCGTGCTCTACCGCACCGCGGGTGGATACCCTCGGCCAACGCTCGCCGCAGCCACGCAAGGAGCCACGTGAGTACCATCCTGAAGGCGCTCGAGGAGCTCGAGCAACGCGCGGCCGCGACTGGGGCCGTGCCGACCGCGACGACGACGACCGCGGCCGCCGCAGCCGCGGTGGCCGCGACACGCTACGAGCAGGCGCGGCCGCCACGGTCGCTCACCCTGCCAGTCGTGATCGTGCTCACCGCGGGATCCCTTGTCGGCATGGCGTATTTCGCGCTCCGCGGAACCGCCCCGGAGACGATGACGCCCGCGGCACGGCCGCAGGAAGTCGCTCAGCAGATCGCTCCGCCCGCGCCGGACAAGCCCATGCTGCCGGTACTGCCCGGGCACCCTGCGGTGCCCGCGGCGCCCGTCGTTCCGGAGACGCGCGAGGAGCGGCCGGCAACCGCGGCCGCGGTATCGGCACCGGTCCGGGTAGCGGAGGCGGCGCCGCGTCCGGCTGCCGCACCGCCAGCGCCGCCTGCAGCAGTGAAGCCGATCGAGCCGCCGGGACCCCCGGTCGCCGCCGCTCGTGTCGCGGAGCGGCCCGCGGTGGCGGTCGTACAGGCACCCGCCGTCCCGCCGGTCGCACCACCGAAACAGGCCGCGCCACCCATCACCGCGCCACCGGCGCCCATCGCCGCGCCACCGGCGCCCGCCGTCGCGCCGGTCCCGCCGGCAGTAGCAGCTGCCGTCGCTGCTCCGGCAGCGCCGCCTGCCGCGGCCGCGCCCGTCCGCGCACCCGCGCCAGCCGTCCACGACGAAGCGCCGTGGGGACGGGTCGATGGCGGCGCGGCCACGACCGCCGAGCGACCTGCAATGCCCGATGCGCCGCAGATGGCCGCACGCGAGAGCCTGCCGCCCCCCGTGCCGTCCGTTCGGACGCGCGCCAACGCATTGGACGACGCGCCACGCCGCGAGGCGGCGGTGCGGCCGGCACGCCGCGACCCCGACGCCGAGCCCGCGCCGCGTGAGCGGAGGCCGGCGGCGGAGTCGTCGGGCGGCAACGTCGAGGTGATGTCGATCGGCTACGCGGAGGACATCAGCGTGCGCACGGCGACGCTCCGCATCGGCGGCCAGCCGGTGACGCTGCACCAGGGCGATTCGGCACGGGGGGTCGAGGTGCAGCTCATCCTGCCGCACTCGGTCTACCTGCGCCGCGGGCGCGACATCTTCGCCATCGACGCGCGGCGCTAGCGCATCACATATGTCGTCCGGCGCTAGACGGTGCCGGGTACCCTAGGCTACGTCACGGTCGAGGAGTGCCCGCCATGATCCGTACCAGCGCTACAGTCGCTGCCGCGTTCGTTCTCGTCGCACAGGTCCTCGCCGCTCCCGCCCGCGCCGATCAGGTGACCAGCGCGCCGTCGGGCGGAACGCTGAAGCTGAAGGGCGACGCGAATCCGAACGTGCTCACGATCGACCAGGCCGGTCTGAACCCGGGCCAGCTGCGCGTCACCGGGGCAGGGACGACGACGATCGACGGCCAGGCGAGCAAGACGTTCGACAACGTCACGGGCGGCCTGCAGGTCGATCTCGGGAACGGCGACGACGCCCTGACGCTCGACACGGTGACGCTGGCCGGCACCGTGAAGATCAAGATGGGCGCGGGCATGAACACGCTGACGATCACTGCCGGCGCCTACCACGGCACGCTCAACGTCGACCTCGGCAGCGGCGACGACGTGCTGCAGCTCTGCGGCGGCACGATCGTGGACGGCGGCCTGGCCATCAAGGTGGGCGCCGGAGCCGGCGCCATGCGCAGCGCGGCCTGTGACACGACCGTCGCCGACAACCACGGCAGCGCGCTCGTGATCGACTCGGCCGAGGTCGGGAAGGACGTCACCCTGAAGGGCAGCAAGAAGAGCGAATCTGTCATCGTCCACAACACGCTCCTGCACGCCGGGCTGAAGCTCGCGCTCGGCGGCGGCTCCGACGCCGCCGCGATCTGCCGCGACCCGATCGGCGGCACCCTGTCCGTGCAGATGGGAGCCGGCTCCGGCGGCAGCGTCACGGCCTCGTGCGGCGATGCGAACGACGCGATCGGCGACAACGCGCTCCGCGTCGACAGCAGCTCGGTCGCGGCGAACCTGGTGCTCAAGATGAGCGGCGCCGCGGACACGGCCATCCTCACCTTTGGCAGCGTTGACGGCGCGATCAAGATCGACCTCGGGCAGGGCGACAATCAGCTGACGCTCGACGCGCTCACCTCGCAGAAGAACGTGACCATCAAGTCCGGCAAGAACGACGACACGATCCAGATCAAGAACGCCAGCTACGGACCGGCCGCGAGCATCAGCGTCAAGGCCGGTGCCGGCACGAACGCGATCAGCCTGCCGACCTCCGTGGACGTCCCGAAGAACCTGACGATCGTCACCGGCAACGGCGACGACACCATCGACACGACCGGCGCCACGGTCCACGGCACGACGAAGATCACGCACGGCAAGGGCACGGACGCCGTCACGCCCTGAGCCGGCCCCGCCGCCCGCCGTGGCGCGCCGGCCTCAACGCGCCATGGCGGCGGGCCCGGAGACGCTCTGCCCCACGAGGACGGTCGCGCGGACCGACGCGCGGCTCGGCTCGATCTGGCGATCGACGAGGCGCACCGCGCCCCAGGCGACGAGATTCAACGTCGGCAGCGCGATCAGCATCATCAGACCGTCCGACGGACGGCTCTGCGCGTGCAGGACGGCGGTCCAGACGTACGCCACGGGCAGATGCAGGAGGAACATCGGATAGGTGAGGTCGCCGAGCAGCCGGTCCATCTTCACCAGACGCGGAGCGAGCGAGCGCGCCTTCACCTGGGCGAGGCAGATCACGGCGAGCGCGTTCAGGGCGAGCCCGATGTAGAAGCCGTCGGTCATGACGTCCGACACGACCCAACGTCCGCAGAAGTCCATCGCGAGGAAGGCCAGCACCGCCGCCGGCGCCCAGTGCGGGGCGAAACGGAAGCGGCGCGACGCGAAGTAGGCGAGCGCGCCCACGCTGAATGGCAACGAGCCCGCGAGCACGGTGCTGTAGCGCAGCGCGAACTCCACGTCGGAGTGGACGAGATACGCGGTGTACGCCGCGCTCGCCGCAAACCAGAGCACGGCCATGCGGAGCGAGCGCGACAGCCCGAGCGCCATCAGCACGTAGAAGCACATCTCGACGTGGAGCGACCACGCCGGGGTCACGAGGCGCGGCACCCGCCAGGCATTGAGGCTGAAGATCAAGACATTCTGGGCGATGCCCGGTGCGGTGACCGGGATGTCCAGCACCTTGGTGTAGAGCGCGACCGTCGCCGGCGCGGCCCACACGACCAGCAGCGAGACGATCGCCGCCATCCAGTAGGTCGGGTAGATGCGCAACGCCCGGTTCCACAGGTAGTGCCCGACGCCGCGTGCCGTGAAGCCGTACGTCTCGTGCAGGACGCGCGTCATCAGGTAGCCGCTCAGCACGTAGAACGCGAAGAGCGCGTACATGCCCGTCCAGTTGAGCCTGCCTGAGAGGATGGGGTGGAAATGGGAGAAGATCGCAAGCATCGCCAGCATGTAGCGGTAGGTACCGAACACGAGCTACCTCCTCTCAAGCACGGAGCCGCACTTGAACGGGTGGGGGGTGGGTCGGCAGGGCACCGACAGCCGCGTAACCGTGATCGGCCGGGCCGTGCGCGCGCAGCCGCGCTTTTCTCTCGAGCATCGGACGCTCGATGACATGATAGGTCGCCGCGGAGATCGCGCCGACGCATGCGAGCAGCAGCGCGACCGCCGCGAAGGCCGGCGCGTCCCAGCCGGCGGCGGCGAAGGTCCAGCGGGCGCGGATCGCCGCGAGCCCGAACGTCAGCACCGGCACGTGGACCAGGTAGATCGAGTAGGAGAGCGTGCCGAGCGTCGCGAGCACACGGTTCGACAGCAGCGACTTCAGACGGAGCGGCGCGAGCACGAGCAGGAGGAGCACCGTCGTCCAGCACGCGCCCTCGAGCAGGTGCCACTCGGGGTAGTGCGTCTCGAGCTCGAAGTAGTTGACGTAGACGACCTGCCGGAGCAGCGAGCCCAGCAGCACGAGGGCCGCGATACACACGACGTCGCCGCCCCAGCGCATCCACGGGGTGCGCGCCGCCCAGCGGCGGAAGATGTCGCCGTAGCGCTCGTAGACGCCGGCGGCGAGGATGCCGTAGGCGAACAGCGGCAGGCGCCCGATGAACGAGTGCACGAGGCGGTTGTTGCCGGGCAGCGTCGCGAGGTGCAGCCGGCCGCAAGCGAACGCGATGTAGGCGGCGGCGTAGAGCACGCCGGCGGCGACCGCGATACCGCGCCCGCGCCGCGCGGTGAGCAGCCACGGCAGGAGCGGCAGCAGCACGTAGAACTGCGCTTCGGTCGCGAGGCTCCACCAGACGAAGCTGAACGGCGGGAGCGGCGCCGCCATGCCTTCGATCGAGTTGAGGAAGACCGCGAAGGGCAGGCCGCGCGCGAGATCAGCTGGCTGGCGTGAGCACCACACGGCCGCGACGACGACGGCGGTATAGTAGAGTGGCAGGATGCGGAGCGCGCGCCGCGCTGCGTACGTCGCACGCGAGACGCGCCGGCCGCCGAACGCCTCTGCCAGGAAGGGCCGCGAGAGGAGGAAGCCGCTGAGGATGAAAAAGAGGCTGACGCCGGTCCAGCCGCCGACGACGAAGGCGCGCCACAGTGGAACACGCGGACCGGTGAGCGCACGCAAGCCGCTGATCATGCCGTCGGCGTGCAGCAGGACGACGAGCACGATGGCGATGCCCCGCAGCGATTCCAGCTCCGGAATCGTCCTGCTGTCGGTCGCGAACGAACGCGAGTGCCTCATACGCTCGACTACCTTTAGTCGAAAGCTCTCCACTCGTCTGACACGCGCGTCGAGCGCTGAAACTGCCGTGATTCAGGTCTTATCCCTGACGTCTTCAGGTGAGTAGACGCGTCACGGATAGAGAAATCTATGGCTGACGACACGTCGCGTCTTGATCTTTGCCCCCCATGAAGGCGTGAAGAGGGGTTCGTCTACGCGCGAGCGAACGCGGTGAGCAGCCGATCGACCTCGGTGTCGGTGCCGACGCTGATGCGCAGCGCGTCGGCGAGCCGAGGGGTCGCGAAGTGACGCACGAGGACGCCGCGCGCGCGCAGCATCGCGAGGACGGGCGCCTGGTCCTCGCCGGACCGGCGGGCGAGCACGAAGTTGGCGGCCGACGGCAGCACGTCGTAGCCGGCGGCGCGCAGCCCCTCGCTCAAGCGGCCACGCGTCGCGACGATGCGCGCGACGTTGCGCTCCATCCACGCGTAGTCGTCGAGCGCGGCGACACCGGCGGCGATCGCGATCCGGCTCACGTTGTAGGAGTCCTTCACCTTGACGAGCTCCTCGATCAGCGCGGGCGCGCCGAACGCGAGTCCGATCCGCATGCCGGCGAGCGAGAACGACTTCGAGAAGGTGCGCAGCACGAGGACGTTGTCATAGCGCTCGACGAGTGGCAACGCGCTCGCGGGCGCGAAATCGACGTAGGCCTCGTCCACGACCACCACGCCGTCACGTCCGCGCACCAGCTCCTCGATCACCGGCACCGGCGTGAACGTCCCCGACGGCGAGTTGGGGTTGCAGATCATCAGGACGCGCGCGTCGGTGTCGGCGAGCGCGGGCGGCAGCGTGAAGTCGGGCGGGAACGGGATCGTGAGCGCGCGTCCCTCCTGGATCGTGACCAGGGTGTCGTAGAGCGAGTAGGTCGGCTCCGGGTAGGCGACGACGTCGTCGACGCCAACCATCGTCCGCATGATCATCGTGAGAAGGTCGTCGGAGCCATTGCCGACGAGCACGTGCGCCGGCGTGAGCCCGTAGCGCCGCGCCGCCGCCTCGCGCAGGGCCGTCGCGGACGGGTCGGGGTAGAGACGGAGGTCGGCAGAGGCGCAGCCCGCAACCGCCGCGGTCACCCCAGGCGCCGGCGGATAGGGATTCTCGTTGGTGTTGAGCTTGACGATGCTGGCGTCGCGCGGCTGCTCGCCCGGCACGTAGCCCCGCATGCGGGCGACGACCGGCCGGACGGTGCTCACGGACGCGGTGCGTACGCCGGCGCCGGCGGCCCGCACGCCGCCGAACGGCGCGGCGTCACTTGAACGCTTTGATCGGTGTCGGGCCGGGACGGACCGCCGCGGGCGCGGCCGCCGGATCGACCAGATACCGGTCCGCGATCGACACCGCCTGGCGCTTGCGCTCGGGCATCTCCACCAGGACGTCGACGACCTTCTCCCAGCGGCCGCGATCGGCGCCGGCGAGCTCGTACAGATCGATCACGAGATCGATGTCCTTGGTGACGAGGGCCTTGTCGCCGCGCATCAGGAGCTGCTCGCTCGGGAGCGGTACGTGGCCGAGATTGCACACGCGTACCATGTCCTGGATACGCCCCCGATCGAGCAACCGGTCCCGCAGGCCCGTCCAGTCCTGCGGAGCAACGCTGTCGGCGTTGCGGGAGAAGAGCTCGAGCGCCTGGTCGAGATATCCCTTGGCGAGGTAGCGCCGGCCGACCAGGACGTCCGCTTCTTTCGAGGGCATTGCCGTATCCTTCCTTGCGCGAGTCGCGCAGCCGTTACCAGCGTAGGGCGGGCGCAGAAAATATTCAAGGACACGTTTACACGCATCGCACATCGCGCGGCGTCGCGTTGAATTGCCTGGGCATCTAGGGTAGCCGCTGGCCATCGCCATGGCGTCGAAGAACCTCGCGATCGTCTCCGTCGTCGGCCGTGACCAAAAGGGCGTGGTGGCACGTGTTTCCACCTACCTCGCCGGCTGCAGCATCAACATCGAGGACATCGAGCAGCGCGTGATGGAGGGGCTCTTCATCATGACGATGCGCGTCGACCTGACGGAGCTGGCGACGTCGCTCGACGAGATGATCCTCGGGCTGAAGCGCATCGGCGACGAGACGCACATGGAGGTGAGCGTCCGCCTCCACAGTGCCCGCGAGCGCAAGCGGATCGTGCTCCTGGTGACGAAGGAGCCGCACTGCCTCGAGACGCTGGTCGCCGATCACGACACCGGTCTCGTGAACGGCGACTTCGTCGCCGTGCTCTCGAACCACGAGGTGCTACGCCCCCTCGCCGAGCGCCACGGCATCCCGTTCCACTGGCACTCCTCCGCCGACAAGTCGACGCACGAGGACTTCCTGCTCGCGCGGCTGGCGGACGCGCGTCCGGACCTCATCGTCCTCGCACGCTACATGCAGGTGCTGTCGCCGCGCATGGTGCAGCGCTACCCGCACCGCATCGTCAACATCCACCCCTCGCTGCTGCCGTACCACCCAGGCGCGAACGCCTACAAGCAAGCCTTCGAGGCCGGCGTGCGGGTCTCCGGCTGCACCGCGCACTTCGTCACGGAGCAGCTCGACCAGGGGCCGGTCATCCTGCAGGACGTCTTCCACATCCGCGTCGGCGAGGACACGCTCGAGGAGGTGAAGGAGCGCGGCAAGGCGCTCGAGGGCAAGGTGCTGTCGCAGGCGGTGCAGCTCTTCCTGAACGAGCAGCTCGTGGTGACGGACACCAAGGTCCTGTTCCGCCCCGGGCGCCTCCCCGCCTGATCCGCGGGCCGCCGGAGGTTGCGTCGTGGGCCTGGTCTTCGCGCTCGTCGTGCTCGTGGCCGCGACGACCTGGATCGCGCGGCGCTGGCGGGCGCGCGGCCGCCGCCGGGCGCTCGACGCCGGGCCAGGCAGCTCCATCGAGCGCGCGATCCCCGTCCGGAGCTTCGAGGAGATCGACCGCGCCGTCACCGCGCAGCGCTGCCCCTGCGGCCAGCCGCTGCGCTCGACCGGCGAGGGCGCGCGCCAGGCGGGGCTGCGGCGCTTCCGCTTCGCGCGGCTCGCATGCGACGACTGTGAGGAGGAGCACGTGCTCTTCTTCGACGTGAGCGACCTGGTGCACTGACATGGCCCTCGCCAACGCCGACGTCGCGCGCGTCCTGCGGGAGATCGCGCTCTTCCTCGAGATGGAGGACGTGCCCTTCAAGCCGCGCTCGTACGAGAAGGCGGCCGACTCGGTCGCCGCGAGCGACGTGCCGTGCCACGAGCTCCTGAGCCGCGGCGGCGCGAAGGCGCTCGGCCAGATCCCCGGCGTCGGCAAGAGCATCGCGGAGAAGATCGCGGAGCTGCTGACGACCGGGAAGATCGGCTACCACGAGGAGCTGCGCGCGCGCACGCCGATCGACGTCACCGCGCTCACCGCCGTCGAGGGCGTCGGCCCGAAGGGTGCGCGCGCCCTCTACGAGGCACTGGGTGTCACCGACCTCGCGAGCCTCGAGGCCGCGGCACAGGCAGGGCGCGTCCGGGCGCTGGCGCGCTTCGGCGAGAAGAGCGAGGCGAAGATCCTGCGCGGCCTCGCGTTCGCGCGCGCGCACGGCGGCCGCACGCCGCTCGGCGACGTCCTGCCGATGATCCGCGACATCGAGGCGCGGCTCGCCGCCCTGGCCGGCGTGCAGCGCGCCACCATCGCGGGCTCCATCCGCCGCCGGCGCGAGACCGTCGGCGACGCCGACATCCTGCTGATCGCGAGGAAGGCCCCGCCGATCATGGAGAAGGTCGCGACCCTCCCCGAGGTCGTGCGCGTGCTGGCGCGCGGCGACACCAAGATCTCGGTGCGGCTCGCGACCGGCCTCCAGCTCGACGTCCGGATCGTGCCGCGCGCGAGCTTCGGCGCCGCCCTGCACTACTTCACCGGCTCGAAGGCCCACAACGTCCTCCTGCGCCAGCTCGCGATCAAGAAAGGGCTCAAGCTGAACGAGTACGGCCTCTTCCGCGACGACACCCCGATCGCCGGCGCGACCGAGGAGGATGTCTACGCCGCGCTCGACCTGCCCTACATCCCGCCCGAGCTGCGCGAGGATGCCGGCGAGATCGACGCTGCGCGCGCAGGACGCCTGCCTACGCTCATCGAGCACGGCAGCCTGCGCGGCGATCTGCAGACGCAGACGAAGTGGACCGACGGCGCCGACACGCTGGAGGACATGGTCGCCGCCGCGCGCGCCCTCGGGCTCGAGTACATGGCGATCACCGACCACACCCGCGACCTGGCGATGACCTTCGGCGCCGACGAGGCGAAGCTCGCCGAGCAGGGCAAGGCGATCGACGCCCTGAACGCGCGTCTCGACGGTTTCCGCGTGCTGAAGGGGGCCGAGGTGAACATCCGCAAGGACGGCACGCTCGACATCGCGGACGAGGCGCTCGCCCGGCTCGACGTCGTCGGCGTCGCGATCCACTCGCACTTCGGGCTGCCGCGCGCCGAGATGACCGCCCGTGTGCTGCGCGCGATGCGCAACCCGCACGCCGACATCTTCTTCCACCCGACCGCCCGCATCCTCGGCAAGCGCGAGCCGGTCGATCTCGACCTCGACGCGGTGATCGCGTGCGCCCGCGAGACCGGCACCGTGCTCGAGCTCGACGCGTACCCGCACCGCCTCGACCTCCGCGACGACCACGTGCGGAAGGCCATCGCGGTGGGCGTGAAGATCGTCATCGACTCCGACGCGCACGCGACCGCGCATCTCGCGTTTCCCGACGCGTACGGCGTCGATCAGGCGCGGCGCGGCTGGGCGACGCGCGAGGACGTCCTGAACACCCGCCCGCTGGCGCAGTTCCTGGGCGGCCTGAAGGGCGGCGCGGCGCGTGCCGAGGCCGCGGCGCCCCGCCCGAAGCGCGGCGCCGCCAAGACGCCGCGCGCGGCGAAATCCGCTACGCGCGCAAAGCCCGCGCGAGGTCCTTCGCGAAGTAGGTGAGCACGATGCTGGCGCCGGCGCGCAGGATCGCAGTGTGCGTCTCCCACATCGCGCGCGCCTCGTCGATCATGCCGGCGGCCGCGGCGGCCTTGATCATCGCGTACTCGCCGCTCACGGCGTAGGCGGCAAGCGGAACGTCGAAGCGCTCGCGCACCCGCCGGATCACGTCGAGGTAGGCGAGCGCCGGCTTCACCATCACGATGTCGGCGCCCTCCTCGAGGTCGAGGGCGATCTCGCGCAGCGCCTCGTCGCCGTTGGCGGGATCCATCTGGTAGCCGCGCCGGTCGCCGAACTGCGGCGTCGAGCCGGCGGCCTCGCGGAACGGGCCGTAGAACGCCGACGCGTACTTGGCGGCGTAGGACATGATCGGCAGGTCGGCGAACCCCGCGTGGTCGAGGCCCGCGCGGATCGCGCCGACCCGTCCGTCCATCATGTCCGACGGCGCAACGATGTCGGCGCCGGCGCGCGCGTGCGCGACGGCCATGGCGGTGAGCGGCTCGAGGCTCGCGTCGTTCACGACCTCGTTCGCCTCGACGAGGCCGCAGTGCCCGTGGTCGGTGTACTCGCAGAGACACACGTCGGTGACGACGAGCAGCCCTGGCAGGACGCGCTTGATCGCCGCGACCGCACGCACCACGATGCCGTCCGCCGCGTACGCCGAGGAGCCGATCGCGTCCTTGCGCTCCGGGATGCCGAAGAGCATCACCGCCGGGATGCCGAGATCGTGGACGGCTTTGCACTCCTCCACGGCACGGTCGACGGAGAGCTGCGCGACGCCCGGCATCGCGGCCACCGGCTGCGTCACGCCGGTTCCCGGCGCGACGAAGAGCGGCAGCACGAGGCCGTCGATGCTCGGCCGGGTCTCGGCAACGAGACGCCGCAGGGCTTGCGTGCGTCGCAAGCGCCGCGGGCGATGCGTCGGATAGCCCATCGCGCGGGACGATAGTGAATCGCCAGAGGCTTTGCAAAAACGTGCGAGAGCGCATGCGATCGACGGATCGCCGACCGTCTTGGCCCGGAGCGCGGCCTGGCGTAGACGTGTAGGGCAACCCCCGACATGCCGATCGCTCCGAACCCGCGCGCCGCGCTTGCCCTGCTCGCCTGCGCTTGCCTCGTCCTCCTCGCGACGCGTGCCGTGGCCGCGCCGGCGTGTGCCGACCCCGACGGCACCGGCGTCGACGTCATCGACGCCGCGAACGTGCAACGCGCCGCGGCCGGCCTGCCGAGCACGTGCACGGCGGCGCCGTCCGTCTGCGACCTCGACGGCGTGAACGGCGTGGACGCGGGCGACGCCGCCGACGTCCTGCGCCGCGCCGCAGGCCTGGCGCCGACCCGGGACTGCCTCCCCGCCTTGAAGCTCACCCAGGTCGCCGGCGGCCTCGCGTCGCCACTCTTCGTCGGCGCGGCCGAGGGCGACCCGTCGCGGCTCTACGTCGTCGAGCAGCCGGGGCGCATCCGCCTCATCAAGAACGGCACGCTCGCCGCGCAGCCCTTCCTCGACATCACCGACACCGTCTCGAGCGGCGGCGAGCGCGGCCTCCTCGGACTGGCGTTCCATCCGAGCTACGTCGCGAACGGCCGCTTCTTCGTGAACTATACGAACCCCGACGGCAACACGATCATCGCCGAGTTCCACCGCTCCGCGGCGAGCCCCGACGTCGCCGACCCGCAGCCCGCGCGCGTCTTCTTCACGGTTGAGCAGCCCTTCGCGAACCACAATGGCGGCATGGTGGCCTTCGGACCGGACGGCCTCCTCTACCTCGGCCTCGGCGACGGCGGCAGCGGCGGCGATCCGATGAACAACGGCCAGCGCCTCGACACCAAGCTCGGCAAGATCCTGCGGATCGACGTGGACACCTATCCGACGCCGCCCTCCGGGAATCTCTCCGGCGGCGATCCGGACATCTGGGACTTCGGCTTCCGCAATCCCTTCCGCTTCAGTTTCGACCGCGGCACGGGCGACCTCTATATCGGCGACGTCGGGCAGGACCGCTTCGAGGAGATCGACCTCGAGCCGCGCGGCAGCGGGCGGCGGAACTACGGCTGGCGCACCACCGAGGGCATGCACTGCTTCGACCCGCCGACCGGCTGCAACCTGACGGGCATCACGCTGCCGGTCGCCGAGTACTCGCACGCCGACGGCTGCGCCGTGATCGGCGGCTACGTCTACCGCGGCGCCGCCATCCCCGGCCTCGTCGGCCGCTACCTCTATGCCGACTTCTGCTCCAACCGCATCTGGTCCTTCGTGCGCACGGGCGGACAGGTGAGCGGCACACTCGAGCTGACGGACGAGCTCGATCCGGGACGGACGCTCGGCGGCCTCACCTCGTTCGGCGAGGACGCCGATGCCGAGATGTACCTGATCGACGGCGCGCGCGGCCTCGTCTTGCGGATCGATCCGGAGTAAGAAGACCCGATGCGCGGCACCCGGCCCATGCAGACTTCCCTCATCGCCCTGCCCTTGCTCGTCATCCTCGGCTGCGGCGGTGGAGGCGGGGGCGGCGGCCACGACACCGGCCCCGTTGCGACGGCGACGGCCACGCCCGTCGCCACCCCGGCGCCGGTGCCGACCGCCGCCGTCACGCTCACCCTCAGCTCGTCGATCGACCTGGTCGGTGCGAGCTTCACCGTCGGCTACGAGGCCGGCCGGGTCACGCTCCTCGGCAGCGGCGCGCAGGCGCAATGCCGCCTCGCCTCCAACGACCTCATCGCGGTGAACGACGACGACGCCGGCACGCTGCGGGTCGCGCTGCTTCCATCCGATCCGCTGCAGCGCCAGACCCTCGCGCTGCCGACCACGCTCACCTGCGATTTCGCCGAGAACGGCGGCTCCATCACCGCCGGCGACGTGCGCGTCGGCAGCAAGACGGTGGCCGTGCTCGACGGCAGCGGCATCGCGGTCGCGGGCGACGGGTCGAAGCTCGCCGCGCAGTAGTACCTGAGGATCTGACGATCGAGGCGCTTCGCGCGTCTCAGGGGCAGCCGCTTGCGCCCGGCAGGCCGAACGCCCGGCGCTGCACGTTCGCGGCGTCGACGACGTCGACCTCGCCCGTCGCGTCGACGTCGCACTGGTCCGGCACCGCCGCGCACGTCGGCAGCCCGACGGCCGCGGCGAGCACCGCCGCCGCGTCGTCGCTCGTGACCGCGCCGTTGCCGTCGACGTCGCCGCAGACCGGCCCCGGGGCCGGGGTCGCGGTGGGCGCCGGCGCGGCCGCGGCATAGATCATCATGGCGCCGTTCACGTCGTCGGCCGTGGGCGCGCCGACGAAGCACGGGTCGCCCTCCGGGAAGCGGAACGCGGAGCGCATGAGGACGTTGGCGTCGCGCCCGCATTGATCCGGATGATCGAGGCCGAGCACGTGCCCGAGCTCGTGCTCGACGACCGCGCGGAAGAGACCCGGCGTGAAGCGCGAGTTGAAGGCCTGGTTCACGACGATGTCGGCGTCGCGTTGCTGCCCGCGTTGCGGGCCGTCCGAGAAGGTGACGCGCAGGGTCACCGCGACGACGTTGCTGCTGAAGTTCTGCCCTCCGCAGAACGTCGTCGAGCCGCCGATCGACGTGCGCCCGTCGGTCGAGTCGCAGAAGGCGACCGGATGCGCCGCGTCGGCCTGCACGAACGCGAAGCGATCCGGCAGGTCCTCGGTCCACTTGGCAGCCGCCTCCTGGCAGTGCTGCACGCAGGACGAGTCGCCGCAGGAGATGTCGTGCGTGCCGTCGCCGATGAAGCGGCAGTCGTAGAAGACCTGTGGCGGCACCCAGCGGACGATCGGCGTCGCCGGACAGCGGTCGCCCGCGAGCGAGAGGAACGCGAACGCGTTCCCCGGGGGCGGATCGCACTGCGCGGCGGCGCCGCGTGCCGTCGCGACACAGGCGAGCGCCAGCGCGGCCGCCGCCATCCAGTGCATGCGCGGGGGCATGCGCAGGCGGGGCGCGCTCATGGACGGGCCGCGTGGATCGCGGCGACGAACGCGTCGAGGGAGGGCGCGCCGCCGGCACCGACGCCGCTCTCACGACGCACCGCCGCGGGGCCGAGTGCGGTGACAGCGGCCGCCGACAGCGCCCGGCCGGTGCCGTCGCGAACCAGATCGGCACCCTCGACGCGCTCGACGCGATAGATCCCCTGGTTGAAGCCGGTCACGGGGCTGATCGCCGGCGGATCCTGCTCGCGATCGAGGAAGACGACGTAGCGCTCGCCGACCTGGAACTCCGGCATCCCGTCGATCGACTGGCGTATGGCACCCACCTCGCCGCCGGCGAGACGGAGCGTCAGCTCGGCCCCGGGGTTCCCGGCCACGACCTGATCGACCGCCAGGGTGACGAGGGTCTCGAAGAACGCCGGCGCGCGCGGCGAGCGCCGGCTGGCGACCGCACGCACCGTGCCGACGACGATCGTGTCGGCGGCGCTGCACTGCTCGGCGAACGGCATCGCGAGGATGGTCGTCGCCGCCGCCGGCGCGCCGCCGAGCGGCACGATGCCCGGCATCCCGGCGACGGGGGAGACGAGAGCTGTGACGAGCGCGGCGGTGCGGAGCCCCACCTTCAGCCGAAGACCAGGCGGCACGGTCCGCCCGCTCTAACCTGATCCGCCCGCACCCGCAAGTCGCGCGCCGTGATCCAAACCGTCGCACTCCTGATCTTGTAACCGACGGTCGCTCGGACCATCATGGGTGGAAGGGGGTGGACATGATGAATCCGCTGCTCGAGCTGCAACGACTGGGTCAGTCGCCGTGGCACGACAATATCCGCCGCGAGCTGCTCACGTCGGGCGCGCTCGCACGCATGGTCGCCGACGGTGACATCACCGGCCTGACGTCCAACCCGACGATCTTCGAGCAGGCGATCGAGTCGGGGACCGACTATCAGAGCCAGCTGCGCTCCTTGGCGCGCGCCGGCAAGCGCCCCGACGAGATCTTCGACGCGCTCGCGATCAGCGACATCCGGGACGCCGCGGACGTGTTCGCGCCGGTGTACGCCCGCACCGACGGTGCCGACGGCTTCGTCAGCATCGAGGTGAACCCGATCTACGCGAACGACACGGCGAAGACGATCCGCGAGGCGCACCGCCTCTGGAAGACGGTCGCCAAGCCGAACGTGATGGTGAAGATCCCCGCGACGCGCGAGGGCGTGCCGGCCATCGAGGCGTGCATCGCCGACGGGCTCAACATCAACATCACGCTGATCTTCTCGCTGCAGCGCTACGAGCAGGTCATGGACGCCTACCTCGCGGGCCTCTCGCGCCGCGTCGCCGCCGGGAAGCCGGTGCGAAGCATCGCCTCGGTCGCGAGCTTCTTCGTGAGCCGCGTCGACACCGAGGTCGACAAGCGCCTCGACGCACTGATCGCGTCCGCGCCGCCCGAGCTGGTCGAGCACTTGCGTGCGCTGCAGGGACGGGCGGCGATCGCCAACGCCAAGCTCGCCTATCACCGGTTCCGCGAGAAGTTCGGCACGGCGCGCTTCGCCGAGCTGGCGCGTCAGGGCGCGCGCGTGCAGCGCCCGCTCTGGGCGAGCACGTCCACCAAGAATCCCGCCTACCCCGACGTCTACTACGTCGAGGCGCTGATCGGTCCCGACACGGTCGACACGATGCCGCCGGCGACCATCGTGGCCTACAAGGACCACGGCCACCCCGCATCGCGCCTCGATCGCGACGTCGACGACGCCCGCGCGATCCTGCAGCGCCTCGCGAGCGCCGGCATCTCGATGGACGAGGTCACGGCGAAGCTGGAGGTCGACGGCGTCGCATCGTTCGCCAAGTCGTACGAGTCGCTGCTCGCAACCGTCGCCCAGGCGGCGTCGGCCGCTGCGCCGTCAGTCGGCAGCGCCCCAAAGCGCGCGGCCAAGCCCGCGGCCGCGAAGCGCAAGCCGAAGGCGAAGCGTCCCACCGCCAAGCGGAAGGCGGCGAAGCGTCCAGCCGCCAAGCGCTCGGCCGCGAAACGCTCCGGCGCCAAGGGGCGGTCGACCGCCAAGCCGCGCGCCAAGTCCGCGCGCAAATCGACCGGCCGTGCAAAGAGTGCCGCGAAGGGGCGCGCCCGTCCGAAGAGCCGGCGCCGCGCCGGTGGCGCACGCGCGACGACGCGGCGGGCGGCCGGACGCGGCCGGGCGACGACCAAGAAGCCGCGCCGGGCGGCACGCAAGCCGGCCAAGACGAAACGCCGGCGCTGAGATCTCGATCCACACGCCGCGCGGGCGGCGACGGACTGGGGAGGGGGTAGCATGGCGCTTCCGACGCGAGTGAAGGCGGGCGTCTCGGTCAGCCGGGCGGACGACGCGACCAGCCACGAGCCGCTCCGGGCGCGCGACCCGTTCGCGCTGGTGATCTTCGGCGCGTCGGGCGACCTCAGCAAGCGCAAGCTGATCCCGGCGCTCTACCAGCTCAAGGAAGCCGCCTACATGCCGGACCGCTACGCCGTCATCGGTTTCTCGCGCACGCCGATGTCGGACGACCAGTATCGCGAGGCGATGCTGAAGGAGCTGCACCCGCGCGACGAGGGCAAGACCGTCTCCGCCGACGATCCGCTGATCGGCGCGCTCTACTATCAGGCCGGCAACAACGACGACCCGAAGACGTTCGCGCAGCTCAAGGAGAAGCTCGACCGCCTCGACCACGAGCTCGGCCTCCAGGGCAACCGCCTCTTCTACCTCTCGGTCGCGCCCGAGTTCTTTCCGGTCATCATCCGCAACCTCGCCGCGGCCGGGCTCATCTGCGAGCGCGGCGCGGCCGCGTGGTCGCGCGTCATCATCGAGAAGCCCTTCGGCACCGATCTCACCAGCGCGCGCGAGCTGAACCGCATCGTCACCGACGTCCTCGACGAGAGCCAGATCTACCGCATCGACCACTACCTCGGGAAAGAGACCGTCCAGAACATCCTGAGCTTCCGCTTCGGCAACGCCATCTTCGAGCCGCTCTTCAACCAGAAGTACATCGACCACGTGCAGATCACCGTCGCCGAGACGCTCGGCATGGAGGGGCGGCGCGGCGCCTACTACGACCACGCGGGGGCGCTGCGCGACATGGTGCAGAACCACATGCTGCAGCTCCTCTGCCTGATCGCGATGGAGCCGCCGTCCGCGCTCGACGCACAGTCGATCCGCGACGAGAAGGTGAAGGTCCTGCGTACGCTGCCGAGCTGGACGCCCAAGGAGGTCGCGGCGGCGACGGTGCGCGGCCAGTACGGCGTCGGCGAGTGGAACGGCAACGTCGTGAAGGGCTACCGCCAGGAGGAGGGCGTCGATCCCAAGTCGGTCACGGAGAGCTTCGTCGCGCTCAAGGTGAACATCGACAACTGGCGCTGGGCCGGGGTGCCGTTCCTGCTGCGCACGGGCAAGCGGCTGCCGAACCGGCTCTCGGAGATCGCCGTGCAGTTCAAGCAGCCGCCGCTCCGTCTCTTCCGCGAGATCAACGACGAGGACGGCTTCACGCCGGCGCACGCCAGCGCCAACCTCCTCGTCATGCGCATCCAGCCGAACGAGGGCATCAGCCTGTCGTTCGCCTGCAAGCGTCCCGGCATGCGCATCCAGCTCGAAGAGGTGAACATGGACTTCATATACGGCGAGGCCTTCCAGGACCGCTCGCCGGAGGCCTACGAGCGCCTGCTGCTCGACGCGCTCCGCGGCGACGCGTCGCTCTTCACGCGCTCGGACGAGGTCGACTACGCGTGGCGCTTCATCACCGCGATCCACGAGGGCTGGGCCCGCCTGCCGCCGCCGAAGTTCCCGAACTACTATCCGTTCACCAACGGGCCCGACGAGGCGAACCGGCTCTTCGACTTCAGTGAGTCCGGCTGGCGCTCGCTGCGCGACGCCTGAGGCCGGCGGCGCGATGGCGACGTACGTGCTCGCCGGCGACATCGGCGGGACGAAGACCGCGCTCACCCTGCATGCCGTCGGGACGGACGGCGCGAGCACCCAGGTCCGCGAGCAGAGCTTCCCGAGCCGCGAGTACCCCGGCCTGGAGCAGGTGATCGCCGCGTTCCTGCAGCCGGGCGAGGGCGTCGCGGGCGCGGCATTCGGCATCGCCGGCCCGGTCGTCGACGACGCGGTGACGACGACCAACCTGCCCTGGCACATCGAGCGCCGGCACCTCTCGGACGAGCTCGGCGGCGCGCCGGTCGTCCTGATGAACGACCTCGAGAGCACCGCCTACGGCGCCCTCTTCCTGAGCGCCGACCAGCTTCTCACCTTGAACCCGGGCGTGCCCCGTCCCGGGCACCGCGCCGTCATCGCCGCCGGCACCGGCCTCGGCCAGGGCCTCCTGCACTGGGACGGCGTCGCCCACCGCCCGGTCGCGACCGAGGGCGGCCACGCCGACTTCGCGCCGCGAAGCCCGATCGAGGACGATCTGCTGCGTTTCCTGCGCACCCGCTTCGGCGCGCACGTCTCGTACGAGCGCGTGCTGTCGGGCCCGGGCCTGCACAACGTCTTCCAGTTCCTCGACGAGGCGCTCGGCCGTCCCATCGCGCCCGACGTCCGCGCCCGCATGACGCGCGAGGACCCGAGCGCCGTGATCGGCGAGACCGCGGTCGCGGGCACCTGCGCGACGTGCCGCGAGGCAGTCGATCTCTTCCTCGACGCCTACGGCGCCCAGGCCGGCAACCTCGCGCTCACCGCAATGGCGACCGGCGGCATCTACGTCGGCGGCGGCATCGTGACCAAGCTCGCCCCGCTCGTGCCGCAGAGCTCGTTCGTGCGCGCGTTCGTCGCCAAGGGGCGCTACGAAGGATTGCTGCGCGAGATCCCCGTCTCCGTGATCATGAACGCGCGCACGGCGCTCCTCGGCGCCGTCCGGGCCGCGGTGGCGTTACTCCGGCGTTGAGCCCGGGTCGCGCGGCGCTGCGGGCGACGCGCAGCAGGTCGATCACCGCTCGGTGCCCGAGCTTTCACCATGGCGCTCGCGCTACGCGGCAAAGAAACAACTTGCAATCGAGTGTCGCGTGCGCCTAGACGTTCGCGAAGATCAATCCCGCTGCCCAACGCCCCTTGCGCCGAAACGGCCCGCGAGCCGAAACGGAGGACCCCCGCCATGAAAGCGCCCATCGGACTCCTAGCGATCGCGATTGTCCTTGCCATGGACGGCCCGAGCCATGGAGCGAACCTCAAGTGCGCCGCGGACGCCATCAAGGTGGGATCGGTCTGCGTCGACAAGTACGAGGCGAGCGTCTGACAGATTCCGACTACGGACACCTCGCTCATCAAGCAGGTCCAGAAAGGGAAGGCCTCCCTCAGCGCGCTCACGAGCGGCGCCAACCAACTCTCCGTCGCTGGCGCAGGATCGTGCGCACCCGCGTATCCGGCAGGCTTCCCCTCCAACGGCGACTGGACGCCGCTGCCGGCATCGGATCCGCCGACGCCGGGCGTCTACGCCGCTTCCGTGCCTGGCGCGCTCCCGAGCGCGTGCATCACGTGGTTCCAGGCGGAACAGGCGTGCCGCCTCTCCGGCAAGCGCCTGCTCACCAACCAGGAATGGCAAGCCGCCGCGGCTGGCACGCCGCAGACGGGGCTCATCTCCGGGCCGATGGAATGCAACACCAACTCGACCGGCCCAACGGCCACCGGATCACGCCCGCTCTGCAAGTCCAGCTGGGGTCTATTCGACATGGCCGGCAACGTCGCCGAATGGGTGGCCGACTGGGTCCCACGGTCGACCAACTGCCCGGGTTGGAGCACCTTCAGCACGAACGACATGTGTCTCTCAGGGGCGTTCACGACCGCGTTCGGGCCAGGGGCGCTTATCCGTGGCGGTGACTGGGGCCTCGGTGACGGCACCCTCTCGGGGCCGTTCACCGTGTACGGCAACAACTACCCCTACACCACCGATCCTGTGATCGGATTCCGCTGCGCCCGTTGACGATCGCAAGGCTTCCCGTCTAGCGCTCAGCAGCGCCCGGATCGATATCGCGAGCGACACACCAGCGGGTTGCGAATCTCGCATCTCGCGGTAGTGTCGCCGCCCAATGAGCCGGTTGCGACACATTCTGGTCGGCGTCGGGGCGCTCTGCGTTCTCACCGTCATCGGGACGATCGGCTACATGCATTTCGAAGGGTACACCGCGGGTGAGGCGAGCTTCTTCACGTTGGGGGTGCTTGCGACCGAGGGCTTGCAGATCCGACCGCTCAGCCCGGGTGGGCGCGCGCTCACCGCCGCGCTCATGGTCCTGGGGATCGGCATCGTGCTGTACACGGTCGCTCTGATCGCCCAGCAGACCATCGAGGGCGAGCTCCAGACGTTCGTCGGGAGGAGACGTATGCAACGAACGATCGACGGGTTGCGCGGGCATGCGATCGTCTGCGGCTTCGGTCGCATGGGTCGCATGGTGTGCCGCGAGCTCCAGGCGAAACCGATGCCCTTCGTGGTCGTGGATCGTGCCGAGAGCGCGGGACGGCGTGCCGAGGAGCAGGGCCTGCTCCTGGTCAGCGGAGACGCCACGGAGGAGGAGACGCTGCGGCGCGCGGGCATGGCGAACGCGGCCGCGGTGATCACGACGCTACCCTCCGATGCCGAGAACGTCTTCCTGACCCTGACGGCACGCGCGGTCGCGCCGACGCTCACGATCGTTGCACGCGCCGAGAGCGAAACCGGGGCAGAGCGCCTGCGTCAAGCGGGCGCCACGCGAATCGTTTCACCGTACACGATCGGCGGTCACCGGATGGCGCAGGCGATCCTCCGTCCAGCGGTGCTCGATTTCGTCGATCTCACCACGCAGCACCAGAGCGTCGAGCTGCAGTTCGAGGAGATCGCGATCGTCCGAAGCGCCGGCACGACGCTCGCGTCGTCCGGCATTCGCGACTACGTCGACGTCATGGTGCTCGCCATCCGCAAGCCCGATGGCGGAACGCGCTTCAATCCCGCCCCCGACGAGGCGCTCATGGCGGGTGATCGGCTCCTGGTGATCGGCCAGGCGCAAAGCCTGAAGCGTCTCGAGCGCGAGCTGGCCTGAATCACTCGCTCGCTGACCCTCCGTTCCGCGGATCGTCCTTCGCGTTCACGTAGTCGAGGCCGAGCGGCCCAATGGCGGTTACCTGGGTGACGTACTCGCCCGATTTCGCCCAATGGAAGTGGGACGTACTGCCCGGCAGAACGATCACGGCCCCGGGCGGATACGCCTCCAATTTGTCGGCGTCGAACCGATCACCCAGCCCGATGTAGAAGACGCCGGACATCACCGTGTACACCCGATCCTCGGGGTGCGTGTGCGGCATCAGCTTGACCCCACGAGGCACCTTCACCCTGATCACGTAGGGCCCGGCCTCCGCGGGGTGCCCGACAACGACGGCGAGGCGCACCGAAGCCGGGAACGCCGCGAAGGGCTTCCAGTCGACCTCCTCGGACATGATTGCCTTGAGCACGGCTGGTCCGGGCAGAGCCTACGCCGCTTTCTGCGCCGCGAGCACCTTCAGCAACGCCTGGGCCGCGGACGTCGACGATGCGGGATTCTGCCCGGTCACGAGGTGGCCATCCACGATGGAGAAGGGCTGCCAGTCGGGAGCCTTTTCGAAGAGGGCGCCGAGACGCTTCAGCTCGTCCTCGACGAGGAACGGCACGACGTGCGTCAGCTGAACCGCTTCCTCCTCGCCATTGGTAAAGCCCGTGACCCGCTTTCCCTTGACGAGAGGCTCGCCCTTGTAGGTGACGTGACGAAGCACGCCCGGCGAATGGCAGACCAGCGCCACCGGCTTGCCGGAGTTGTAGAAGGACTCGATCAACGCGATCGACACCGGGCTCTCGGCCAGGTCCCACATGGGACCGTGTCCGCCGACATAGAAGACCGTGTCGAAGTGTTCCGCCTTCACGTCCGCGAGCCGGACGGTGTTGGCGAGCGCCTTCTGCGCGATGTCGTCCTTCTTGAATCGCGTCATGGCCGGCGTTTGATTCTCGGGAAGATCGCTCTTCGGATCGACGGGGGGCTGGCCGCCTTTCGGTGAGGCCAGCGTCAGCTCGACGCCGGCGTCCCTGAAGACGAAGTAGGGAGCGGCGAACTCCTCGAGCCAGAAGCCGGTCGTGCGTCCGGTGTTGCCGAGCTGATCGTGCGAGGTCAGCACCATCACGATTTTCATGCTCTCTCTCCTTGGGGGCTCTGGGTGTGGAGCATTTCGGACATACTGCCGTGGCACGTCGTAGGATATCCCCCGGTGAGCGTTCCGGCCCCGACTCGCCGACGCCCGTGCGCCTTGACGCGTCGCCGCCGTTTTGACAGCACTCGCCGCCCATGTGGACGTCTCGACGCCTCGTCCTCGCGTGCTGCGCGGCCTTGCTGATCAGTCCACGCGTACACGCTGCCACCCTCCTCGTCGCCGGGAACGGCGTCGATTCACCCGACTGCGGCGGCAAGACCGCGCCATGCCGGTCGATCAGCCGTGCCGTCGCGCTCGCGGGCCAGGGCGACACCATCCTCGTCGGACCGGGACGGTACGGCGATATCGATCAGAGCGGGACCTTCATTGCTCCGGGTGACGAGGCGGCGGAGGTCGGAACGGGCTGCAATTGCATGCTGCACGTCACCAAGCGTGTGACCATCGTCTCGCGTGACGGTGCCGGCACCACCATCCTCGACGCCAACGGCGCGACGATCGACGTCGTCCGCATCGACGCCGCCGCGACGATCTTCGGCAAGAAAGGTCAGGGCTTCACGCTGACGGGCGCCAAAGGCGCCGGCAACGGCCTCGTCACGGAGGCCGAGTCGGTCACGATCGCCGGCAACATCGCCTTCGCCAACTCCGGCAACGGCATTGCCATCAGCGCGGGCCACGCCATCGTGAGCGACAACCGAGCCGTCGCGAACGCTGACGGAGGGATCGATTGTTCCGGTACGAACGACTCGACCTTTGCGCGGAACACCGTGATCGGAAACGGCAACGTCGGTCTCGAAGCAGACAATCGCAACGTCCTCACCGACAACCTCGCGCTGGACAACGTCGGCCCCGGCATCGACGCGCAAAGCGGCAACACGCTCAAAGGAGACGTCGCGCTCGGCAACGGCGATCGCGGTATCCAGCTCGACGACGACAATACCGTCACCGCCTGCGTGGCGAACGCCAACCACAACGGCATCAACCTCGCCGGCCACGGCAATACCGTCACGAAGAGCGCGGTCCTCGACAACTTTGGTGTCGGCATCCTCGTGGGCGACGTGGGCAACACGATCAGCAAGACCAACCTCTTCGGCAACGGCATGGGCGTGGTGAACGTCCCCAACGCAAACTTCAACTGCGCCACGCTGATGTCAGCCGCCGGCGCGCTGCAGGCGACGCAGAACTTCTGGGGGGCGCCCACCGGCCCGGGCCTCGACCCGGCAGACGCCGCCTGCAATGCGATCGGCGGAACGACGAACCTCGTGCCGGTCGCCACCAAGGAGATCAAGGTCCGCCCCCCGGCGGCGCACTGAGCCCGCGGCCCGCGTTGCCGATCATCGGTGATCGGGTGCTAGAAAAGCGCGCATGACTAGGCCGACGGTGGCGCGCTGGATCACGCTCATCACCGTCGCGGCGATCCTGGCGGCAGCCCTGCTCGCGCACGTGGGGTTCTTTCGCCATGCGGGCGGTCTCTGGCGCGACGAGGCCGGGACGGCGGCGTTTGCGCGAATGTCGATCACGGATCTCCGAGCGGAGCTGCGCTACGATTCCGTGCCCCTCGTGTCGACGCTGCTCTTCCGGAGTTGGACGGCGATCGGTTTCGGCTCGGATACCGGCTTGCGGACGCTGGGACTCGCAGTCGGGTGCGCGGTCCTGCTCGCGCTCTTGCTCAACGCGCGCATGCAAGGTGCGGCGCTGCCGTGCTCGCTCGCGCTCTTCGCCTGCCTTCCCTGGGTGATCCGCGGCGGTGACGCCGTCCGGCCGCTCGGGCTCGCGATGGTGCTCATCGTGATGACATTCGCGGCCGTCGGCGCGCTGCTCGAGGCGCCGCGGCGCGGCCGCGTCGTCGCCGCCATGGCGTGTGCGGTCCTCGCCGTCCAGACGAGCTATGCGAACGTGCCGCTCGTAGCCGCGATCACGCTCGCCGCGATGATCGCGGGCGGTCGCGCACACTGCCGTGCTCGTGTGCTCGCCGTCTTGGCCGTCGCGCTCGCGGCGGCCGTATCGCTTTTGCCGTACGCCCCGATGATCCGGGACGCCCAGGATTGGGGCGTGCTCATGCAAGTCCACAACGACCTCGCGCGCCTGTGGCTGGTGTTTCGCCGCGCGACGACTCCCGACACCGGAGTGTGGGTCGCCGCCGTCACCGCCGCTCTCGTCGCCGGGGTCGTGACGATGACGCGCACGCGGAGGAAGGGCGACGAGGGGGAGGCGAGCCGGGCGGTGTACGCGGGCGCGACGCTCGGGCTCGCCGTGGTCGCGTTCGTCGCGTTCCTCTCGTGGTCGGAGCTCGCGACGCAGCCGTGGTACTACCTGCCGTTGCTTGCACTGCTCGCCGCGGCCATCGACGTGCTCGGCGCCCCATTTCTCCGATCGCCCGCGCCGCGCATCGCGGCGTGCATCCTCCTCGTCGGCTGGATGACCGCGCACGTCCCGAACGCCTTGGCGCAACTGCGCGTGCGCCAGACCAACCTCGATCTCATCGCCGCGAAGGTCGCCGAAGCGGCGGGTCCAGCAGATCTGGTCGTAGTGAATCCGTGGTTCTACGCGACGACCTTCGACCGCTATTACCATGGACCGGCGCGATGGACGGTGATTCCGCCGCTCGCCGAGACGCGCATTCACCGCTACGACCTGCTGAAACGGTGCATGCAGGACGTCGCGTGCATCCTACCCGTCGAGCAGGAGATTCTCGCCACATTCGCCGCCGGTGGGCGCGTCTGGGTCGCGGGTTATCTGCCGCCCGGCTCGGGCGGCAGGATCCCGCCGCCCCCCGCGGCGCCGGCGGAACTCGGCTGGAACATCGACAAATACAGCGACGCGTGGGGAAAGGCGGTGATCACCGCGATCGTCGACCGTGCGATCGGCTCGAGAAGAGTCGCCGTCGAGTCGTCCGACGAGGTGAGCACGTACGAAGACGCGGCGCTGTTCGTCATCACCGGACGGTGACCGCGCGGACGAGCGCGCCGCGTCGACTCCATTCGGGCGCGACCGCGACTCCGCTGCGACTCTACGGAGATTCTGCTCCGGTGTGCGTACGCTCCGCGAGAACCGCCGCGAGGTTCGCGCGCGCCGGTGCGAAATCGGGTCGAGCGCGCAGCGCCGCCCGGAACTCGGCCTCCGCCTCGGCGAGCCGTCCTTCGTTCGCGAGGACGATCCCGAGGTTGTTCCGCGCCTCGACGAGATCCGGATCGAGCACGCGCGCGCGCTCGAGATGTCGCCGTGCGGCCTCCGTGCGCTCCTGGCTGAGCAGGACGTTGGCGAGATCGTTGTGATCCATCGCGCTCTCGTGCGTCGCGAGCGCCTTGCGATACTGCGCCGCGGCCGCGGCGTACTGCCCGCGGCCGACGAGCAGCCGCGCCAGCTCACGCCTGGCGCTCACGTAGTCGGGACGAAGCTTGAGCGCCCGTCGATAGCGGGTGATCGCCCGATCGACGCGACCCTCGCGGGCATCGATCCCCGCGAGCGCGTAGTACGCGATGGCCGCGCGCGGATTGCGCACGAGCGTCGTCGTCCAGAGCGTGGTGGAGTCGTGCCAGACCTGCGTCTGACGCCACGTGAGCACGGCGAGTAGCGCCAGCACGGCGGAGAACCCGACGGCGCCGGCGCGGCGCGCCGACGTCGACTGCCACCAAGAAAAGGCGCCGATCTCCCACACGACCGCGGTGAAGATGCCGAGGAGCGGCAGATACGTGTACCGGTCCGCCATCGCCTGGCCGCCGACCTGAACGATGCCGATCACGGGCAGCAGGGTGACGACGTACCACGCCCAGCCGACCGCGATGTGCGGACGCCGTCGGGCACCGGCGATCGCGTAGACGGTCACTCCGACGACGAAGGCGGCCGAGGCGACGACGACCCCCGGCGACAGCGGCTCGCCTTCGAGCGCGGGATGCGAGTACCAGGGCGACAGCCGCGCCGGCCACACGGCGAGCTCCAGATAGCGGACGTACGATACGACGGCGTTCGCGAGGCGTGCCCCGATCGGGACGAGGCTCCTGTCCCGGATGCCGCCTTCCGCGCGTTGCGCGGCGACGGCGACCGTCGCGGCGACGGCGGCGAGCGCGGCAAACGGCGCCTTCTCGACGATCGCACCCCGCGACCAACGACCGAGCGGCCACCAATCGAGCAGCAGCAGCACGAGCGGCAACGTCACGCCCATGGGCTTGGCCAGGAGTCCGGCCGCGAACGCGAGCATCACGACCGCGTAGCGCGAGGCGCTCGGCCGCCGCGCGTATGCGACGTACGCGCCGAGCGCGCCGAGCCAGCAGAGGGCGCTCAGGAGATCCTTGCGCTCCGCGATCCACGCGACCGATTCGACGTGCAGCGGATGCAGACCGAAGAGCGCCGCCACCGCCGCGCTTCGCCACAGCGCGCCGGTGAGCGCGCGCCACACCACGAACACCAGCACCGTGTTCGCGACGTGCAGGAGAAGCGCGGTCGCGTGATGCCCGACGGGATTCAGGCCCCAGAGCGTGCCGTCGAGCGCGTGCGACAGCCAGGTGAGCGGGATCCAGTTGCCGGTATGAAACGTCGTGAACGCCCACCGGACGTTCGCCCACGACAGCCCGCGCACGTACGGGTTCCGCAGGACGTAGATGTTGTCGTCCCATTCGAGGAACTGCCCGCGGAGCGCCGGCGCGTACGCCGCGACGACGACGGCAGCGAGTGCCAGCGCGACGACCATTGGTCGCGCGGTCAGCACGGACGAGGACGGTCGCGGCGGGGCGTCGCCGGCGCCTCGCGCCGTGCTCGCGGGACCGCGCGCGGGGGCGGCCGTCGGTCGGCGCCGGCTCATGTCGGCAGGAAGCATTGATCGGCTGCTCGACGCAAACGGGTCGTCGCGGCCGCCGCGTGCGGCGGCTGTCCGCTCACTCCACTTTGGGCGCGACGCGCAGGATGTCCCAGCGGCGCAGATGCACCTCCCCGGCCGGCGCCCCGCGGCGTTTGCTGACGTCGCGTACGCGGCAGACGTGGACGTTGACGCGGCGGGCGTTCCGGGCCTTCGAGTGCCAGGCAGTGAGCTCCGCGGCGCGGGTCAGCACCGCCTTCGGGACGTCGGGCTCGTCCTCGGGGACCCGTACCACGACGTGGCTCCCCGGCGTGCCTCCGGCCACGTGCATCCAGTAGTCCCGGGGATCAGCGACCTCGAACGTCAGCTCGTCGTTCTCCTCGTCGCTGCGGCCGACCAGGATCTCCCAGCCGTCGACGACGACGCACCGGTATGGACGCCCCTTGCTCCCCATCGCGCGACGTCAGCGCTGGCTGCCGTACTCGACGATGCCGTAGCCGATCCGGTCGCCGCAGCGGAACTCGGTGATCGCGTCGTCGACCCGGGTCGGCCCGATCTGCACCGGTCCGTGCGCCAGGACGCGCCCGCTGATGCTCCAGTCGCGGCCCCGCGCGTCACGCAGGGCGACGCGCACGGCGGTGTGGTCGTCGGTCGCCGGATCGTGCGTCCCTTCGACGTCGAGCGAGGCCGCGTCCATCGCGTCCGTGCCGTCCCACAGGCAGCCGATCGTGATGAATGTCTCCGGGGCGAGCCAGACCTTCACCGCGTTGAACGAGAGGTCGTCGCCGAACTCGCCAGACACGTAGTACCAGCGGTTCAGACGCGTCCAGTCGCGCTCGCCGCCCCACGAATGGTCGCGGTGGCCGAAGGCGCGCGTGATCGCCACCCGCTCGGTGCCGACGCGCACCTGGCCGCTCACCCAGCCCGACTGCTCGAGGTGGCGCTGCATGTCCTCGACCGGCACGCCCTGCGGCACGGGCCAGGGATGTGCCGGCGAGAACGCGGTCCACTCGACGTCGATCCCGACCTCGGGCGCCTCGTACGTGAGGCGCCAGCGGCGGAGCGGCTCCGTGCAGCGGTAGGTCACGCCGCCGACGGTGACGCCGCCGTCGATGTCGCCGGCCGGCACCGGCCGCGCGAGCGAGGTGGCGTCGTGGAGCATCGTGCCGTCGCGGGTGATGAGCATCCACACGTTGGCGAGGTTCTGCAGGGGCAGGAGGCCGATGCGGGTAACGACGCCGATCCGGCTTGCGGGGTCGTAGAACGGGAACCACCACGACTCGTTCCAGAGCGGCTTCGCGGCCGCGCCTGGCACGTGTCGACGATCGTCGGCGGCGGTGACGGTCATGGCTATCCTTGCGAGATGCGGTTCAGGAGCGGGCGCTGCGTGCGCATCACGTCGCGCAGGGCCTGGTTCACGAGATGCCTGCGGAGCGGCGCAACCGCCTCGACCATGCCGGGGCTGTCGTGCGCGCCGTCGGCCACGATGAGCGCGTCGACGAGAGCGCCATCGAGCGCGCGGCCGCGCGCCTCACGCTCCGTCTCACCCTTGGCCGCGAGCAGTCCCGCGCGGACCCGGGCGCTCTCGGCGTGCAGGCCGAGCGCCTCGAGCCTGCCCGCGAAGTCGGCGAGCGCCGCCGAGGCGCCGCTCAGCTCCTCGTCGCGGACGTCGGCGCGCCATTCGACGAGATCCTGCACGTTGGCGAGGACCTCGATCGCGGTGAAGACGAGGCCGCGCGCGGCGCGGTCGCCGACCGCGGGCAGCACGTCTTCCTCGAGCGTGCGGGCGACGCCGGCGAGAACGGTGGCGGGAGGCAGTCGCATCGCGCGCTTCCTACAACAGTCCGCGGGCGTTCGCGATGGCCGCGGCCATGTAGCCCCATTGGTGATCGAAGAGCGCCATGCGGAGATCGCGCGTGCGGCCCTCCCGGAAGGCGTGCAGGCCGGTCAGCATGATCGCGGCCATCTTCACCGTCGCCAGCACCTCGTAGAAGCGCACCCGCTCCGGATCGACGCGCTGCCCCGACAGCTCCTCGTAGCGCGCGTACAGGCGCTCGCGCTCGAGCAGGTGGCACATGTACGGCGACTCGCCGCGCCAGAGCGCCATGCAGGCCCAGCCGAGGTCCTCCATCGGGTCGCCAAGGTGGATCATCTCCCAGTCGAGGATCGCGGCGATGCGGCCGTCGTGAACGAGGAAGTTGCCGGTCCGGTAGTCGCCGTGCACCAGAGTCGTCGCGTCGGCGGTGGGGCGGGAGCGGCGCAGCCAGAGCAGCGCCTCGGTGAGGACCGGGCGGGGCGGCCCGCTGGCGCGGTCGATGTAGCCCTCCCAGCGGGCGAGCTCGCGGCTCGCGGCACCGTCACCCGCCGACGGCGCGCCGAGGAAGTCGAGGCCGGCCGCGCGCCAATCGACCGCGTGCAGCGCGGCGAGGTTGGCGACGAAGTCCTCGCCGAGCCTGATGCGCTCGGCGTCGGTGAAGACCGGCTTCCCGTCCACCATGACCGGCAGCGGCACGGTGCCGGCGACGACCTCCATGACGTAGAAGGGCCGCTCCAGGACGGCGGGGTCACGCTCGTACCAGAAGACGCGCGGCGCACGCACGGCGGTCCCGGCGATCGCCGCGAGGACGCGGAACTCGGGCTCGGTGTCGTAGGGCTCGAGCAGCCCGGCCGCGGGCTGGCGCCGGACCACGTAGGTGCCCCGCTCCTCGCGGTCGTGCTCGCGCCACCCCACCTCGACACGGAAGGTCTCCTGGGAGAAGCCTTCGCTCATGCGGGTGACGCCAAGCACCTGCACCCCGGCGCGCGGCGCGAGACGGCGGGCGAAGTAGGCGGTGAGCGCGTCGATCATGCCGGCACGCTCAGATCGCGTCGCTCCCGCGCTCGCCGGTACGGATGCGCAGCACCTCGTCCACCGGCAGGACGAAGATCTTGCCGTCGCCGATCTTGCCCGTCCGCGCCGAGCGCTTGATCGCCTCGACGATCTGCGACGCCTTCCAGTCATCGAGCACGATCTCGAGCCGCAGCTTCGGCAGGAACTCGATCACGTACTCCGCCCCCCGGTGCAGCTCGGTATGTCCCTTCTGCCGGCCGAAGCCGCGCACCTCGGTCACGGTGAGACCGGTGATGCCGACCTTCGACAGCGCCTCCTGCACCTCCTTGAGCTTGAAGGTCCGGATGATGGCCTCGACCTTTTTCACGTCCTCCGCTTCGATGTCGCGGTCATGAGTGCCGCTCGTGCGCTCCGATGATGCCCATACGCACCGCGTAGAGCGCCAGCTCCACCCGGTCGCGGATCCCGAGCTTCTGGAAGATGTTGTTCACGTGCGTCTTGACGGTGACCTCGCTGATCGCGAGCTCCGCCGCCACCTCGGCGTTGCGCAGCCCGCGCGCGACGTGCTTGGTGATCTCGCGCTCGCGCGGCGTGAGCGCCGCGCCCGCCGGCTCGCGCAGGCGCTCGACGACCTTCGTCTGCAGCGCCGGAGGCAGCCAGACCCCACCCCCGACGACCGCATGAATTGCGGTGAGCAGCGTCTCGATGGCGAAACGCTTGAAGACCACGCCTCGTGCCCCGGCTTGAATGGCGGCGATGGCATCGTCGACCCGCTCGCTCGCGGTGACGATGACGATCGCGACGCGCAGCGCGAGGGTCTCGATGTCGCACAGCACACTGCGCTCCATCTGCAGATCGAGGAGTAGGACATCGCACGGCGTCCGATCGAGCATCGCCGCGAGGTCGGCGGCGCGCTCGAGCTCGGCGACGACCTCGATGCCTTCCTCCAGGCGCAGCATCGAGCGCAGGCCCTGGCGGAACAGCGCGTGGTCGTCGGCGATGGCGACGCGGATCGGGCTCGTCATATCGCCGGCAACTGGACACGGAGGTGGCCGCCGCCATCGTAGCGCTCGTCGATCGAGATCTCGCCGCCGAGCTCGGCGACGCGTGAGGCGATGGACCAAGGCGGATCGTGGAAGCCGATGCCATCGTCGTCGACCGCAAGGGTGAGGTAGCTCTTCACGGCACGGACGCGGATGTCGGCCGAGCGCGCGTGCGCATGACGGGTGACGTTCCGTGTCGCCTCGAGCATGATGAGCAGGACGTGCTCCACGAGCGCCGCGTCACCGGCAAAATGCGCGGATACGAGAAACCGGGTCGCCGCGTTCGGCTCCGCCGAGAGCGGCAGAGCCTCACGCTCGACCAGCGAATGGATGTAGTCGCGGATCTCGTCGTGCTCGCGGTTCACGCCGGCTTGGAGCTCGGCGAGCTCGTGGAGGACCTCCTCCGCCCGTCCACGCTGCAGGAGCTGTCGGCAGCTCTCCAGCCGAAGGTTCACGCCTGCGAGCGCTTGCGCGTACCCGTCGTGCAGCGAGCGCGCGATACGCTCCCGTTGTGAGCTTGCCTCGAGCGTCCGGAGCCGCTCCTCCTGGTTGAGCCGATGCTGGCCAAGATAGCCGACGAGATACCCGGTCATCCCGAGATACGCAGCGCGCATCACGTAGTAATGCTGGCCGCTCGGCGCGGAGAGCACGGTCAGCGTCGTGTAGAAGAGCAGGCTGAACGCGGTCACGATCAAGGCCGACCGCAGGCCGCTGCGCAGCCCGACGCTCAGGACGGCAAAGGCGAAGAAGACGTAGTAGAGGCTGGTGACGCCCTCGGTGACGAGGGCGATTGCGGCGCCGAACAGCACGTCTGCGGCGGTCGCGATGGCGGCGAGCCGGGCGAGCGGAGGCTCGCGCATCGCGTAGGCGGACGCGAGCACCACGCTGTACGCGAGATGCGCCAGGAGAACGCTCACCCAGTAGCGGTTCAGGACGAACGTGCCGCCGGTCAGCGGCAGCCAACGCGTCAGCGTCGGCTCGGTGGGATCGACGTACCAGGCGAGGATCGCCGCCAGCGAGAGCAAGACGCGGCAGCGGGCAACGCTCCGCTCCATCTCGAGCGCGGGAGAACTCATGGCCACCTCGGCGCCATTGTGCCCTCTCCCAGCCCACCGATGCCAGACGCGCGAGGGGCGAGCGGGTTGCCCCGCTCGCCCCTTCCTTCGAGCCAACCGGAGCCGACGGACCGTGCCGCGCCGCGCTCCAGCCATCCATACTACCCCGCCATCCGCTGACTCGTGGGATGGATCTGGAAGTCCGGATAGCCGATCGTCCCCATCTCGGGGCCGTCGAGACCCTCGAGCTCGGTCTCGCGCGACACGCGAATCGGCGTGATCATGTCGCTCACCTTGAACCAGACGTAGGCCATCGCGAAGGCGAAGACCGCGAGGACGGCGCAATCGATCGCCTGCATGACGAACTGCGAGAAGTCGCCGTACAGCAGGCCGCGCACGCCGTCGGAGCCGTACGCCTTCACCATCTCGTCGCGGATGACGCCGTTCCAGCCCGCACCGTACTCACCGGTCGCAAAGATGCCGACGGACAGCACGCCCCAGAGACCGTTCACGCCGTGCACGGAGATGGCGCCGCACGGATCATCGACGCCACGAGCCTCGAAGAAGAAGACGCTGTAGATGACCAGGACACCGGCGATCGCGCCGATGATGGCCGCTCCAACCGGGTTTACAAACGCACACGGCGCGGTGATCGCGACCAGGCCGGCCAACATGCCGTTGCACATCATCGTCGGATCCGGCTTGAGCCCCTTCATGCTGAGCGCGAGATACGAGCCCAGCGCGCCAGTGATGCTCGCCAGCATCGTATTGACGACGACGAAGCTGATCCGAAGATCGGTCCCGGCGAGGGTCGAGCCCGGATTGAATCCGAACCAGCCGAACGCGAGGATGAAGGTCCCCAGCACGACCATCGGCACGTTGTGGCCCGGGAGCGCCTGGGCGTGTCCCTTCGAATCGTACTTTCCTATGCGCGAGCCGATCACCATTGCGCCGGCAAGTCCGATGATCCCTCCCATCCCGTGCACGACGCCGGACCCGGCGAAGTCGACGGCCCCATGGCCGAGACCCCAATTGATACCGCCCTGCGCCAGGAAGCCGCCTCCCCAGAGCCAATTGGCGTAGATGCAATACGGCAGCGCGACCCAGAGCCCGTACAAGCAGAAGTTCTTCCACGCCCAGCGTTCCGCCATCGCGCCCGTCGGGATGGTCGCCGTGGTGTCCATGAACACCATCATGAAGAAGAAGAGCACCATCACGCCCGTGTCGTTCACCGCCCCGGTGAGGAAGAAGCCCTTGGTGCCCATGAGCCCGTAGGTGAACGCACCCGTGGCGGCTCCGGCAGCGTCGGTGGCAGCGCCGATCCCAATGCCGCTGTTCAACACCGAGAGCCCTGGTCCGAGGGAGGCGTACCATCCCGGAGGAACGGGACCGTTCCACCAATTTCCCCAGCCGAGCGCGAACCCGTACACCCAGAACGCCAGGCAGCCGAGCGGATAGATCATGAAGTTCATCGCCGATGTATGTGCGGCGTTCTTGGCGCGGCAGAGTCCGGTCTCGACGAACATGAAGCCCGCCTGCATGAACATGACCAGGAAGCCGGTCACGAGCGCCCAGACGTAGTTGATCGAGTACAGATTGTGCACGACGCGGTCGTACACATCCGAGACGGAGAGCGAGCCCGGAACGTCACCCTTGGCATCACCCGCAGGAGCTGCCCAGGCTCCCGACGCGCCGCCCGTCGGATCGGGCCACACCGCCGGCTTCGCCGGATCGTTCGTCGCCGTGAAATAGCTCGGCAACTGCACGGCATCGTCCGCATGTACCGGAGCCGGACGCAGCGGCACGGCGAAGCCGAGCAGCACCAACGCCAGCACACCAACGAGTCGCTTTGTCTTCTTCATACGAATTCTTCCCTCCGCGTTTGGATAGTTTCCCTGGATGGCGTCGCGTCAGACGGCGTCGCTTCCGCGCTCCCCCGTACGGATGCGCAGGACCTCCTCGACCGGCATCACGAAGATCTTTCCGTCGCCGATTTGACCCGACGTGGCCGACGTCCGGATGGCCTCGACGATCTGTGATGCCTTCGCGTCGTCGAGCACGATCTCGATCTTCAGCTTGGGCACGAATTCGACGACGTACTCGGCGCCGCGATAGAGTTCAGTGTGGCCCTTCTGGCGCCCGAAGCCCTTCACCTCGGTCACCGTGAGTCCCTGGACCCCGGCCTTCGACAGCGCGTCCTTCACCTCGTCCAGCTTGAATGGCTTGATGATCGCCTCGATCTTTTTCATACGATGGAGTGCTCCGTTCGCCGCCCGAGCCGCGGCGGCCGTTGCGATTCGACAGGGCAACAGCAATCACGGGACCATCATACGAACGATGTAGTGTTCCTCAGTCGAAAGTAGTAGGGCAGGCCCAAGACTTTCCGTGAAACCGTGGCGAGGAGGCTCCGCCAGGAGCGCGTGGCACGAGGAGTGCCCAAGGAATAGGCGCGGCGCGCTCAGTTGCGCGGCAGACGAGGGGCGGCGTGCGCGAAGTGCTCGACGATCGCGGCCGCGAAGGCCGGGATCGTGTACTCCGCAGGCTGCACGTCGACGCGCAGCCCATGCTCGCGCGCCGTGGCGGCGGTGATCGGGCCGATGCAGCCGACGGCGACGCCGTCGAGGATGCGTGCCAGATCCTGCGCCGGAAACAGACGGACGAAGTTGGTGACGGTGCTCGAGCTGGTGAAGCTCACGAGGTCGGGACGGCGCTCGCCCGCGAAGAGCGCCGCCGCGGCCGCCGCCTCCGGCGGCACGACCGTGCGATAGACGGCGACCTCGTCGACCACGGCGCCGGCCGCCGCCAGGCGCTGTGGGAGGACGGCGCGCGCGGCGGCCGCGCGGGCGAGCAGCACCCGCTTGCCCGCGACGCCGGCGCCGATCAGCACGTCCGCGACGGCCTCGGCGCGATACTCGGAGGGCGTCAGCGCGACGCGCAGCCCGCGCGCCTCGGTCGCCGCCCGCGTCTGCGGGCCGATCGCCGCGATCGCCACACCCGCGAGATCGCGCACGTCGCCGCCGCGCCTCCACAGGCGGTCGAAGAACGCCACGACGCCGTTTTCGCTGGTGAAGACGAGCCACGCGTAGTCGCGCAGCCGCCCGAGCGCCGTGTCGACCGCATCCCACGCGTCGGGCGGCACGGTCGCGATGGTCGGCAGCGCGATCACCTCGCCGCCCTGCTCTTCCAGCAGCGTCGCGAAGCTTCCCGCCTGGGCGCGCGTGCGCGTCACGACGATGCGGCGTCCGAACAGCGGACGCCGCGCGTACCAGTCGAGCTCCGGAGCGAGGCGCACGACGTCGCCGAGCACGATGACGGCCGGCGGGCGCAGGCGCCGCGCCGCGGCCAGGCCGGGCAAGGTCGCCGCGGTGCCGAGGATCACCTCCTGACGCGCGGTCGTGCCCCAGCGGACCGCGGCGGCGGGGGTGTCCGGCGCCAGGCCGGCGCCAACGAGCCGTGCAAGGTTCTGCTCGAGCTGCAGGACGCTCATGTAGAGCACGAGCGTACCGCCCTGGCGTGCGAGCGCCTCCCACGGCAGCGGCGGAATGCGGCCGGGCTTCTCGCTCTCGTGGCCCGTGACGAACGTGACCGTCGAGGCGTGATCGCGGTGCGTGAGCGGGATGCCGGCGTAGGCCGGC
>DASXLI010000020.1:0-61058 GCA_036496285.1 Binatia bacterium
CCAGCAGCGGCGAATCCTGCTCGAGCAATGCCGACTGCCCCGTGGAGGGCGTCTGCGGCGTCAACAGCTCGAACGGCAAGGTTGCGGTCATTTCGAACGGCTCAACGCAGTTTTCGGTCTCGGGGCTGGATCCGGGCCCTCTTCTCATCGTGTTCCTGCAGGACAAGACCGGCAACAACGCCGACGGCACGATCAACGAAGGTGATCCGATCGCCGTGCTCGACGATCCGAACTGCGAGCTCGACAGCGTCGACGGCAACATCACGGTCACGCTGACCGACGTCGATATTGATTTCTCGAATCTCGCCGGTGGCGAGTCCGAAACCGATTGCACCGGTGTATCGAGTCCGCCTGCTCCTGGCCGCGCCCGCGCGCGCCTGATCACCCAGAAGACGTCGCCGAGCACGACGACGACGCTTCCCTGATCCCAGGCCTCATCGCATGTCTTGCATGCCTTGCATGCCTCACATGCCTCACATGCCTCACATGTAGGAACCGCCGGTCACGAGAACGACGTGGCCGGTGACGTAGTCGGCGAGCGGCGAGGAGAGGAAGAGCACCGGTCCTGCCGCCTCCTCGGGCGTGCCCGAGCGGCCGAGCGGGATCATCGCCTTGGCGCGTTTGCGCATGTCCTCGGGGATGCCCATCTCGACGAGCTGCCCATCGACCTCCGACTTGACCGACTGATCCTTGGCGGCGGTGAGGCGGGTCTCGATGAAGCCGTAGGCGACCGCGTTCACGTTGATGTTGAGGCGGCCCCATTCGCGCGCGAGCGTCTTGGTGACGCCGACGATGCCCATCTTGCCGGCGGAGTAGTTCACCTGGCCGGCGTTGCCGGCCACGCCCGACGTCGAGGAGACGTTCACGACCTTGCGCATCACGGTCTTGCCATCGGCGGCCTCGGCCTTGGCCCAGTCGCGCCAGTACATCGAGGCGGCGCGCAGCAGCCGGAAGGGGCCGGTCAGGTGCACGTCGATCATCGCGTACCACTGCTCGTCCGACATCTTGTGGATGACGCCGTCATGCGTGTAGCCGGCGTTGTTCACGATGATGTCGAGCCGTCCGAAACGGTCGACGGTCTTCTTCACGAGCGCGTCGGGGAACTTCGGGTCGGTGATCGAGCCGGCGACCACGAGCGCCTCGCCGCCGGCGGACTTGATCGCGGACGCGGCCTCCTCGCCGACGCTCTCCTGCAGGTCGTTCACCACGACCTGGGCGCCGTTGGCGGCGAGCAGCTCGGCGACCGCGCGACCGATGCCGCGCCCCGATCCGGTGACGACAGCGACCTTGCCTTCGACGAGCTTCATGGGGTCCTCCTCGGAGCGGTGGGGTTTCGGAAGCGCCCGTTTTCTCGCACAGGCGCCGCGGGTGCGCAAATCGCGCCGCGTGCGAGCCGCTTGATCCTTCGCGGCGTGCTGCGTATGCCAGGGCCATGGGCGCGGCGGAGCTCGCGGAGCGGCTGGCCGCCTTCCTGACGCGGGCTGCCGGCGTCCCGGTCACGGTCGAGGGCCTCCGCCGCCTGGCCGGCGGCGCGTCGCGCGAAACCTGGCTCTTCCAAGCGACCGTCGGCGGCGACGCGCCTCGCCAGCTCGTCCTGCGCCGCGACCCGGGCCCGACCAGCGTCGACTCCGACCGGGCCCACGAGTACCGCGTGCTCCAGGCGATGCACGCCTCGGGCGTGCCGGTGCCGGCGGTGCACTGGCTCGGCGACGACCCCGAGCCGCTCGGCGCCCGCTTCTTCGTGATGGACTTCGTGCCGGGCGAGACGCTGGCGCGCCGGCTCCTGCGCGACGCCGCCTATGAGCGTGCCCGCACGGCCATGACGGGCCAGCTCGGCGCCATCCTGGCGCGCATCCACGGAGTCGACGTCGCGGCGCATGGCCTCGACTTCCTGCCGGTGGCGCTCGCGGGGCGGAGCCCCGCCGCCCACGAGCTCGAGCGCTACGAGCAGCTCTATCGCGGACTCGCTCCGGAGCCGCATCCGGTGATCGAGCTGGCGCTCCGCTGGCTCGGCACCCGCACCCCACAAGCGCGCCGGCGCACGCTCGTCCACGGTGACTACCGGATCGGCAACGTCCTCTTCGATGCCGACGGAGTGCGCGCGATCCTCGATTGGGAGCTGGCCCACCAGGGGGATCCGATGGAGGACCTCGGGTGGATGTGCGTGAAGGCATGGCGTTTCGGCGGCGCATCCCCGGTGGGCGGAATCGGCACCCGCGAGGACCTGTTCGCGGCCTATACGGCGGCCGGGGGCGGACCCGTCGATCCCGAGGTCGTGCATTTCTGGGAGGTCTTCGGCAACATGAAATGGGCGGTGATCTGCATCGCCCAGGCCAGGACCTTTCTCGACGGCGGCGTCCCGAGCCTCGAGCTCGCGAGCCTGGGACGGCGCACCGCCGAGGTGGAGCACGAACTGCTGCAGGTGATCGACTGAGCGGATGCAGGACCGACCTACCATCCTCGAGCTGCTCGCCGCCGTGCGGGAGTTCGTCACGCATCAGGTGGTGCCCGCCCTCGAGGGCGGCAAGCAGTTCCACGCTCGCGTCGCGGCCAACGTCGTCGCGATCGTCGAGCGCGAGCTACGCGACGGCGACGAGCAGCTGCGCGCCGAGTGGATGCGCCTCCAGCCGCTCTGCGCCGAGGAGAGCGACGACGACCCGGTCGAGGAGGCGCCTCCCGAGGATCCGCTCGTGCTACGGGCCGCGGTCGGCGCGCTGAACGCGGAGCTCGCGGCGCGCATCCGCCAGGGCGACGCCGACACGGGGCCGCTCCGCGCCGCGCTGCTCGCGCATCTCCGGGCGACGATCGACGACAAGCTCCGCATCGCCAATCCCGCCTATCTGGAGAGCAACCGGTGAACGGGCCCGCGATCCGCGACGGGCGCGCCGCCGACGTCGGCTTCGTGAGCGGGCTCTCGCAGCAGGTCTTCGGGCGCTACGGCGACTACAGCGGCGTGCTGCCGGCGTGGCTCGCCGACCCGGCGGTACAGACGGTGCTCGCGGAGGACGCGGATGGCCGGCCGCTCGGCTTCGCGATGCTCGGGGCGCGGCCGCCGCGCCGGTTCATCCCGGTCGCGGGCGGCGAGCTGCTCGCGATCGCGGTCGTCGCCGACCGGCGGCGCGAGGGCATCGGCCGCCGGCTCGTCCTCGAGATCGAGCGCCGGGCCCGGGCTGCGCAGATGCGCGAGCTCCGCTTGAGCACGGCCGCCACCAACCTCGTCGCCCGCCGGCTCTACGCGAGCTGCGGCTTCGCGGTGCTCTCGCACTACACGCGCTTCTACCCGTCCGGACAGTCGGCGCTCGAGATGGCGAAGCGCCTCTGAGGAGCCGTGCCGCTCGTCTCCACACCGAACGTCGATCTCTACGTCGAGGAGGCGGGGGAGGGCCCGCCGCTCCTCCTCGTCATGGGCCTCGGGGCGAGCCTCGAGACGTGGGCCGCGCAGCGCGACGCCTTCGCGGAGCGCTACCGCGTGATCGCGTTCGACAACCGGGGCGCCGGGCGGAGCGGCTGCCCCGACGCACCGTGGACGATACCCGCGATGGCCGAGGACGCGCGCGCCGTGCTCGACTTCCTCGAGATCGAGCGCGCCCACGTGCTCGGCGTCTCGATGGGTGGCATGATCGCCCAGGAGCTGGCGATCCTCCACCCGGAGCGCGTCAATCGCCTCGTCGTCGCGCTCTCGTTCGCGCGTCCCGATCCGATCCGCCGCACGTTCCTCCTGCACCGTAGCTGGGCCCGCTCGCAGGGCGCGGAGTCCGTCAGCGAGAGCATCGCGCATCTGCCGTGGCTGCTGTCGCCGGCCACCATGAACGACGGGGCGCGCCTCGCGGAGATCCTCGACTTCGTCGGAGCGATGCCGTTGATGTCGCCCGAGGCGTACGCGCGCCAGATCGATGCGATCCTCGAGTTCCGCACCCTCGAGCGCCTGGGCCTCGTGCGGGCGCCGACGCTCGTGCTGGCGGCGTCCGAGGACGTGCTCACGCCGGTCGGGCTGAGCGAGGAGATCGCCGCCGCGATCCCGGACGCGGAGCTGATCGTGCTGCCGCGCGGCGGGCACGGTGTGATCATCGAGTACGCCGACGACTTCAATCGGGTCGTGCTCGATTGGCTCGAGCGCGACGAGGCGACCGCGCAGCGCGCATAGAAAAGCCCCGACAACCATGGCGGCGACGTGCCGCCCCGCCGGTGATGCGGGGGCTGTCGGGGCTCGGTGGTGCCTGGGTCTCCGTAGGAGGACCCAGCGACGTTGAAGGGGTCTGCCTAGGAGGCCACCACCTCACAGATCACCGTAGGGAAATACGTCACTGGATCACCTCCTTTCGCCGGCGAGCCCACCAGGCGGGCCCATGCCCCGCCACCGGTCGACGGCCGCCGTTGCCGCCTCCCGGTCCCGACCACCGGCTTCGCCGCCGGCCCGAGGGCTGTGACACCTCGGTCGGGTCACGAATATTTCCCGCACCGCAGTGGTGCGTACGAAAATCGTAGTACCGTGCGGGCACGCTGTAAAGACGATTCGACGCCGTCGTGACGCGGCGCGCGCGGTGCGCTAGATTCGTACGTTGCGCGGGAACGCACGCGGGAGGTGCCCATGCCACGGCTCTTCGACGACATCACACAGACCATCGGACGGACGCCGCTCGTGCGGCTGAACCGCGTCACCCGCGGCCTGGACGTCCGCGTCTACGCCAAGCTCGAGTTCTTCAACCCGCTGTCGAGCGTGAAGGACCGCATCGGCGTCGGCATGATCGACGCCGCCGAGAAGGCCGGCAAGCTCGGCCCGGGCTCCGTCATCGTCGAGCCGACCAGCGGCAACACCGGCATCGCGCTCGCCTTCGTCGCAGCGGCGCGCGGCTACCGGCTCATCCTCACCATGCCCGACTCGATGTCGGAGGAGCGCCGCAAGCTGCTCCGTCTGCTCGGTGCCGAGCTGGTGCTCACGCCGGCAGCGGGCGGCATGCGCGCGGCGATCGAGGCCGCCGAGGAGCTGGAGCGCACGACCCCCGGCGCCTTCATCCCGCAGCAGTTCCAGAACCCGGCGAATCCGGCCGTTCATCGGCACACGACCGCGCTCGAGATCTGGGACGACACCGAGGGCGCGGTCGACGTGCTGATCGCGGGCGTCGGCACCGGCGGCACCATCACCGGCGTCGCCGAGGTGCTCAAGGAGCGGAAGCCTTCCTTCCGCGCGATCGCGATCGAGCCCGAAGCGTCGCCGGTGCTCTCCGGCGGCGCGCCCGGCCCGCACAAGATCCAGGGCATCGGCGCGGGCTTCGTCCCCGCGATCCTCAACACGCGCATCATCGACGAGGTCGTGCAGGTGCGGGACGAGGATGCCCTGGTGACGGCCCGGCGCGTCGCACGCGAGGAGGGCATTCCCTGCGGCATCAGCAGCGGCGCCGCGACGTGGGCGGCGCTGCAGGTCGCGGCGCGGCCGGAGTCGCGCGGCAAGCTCTTCGTCGTCGTCTTCCCGAGCTCGGCCGAGCGCTATCTCAGCACGAGCCTCGTCGACTTCTAGCGGCGCCGGGCGGCGCCTCAGTGACCGCGTAGCTGCACGTCGACGCCCGGGACGGTTTCGGGCTGCGGCGGCCCGGGTGTCCATGGCACGGAGGCGACGCGCGCCGGCGCGAGACCGTGCGTGCCGACGAGGCGATCGACGACGACGCGCAGCCGTGCGTCGGCGAGCCGCGCGAGCGCGTCGGCCGGGGCCGTGGCGCTCGCGGAGGGGGCGAGCGCCGTCGCGTCGGCCGGGCTCGGATCGGGCAGCAGGACGACGTCGAGGCCATCGTGCCGGCCGAGGAGGCGGGCGACGTCCGCGATCCGCGCCTCGCCGTCGGGCCCGAGCTGGGCGCTGCCGGCCGCGAACGGCACCGGCTTCAGGTCGAACCGCTCGTCCTCGTCGCGGCGGAAGAGCGACCCGAGCAGCTTCACCGGCGACTGCACTGCGCCGACCAGGGCGCGGCTGAGCGCCGACGAAACGAGGTTCCCCACCTCGTACTCGCCCTTGCCGATGTCGCCCTCGATGGGCAGCGTGAGGCGGATGTCGCCGCGATAGTCCTTCATGAGCGCGAGCGTGACGGAGAGCGGCGCGCCGAGGTCCTTCTGGAAGCGTTCCTCTCCGGTGCGCGCCATGCCGAAGCGTGAGAGCACGAGGTCGTTCGTCGAGCTGATCCGGGTCCCCGTGAGGGTGACCTTGGACGACACGCGGGCGCTTCCCGAGGTGATCGCGTATTGCAGGATGGGCTCGAGGTACGGGTTCAGCGGCGGGAGCCGCAAGCGGTCGGCGTCGAGATCGATGCGCGCGTCGCTCGCGTCGATGCGCGCGGTCGCGCGGAGCGGCGAGAGCTCGTCGACGGCGCCCGCGATCTCCAGGCGGGTCGCCGCGAGCGGCGTCCACGTGAGGGTTTCGCCGCTCAGCTCGCCATCGCTGAGCTCGGTCCAGAAGGGCGGCTGCAGGGTCGTGTCGTAGTACTCGACGCGTCCATGGTGGAGCGCGAGGCCGTCGATCGTGACGCTCGGCGCCGGAGCGGCGTCGCCGGCGCGCTGCTCGGCCGAGGTGGTGGCGGATGCCAGGGTCAGCGGAAACACGCCGCTCGCCGTGCGATGGACCATGGCGTACGGCCACTCCGCCGTGACCCGCCGGAAATGGAAGCGCGCCGGCGCGAAGCGCGCTTCGGCGAGCTCGAGTGTCAGATCCTGCCAGGCCAGCACATCCGTCGGCGTTGTCGGGTCGGGCGCCGTCTTGCCGCCGGACAGCCGGAGCTCGCCCTGCAACCGCGGTCCCTCTGCCGGCATCGGATCGAGCTCGAGCGTGCCCTCGACCGTCCCGGTGGCGAAGCGCAGCGGCAGCCGCAAGCGGTCCGCCAGCTCGGGCAGCGCGACGCCGCGCAGGGCGAAGCGCAGCGCGCTGGCGCGCTCGTCGAAGCGGCCCTCGAGATCGACCTCGCCCGCGCTCGTCGTCGTCCGCAGCATGAGCGTGACGGCGCCGTCGCGGCCGGTGCGCAGACTGCCCGTGCGCACCGCGGCGCGCAGCTCGGGATCGGCGCCGGGGAGCACGTCGCGCAGCACCACCTCGCCGGTGCCGAACGTGACGTCGCCGACGACCGTCCGCCAGGGCGTGTCGGTGGGGCCCGCGTCGGCGGTGAGGAAGGGAATGTGGATCCCCGAGGGCTCGCGCGCCACGATCGCCTGGAAGCCGGTGAGCTCGATCGCGCGGATTGTGGTGCGGCGTGCGACGAGATCGACGTCGAGGTGACCGACCCGTACGCGCTTGGCCTGCACACGCGGCTCGGTCGCACCGGGATCGGCGAGCGCGAGGTCGCGCGCGACCGCGTGGCCCGTGACGGCGTGAGCGCGCAGGTGCCCGCCCACGACCTCGCGCGTGTAGCTCAGCGTGGCGTCGAGCGCTCCCGATGCCTCGCGCCAGCCGAGCGGCACGTAGAAGAGCGTGCGTGCCAGCGAGACGCCCTTCGTCCGCAGATCGATCTTCAGGCGGGAATCCGCACCGCGCGCCCGATAGGCGACGCTCATCTGCACCGGGGCCTCCTCGATGCGGCTCGCGAGGTCGAGCTGTACGTCGGTGCGGCCGGTGAACGCCACCTCGAGGTCGTCGGCCGTCACGTCCTCGAGCTGCATCGAGGTCGAGAGGGCCGGGCGCACCGTCTCGTCCTTGAACTCGATGCTGCCGCCGTCGACGCGAAGCTGCTCGACGACGATGCTCCGCACCGGGCTGTCGGGCGCGGCCGCGCTCGTGGGGGCCGCGAGCACCGCGCCGAGGTCGAAGTCACCGTCGACCGTACGGCGGAGCGCGACCCAGGGGTCGCGCACCGTCAGGCGATGGAACGCGAGATCGCCGGCGAGCAAGCGGCGCAGCGCCAGGTCGGCCGTGATCGAGCGGACCGTGACGACGGGTGACGCGCCGGACATGAGCGCCAGGGTCAGATGATGGAGAACAATCCGCGAAGCGAGCGGATTCCACGTCACCCAGCCGACGTGGACCGGGACGCCGGCGGCGGCGCTCAGCCGCGCCGAGAGGAACGGGGCGAGCGCCGTCGGCACGACGGCGACGAGGCCCACGACGATCAGCACGACCGCTACCACGCCCAACCCCACCCTGCGGACCATCCGGCCGCTCGCCGCCATCCCGCATCGTCACCACGATCGGCGGCGCTTGGCAATTCGGGCCGCTGGTGAACGT
Organism: Binatia bacterium; assembly: GCA_036496285.1. Taxonomy (GTDB): domain Bacteria; phylum Desulfobacterota; class Binatia; order UTPRO1; family UTPRO1; genus DP-19. The sequence continues at coordinate 8,195 of DASXLI010000020.1, forward strand.
CGGCGCCGCAACTGGTTGACAAACCCTGCCCGCCCCGGAACAACCGTGCCCCGAGGAGCGTCCATGGCCCAATTCCAGACCCGGATCGGCGATGGGATCGCCGTCGTCACCTTCGATTCCGGCAGCATGAACACGCTGTCACGCGCCGCCGTCGAGGAGCTCGAGATCGTCGAGAAGGACGTGCGCGCGCAGCACGCGAAGACGCCGCTCGCGGGCGTCGTCCTGCTCGGCAACCGGTACGGGCTCGGCGCCGGCGCCAACATCGGCGAGCTCATGCAGGGCAGCGCCGCCGACCTTGCGACCCTGATCGGCCGGGGCGACGATGTCCTGGAGCGCATCGAGACCGGTCCCGTTCCGTGGGTCGCCGCCTTCGACGGCGTCTGCCTGGGCGGCATCTACGAGCTCGCGCTCGCCTGCCGCGCGATCGTCGCCACGCGGCGGTCCTCCGTCGGTTTTCCCGAGATGCTGCTCAACATCTTCCCGGGTCTCGGCGGCACGCAGCGGCTGCCGCGCCGCACGGGTCTCATCAGCGCCGCCGACCCGATGCACGGCGACGCCGCGCTCTCGATCATCCTGCAGGGGAAGACGCTGCGTGCCGAGCCGGCGCTGGCGATCCACATGCTCGACGCCCTCGTGCCGGACGGGGAGGACGTCGCTGCGTTCGCGCAACGTTACGTCCGCGAGACCGTGCCGACCCTCACGCGTCCGGCCCCCGACTTCTCGATGGCGGGGCAGGTGGCGCCGATGGTCCTTCCCACCATCAAGAAGGCGACGCAGGGGCGCGAGCATCCGCGTGCGCCGTTCGTCGCGCTCGAGGTGATCACGCGCGGCGTGCAGCGCTCGCTCGCGGAAGGCATCGTGCTCGAGCGCGAGCGCTTCCTCGAGGTCGCGAACTCGAGCGAGGCCAAGGCCGGCATGCGCTTCTTCTTCACCCAGCAGCGCGTGAACAAGCTGCCGCCAGCCCTCGCCAAGGTCAGCGCACCCGCGATCAAGCGCGTCGGCATCGACGGCTTCGACGGCTACATGGGGAACGCGATCGCGTTCCTCGCCCGGCGTGCCGGCTACGAGGTCGTCGGCCACGTGCCGGTGCCGGAGCTCGCGGCGAGCGCGCCGGTGCGGATGCGCCAGAAGTACGAGCCGCTGATCGCCAAGCGCCGGGTCGACGCGGCCGCGGCCGACGCGGAGGTCGCTTCGGTGTCCGTCGTCACCGAGCTCGCGGCGCTCGCCGACTGCGATCTGGTGATCGAGGCCCGCAAGGAGGACCCCGAGGCCAAGGCCGACTTCTACCGCCGCCTCGCCAGGGTCGTCCGCCCCGACGCGATCGTCAGCTCGAACAGCAGCTCCATGGGGCCGGGCTTCCTCGGCCGCTACTTCGCGGAGGGCGGCGGCTCGCCGGCGCAGATGGTGAACCTGCACTTCTTCAGTCCGGCCGAGCATCCGCTGCGCGCGCTGGTGGAGGTGGTGCAGACGCCGCAGGCACCGCCGGGCGTGCTCGCGGCTCTGCACGGCTTCGTCCGCAAGATCGGCAAGGTGCCGGTGCTGCTGCAGGACGGCTCGCCCGGCTTCCTCGTGAACGCCGGCCTCGCCGAGTACTTCCGCGAGGCGGAAACCCTCTATCGCGAGGGCACCCCGATCGAGACCATCGACACGGTCATGCGCGAGCGCGTCTTTCCGATGGGCCCCTTCGAGGTCGCGGATCAGGCCGGCGTGGACGTCGCGGCCGGGATGTTCGACGTGCTAGCCGCCGTCGAGAAGCCGGCGCGGCCGCCGCTCGTCGTCGAGCTGCGCGACCGCAAGCGCTTCGGGGTGAAGTCGGGCGGCGGCTTCTACGAGTGGCGCGACGGCAAGAAGGGCGCGTTCTACGGCGAGCTCGCGACGCTCGCCGCGCCGCGCGGGACGCACGCCGCGAGTGCCGACGAGATCGTCGAGCGTTGCGTCCGCGCGATCTGGCAGAAAGCCAAGGCCCTCCTCGAGCGCGGCATCGTCGCGAGCGAGGAGGAGGCCGATCTGGCGTTCGTCTACGCGATCGGCTTCGCGATGTATCTCGGCGGGCCGTTCTTCTACGCCCGCCAGCGAGGATGGTCATGAGCGACTACGAGAGCTACGCGACGCGCGCGCTCGCCGGCGGCACGCTCGGCCGCGAGGAGGCCCTGGCGGTGCTGCGCGCGCCCGACGACGACCTGCGGGCGCTCCTGCTCGCCGCCTTCCGCGTGCGCGAGCGCCACTTCGGCCGGCGGGTCAAGCTCGCCATGCTGCGGAACGCGCGGAGCGGCCTCTGCCCCGAGGACTGCCACTACTGCTCGCAGTCGGCGGTCTCGACGGCCGGGATCGACACCTATCAGCTGCTGCCGTTCGAGCAGCTCCTCGCCGGCGCGGACGCGGCGGTCACGCGCGGCGCGCGCCGCTACTGCATGGTCACGAGCGGACGTGGCCCGAGCGCGCGCGACATCGGCCAGCTCGGGGCGGCGACCCGCGCCATCAAGGAGCGCTTCCCGACGCTCGAGATCTGCATCTCGGCCGGTCTCATGGACGAGGGTCAGGCGCGGGAGCTGAAAGCCGCCGGCGTCGGCTGGGTGAACCACAACCTCAACACCAGCGCGCGCTTCCATCCGGAGATCTGCACGACGCACACCTACGCCGACCGGGTGGCAACGGTGCAGGCGGTGCAGCGCGCCGGCCTCTCGACGTGCTGCGGCGGCATCATCGGCATGGGCGAGACGGACGACGACGTCGTCGACCTCGCGTTCGCCCTGCGCGAGCTGCGCGTCGACTCGCTGCCGGTCAACTTCCTCCTGCCGATCGGCGGCACGCCCTTCGCCGAGCGGCCGCTCACCGACATGACGCGTGCCCTGAAGGCCCTCTGCCTCTTCCGTCTCACCAACCCCGAAAGCGAGATCCGCGCCGCCGGCGGCCGCGAGCGCAGCCTGGGCGCATGGCAGGCGCTCGCTCTCTACCCGGCGAACTCGATCTTCGTCGAGGGCTACCTCACGACGCCCGGACTCGCGACCGCGCCCACGCACCGCATGATCGAGTCGATGGGCTTCACGGTGGAGTGCGAGGAGGACGTCGCCCCCGCCGAGGCCCGGGTCGGGTGACGGCGATGGGGGGCCTGCGCTTCGGGCTGCATACCGGGCCGCAGTACTGCACCGTCGACGAGCTGCGCGCCGCCTGGCGCTTCGCCGACGAGCGCGCGTTCGACTGGGTGTCGATCTGGGACCACTTCACCCCGGCGGTGATGGGCGAGACCCGCGGACCGTGCCTCGAGGGCGTCGCGATCATGACCGCGCTCGCCGCCGAGACCCGGAACGTGACCGTCGGCAGCCTTGTGTTCTGCGTCCTCTACCGCCATCCGGCCGTGCTGGCGAAGGCGGCCGTCACCATCGACCACGTGAGCGGCGGCCGCATGGACATCGGCCTCGGCATCGGCTGGCACGAGGCCGAGTGCGCGGCCTTCGGCCTGCCGTTCCCGCCGTTGAAGGAGCGCCTCGACCGGCTCGACGAGTCCGCGGTGATCATGCGGCGCCTCTTCGACGAGGAGACCGTCACCTTCGACGGCCGCTACTACCAGCTCAAGGACGCGCGCTGCGAGCCGCGGCCGCTCGGCCGCCCGCGCATCTGGATCGGCGGCATGGGCGAGAAGCGCCTGCTCCGTATCGTCGCGGAGCGGGCCGACGGCTGGAACGTCCCGTTCATCGGCCCCGACGTCTTCGCGCAGAAGAATGCCGTGCTGACCCAATGGTGCGAGCGCGTGCGCCGCGATCCGGCGTCGATCATGCGCACGATCAACCTCGGCCTGGCCCTCGCGCCCGACGAGGCCGGCGCCAAGCGCAAGCGCGCGGCGCTCGACGAGCAGTTCGGTGCGATGATGTCGTTCCTCGAGCCCGGGATGCTCATCGGCACGCCGCAGCAGGTGATCGATCGCGTGGCAGCCTACCGCGACGCCGGCGCCGAGCGCGTCAACATCGCGCTGCGGGCGCCGTTCGACCTGGAGGGGCTGGCGCTCTTCCGCGACCGCGTGATGCCCGCGTTCGCCTGAGCGCGCCGCGCGCTCAGGCGTAGTAGCGGTAGATCACCTCGGCGACGCAACTCGGCTTCGCCTGGTTCTCGACCTCGAAGGTGAGGCCGAACGTGGCGGCGGCGCCGCCCTGGATCGGCTCGTAGCCGTTCAGCACCGCGCGCGCCCGCACCTTGGCGCCGATCGGCAGCGGGCTCGGCAGGCGCATCTTGTTCAGGCCGTAGTTCACGCCCATGCGGATGCCCTCGACGTGCACGATCTGCCCGAGGAGATGCGGCGCCAGCGACAGCGTGTAGTAGCCGTGGGCGATCGGGCCGCCGAAAGGCGACTCGCGCTTGCAGCGCTCCGGGTCGACGTGGATCCACTGATGGTCGTGGGTCGCGTCGGCGAACGTGTTGATCTCCTGCTGGGTGACGGTGTGCCAGTCGCTCACGCCGATCTCCTGACCGACGAGACGCTGCATCTCTTCGAGGCCCTTGATGGTGCGCATGGCGGCTCCTTTCGGCTGAATGGGCGCCGGGCACTGTAGGCGATCGCCGGCGCGCACACCAGCGCCACCCACCTTGACCCTCGCGAAGCCGGTGGGATACGACCACGATCCGTCCGAAGCCCATAGGAATCGAGGAGGATGCATGACGCATACGGTGATGCTCGTGGTCGTTTCGCTGCTGGTGTCGGTCGTCGCCACGGCGCAGGCCGCCGATCCCGGCAAGAGCCCGTCGGCAGAGAAGAGCCCCGCGAGCGGCAAGGCCCCGCAAGTGGTGATGAAGACCTCCCTGGGTGAGGTGACGATCGAGCTCTACCCGGACAAGGCTCCCATCACCGTGAAGAACTTCCTCGAGTACGTCGACGCCAAGTTCTACGACGGCACGATCTTCCATCGGGTCATCCCGACGTTCATGATCCAGGGCGGAGGGTTCACCGCCGAGATGCAGCAGAAGCCGGCACGCCCGCCGATCAAGAACGAGGCCGGGAACGGCCTCAAGAACACGGCCTACACGCTCGCAATGGCGCGTACCGGCGTCGTCGACAGCGCGACCGCGCAGTTCTTCATCAACACCGTCGACAACGCCTTCCTCGATCATCGCGACGAGTCGATGCAGGGCTTCGGCTACGCCGTGTTCGGCAAGGTCGTGAACGGTCAGGACGTCGTGAAGAAGATCGCCGCCGTGCCCACCACCACGAAGCCGCCGTACGAGAACGTGCCGAGCACGCCGGTCGTCATCGAGTCGATCCACGCCGTGCCCTGAGGCGGCCCGGGAACCACGCGTGGCCCACTGGAGCATCGAGCAGATCGACGGCGTCGCCGTCGTGACCATGACCTCGAACAAGGTCAACGCGCTCGACGACGCATTCTTCACCGATCTCCAGGCGGCCATCGCGGATCTACAGAGCGCGCCGCCGGCGCCCGTCGTCCTGACGGGCACCGGCAGCTGCTTCTCCGCCGGCCTGAACCTGCTCGAGCTCTACGAGTTCGACCGCACCACGCTCGGCACGTTCGTCGACCGGCTCGGCGAAACCATGCTCGCATGGTTCTCGCTGCCGCGTCCGACCATCGCCGCGGTGAACGGACACGCGATCGCCGGCGGCTGCGTCATCGCGCTCTCCTGCGATCTGCGCATCGCCGTCGACAACGACGACGCGCAGATCGGGCTGAACGAGGTCCAGGTCGGCATCCCGTTCCCGGCGGTGCCGTTCGAGATCACGCGGCACGCGCTCTCCGCCGACCGGGTGCGCGAGGTGATGCTGACGGGCGCGCTCTTCACGCCGGACGAGGCGCGGGCACGCGGCCTCGTCGACGAGGTCGTCGAGGCGGACGCCCTGCTGACGCGCGCGGTGGCGGTCGCGCGCACGATCGCACCCGACTCGCTCGACGCCTACGCCACGATTAAGGCGCACCTCCTCGCGCCGGCCCTGGCGCGCATCGCCGACACCCGCGAGCGCATCGATCGCGATTTCCTGGACGTGTGGTTCTCCGACCCCGCCCGCCGGCAGATGAACGAGGTGCGGCGGCGCCTCCTCGCGCGCCATTGAGCCTGCGCGTCCGCCAGCGCGGGCCGCTCGCGGCTATCCCGGCCGTCGTGGGCTCGTTGCTCGGCCTCGCCGGCTGCGGCATGCCGATCGCGACGCTCCCGGGCGTCCTCGGCGCGGAGGCGTACCCACCGGCCATGGTCCTCGCGACCGGCGCCGTCGGCGAGGATTGCGGCACGCAGGTGCTGTTCGTTCCGCTGCACCGCGCGTCGCTCGAGGTCGCGGTCGCGCGCGCGATCGCCACCGTACCCGAGGCGACGCTCCTCACGGACGTCGAGATCAGCGGCAGCGCCTTCGTGACCGGCGTCTACAACCGCACGTGCGTGCGGGTGAAGGGCAGCGCGGCGAAGCTCGTCTCGTCGGTCGTCGTGCCGATGCCCGGAGAGCACCACGACCATCACGACCACCACGACGCGCACTGAGCGTCGGCGCCGCCCGCGGCGCGTCGGCGCACTGATCCTGGCCGCGGCGCTCGTCGTCCTCGCCTACGCCTGCGGGCCGCCCTGGCGGCGTCCGGGGCCGGCGCCGGCGCGGCCCGATCCCCGTACCTGGTCGCGCGACGACGTGACGATCGCCTGGGTCGGCCACGCGACCGTCCTGATCGATCTCGCAGGCACGTTCATCCTCACGGATCCCGCGTTCTTCGCCAAGGTCGGCGTGCAGATCGGCCCGTGGACGGTGGGGCCGACGCGCGTCGTGGACGCGGCGCTCGCGCCCGAGGACCTTCCCGCGCTCGACGCGATCGTGGTGACGCACGCCCACATGGACAGCCTCGACCGGCCGTCGCTGCAGCGGCTCTCGGGCGTGCCGCTCCTCGTCGTCCCCAAGGAGGACCGCGACCTCGTCGACGACCTCGGCTTCTCGCGCATCGTCGAGCTCGGCTGGGGTGAGCACGTCGAGGTCGGCGGCGTCACCATCGAAGCCGTGCCGGTGAATCACTGGGGTAAGCGCTGGCCGTGGGGAAGCTGGCGCGGCTACAACGGCTACCTGCTCACCAAGGGCGAGCGGCGTGTGCTCTTCGCGAGCGACACCGCGTACACCGAGGCATTCGCCGCGCTCGACCGCAGCCCGCGCATCGACGTCGCGATGTTCGGCATCGGTGCCTACGATCCGTGGATCATGAACCACGCCGATCCGGAGCAGGTGTGGCGGATGTTCCGCGCGATCGACGCCTGCTACCTGCTGCCGGTGCACTTCGACACGTTCCGCCTCGGCAAGGAGCCGCTCGGCGAGGCGATGACGCGCCTCCTCGGCGCCGCTGGGGCCGCGAGCGACCGGGTCGCGATCCGCGGCGTCGGGGACACCTTCGTGGCGCCGAAGCACTGCCCGTTCGCGCCGGAGCACTGACGCGCCTTTCGCCGATTGCCGCGTCGCCGATCCCGGTCTAAAGTAGGAGCCTGCACACGCGCTGGGCTAGGAGGAGGCATGGCAGAGAAGGGCAAGGATTCACCGGAGATCTCGCCCGAAAGGGCCCTCGGTCTGCTGAGCGAGGTGCGCAACCGGCTGAGCACGGTTGCCTGGGCGCTGCACGGCATGCACCACGAGACCGAGCCGCCCGGTCCCGACGATCTCGCCGCCGTCGAGCAGCTGGTCAGCGACACCGTCGAAGGTCCGTTGAGCGAGGCCTGCGAGGCGCTCACCGCCCTCCTCGGAGTCAACGCCGAGAGCGAGAGCCTGACGAGGCACTGAGCCGGTGTCGCAGGCTCCGCCCCGCCACCCGCGGCTCCTCGACCGCACGGCGGCCGCGCTCGTCGTCATCGACGTGCAGGAGGCGTACCGCTCGGTGCTGCACGAGTACGAGCGGGTCGCACGCGCGACGGCGCTCCTGGTGCAGGGTGCGCGCGCCCTCGGTGTGCCCATCCTGGTCACCGAGCAGTACCCCAAGGGAATCGGCCACACCGTCCCCGAGGTCGCCGAGCACCTCCCCAGGGAGCTCGTGCCGATCGAGAAGCTGAGCATGAGCTGCTGCGGCAGCGCGGGATTCGTCGCCGCGCTCGCCGGGCTCCGCAGGCATCAAGTCATCCTCGCCGGCATCGAAACCCACGCCTGCGTCAACCAGACGGCGCACGACCTCATGGCCGCGGGCTACGCCGTGCATCTCGTGAAGGATACGACGTCGTCACGCCGCCCGGCTGACGCCGAGGTCGGCTGGCAGAAGATGCTCGCCGGCGGCGTGGTCCCGGCGTCGCTCGAGAGCGCGCTCCTCGAGCTCGTCCACAGCGCCGAATCGCCCGATTTCAAGGCGATCCAGCGGCTCATTCGATAATGCCCCCGTGCGCGCGGCCGCTGCGCGGCCGTGCTCCGGTGGGCGTCGCAACCCGGAGTGAATCCGGGTGGCTCCACCTCGCGCGCTACGCGCGCGATATGCGTCGCGACCCGGAGTGAGTCCCGGTCGTTCCAGCTCTACAACTCCGCCATCTTGAGCTTTACGTCGGCGGTGGACCACGCCGCGAGGAACTGGCGCTCGACCTCGTCGGCTGCGGCGTTCTTGAACTGGCGGCGCAGCGCTTGGGCCAGGCCGAAGAGCGAGCGGCCGTTCCGCGGGTTGCGTGCGAGATCGTCGCGGAAGACGGCCTCGGCCTCGCCCGGGTTGCCGGCCTCGTAGAGCGCGGCGCCGAGCGACTCGCGAACCGGGTAGTACCAGGCGGGCGGCTCGTCGTAGGCGAGGGCGTCCTGACGCTCGACGGCGCGGCGCCAGGCGGCGACCGCGCCGCCACGATCGCCCGCAGCGGCCACCATGCGCGCGGCGAGGACGGCGTCGGCGACGGCCAGCATGTCGTCCATGCGGTTCAGGTTGTAGATGGAGTCTGCCGGCACGACTTTGCGGGCGGCATCGAAGGCCGTGCGCTCCTCGGCGGCGCGCTGGCTTGCGCCGGTGCCGGTGAACGCGAGGCCCCGGGCGAAATGCCAGAGCGCCGTCGCCCCGGGGAAGCGCTTGTCGGGCGCGGGCGCCTTCAGGACGGCGTCCCAGCGCTGGAAGCGCAGCGCGGCGAAGAGCGGCGTCGGCACGAAGTACTCGCCGAGTGGCGCCATGGGGCTTCCCGGGTCGATCGTCTTCACCTGCGCGGCGAGCGTCGTCGCGGCGCGCGCCGCCGCCGCGGACTGGCCGGCCATCCCCTGCGCGGCGGTCAGGAAGTGCAGGTTGTGGGTGTAGTAGAGCGCCGGATAGATGCCGTCGGGATGCGCCATCCGTAGATACGCGCGGTCGGCCTCGACGGCGGCGAGGTTGGCGCGTGCGGCGGCCGGGTAGTCGCCGGTCCGCATGTAGACGTGCGCGGGCATGTGGACGAGGTGCCCCGCGCCCGGGGCGAGCGACGGCAGCCGCTCTGCGCTCGGCAGCGCCCGCTCGGGGAAGGGCGACGCCTCGACGGCGTGGATGAAGTAGTGGTTTGCGCCGAGGTGGCGAGGGTCGCGCTGCAGCACCCGCGAGAGCGTCGCGACGATCTCCTCGGTGCCCTCGGCGGGCGTGCCGTCGGCCGACCAGAGCTGCCAGGGCCGGAGGTCCATCATGCTCTCGGCGAAGAGCGTCGCGGCGTCGAGGTCGTCCGGGTAGCGCTTCGCGAGGGCACGCATCGCCTCGGCGTAACGACGGGCCAGGGGCTTGAGGTCGGCGGCCGGATCGTCGGAGTAGCGCAGCGCGAGCGCCTCGACGTAGGCGCGCTCCTCCTCGCGCCCGGCGGTCGCGAGCGTGCGGGCGCGCTGCGCCGCCGCGAACGCCGCTCTCTCGCGCTCCGGATCGACGTCGAGGTTGATGTTCGGCCCGAGGGCGAGCGCGACGCCCCACGCCGGCATCGGCGCCTTGGGGTCGAGCTCGGCTGCGCGCGAGAACGAGCGCACCGCCTCGTCGTGGTTGAAGGCATAGACGTAGCGCAGCCCCTGGTCGAAGAAGCGCTGCGCCTCGGGGCTGGTCGTGGCGATCGGATGGTGCAGGTCGCCCAGGCCCTGCACGAGCGTCGCCGGCGGACCCGCCGGGGGCGGCGGTCCGCCGCCGTGGTCGCAGGCGAGGGCAGCGCGCGCAGCGAGCAGGGCGACCGCCGCGAGCAGCGCCGTCCGCATGCGCGGACCCTTCATGTGAGGCCTCCCGAGTCGTAGACGGGGCGGCCGCCGACGATCGTCCGCAGCACCGTCGTCGCCGGCAGATCGTCGAGCGGGCAGGTGAGGGGGTCGCGGTCGACGATGACGAGATCGGCATGATCGCCGCCGGCGAGCGTACCGACGCCCTGCCAGCCCAGCACGCGCCCGGCCTCGCGCGTCCACATGGCGAGGGCCTCGGCGCGGGTCACCCGCTGCGCCGGTCCGAGGTTGCTGCGGCCGCTCACGGCAAAGCGGTGGGTGAGGGCGAGCTGCACGTGCTCGAAGACGTTCTTCGGCCCCCAGTCGGTGCCGCATGCGACGCGTAGGCCGGCGTCGAGCAGCCGTCGCAGTGGGATCAGGTGCTCCAGCACGTGCTCGCCGATACGGTCGACGAAGAGATCCCCCTTGCCCCAGCAGAACGACATGCTGGTGGTCACGTCGAAGCCGAGCGCCCCGTAGCGCCGCGCCTGCTCGGGCTCGACGAAGAACGCGTGCTGCAGGATCCAGTGGCGCTCGCGCAGTCGCGGATGGCGGGCCGCCGTCGCCTCGAGCTGCGCGAGATACACGTCCTGCTCCCCGGTGCCCGCGACGATGACGTTCAGCCGCAGCCCTTCACGCGCACAGAACTCCATGGCGGCCGCCGCCTTCTCCTCGGAGACGAAGGAGACGCCGCGCGTGAGGTCGCCGTAGGGGCCCCGGTACGGCTCGCGCATGAGGAGGAAGCCGGGCCAGCACGGGCCGCCGCGCGAGAGCGTCACGCCGTCGACGCGCAGCCAGTCGTCGTCGAGTGACACCATGGCGCGCGCCTCCTCGAGCTGGCGCTGGAACTCGTCCATCGACAGGCTCACGTCCCACGGGAGGGTGTAGTTCTCGGCCTCCGGCGCGGCGAGGACCCGCACGGTCAGCGCGCCGCTCTCGCGCAGCATGCCGTAGGCGCCGATCAGGCCCGCGCTCATCGCGTGCCCCTCGTAGACCGTCGTCACGCCGAGCGCGTTGTAGCGCGCCATCGCGTCGCGTGTGCCGGCGAGGACGTTCTCGGGCTGGAGCGGCGGTAGCTGGCAGAGCAGGCGGTTCATGAACGCGTCGCCCGTGTAGTAGTTCGTCACCGAGCCGCGCAGGATGCCGGTCGGCTCGCCGTGCGCGTCCTTCTCGATCCACACGTGCTCGACCTGGTCGGGCGTGTCGCGGGTGATGCCGAGCCGGGCGAGGCCGGCCGAGTTGAGCGCGCAGACGTTCGGGATGACCGGCGCCCACGCCTGGATCATGACGGGATGGCGCGTCGTCGCCCGGTCGAGCACGTGCCGGTCGGGGAGGGCGCCCTCTGCGAGATCGCGGTAGGACCGGCGCAGGAAATAGTGCGGCTCGCCGACCGGCGTCGCCATGACCCAGTCGCCGTCTCGTGTCGCCGCCGCACGCGTCGCGATGCGCGCGACGACGTCCGCGTGCGAGGTGGCGTCGGCGAGGTCGGCGAGCGGCCTGGTGAACGCCCCGAAGTGCATGAGGTGCGGGTGCGTGTCGACGATCCCCGGCAGCACCGTCGCGCCGCGCAGGTCGACGGCCGCCGCGCCGCTGCCGGCGAGGGCGCGCAGGCTGGCCGCGTCACCGCTCGCGACGACGCGGCCGTCCCGAACCAGCAGCGCGTCGCCCGCCGGCCCGTCGTCGCACATGGTGCGGACGCGTCCGTTCAGGAAGAGCGTCGTGCCGGCGTCGTGCACGTGCGGCGGATCAGTCGTAGCAGCCGAGGAGGCGCGAGATCACGAGCCGCTGCACCTCGGAGGTGCCCTCGCCGATCTCGAGCAAACGCTGATCGCGGTAGAAGCGCGCGACCGGGTACTCCTCCATCAGGCCGTAGCCGCCGAAGATCTGCACCGCGGCGTGCGTGACCCGGCGCATGACCTCGGACGCCCAGAGCTTGGCCATCGCCGCCTCCTTGCGGAAGGCGCGCCGCTGATCGCGCAGCCAGCACGCCTTGTAGAGGAGATTGCGCGTCATCTCGATCTCGGTGGCCATGTCGGCGAGCTTGAAGGCGTTGGCCTGGAACGTCGCGATCGGCTTGCCGAACTGCGTGCGCTCCTTGCCGTAGGCGAGCGCCGCCTCGAACGCACCCTGCGCGCCGCCGAGGCCCATGGCGGCGATCGAGAGGCGGCCGCTGTCGAGCGTCTCGAGCATCTGCCGGAAGCCGGCGCCGCGCTCGCCGAGGAGGTTCTCGCGCGGCACGTGCACGTTGTCGAAGTAGAGCTCCGCCGTGTTCGACGATCGCCACACGAGCTTGTTGTGCATCGCGCGGGTCGTGAAGCCGGGGGTGTCCTGCTCGACGATGATGCAGCTGTACTCCTTCTCGCCGTCCGCGCCCGTGCCGGTCACGCACTGCACCGTCGAGCCGAGCGTCATCGGCGACCCGGCGTTGGTGATGAAGATCTTGCTGCCGTTCACCACCCACTGGTCGCCCTCGAGGCGTGCGGTCGTCTTGGTGCCGCCGGCGTCGGAGCCGGCCGACGCCTCGGTCAGGCCGAAGCCCCAGAGGTGCGTCCCGGCGCAGAGCGGCGGCAGGTAGCGGCGCTTCTGCTCCTCGGTGCCGAAGTAGTAGATCGGGCCGATGCCGAGCGAGTTCTCGGCGGCGACCGTCGCCGCCTGGGAGCCGTCGACGCGCGCGATCTCCTCCACCGCGATGATGTAGGAGAGATAGTCGAGGCCATGGCCGCCGTACTCCGGCGAAACCGTCATGCCGAAGAGGCCGAGCGCGCCCATGGCGCGGGTCAGCTCACAGGAGAACTCCTCGCGGCGATCAAGCTCGGCGGCGCGCGGAGCGATCTCCTGCTCGGCGAACTCCCGCACGGTGCGGCGCAGCATTTCCTGCTCGGAGCTTAGGTCGAAGTTCACGGGGGCACCATAAGTCAGTCGGCGGGCAAAAAAAAGGAAGCGCGACGGCGCTTCCTTGATCACGAACCGGAAGGGAACGGAGCGGGGTGGGACGCTTAGTGCTTGTGCTCGATCTTCTTGCCGTACGTCACGTCGCCCTTATCGACGCGCAACGAGAACCCGCAATCAGGATTGGTGCACACCCAGGCCTTGAACATGACGGATGCACCTTCCTGACCATAGTCGGACAACGGTATGAGCAGGCCGTTGTTGCACTTCTGGCACTTTGGCAGCTCCATCCCACGCCTCCTTTTCCTACTCCAAGCGCCTCAGGGCTTTGAGACTATCGTGAGCGCAGACGGAAACGCAAGGCGCCAGTTTGTCACTGACGGGTACGCCGGCGATCAAGTTCCGGATGCGTTTGCGGCTTCCGCGGCGTGCACTAGAGACCGCAGGGCTGCCCGAAGCAGGCCGAGAAATCGATGGTGCAGATACTGGTGCACACCAGACTTCCGCCGCTGCCGTTCGCGCAGAAATCTCCGCAGGTCGCTCCGTTGAACGGATCGACCAAGCTGATCTCGCACTGCTCCCCGGGATCGAGGACGCCGTTGCCACACACCGGGGTACCGGCGGGCGTCGGCGTCGCGCCGGTGGCGGTCGGCGTGACCGGGGGTGGCGTAAGGGTGCCGCCGGGCCGGGAGCCGTCGCAGCGGAAGAAGAAGTCGACCTCGGTCCCGGACTCGTCGGCGGGGAAGCAGCGCTGCTGGGCGCTGTCGCTCTTGCGCCGGCAGATCAGGTTGCGCTCGACGCAGGTCGGGCCGGGGGCCGGCACGGAGCCGTTGGCGGTCGGGCAGGGCGCCGGCTTGCCGGCGCCGGGGACGATGAACGCGCTGCTCTGGCAGGGCCCGTCGGAGGCGCCGCATTGCGAGCACAGGCCGCCGTTGGAGCCGCTGCCGCCCCCGCTGCCGCAGCTCGAGACGATCGTCGCGGCCACGGCGGCGATCAGCACCAGCAACACACCGAGCGAGCGATAGCGGTATACGAACGGCTGCATTCTACCCATCGGCCCTCCCGGCGGCCCAGCGCATACGCATGAGGTATCAAGTCGCCGGACCGGTATCAATTGTACGACTTGCGGGGCCGCCGCGATTCGCGGACAAGAGTGGCGTGGCGATCGATCCCGTCTGCGGCATGCAGGTGGACGAGGGGCGCGCGCGCGACGCCGGGCGGACGAGCCGGCGCGGCTCGACGACGTTCTACTTCTGCAACCCGCGCTGCAAGGACCGCTTCGACACCGGCCCCGATGCGACCACCGCCGCGCCGGGCAGCGCTGGGGCGGAAGCCGCCCACGCCCCGTCCGGCGGCGAGTACACGTGTCCGATGCACCCGGAGATCGTGCGGCCGGGACCCGGCACCTGCCCGATCTGCGGCATGGCGCTCGAGCCGGTCATGCCGAGCGCGGACGCGTCCCCCGAGGCCGACCCGGAGCTCGCCAGCATGCGACGGCGCCTGCGCGCGGGCGCCGTCTTGACGCTTCCGCTCCTCGCGCTCTCGATGGGCGACATGCTCCCGGGAGCGCCCGTGCACCACGCGCTCGGCGCTCCGCTCGTCGCCTGGCTGCAGCTCCTCCTGGCGACACCGGTCGTGCTGTGGGGCGGGGCGCCGTTCTTCGTCCGCGCTTGGGAGTCGCTGCGCCATCGCAGCCCGAACATGTTCACGTTGATCGGCCTCGGCACGGGCGCGGCGTATGCGCACAGCGTGGTGGCGACGCTGGCGCCGGGCGTGTTTCCGGCCGCGTTCCGCGACCACGCGGGAGCGGTGCCGCTCTACTTCGAAGCGGCTGCCGTGGTCGTCGTGCTGGTCGTCGTGGGCCAGGTGCTGGAGCTGCGGGCACGCGCGCAGACGTCGAGCGCGATCCGCGCGCTGCTCGACCTCACGCCGCCGACGGCGCGCCTCGTGAGCGCGACCGGCGAGCGCGACGTCGCGGTTGCGGACGTGCGCGTCGGCGACCGGGTGCGCGTACGGCCTGGCGAGCGCGTGCCGGTCGACGGCCGCGTCGAGGAAGGCGCCAGCGCCGTCGACGAGTCGATGCTCACGGGCGAGCCGCTGCCGGTCGAGAAGAGCGCGGGCGCGCAGGTGACGGGCGGCACCATCAACGGCACGGGCAGCTTCGTGCTGCGTGCGGAGCGCGTCGGCCGCGAGACGGTGCTGGGGCAAATCGTGCGCATGGTGGCGGAGGCGCAGCGCACGCGGGCGCCGATCCAGCGCCTCGCCGATCGCGTCGCCGCGGTCTTCGTGCCGGCGGTCGTCGTGATCGCGGTCCTCACCTTCGTCGCCTGGGCCGTCCTCGGGCCGCCGCCCGCCCTGGCATACGCCCTCGTGAGCGCGGTCGCCGTGCTCATCATCGCGTGCCCGTGCGCCCTCGGCCTCGCGACGCCGATGTCGATCATGGTCGCGTCCGGCCGCGGGGCGCACGCCGGGGTGCTCGTCAAGAGCGCGGCCGCGCTCGAGACGCTCGCCGGCGTTGACACGCTCGCCGTCGACAAGACCGGCACCCTGACCGAGGGCCGGCCGACGCTGACGGCGATCCGCGCCTACGGCCCCGTCGACGAGGCCGAGGTGCTGCGGCGCGCGGCCGCCCTCGAGAGCCGGAGCGAGCATCCGCTCGCCGCAGCGGTGCTGGCGGCGGCGAGCGCGCGCGGCGTGGGGCCGGCGGGCGTGGTGACCGATTTCGCCAGCCGGACCGGCACCGGCGTGACCGGCGTCGTCGACGGGACCCGCGTCGTGCTCGGCAACCGCGCCCTCATGGCGGCGGAGGGCATCGACGTGACGTCGCTCGCGGCCGAGGCCGAGCGCCTCGCGGCCACGGGAGCGACCGTCCTCTACCTCGGCGCCGACCGGACTGTCGCTGGCCTCCTCGCCTTCGCCGACACCGTGAAGGCGACCACTCCCGATGCCGTGCGGCAGCTCCATGCCGAGGGTCTCCGGCTCGTGATGGTGACCGGTGACGGGCGCGCGGCGGCCGAGCGCGTCGCGGCCGAGCTCGGGATCGAGACGGTGATCGCCGAGCTGATGCCGGCCGACAAGCGCGCCGCGATCGCGCGCCTGCAAGCGGAAGGGCGGACGGTCGCGATGGCCGGCGATGGGGTGAACGACGCGCCGGCGCTGGCGCAGGCGGACGTCGGCATCGCGATGGCCACGGGCACCGACGTCGCGATCGAGAGCGCCGGCATCACCCTGCTGCACGGCGACATCCGCGGCGTCGTACGCGCCCGCCGGCTGGCGCGCGCGACCCTGCGAAACGTCCGCCAGAATCTCTTCTTCGCATTCGCCTACAACGCGATCGGCATCCCGATCGCGGCCGGGGCGCTGTACCCCCTCACGGGCCGGCTGCTGAGCCCGATGCTCGCGGCGGCCGCCATGAGCCTGAGCTCCGCCTCGGTGATCACGAACGCGCTCCGCCTGCGCCACGTCGAGCTCTGAGGACGCCCATCCGCCGCGGCCTCGGGCCCGTAGGGGCAATGGAGACGGCCGCGGTCACCTCACGGCGCCGCCGGCATCGAAACGGCGGGGATCGACCTCCGCGGCCGTCCGGGTGAGAATGCGAGCATCGTCATGGCACCCCTGAGCTTCCCGTACCTCGGGCACGGTCTCGGCCTCCGCACGCAGCATTATCCGCGCGTGCTCGACGGCACGGCACACGCCGACTGGTTCGAGGTCATCAGCGAGAACTTCATGCTGGACGGCGGCCGGCCGCTCACCGTGCTCGACCGCACGCGCGCCATCGCGCCGGTCGTGCTGCACGGCGTGTCGCTCTCGCTCGGCTCGACCGACCCACTGAACCCCGACTATCTCGACGCCCTGGCGGCGCTCGCCGCACGCGTCGAGCCGGCATGGATCTCCGATCATCTCTGCTGGGGCAGCGTCGGTGGCCGCTACGCGCACGATCTCCTGCCGCTGCCGTTCACCGAGGAGGCGCTGGTGCACGTGAGCGCGCGGATCGCCGCGGTGCAGGACCGCCTCGGCCGCCGCATCCTGGTCGAGAACGTGTCGAGCTACCTGACCTACACGCACTCGGCGATGCCCGAGTGGGAGTTCCTCGCCGCGGTCGCCGCCCGCGGCGACTGCGGCATCCTGCTCGACGTCAACAACGTCTACGTGAGCGCCCGCAATCACGGCTTCGACCCCGAGCGCTACCTCGACGGCATCCCCGCCGAGCGCGTCGGGCAGATTCACCTGGCGGGCCACACCGACGAGGGCACGCATCTCCTCGACACGCACGTCGGCCCGGTACCGGACCCGGTCTGGGATCTCTATCGCTCGGCGCTCGAGCGCTACGGCCGGATCTCGACGCTCGTCGAATGGGACGAGAAGGTGCCGGATTTCGACGTGCTCGCCGACGAGGCCGAGCGCGCGCGCGCGATCGAGCACGAGGAGCTCGCGATCCATGTCGCACGCGCCTAGCGCCCGGCCGCCGGCGCTGCGCGCCTTGCAGCAGGCGTTCTATGGCGCCCTCGCGAGCGGCGCGGCGGGGACGACGGTCGGCGACCCGGCGCTGCTCGCGGTCGTGCAGGGTACGGAGGCGCTCGATCCCACCGCCCGTCTCGACGTCTACGCGCAGATGTACTGGATGCGCATCGCCGATGCGCTGCGCGAGGACTTCCCGCGGCTCGCGACGATCGTGGGGGAGCACGCGTTCCACGATCTCGTCCGGGCGTACCTCGGCGTCGCTCCCTCGCGCCATCCGTCGCTCAGCCACGCCGGCGCCCGGTTCGGCGATTTCCTTGCGCCGCGGTCCGACGTGCCGGCGTTCGCCGCCGATCTGGCCCGCCTGGAATGGGCGCGTGCCCGCGTGTTCACGGCGGCCGACGCGGACGTCCTCACCCTGGACGCGCTGCGCACCGTCCCGCCCGAGGCGTGGCCAGCGCTGCGTCTGCGCGCCATCCCGGCGTCCGCGCTGCTCGACCTCGCGTGGCCGGCACACCAGGTCTGGGCGTCGGAGGACGAGCCTCCGGCGACGGATCCCGCCGCGCTTCGGCCACTCCGGACGGCGCTCCGCGTCTGGCGCGACGGGACCCGGGTGTACCAGACGCCAGTGGCGCCGGCGGAGCGCGCCGCGCTCGAGCTGCTGCGCGGCGGCGCCACCTTCGCGGAGATCTGCACGGCCGTCGGTGGCGTGCGTGGCGAGGCCGCCGCGGCCGAGGAGACGGCGGCCCTCCTCCTGCGCTGGGTGGCCGACCGCTTTCTCGCCGCCCGTTGAGCGGGCGGGCTTGCCGCCGGCCCCGGGAGACGCGAGGATCGCGCCCATGCGGGCGCGGCCGACCAGAGGCGCGGCAGGAGGCGCCCTCGTGGCGCTGGCGCTCGTCGTGCTCGCGCTCGCCGGGGTCGGTCGCCGCGCGGCGGCGCCGGCCGCGCCCGGCGCGCCCACGACCGAGATCACGGCGCTTCCCGGCGCG
This sequence comes from Binatia bacterium, assembly GCA_036496285.1. Taxonomy (GTDB): domain Bacteria; phylum Desulfobacterota; class Binatia; order UTPRO1; family UTPRO1; genus DP-19. The sequence continues at coordinate 26,630 of DASXLI010000020.1, forward strand.
GCGCCGTTCGCTCCTGATCTCCGCCGGCGTCTCGCGGAGGCCGCAGCGAGGGTCGACGCGCGCACGGCACCGCGCACCCGCCATCGCGCGGCGGACGGCCGCCCGCGCTACACCAACCGTCTCGTCCTCGAGAAGAGCCCGTACCTGCTGCAGCATGCGCACAACCCGGTCGATTGGTATCCCTGGGGCGACGAGGCTTTCGCGCGCGCGCTCCGCGAGGAGCGGCCCGTTCTGCTCAGCGTCGGCTACTCGACCTGCCATTGGTGCCACGTCATGGAGGACGAGTCGTTCGAGGACGAGGACGTCGCCGCGTTCCTGAACGCCCACTACGTGGCGATCAAGGTCGATCGGGAGGAGCGTCCCGACGTCGACCAAACCTACATGGCCGCGCTGTTGACGCTCGCGGGCAGCGGCGGCTGGCCCATGACCGTATGGCTCACCCCGGGACGGCAGCCGTTCTTCGCCACCACGTACGTCCCGGCGCGCGACGGCGAGCGCGGCGCGCGCGTCGGGTTCCTCACCCTGCTGCGCGACCTGCGCGGCAGCTTCGACGCGAACCCGCTGCACGTCGCCGAGGTCGCCGCGAACGTCAGCGAGCGGGTGCGCGCCCTCTCTGCGCCACCTCCGGGCGAGGCGCTGCCCGGCGCCGACGTCGTGCGGCGGGCGTACACCCAGTACGCGGCGAGCTTCGACGAGGCGCACGGCGGCTTCGGCGCTGCGCCCAAGTTCCCGCCGCCCGCCGCCCTGCAGTTCCTGCTGCGCTACCACCGGCGCACCGGCGATGCGCGCGCGCTCACCATGGTGACGCGTACGCTCGACGCGATGGCGAGCGGCGGCATCCGCGACCAGATCGGCGGCGGCTTCCATCGCTACGCGACCGACGCCGCCTGGCAGATTCCGCACTTCGAGAAGATGCTCACCGACAACGCGCAGCTCGCCGCGGTCTACGTCGACGCCTATCAAGTGACGCGGGCGCAGGAGTACGCCGAGACGGCGCGCGCAATCCTCGACGACGTTGCGCGCGAGCTCGGCGCGGCGGAGGGCGGCTTCTATACGGCGCTCGACGCCGACAGCGCGGGTGGCGAAGGGGCGTTCTACACCTGGAGCCCGGCCCAGGTACGCGAGGCGCTGAACCCGGGCATGGCCGAGGCGGTGCTCGCGTTCTACGACGTGCGCGAGCCGGGCAACTTCGGCGATGCGACCATCCTCCACGCGCCCCGCCCGCTGGCCGAGGTCGCGAAGGCACTCGGCGGCGAGACCGAGCGGCTGGCGTTCATCCTGAGCGAGGCACGGCGCGCGCTGCGCGAGCGTCGCGCCACCCGGCCGCGCCCGGCGGTCGACGACAAGATCGTGAGCGCGTGGAACGGCCTCACCATCAGCGCCTTCGCCCGCGCCGGCGCGGCGCTCACCGACGCGGGCTACGTCGAGCGCGCCCGCGCGGGGGCACGTTTCGCCCTGGCGCAGCGTTGGCCCGACGGCCGCCTGCCGCGCGCCACCACGACGGACGGCGGGGAGGGCAGCGGCTACGCCGACGACTACGCCGACCTCGCCGCCGGGATGCTGGACCTGTACGACGCGACCTCGGAGCCGGAGTGGCTGCGCGCCGCCCTCGAGCTCGAAGGGACGCTCGTCGAGCGTTTCTGGGACGCGGAGCACGGCGGCGTCTTCGCCACCGAGAAGGACGCGGCGCCGACCCTGGCACGCTTCAAGCCCGACGACGATCTGCCGCTGCCCTCGGCGAACGCCGTCGCCGCCGAGAGCATGCTCCGCCTCGCCGAGCTGACCGGAGACGACGCCTGGCGCCGCCGCGCCGAGGACACGGTGCGCGCGCTCGCGGCCGTCCTCGACCACGAGCCGACGCGCGCGCCGCGCATGCTCGCGGTCGTCGACTGGCTGCTCGACCAGCCGCGCGAGATCGTGATCGTCCATCCGCCGCCGCCGCTCGACGGGCGACTCGTCGCGACGGTGCGCGACCGCTTCGTGCCGAACCGCGTGCTGACGGTCGTCGGCGCGAGCGACGTGGCGGCGCGCGCGGCTCTCGTGCCGCTCGTCGAGGGCAAGGAGCCGCAGAACGGGCGCAGCACCGCCTACGTCTGCACACGGGGCGTCTGCCGGCTACCGACCGGCGACCCCGCCGAGCTGGCGCGCCAGCTCGACGAGATCGTGCCGCTGCCGCACGAGTGACGGGCGCTCCGCGATTGAGCTCGGCGGGGCGGCGAGCTATTGCTTGGCGCGAGGGGGGAGTGTGATGGCGCGCGCCGGACTGTCTCTCGAGCAGCTCAGCATCAACACGATCCGCACGCTCGCGATCGACGCCGTGCAGAAGGCCAACTCGGGGCATCCCGGGCTGCCTCTCGGCGCCGCACCGATGGCGTACGCTCTCTGGCAGCGCCACCTGCGGCACAACCCGAAGAACCCGCACTGGGCGGATCGCGATCGCTTCGTGCTCTCCGCGGGCCACGGCAGCATGCTGCTCTACTGCCTGCTGTTCCTGACCGGCTACGATCTCACGCTCGACGACCTGCGCGCGTTCCGCCAGTGGGGCAGCCGCACGCCGGGCCACCCCGAGATGCACGACACCGCGGGCGTCGAGGCGACGACCGGGCCGCTCGGGCAGGGCGCCGGCAACGCCGTCGGCATGGCGATCGCCGAGCGCGCGCTGGCGCACCGCTTCAACCGTCCGGGCCACACGATCGTCGACCATCGCACCTACGCGCTCGTCTCGGACGGCGACCTCATGGAGGGAGTGTCCGCCGAGGCGTCGTCGCTCGCGGGCCATCTCGGCCTCGGCAAGCTGATCTTCCTGTACGACTCGAACGGCGTGTCGCTCGACGGCCCGACGTCGCTCGCCTTCTCGCGCGAGGACGTCGGCAAGCGCTACGAGGCCTATGGCTGGCAGGTGCTGCACGTCGACGACGGCGACACCAACGTCGACGCGATCGGCGCCGCCTTGCGGCAGGCCGAGGCGGAGACGATACAGCCCTCGATGATCGTCATCCGCACGACAATCGGCTACGGCTCGCCGCACAAGGCGGGAACCTCGGAGGCGCACGGCAGCCCGCTCGGCGCCGACGAGGTGAAGCTCACCAAGCAGGCGCTCGGCTTCGATCCGGAGCAGTCGTTCGTCGTCCCGCCGGAGGCGCTCGCGCACTTCCGCGAGGCGCTGACGCGCGGCGCCGCGGCCGAGGAGGACTGGCAGGGCCGTTTCGCCGCCTACGGCAAGGCGCATCCGGATCTCGCGGCGCAGTTCCGCGCAGCGCAGGCCGGCACCTTGCCGGATGGCTGGGACCAGGGCCTGCCGACGTTCGGTGTCGCCGATGCGCAGGCGACGCGCCAGGCCTCCGGCAAGGCGCTGAACGCGATCGCGGCGCGTGTGCCCGAGCTGATCGGCGGCGACGCCGACCTCTCGACGTCCACCAACACGACCATCAAGGACGGCGGCTCCTTCGACGCGCAGAGCGGCGCGGGACGCAATCTGCACTTCGGCGTCCGCGAGCACGGCATGGGTGCGATCGCGAACGGCCTTGCGTACCACGGCGGCCTCCGGCCCTTCGTCGCCACGTTCTTCTGCTTCTCGGACTACATGCGGCCGCCCGTCCGGTTGGCGGCCCTGAACGGCCTCCGGGTGATCTACGTCTGGACGCACGACTCGATCGGTCTCGGCGAGGACGGCCCGACGCATCAGCCCGTCGAGCACCTCATGTCGCTGCGGGCCATGCCCAACCTCGCGGTGGTGCGTCCCGGCGACGCCAACGAGACGGTCGAGGCCTGGCGCTGGGCGATGACCCACGACGGTCCGGTCGCGCTCGTTCTCGGCCGGCAGAAGCTGCCGGTCGTCGACCGCACGAAGATGGCACCGGCCGCGGGGCTGGCGCGCGGCGCCTACGTGCTGGCCGACGCCGACGGTGGGGCGCCCGACGCGATCCTCATCGCCACCGGCTCCGAGGTCCCGCTGGCGCTCGCGGCGCGCGAGCGGCTCGCGCAGGACGGCATCCGTGCCCGCGTCGTGTCGATGCCGTGCTGGGAGGCCTTCGAGGCGGAGGACGCCGCATACCGCGACCAGGTGCTGCCGCCCGCGGTCGCCGCCCGGGTATCCATCGAAGCGGGCGTGACCTTCGGCTGGCAGCGCTGGATCGGGCCGCATGGCGCGGCGATCGGCGTCGACCGCTACGGCGCCTCAGCGCCCGCCGAGGTCATCTTCCAGCACCTCGGGTTCACGCCGGAGCACGTCGCCGACGTCACGCGCCAGCTCGTCGGCCGCGGGCGCTGACCGGGGCGCTCAGGCGGCGCGCCGGCGGGCGCCGTCGCCGCTCGGCAGCACCGCGCCGGCGAGCCACGCGAGCGCGCTGCCGAGCGTGAACCCGACGACGGCGCCGACCAGCGCTACGCCGATCAGGTCGCGCATGCCGGGATGGCCGGCCCCCGAGCCGGCGAAGACCAGGGCCGCCGCGGCCGCACCCGTCGTCGCGATGGTGACGGTCGGCCGCTCGCGCGGATCCCACCAGCGGTCGAGGGCGAGCGCTCCGGCGCAGAGCACGATGGCGAGGCCATAGAGGACCGCCATCGCCGGCAGACGATAGGGATAGGCCGTCGCAGCCGCCGTCGCACCAGGCTCGCCGACCAGGGTCGCGCCGCCGAGCCGGAGGCCGCCGGTGCCGGCCTCAACGACGTGCGACGCCGACAAATGCTCCAGGTGGCTCGGCACCGAGCCACGCCGTCCCATGCTGCGCGTCCGCCAGCTGTCGCCGAGCTCGCCGTCAATGCGGCTGTGATCGCCGGCGCCGTCGACCATGTCGACGTCGTAGTGCACGGTGCGATCGCGGCGGTCGCTCGCCATCGGAAGGTGCAAGTCCACGACCACGTCGGCACGCGAGCCGGCGTCGGCCGGGACGAGCGTCGAGCCGGCCGCCGCCGGATCGAGCACGACGCGGCCGAGCGCCGCCCCGGGGAAGAGACGCGCCGTGAACGGATAGGCCAGCACCACGACCCACGCGAGCGCGAGCAGCGCGACGGTGGCCGGCCGTACGCGCGCATCGACATCCTCGGTGAGGAGCGGCGCCACGGCCAGTGCGGCCGTCATGACGAGCAGGGCGAGGGCCCCGATCGCCGCGGCCGCCGGGTCGGGAACGAGCTCGAGCGTATCGAGCAGCATGGCCACCAGCAGCACGACGATGGCGGCCGTCGGCAGCACCCAGGAGCGGAGCGCGTCGCCGACCAGGAGACGGCGGATCGAGGGCTGGTTCGGGCGTGTCTTCGCGTTCTGGCGCGGGCGCGATGCGGGTTGGGCCATACGCCGTATTGTAGGAAGAAAGGGGAGAAGGCGGCAAATGAAACCGCGCCGCCGGTTGCCCGGCGGCGCGGTGGCCACGAACGAGTGGTGGTGGCGAAAGGGCGCCGGGGTCAGCCCGCGGCGCGGCGGAGTCGGTATACGGCCGCGGACGTGTGCGTCGTCGCGGCGATGGGACGGCGGCGGGCCTGCTCCTGCCGCCATCGTGTCAGGCCCTCGCGGATGTGGTCGGGATCCAGGTCGAGGGCGTAGCAAATGTTCTCGAACGAGAAGATCCAGGTGTTGTCGTGCGAGTCGAACCATTCGCAGGTCTCGCCGAACAAGCGACGCCCGCGGCGATTGGTGGCGAAGGCATAGTGCTGGTAGCTGCGGACGGCTTCCTCGAGGATCGCGAGGACCAATCGCCGCTCGCGTTCGAGAGGGATCGTTCCGGGTTCAGCGCTCATCGTTGCTCCTGTCGTGCTTCGTGATGGGACGGCGGCATCGGGGTCCCTTCGTTTCCGATCTCGTCGAGCACGGCGGCGAGAACTGCGGCATCGAACGGTTTGGACAGAAGGCGCGCTCCGCAGCGCTGCGCCTGCGCCTCGAGATGCGCGTCGGCAAAGGCGGAGATGAGGATCACCCGCTGCGCCGGCCGGTCGCGCTGGAGCTCGGAGACGAGCTCGGTCCCGAGGATCAAGGGCATGCGCACGTCGCAGATCACCACGTCGTACGACTGGCGGAGGCAGCGCTCGAAGCCGATGAGGCCGTCGTTGACCCAATCCGCCGCGTGGCCGAGCTCCCCGAGCACCTCGCCCAGGTAGCGGCAGAACGTCTGGTCGTCGTCGATGATCAGGACGCGCATTCAGGGACGACACTGTGCAACGTCGATGCCAGAGCCGCCGCCCCGTGGATGCTGCGTTTTCCGGCCGGGAAGTCGCGTCCCCCGCGGCGTCCGCCCTCATCCGATCGGGCAGGTTAGGGCAAACTCCTAGGGGAAACAGTGGGTTACGCGATTGAGGCGAGATGGTCCCCGAGTGAGGCCGAATGCCTCAGTCGGGGCGGATACCGTAGCGCCGGAGCATGCGGTAGAGCGACCGTCGATCGACCCCGAGGATGGTCGCCGCGCGCGAGATGTTACCACCGGTCTCGGCGATCACGTGCGCGAGATACCGCCGCTTCACCTCCTCGAGCGTCGGAGTGCCGCGATGGAGGGTCGCCTCGAGCGTCGAGTGCAGCTCGGGGGCGAGGTCGTCGGGCGTGAGCACCGTGCCGCTCGCCAGGGTGACGGCGCGCTCGATGCAGTGCTCGAGCTCACGGATGTTGCCGGGCCACGGGTAGTCCATCAGGAGCACCATGGCCTCGTCGCTCAGGTGCGAGATGTTCTTGCCATTGCGCTGCGCGTAGCGCCGCAGGAAGTGCTCCGCGAGGAGCGGGATGTCCTCGCGCCGCTCGCGCAGCGGCGGCAACGTGATGGTCACGACCTTGAGCCGGTAGAAGAGGTCCTCGCGGAAGCTTCCCTGCTGCACGAGATGCTCGAGGTTCCGGTTGGTCGCGGCGACCACCCGCACGTCGACCTTGATCCACTCCTGGCCGCCGACGCGCTTGATCTCGTACTCCTGCAGCACGCGCAGCAGCTTCGCCTGCATGGGCGCGCCGATGTCGCCGATCTCGTCGAGGAAGATCGTGCCGCCGCTCGCCTCCTCGAAGAGACCCTTCTTCTCCCCGACGGCGCCGGTGAAGGCGCCGCGCACGTACCCGAACAGCTCGCTCTCGAGGAGCGTGTCGGTCAACGAGCCGCAGTCGACCGCGACGAAGCGGTCGGAGGCCCGGCCGCTGTGGCGGTGCAGCGCCGAGGCGATCAGCTCCTTGCCAGTTCCGCTCTCGCCCTCGATCAGCACGGTGCTGCGCGAGGCCGCGACCCGTGCGAGCGTCCTGTAGACCTCGACCATCGCCGGGCTCCGGCCGACGATCACGCCGTCGTGCTCACCCGCGCCGTCGCCGCCGTTGCCGCGCTCGTCGCCGAGGCGGCGCTCCGCGAGGGCGCGGCGGACGGTCGACTTGATCTCCTCGAGGTTCATCGGCTTGCTGACGTAGTCAAAGGCGCCGTGGCGGATCGCCTCGACCGCCGTCTCGACCGAGCCGAAGGCGGTCATGACGATCACCTGCATCGCCGGATCGCGCGCCTTGAGGGCGCGGGTGACGGCGATGCCGTCCATGCCGGGCATGCGCACGTCGGTCACCGCCAGGTCGAAATGCTGGCGCTCGGCGCGCTCGAGGGCGCACGCGCCGCTGTCGCAGGCGTCGACGGCGTAGCCCTCGCTCTGCAGCACCTCGGTGAGCAGCTCGCGGGTGACCGCGTCGTCGTCGATGACGAGGAGCTGCGCGCTCACGCCGCCTCCTCGCCGGGGCCGATCGTGATCTCGACGGTCGTGCCCTCGCCGCGCTTGCTCTCCATGCGGACGGCGCCGTCGTGTGCGCGGGCGATGTCCTGGCTGATGGTGAGACCGAGGCCGGTACCGCGCCCGACGCCCTTGGTGGTGAAGAAGGGCTGGAAGACGTTCGCCATGTCCTCGGGCGCGATGCCCTTGCCGTTGTCGCTGACGCGCATCACGAGGCCGGGCGGGCCGCCGTTGTCGCTGACCGCCTCCGCGTGCACGATGATCCGGCCGCCCTCGTCGAGCGCGTCGACGGCGTTGGTGAGGACGTTCAGCAGGATCTGCTGCAGGCCGCGGGGATCGGCGGCGATCGTCGCCGGCGCCGCGGCGAGGTCGCGGGTGACCGTGATGCCCTTGGCGCGCAGCATCGGGTCGAGCAGCAAGAGCGTGTCCTCGATGAGCGGCGCGACGGCGACCGGCTGGCGCTCCAGCGTCGGCGTGCGGGTGCGGTCGAGCGCGTTGCGGATCGCCTGACTCATGACCCGCACCTGCGACTCGATGATCGCGAGCTTCTCGCGCCCGTCGCGCGACGTGACCTCCTTCTTGAGGAGCTGGGTGTAGCCGAGGACGGAGTTGAGCGGCGTCCCGAGCTCGTGCGCGATCTCCGCCGTCATCTGGCCGAGGGCGGCGAGCCGCTCGGCGCGGCCGAGCTGCTTCTGCACGTGCCAGAGCTGCTCGTTGATGCGCTGCAGCTCCAGGTTCTTCGCCGCGATGTCGGCGGTCGCCGCGGCGACGCGGGTCTCGAGCTCCTCGTTGAACCGGCTCAGGCGGTTCACCAGCTCGCGGTTCTCCTGGTCGGAGCGGGCGACGGTCTCCAGCATGCGGTTGAAGTGGTCGCCGAGCTGCTGCAGCTCGTCGCTGCCGCTCAGGTGGACGCGGGTGTCGAGCCGGCCGGCGCGCGCGGCGTTCATCGCGTCGACGAGCAGGCCGACCGGGCGGGCAATCGTGCGCGTCAGGATGATGCCGAGCACGGCCGAGATGCCGAGCACGGCGAAGAGGGTCAGGAGGAGCGCCTGGCGCGCTTGTAGATTGCTCAGGCGCTCGACCTCGGCGAGCGAGGCCTTCACCCGGATCGCACCGATGACGCGCGGCCCGAGGTGGAAGGGCGCCACCGCGAGCCCGAGATGGTTGCTTCCCGGCAACAGCTCCCACATCGGCCGGTCGAGCTCCATCGCCAGCCGGTCGAGCGCGATCGGCTCGACGGGACGGGCGCGGCCCGAGCTGCCGAGGAGGCGCCACTGGTTGCCGACCGGCAGCAGGATCTCGATGTCGGCGACGTTGCGGTGCGTGCGTGCCAGCTCACCCAGGCGATGATGGAAATTGCGGAGATCGGTGCGCCCCCAGAGCGACCCAAGCAGGATGTCGACCTCCTTGGCGAGGGTGAGCGCGCGCTCCTGCAGGTTGCGCTCCGCGACCCGGGTCGAGAGCCGGATGTCGAGCGCGGTCGCCGCGGCGAGGACCGTCACGACCGTGAGGCCGAGCAGGGCCACGAGCCGCACGCGCAGCGATCGCCAGGGAAAGAGCCGCATCGTCGACATCATACCGCCCCCCGGCCCGGCCGATAAGCCGGAGTGCTCACGGAACGTCGTCCGGCTCGCCCGCCTCTCCGGGCTCGCCGGCGTCCGGCGGCGGCTCCACGGACTCGTGGGGCGCGGCGGGATTGCGCAGGTCGGGGAGCGGGGGCCGCTCGCCGCGGTAGACGTGGCGGCGGAAGAAGGCGCCGAAGTTGTGGCCGGTCACCCGCCGCACGGTGCCGAGGAAGCGCGCAGTGGTGACGACGCCGCCCTCGCGCGCCATCGCCGCGACCACGTCGTCGAGGCCCTGGGCGCCGCCGGTTGCATGGCGGATGCGGCGGTCGAGCGCGTGCAAAACGAGCGGGGCGCTGTTGTTGTGGATGGCGTTCCGCTGATCGCGGGTGAAGTCGTGACCCCACAGGCCGTAGCGCGCGAAGAGGCGGAGCGCCCGCGCGTAGCCCGCGTCGTCGAGAAGGCCGACGCGCTTCTGGATCTCGATCGTGTAGAGCTCGGCGAGGCCCTCCGTCACCCAGTGCGCGTCGGGTGCGGGACGGAACGGCGCGCTGACGTGGAAGAGCTCGTGCAGGTAGGGGCTGGTGCGATCCGGCGTCTGCAGCGGCCGGTCGCCGTGCATGTAGAAGGAGTCCTCGCCCGAGAGGCCGCCGCGCCACATCGGATCGACGCCGGTCACGACGAGGAGCTGCGGCCGGACGCGGCCGAGGAGCGCGTGCAGGACCGGCAGCGCGCGCTCGAGCAGGCCGAGCACGCGGTCGGCCGTCATTGCCGCGCTCGGCGCGCTGGCGATCGTGACCGACGTGCCGTGCACCATCGCCGGCGTGCGGCGGAAGTGGCCGCACATGAGCCAGCCGCGCGGGTGGTCGAAGCGGCCGCCGCTCTCGACGATGAACTCGCGCGGGCCGACACTCGGCATCACGGTCACGACGTCCCAGCTCTTCGGCAGGCGGAAGACGAGCCGTGCACGCGACTCCGGGTGCGCCTCCACGTCGGTGCGGAAGAGGACGGCGCTCCGCGGGAAGAGGGCGCTCGTGCGCGCCAGCATCCAGCCGTCGCCGATCCACGCGTCGTAGCCCTTGCCGGGGGCGCGCCGATGCTGCAGCGACGCGCGGTAGCTGAGGTGCGCGTAGGGCGCGCCCGGGGTCCACACGACCTCGCCATGGCGGCGCTCGAGCGTGCCGCTCGCCTCGAAGTCCTCGAAGCGCCCCGGGTCGAAGCGCAGGCGGAGCCGCTTCACCTCGTCGATGCCGGTGAGATCCCAGCGCACCAGCGCCGACGTCGCCTCGGGACGCATGATCTCGACCGTGTAGGTGACGCTGAACGTCTCGTGCGGCGTCGCTGCCGCCTCCGTCGGCGCGCTCCCCGCGTCCGCTGCGTCCGACGCTCGGGACGGCCGCGCTGACACGATCACACAGCCCGCCGCCAGCACGATGGCGAGCGCTGCGCGCCGCCTCGTGTCGCGCCGTTCACGCTCGGCGCCGCGCGCCACCCGCGCTCACGAGAACTCGAGCATACGTTCGAGGGCCCGCGCCGCGCCCCGCCGGACGTCCTCGGGGAGGACGATCTCGTAGCGGCGGTGGAGCAGGGCGTCACGGGTGCCCTCGAGCGTGATCATCTTCATGTACTGGCACAGCTTGCACGCCTTGAAGAAGCGCTTCTCGGGGAGCTCGATCAGCAGGCGGTCCGACAGGCCGCACTCGGTGACGACCAGGAAGTCCTTCGCGGCGCTCTCCTTGGCGTGGCGGATCATGCCGCTCGTGCTCAGCACGTGGTCCGCGAGGGCCAACACGTCGGCCCGGCACTCGGGATGCGCGAGGATCTCGACGTGCGGCAGCTTCTCCTTCACCGCACGCAGCTGCTCGGGCTTGATCTGATGGTGCACGTAGCAGTTGCCGTCCCAGGCGACGACGGTCTTGCCGGTCTCGCGGCGGACGTACGCGGCGAGGTTCTGATCGGGCACGAAGAGGATGTGGTCGGTCGGCAGGGCGCGCGCGATCTTGACCGCGTTGCTCGACGTGCAGCACACGTCGGACGCGGCCTTCACGTCGGCGGTCGTGTTGACGTAGCACATCACCTGGAGGTCCGGGTACACGGCGCGAAGCTCCCCGGCGCGGGCGCGGAGCGCGTCGCCGGTGACGCTGTCGGCGAGGCTGCAGCCGGCCTGGAGATCGGGAAGCAGGACGGTCTTCTCGGGGCTCAGGATCTTGGCGGTCTCGGCCATGAAGTGGACGCCGCAGAAGACGATCGTCGAGGCGGAGACCGTCGTGCCCTGGCGCGCCAGCTCGAGCGAGTCGCCGACGAAGTCGGCGACGTGGAAGATCTCGGGACGCTGGTAGTTGTGGGCGAGGATGACGGCGTCGCGGCTCTTCTTGAGCGCCCGGATCTCCTCGATGAGCGCCGCCAGGTCGCCGCACGCCTCTGGCGTGTACGTTGGATCGCCGAGGCGGCTCAGCTCGTCGTACAGCTCCGTCGCCGCATTGGAGGACGTGCTCATCGATCGTGCACCTCGAGCTGCATATTGGTGTCGCCGCGTCGGCGCGTCAACGCGAGCGACGTCGCAAACGCCCCATCAACCGCGTTCGCGCCTTGACACTCCGTAACTCGATTGGTAAGCAAATCAATCTGTTATCGAATCTCAGGCACGTAGCTCAGTGGGAGAGCGCTTCCTTGACACGGAAGAGGCCGGCGGTTCAATCCCGCCCGTGCCTATCAGGCCCGATCCTTCCCCCCATGGCATGACGGACGATCGGATTCGCGTGGCTCTGCCAGGCGGCGCCGACGTGTCGGTACCGCGCGGCACCACCGCCGGGGAGGCGCTGAAGGCTGCCGGTGAGCGCCGGTTCGGTGATGCGCTCGCCGTCCAGGCGGGCGACCGCGTCGTCGACCTGCACCGCCCACTCGACGCCGACACCACCATCGCGCCGATCTTCGGCGACTCCGCCGCCGGGCTCGACATCCTCCGCCACTCGAGCGCGCATCTCCTGGCGCACGCCGTGAAGCGCCTCTTCCCCGAGACCCAGGTCACCATCGGCCCCGTCATCGAGAGCGGGTTCTACTACGACTTCAAGCGCGCCCAGCCGTTCACGCCGGAGGATCTCGAGCGCATCGAGAAGGCCATGCGCGAGATCGCCGGCGAGAACATCCCGGTTTCGCGCCGCGACCTGTCCAAGACCGAGGCGATCGCGCTCTTTCGCGAGATGGGCGAGGACTACAAGGTCGAGATCATCGAGGGCATTCCGGAGGCGCAGGTCTCGCTCTACACCCAGGGCGACTTCACCGACCTCTGCCGCGGCCCGCACGTGCCCTCCACCGGCCGCCTCAAGGCCTTCAAGCTCACGAGCGTCGCCGGCGCGTACTGGCGCGGCGACGAGCACAACGAGATGCTGCAGCGGATCTACGGCACCGCGTTCGCGACGCCGAAGGAGCTGAAGGAGCATCTCGCGCTGCTGGAAGAGGCGAAGCGCCGCGATCACCGCAAGCTCGGCCGCGAGCTCGACCTCTTCAGCTTCCGTCCCGAGGCCCCCGCGAGCCCGTTCTTCCACCCGAAGGGCGCGATCATCTACAACGCGCTGATCGCCTACATCCGCGATCTCTATCGCGTGTACGGCTACGACGAGGTGCTGACGCCGCAGATCCTCGACGTCGAGCTGTGGAAGCGCTCGGGCCACTACGACAACTACCGGGAGAACATGTACTTCACCGAGGCCGACGAGCGGCAGATGGCGGTGAAGCCGATGAACTGCCCGAGCCACTGCCTGCTGTTCGCCGACGGCAAGCGCTCGTACCGCGATCTGCCGATCCGCTTCGCCGACTTCGGCCGCCTGCACCGCTACGAGCGCTCCGGCGTCACCGCCGGCCTCACCCGCGTCCGCTCCTTCTCGCAGGACGACGCGCACATCTTCTGCACCCCGGAGCAGATCGAGGGCGAGGTCACGAGCGTCGTCGACATGATCTTCCGCACCTACGACCTCTTCGGCTTCACCGAGCGGCGGGTCTACCTCGGCACGCGGCCGGCCAAGTCGATCGGCTCCGACGCGATGTGGGAGCGCGCCGAGCGCGCCCTGCACGACGTGCTCGAGCGGCGTGGCATTCCCTTCGACGTCCATCCCGGTGACGGCGCCTTCTACGGCCCGAAGATCGACTTCTGCATCCTCGATGCGATGCGCCGCGAGTGGCAGCTCGGCACCGTCCAGCTCGACTTCACCTTGCCCGAGCGCTTCGATCTGCACTTCGTCAACCGCGATGGCCAGGCGGAGCGGGCGGTGATGATCCACCGCGCGCTGCTCGGCTCGATCGAGCGCTTCATGGCGATCCTGCTCGAGCACTGCGCCGGCGATTTCCCGCTCTGGCTCGCGCCGGTGCAGGCACGCCTCATCACGGTCACCGACCAGCAGCATGCGTACGCCGAGCGCGTCGTCGCGCAGCTGCGCGCGGCGGGCCTGCGGGCGGAGGCCGATCTACGCAACGAGAAGCTCGGCTTCAAGATCCGCGAGGCCGAGCTGCAGAAGATTCCGATCGTGTTGGTCATCGGCGACAAGGAGGTGGCGGCGGGGACGGTCGCGCCACGGCGCCGCGGAGCAGGGAACCTGCCGCCCGTGGACGTACCGACCTTCATCGCCAGCGTCGCCGAGGAGGCGCGTCACGGCGCGCCAGGAGGTGTCCCATAAGCGTCAAGGAAGCCCAGGTTCGCATCAACAATCAGATTCACGCGCGCGAGATTCGCGTGATCGACGCCGACGGTGGCCAGCTCGGTGTCCTGCCGACAGCCGACGCCCTCCGTCTCGCGGAGCAGAAGGAGCTCGACCTGGTCGAGATCGCCCCGACCGCGAGCCCCCCCGTGTGCCGCATCATGGACTACGGGAAGTTCCGCTACGAGAAGAAGAAGAAGACGCAGGAATCGAAGAAGAAACAGGTCTACGTCACCGTCAAGGAAGTGAAGATGGGCTCGCGCACCAGCGTCCACGACGTCGACTTCAAGGTCGGGCACATCCGCAAGTTCCTCGAGCGCAGCCAGCGTGTGAAGGTGTCCGTGTTCTTCCGCGGCCGCGAGATCACCCATCCCGAGATCGGTCGGGAGCTCCTTCTCGGCGTGTTTGAAAAGGTCAAGGATTTGAGCAATATGGAGGTCAGCCCGCGGCTCGAAGGCCGCAACATGTCGATGATGCTGCAGCCGCGCTGAGCGCCTGCCGCGAGAAGGAACCGTCACGCATGCCGAAGATAAAGACGCGCCGCGGCGCGGCCAAGCGCTTCTCGGTCACGGGAAGCGGAAAGGTGAAGCGCGGAAAGGCGTTCAAGCGCCACCAGCTCTCCTGCAAGACGCGCAAGCAGAAACGCAACCTGCGCCACGGCACCACGGTGGCGAAGTCTGAGTCCCGGAACGTCCTCCGGATGATCCCGTACCTGTGAACGGGCGAGGGGAGCGCACACCATGCCTCGGGTAAAGCGCGGGACCAAAACCCGCCGCCGTCACAAGAAGCTGCTCAAGCTCGCCAAGGGCAACGTCGGCGGGCGCCGTCGTGGCTACCGCCAAGCACGCGAGACCGTCGAGAAGGGCCTCGTCTACGCCTACCGCGACCGCAAGGTCCGCAAGCGCGAGTTCCGTGCCCTCTGGATCGTCCGTATCAACGCGGCCGCGCGGCTGAACGGTCTGAGCTACAGCCGTCTGATGCAGGGCCTGAAGAAGGCCGGGGTCGACCTCGACCGCAAGGTGCTGGCCGATCTCGCCGTCCGCGATCCGGGCGCGTTCGGCGACCTGGCGCGCATCGCGGCCGCCTGAGCTCGATGCGCCGCCGATGAGGGCGACGCTCGAAGCCCTCGGCGCGGAGATCGATCGGGCGCTCGACGACTGTCGCTCCGACGACGACCTCGAGCGGGTCCGCATCGGCATCCTGGGGCGAAAGGGGCGCCTCACCGAGGTCATGCGGGGCGTGGGCGCCCTGCCGGCCGAGGAGCGCCCGGCGATCGGCGAGCTCGCGAACGTCCTGAAGCGCCACGTGGACACGCGCATCCAGGCGCTGCGCGACCACTGGGCAGCGGAGCGGCGGCGCCAGGAACTGGAGACCGCGCGCATCGACGTCACGCTGCCGGGGCGCGCGTGGCCGGTCGGCCACAGCCACCCGCTCGTCACGACGATGGAGGAGGCGATCGCGGTCCTCGTCGGCCTCGGCTTCGCCGTCTACGAGGGGCCGCACATCGAGGACGAGTACCACAACTTCGAGGCCCTCAACATTCCGGCCGATCACCCGGCGCGCGACATGCACGACACGTTCTTCGTCGGCGACGGCCACATCCTGCGCACCCACACGTCGCCGGTGCAGATCCGGGTGATGGAGGACCAGGAGCCGCCGCTCGCGGTGATCGCGCCCGGCGCCGTCTTCCGCCACGACGACGACGTCACGCACGCGCCGATGTTCCACCAGATCGAGGGCTTCCTCGTCGACACGCACGTCACCTTCGGCGACCTGAAGGGCGTGCTCGCGCTCTTCTGCCAGCGCATGTTCGGCGACGACACGCGGCTGCGCTTCCGGCCGAGCTTCTTTCCGTTCACCGAGCCGAGCGCCGAGATCGACATCAGCTGCGTCATCTGCGGCGGAACGCGCGAGGTCGACGGTGCGCCGTGCCGGGTCTGCAAGGCGACCGGCTGGCTCGAGATCCTGGGCGCCGGCATGATCCATCCCGCCGTCTTCCGCGCGGTCGGCTACGACCCTGAGGCGGTGACCGGCTTCGCCTTCGGCGTCGGCGTCGAGCGCGTCGCGATGCTGAAGTACGGCATCAACGACATCCGCCTCTTCTTCCAGAACGACCTGCGCTTCCTGCGCCAGCTCTGACGAACGGCCCGGGATGAAGCTCACCCTCAACTGGCTGCGCGAGTTCGTCGAGCTCGTCCTTCCGCTCGACGAGCTGTGCGAGGCGCTCGTGATGGCGGGGCTCGAGGTCGAGTCGGTGGAGGAGCACCACCCGATCTGGGCGCCGGTCGAGATCGCCGAGATCGTGAGCGTGGCGCAGCACCCGAACGCGGACCGCCTGCGGCTCTGTCAGGTGCGTCGGGCGGAAGGCCCGGTCGCGATCGTGTGCGGCGCGAGCAACATGCAGGCGGGCGACAGGGTCGCGCTGGCGCCGCCGGACACGGCGCTGCCCGACGGCCGGCGCATCACGCGCGCCACGATCCGCGGCCAGGTCTCCGAGGGCATGCTCTGCGCCGCCCGCGAGCTCGAGCTCCCGGGCGACGAGGAGGGCATCATGATCCTCCCGGCGGACGCCCCGCTCGGGGCGCGCCTCGTCGACTACCTCGGCGCCGACGACACCGTGCTCGAGCTCGGCGTCACGCCGAACCGCGGCGACTGCCTGAGCATCCTCGGCGTCGCGCGCGAGGTCGCAGCGCTCACGGGCGCGCGCCTGCAGCTCCACGAGCCGAGGCTCGACGAGCACGACCCGCCGACATCCGACGCCGTCAAGGTTGCGGTCGAGGCGCCAGATCTCTGCCCGCGCTACGCCGCGCGGGTCGTGCGCGACGTACGCATCGGACCGTCGCCGCCGTGGATGCGGACGCGGCTCACGCTCGTCGGCCTGCGCCCCATCAACAACGTCGTCGACGTCACGAACTACGTCATGATCGAGCGCGGCCAGCCGCTGCACGCCTTCGACCTCGCCCACGTCGCCGACGCGCGTATCATCGTCCGCCGCGCCGGCAGCCGCCAGGAGTTCACCACCCTCGACGGGGTCGAGCGCATGCTGCTGCCGGACGATCTCGTGATCGCCGACGGGCGCGCGCCGGTAGCGCTTGCCGGCATCATGGGCGGCGCCAACTCCGAGATTCGCGACGACACCGCGGCCGTCCTGCTCGAGAGCGCGTGCTTCACGCCGACGGGCATCCGCCGCACCGCGCGCCGCCTCGCGCTCACCAGCGACTCGTCCTACCGCTTCGAGCGCGGCGTCGATCCGACGACGACGGCCGCGGCGCTCGCCCGGGCCACCGAGCTCATCGCGCAGACTGCGGGCGGCACGATCGCGCGCGGGCTCGTCGACCGCCGGGCGCCGCGCGCGCCGCGCCCGGCGACGATCCGCCTGCGGCCTGCGCGCCTCAACGCCGTGCTCGGCACGACGCTGACCGCGGCCGAGATCGAGCGTCCGCTGCGCGCGCTCGGCGCAACCGTCGCCGGCAGCGCCAAGACCGCGCTCCGCGTCGTCCCGCCGCCGTACCGCACGGATCTCGCCAGTGAGATCGACCTGGTCGAGGAGGTCGCACGGCTGTCCGGCTACGACGCCATCCCCGCGACGACGCCCGCGATCATCGCGGGCGGGACCGGCCTCGCGACCGTCCGCGAGCCAGGCAGCCGCCTTCGGCAATCGCTCCAGGCGAGCGGCTTCAGCGAGACGGTGCTGACGGCGATGGGGTCGGCCGAGGACAACCGGCGCTACCCCGGTCTCCCGGACCTGCCGGGGGATCCCGTCGTCCTCCGCAACCCACCCTCGACCGACGCCACTGAGCTCCGCCGGAGCCTGATCCCGGGGCTCCTGCGGGCCCTCGACGACAACCGTCGCCAGGGCGAGCCGCTCGTCGCGCTCGTCGCGAGCGGGCGCGTCTACGCCCGGGTCGACGAGCGCTTCCACGAGGGGCGTGCGCTCGGCCTCGTCCTCGCCGGCACGTGGCCGGCACCCGTGATCGGCGAGCCGCCGCGGCCGGCCGCCTTCGCCGACCTGAAGGGCGCGCTGCAGCTCGGCTTCGATCGCCTCGCGTTGAAACCCGTCCGCTGGGAGCCGATCGAGAGCGAGGCGCCGTACCTCCACCCCGGAAAGTCGGCCCGCATCACCATCGGCGGCGTGCTCTGCGGCGTGGCCGGCGCCCTGCATCCCGACGCCGCGCTCGAGTGCGGGCTCGACGGGGACGTCTGGGTTGCCGAACTTGACATGGTGAGAGTCGTTCAGTACTGTCCGCGCCGCGTTGTTTTTCAGCCACTTCCGCGCTTTCCCGCAGTGCTGCGGGACCTCGCCGTGGTGGTAGGCAGTGATTTCCAGGCGCAGCAAGTTCTAGACACGATGCGCGAGGTCGCACCACCTCTCGTGGAGGATGTGCAGGTGTTCGATCAATACACCGGTGCTCCAATCCCCGATGGGAAGAAGAGCCTGGCCTACTCGATTGCGTATCGAGCGCCGGACCGCACCCTGACGGACGACGAGGTGAACGCACTCCACGAGCAGCTCGTCGCGCGTCTCATAGAACGCTTGCCCGTGGAGGTGCGCCGGTGAACGACGGGATACGCGCCCCCGAGAAGGGTGCGACGATGACGAAGGCCGACATCGTCGAGCGAATCTACGAGAAGGTCGGCTTCTCCAAGAAGGAAGCCTCCGAGGTCGTCGAGTCGATCTTCGAGATCATCAAGGCCCGCCTCGAGCACGGCGACAAGGTCAAGATCTCCGGCTTCGGCAACTTCGTCGTCAACCAGAAGCGCCCCCGCAAGGGTCGCAATCCGCAGACCGGCGAAGAAATCATCATCACGGGGCGGAAGGTCCTGACCTTCAAGGCCAGCCAGGTCTTGAAGAAGACGATCAATCCGTAAGGTCCCGTTGGCGGGGAGAGCGGGAGGTGTCGTGCCCGCACCCGACAGGCGCGTAAGGAGCAATGCGCCTAAACGGGTGCAGGCACGACACCTCCCGCTCTCCCCGCTAGCGCACCGTCACGAAAGAGCTCTCTCCTGACCCTGCCTACGGTAAGCCCCTCGCCGAGCCTCCGACGGACAAAACGAACTAAGGAACCGAGGAGGGCGCGAGCGAAGCGAGGCTCCCCACCAACGGTCTGCTCGCGGCAGTGAAGCGCCGGACGGCTGAGCGGGGTCCGGATGCAAGGCGCGAGGGAGTGAGGAAGGAGCGCAGCCGTAGGCTGCGTTCAATCGAGCTACGCCGCACAAGCGAACGACCGAGCAACGCAGCAGACGGGCCCCGATCGGCCGTCCGTCGGGAAACGCTACGCCTAGGAGAACAGACGCTGCGTTCTTATCTCTTCCCGCCCTTGGCGCGGGCGCTGAGGCGGACGATGCGGGCGGGGCGGGGTGAGCCGTTCGCGCGCGGGCGGGCCTCGTCCATGATGCGCTCGTACTTCATGCGAAGGAGCGTGTCGCGCATGCAATCGGGGTCGATCCCAAGCGCGTCGCAGACGTTGTTGAAGGAGAACGGCCAGTTCCAGTCGCGGGTGCGGATCCAGCGCTCGGCTTGACGCGAGAGCATGCGCGGCCGCGCGCGCGTCGTCCGGAAGTACTCCTGGAAGCAGCGGATCGCGTCCTCGAGGACGGCCAGCATGAGCGCCTTCTCGGGCGAGAAGTCACTGTCGCGCCGCGGACCGTCGAAGAACTGCTGGGGCAGGATGACGTCGGGCCCGAGCACGTCGCTCAAGCTGTCGCGGACCGAGAACCGGCGAGCCTCACCCATCCCCTCGGCCATCGTCTCCAGTGACATCCCGCTGTCAGCGTGGCTCTTCATCATCCGCTCCTGTCGCGTCCGCTAGGACGGCTGCGTGCTCCCGAACCGTCGGGGCACCTGGCAGCGGAGCAAGGGGTGGGCCACGCGGCCGCGCCACCGCGATATGCGCGTGTCAATGGGCTTTCTTTGGCTCGGTCGGAGGACACAGCATCCTGCAACGGTACAAACTTGACACCCGATGCCGCATTCGGGCGGGAAACGTGACGCCGCGAGTGCCAGAACCTGCCCGCACGTGCCACGCGCGCGCACTCCTGCGCGCGTCAAACTCCTGACCCTGAAGGAACTGATTTGCGCACCTCCGAGGCGCGTGGTACCCATCAACCGCGCCGAGCGCGTCGTTCCGGGGCGTGGCGCAGCCTGGTAGCGCACACGCTTGGGGTGCGTGTGGTCGCCGGTTCAAATCCGGCCGCCCCGATCGCCGGCACGAGGGGACGCGATCTCCCACGACCGGCAGCGACGGTACATGGCAGTCCGACACCCCGCACGGCGTGCCGTTCCATGGCGCCCCGCGCGGGGTGGCGGGCCGCAGATTCACGTTGTCAATCGCGTCGCTATGACGTAGCGTAGCCGCGGCTGGGGTGGGGGCGGATGGAGCGGGTGAGGGGAGGAGCGGAACGGTGCCGCTACGGCGGACGAGCGGGCCTGTGTGCCACGGCCGCGGTCCGATCCGCATGATCATCCTCATCTCCAACGACGACGGCATCCGTTCCGAGGGCATCCAGGCGTTGGCGCGGGCCGTCGAGCCGCTCGGCGACGTCTACGTGGTGGCGCCCGACCGCGAGCAGAGCGCCGTCAGCCACTCGCTCACCCTGCACCGGCCGCTCCGGGTCGAGCAGGTCGCGTCCCGCCAGTTCGCCGTCGACGGCACGCCGACCGACTGCGTGAACCTGGCGGCATCCGGCATCCTGCCGGGGCGTCCCGGCCTCGTCATCTCCGGCATCAACAAGGGCGCCAACCTGGGCGACGACATCACCTACTCGGGCACGGTGTCGGCCGCGATGGAGGGGACGCTGCTCGGCATCCCTTCGGTCGCGATCTCGCTGGTCGCCCGCGACCAGTTCGATTTCCGCGCCGCTGCCGCCTTCGCGGCGGAGCTCGCCGCGCAGGTGATCGAGCGGCCGTTTCCGCAGAACACGCTCCTCAACGTCAACGTTCCGGACCTCCCGCGGGCCGAGATGCGCGGCTACCGCATCACCCGGCAAGGGAAACGCCGCTTCGGCCAGTCGCTGGTCGAAAAGACCGATCCGCGCGGGCGCAAGTACTACTGGATCGGTGGCGACGAGCTCGATTTCATCGACGAGCCGGGGACGGACTTCGCCGCGATCCAGGACGGCGCCATCTCGATCACGCCCATCCACCTCGATCTCACGCACCACCCGTCGATCGAGACGCTGGCCGGGCTGTCGCTGGAGTGGCCGTGAACTTCGAGCGCGCGCGGGCCCGCATGGTCGAGGAGCAGCTCGTCTCGCGCGGCATCAACGACCCACGCGTCCTCGGCGCGATCGCGCGCATCGAGCGGCACCTGTTCGTGGAGGAGGCGCTGCAGGAGCGCGCCTACGACGACAAGCCGCTGCCGATCGGCGCGCGTCAGACGATCTCGCAGCCTTTCATGGTGGGTCTCATGACCCAGACCCTGGCGTTGCGGGGCAACGAGCGCGTCCTGGAGATCGGCACGGGCTGCGGCTACCAGACCGCCGTTCTGGCGGAGCTCGCCGCCAACGTGTTCTCGATCGAGCGCATCTCGGCCCTGGCCGTCCGGGCCCGTCATCTGCTCGACCGACTCGGCTACTACAACGTCGCGACGCGGGTCGGCGACGGCACCCTCGGCTGGAACGACGAGGCCCCGTTCGACGCCATCGTGGTCACGGCCGGGACGCCGCAGGTGCCGCGGCCGTTGATCAGCCAGCTGGCGGACGGCGGACGCCTCGTGTTCCCGATCGGCGAGGAAGAATTGCAAACGCTCGTACGAATTCGTAAGGAAGGCGAGCGCCTGCGCGAGGAGTACTTCGGCGAGTGCCGGTTCGTGAAGCTCGTGGGGCGCTATGGGTGGGAGCGGTGATTCGGGGCGGCCACGGGCAGCTCCGCGATCGGTCGTGAGCGCCGCGCGGCGGCGCAGAGGGGGTGTGGCGGTGGAAGGGACGCGGCGCAACGCGTCGGCTGCTTTGGACCGGTGGGGACGATCGTCCCGGGCCGCGGCCTGGGGAGTCGCGCTGGCGATCGTGCTCGGCGGCTGCAGTGCGACGGTGCATGGCACCAAGGGCAGCGGTTCGGACAACGGCATCTTCCACGAGGTACGTCCGGGCGAGAACCTGTGGCGCATCGGAAAGGCCTACGGCGTCTCGTCGCGAGAGCTCGCACGCGTCAATGACATCGACAATCCCGACAAGGTTCCGGTGGGGAAGCGCCTCTTCATCCCGGGAGGGAAGCGCGTGCTGCCGGTGAACGTCATCACCCCGCGGGCGGCGGTCGCGGAAGCGCCCGACACGAACGACCTGCCGCAGGGCTCGGGCGTCTTCGTCTGGCCGATCGCGACCGGCACCCTGACCTCGCGCTTCGGCCCGCGCGGGCAGAGCTTCCACGACGGCATCGACATCGGCGCGGCGCCGGGCACCCCCGTGCACGCGGCGCGCGACGGCACGGTCATCTACAGCGACACGCTCCGCGGCTACGGCAACGTCGTCATCGTCGAGCACGGGGGCGGCTACGCAACCGTGTACGCGCACAACGAGGAGAACCTCGTGCACGCCGGAGACCGCGTCCAGCAGGGCCAGACGCTGGCGCGGCTCGGCCGCACCGGACGCACCTCCGGCCCGAACCTCCACTTCGAGGTCCGCAAGGACAACGTCGCGCGCAACCCGATCTACTTCCTCCCGAACCCGAGCGCGCCTCGCCTGATGGCGCAACAAACCAAGGACGACGCCACATGACCCTCGACGAGCTGAAGACCTACATCCGCGACATCCGCGATTTCCCCAAGCCCGGCATCGTCTTCAAGGACATCACGCCGCTGCTCGCCTCGGGGAGTGCCCTGCAGGAGGTGGTCGACCGCATTGCCGACCGCTACCGCGGCCAGACCGACATGATCCTCGGCATCGAGTCGCGTGGCTTCGTCATCGGCGCCGCCGTCGCTTACCGCCTCGGCCTCGGCCTTGCGCTGGTGCGCAAGCCCGGGAAGCTGCCGCACGAGCGCTACGCCGCACGCTACGAGCTCGAGTACGGAACCGACACGCTCGAGATCCACCGCGACGCCTTCGGCGACGGCAGCCGCGTCCTGATCGTCGACGATCTGCTCGCGACGGGCGGCACCGCCTCGGCCGCAATCGAGCTGGTGCGCCGGCTCGACGGCAACGTCGTCGGCTGCGCCTTCATCATCGAGCTGAGCTTCCTGAAGGGCCGGGCGCGCCTCGACGCGCCCGACGTCTTCTCGTTGCTCTCGTACGCAAGCGAGTAGCACCCCGCCGGGGCCGCGTATGCACCCCGGATCGACGCTCTTCCTCGACGTCTGCGCGCAGCGCGACTTCTGGCCGGGCGGCGCCTGGCCGCTCGTCGACACGGACAGCGCGGCGAACGTCGCGGCGCTCTTCGCCCTCGCCTCCGAGCTCGGCCTGCGCCAGGGCGGCGTCCGCTGCGCCCACGCGCCCGGCGAGGCTCGGCCGGACGTCCCGCCGCACGCCGCCGCCGGGAGCGCCGGCGCCGAGCCCATGTGCGATCCACGCCAACCCGTCGTCCTCGTCGCGCCGGCGCTGCACGCGGCGCCCGCGCTCGACCGGGCGCATGCCTACTACGTCGCGACCGGTTGCGCCGCGCCGCCGGACGGCGATCCGGTCTGCCGTGCCGTGATCGATCACCTGCTCGCCGGCGTGCGCGACGTGGTGATCTTCGGGGCCGCCATCGAGACCGCGCTCGACGGCATCGTCGACGCGTGCCTCCGCCGTCGCCTGCGCACGCACGTCGCGCTCGATGCCGCGGCCGCGGCCGATGCGGCGCGGGCGCAGCAGGTGATCGGCGAGTGGAAGCGCCGCGGTGTCGACGGGCTCACGACCGCGACCGTCGCGCGCCTCTTGCGCCGCGCCGCAAATTGACACACCCCACCCACGCTCCTATGCTCCGCGCCGTGTCGAACCCCAGCTTCAAAGCCATGATGAACGAGGTCGTGGAGTACGGCAGCTGCTGCGAATGCGGCTCCTGCGTGCTCGTCTGCCCGCACAACGTCATCGACTACATCGACGCCAAGCCGAAGCAGGTCGCCAAGGCGACTGCGCCACACGATTACTGTGGCATCAGCGAGGGCATCGGCTGCGATGTATGTGCCCAGGTCTGCCCGCGCTTGAACCCGCGCGAGTTCGAGCTCGCGGACCTGCTCTACGGCCCGAATCAGCCCTTCAAGGGCGCCTTCGGCGTCTACCGCCGCATCGTGGTCGCGCGCTGCCGCGACAACGATCTCCTCGGCCGTGCCCAGGACGGCGGTGTCGTGACGGCCATGCTGCGCTGGGGATTCGAGCGCGGCATCATCGACGGCGCCGCGGTGTCGGTCGCCGACCCCGAGCGGCCGGCGCAGCCCATGCCGAAGATGGTCACGAGCGTCGACGAGCTGCTGACCAGCGCCGGCTCCTGGTACACGTACTGCGCCAACAACCTCGCGCTCGCCGATGCCGAGAAGCTGGGCCTCGAGAAGGTCGCATTCGTCGGCGTGCCGTGTCAGATCACCCCCGTCCGCAAGATGCAGCTCGTCGACGCGTCCTACCTGAACAACGGCCGCAAGAAGGACAAGCACATCGAGCGGCAGACCAAGTTCCTGAAGGGCTACGGCGCGCGCGTCGCGCTCAACATCGGGCTCCTCTGCACGGAGGTCTTCACCTACGAGGGCCTGATGGTCGAGAAGATCCAGGGCGAGATGGGCATTCCGCTTTCCGACATCAAGAAGTTCAACGTGAAGGGCAAGGTGCTCATCTACAAGAAGGACGGCAGCCTGGTGGAGATGAAGCTGAAGGCCGCCCAGGAGTATGCCCGCACCGAGTGCCACCACTGCGGCGACTTCTCCGCCGAGCTCGCCGACATCTCCTGCGGCGGCGTCGGCGCGATGGACTGGACCATCACGATCCTGCGCACGCCATACGGCGAGGAGCTCTTCAACCGCATGGTCGCCGAGGGGCTCTTCGAGGTGAAACCGATCGAGGAGTTCGAAAAGTCGATGCAGGTGCTGCTTCGGCTCACCAACAAGCAACACCTGCGCGTTCCGGTCCCGCCGGGCCAGGACGCCTCGCGCGTCCGCAACGCGGCGCAGCTACTCTAGCAAGCGCGCCGGAGGGCAGCCTTCCGAAACGGCGAAGGCCGCCGGGAGATCCCAGCGGCCTTCGTATCCGAGCCTGCGTCCGCGGCCGTGCCGCGCCGATCCCCTACGGGGTGGGTGAGGGCGCCGGACCGACGGCTGGCAGCGTGAACGTGCCCGAGGCGACGATCGGCGGGCCGGCGTCCGGAGTGACGCTGGCAGAGAGCTGCCGCGTCGAGCCGGCCTGGTCGCTCGGGTAGATGACGCACCCGTGGGCCACACCCGGCTCGTTGACGACCGGGACGCCGGTCGAGGCCGCGAAGTTGCTGACGTCGCAGGTCGGCGACATGTTCACGCCACCGTCGGTGACGACGACGCCGTTCACCGGTGTCGCCACGGAGAAGTCGACGCCGACGCCGTCGGGAACCGCGTTGCCGTACGCGTCGGTTATCACCGCGGCCACGACGGTCGTGAGGGTGCCGTCGCCGTTGTTCTGCGCGCCGTTGGTCACGAGCGAGAGGACGAGCTCAGTGGGGACGCCCGGCGTCGCCATCGGCGTCGGCGTGCCGAGGATCGGCGTCACGAAGTCCTTCGGCGCGTTGCGGAACGGGTTCGCGACGAAGAACTGCTTCACGTTGTTGCCGTTGCCCTTGAAGTCGTCGCTCGAGGTGAATGCCGACAGGATGAAGAGCGTCGTCTGCGCGGTGTCGGAGCCGTTCGGGCCGGCCGTCACCTGCGACAGCAGCCTGCGGCGCACGTTGTAGGTGTAGACCTGGTTCTGCGGCGTGCCCATGCCGAGGAGATCCGCGTTCGAGGTGAAGCCGAGGAAGCGGCCGTTCGGGCTGAGCGATGGCCCGAAGCTCGGCGCGGGAGCCTGCGTGACCACCGTCAGCACGGTTTTCTTCGTCCGCACCTTGGTCACCATGATCTGGCTGACCGGCGGACCGGTCGTCTGCAGCTTGTCCTGCTCGTAGGCGACCAGGGTGCCGTTCTGGGTGATCGATGGGTTGCGTCCCTGCTCGGCGGGACCGCTCGTGAGCTGGGTCAGCACGCCCTTGCGCAGCAGGTAGATGTGCTGCGGGCCGGGGTTGGCGCCGCCGTTCAGGAGATCGCCCTTCGATTCGAAAGCGATCGCCAGGCCGTTGAAGCTCTGCACCCCGTGCGTGCCGCCGCCCACCGTGACGCGCGTGACGCCGGTGCCCGCGGCCGGATTGCCCGGCGGCGGCTGGCACGGCAGCGTCTTGCAGGCCGACGACGGCCGGGTGGTGTCCGCCTGGTAGAGCTCCGCGATGCCGCCGGTCGCGCCCGAGCCGTTGATGTCGACCGTCGACTCGAACGCGACGAAGCGGCCGTTGCCGCTCAGGTTCGGGTTCACACAGTCGCCCGGGACGCTCGTGACCTGGGTGATCAGCTTGGTCAGCGTCGAGTAGATGAAGATCTGCCGGCCGGCGACGGGCGTCGCCGAAGCGTCGCAGGCATTGGCCGAGTCGGCGCAGAGATCGCCGTCCGCCTCGAACGCAATGCGGAAGTTGATGAACTGGCCGTTGCGCGAAATGCTCGGGTGGCGCGCGTTGTGCGAGCCGAACGTGATCTGCGTCAGGCCCGGCGTCTGCGCGAAATCGCGGTCGAGCAGGCTGAAGATGAAGATCTGCCACTCGGTGTTGCCGTTGCCGACGACGTCGCCGTTCGACTCGAGCGCCCACTGATCGGGCGCCCAGCCGGTGAGCGCGCCGACTTGACCGGTCGTCAGGTTGGTCACTTGCACGAAGGGGGGCGTGAAGCGATGCAACGCGAGACTCGCGGTTGCGGTGATCAGAACGATCGCCGCCACTGCAACCAGAAGCTTACCGATGCGAGACGTCCGTGTTCTCCTACCAATCGACATGTGCATGATCCCCTTCAGGGTCCGGTCTGGATCAGGTCCACGTCACCGGCGTTCATGCGACCGAAGAGCACGTCGGTCTTGTTGTCGCCGTTGACGTCGTAGCAGAAGATGGTCCGGGGGAACTGGCCGACCGGATACACGCGCTCGTCGCGCTTCCAGTTGCCCTGACCGTCACCGCGCAGGATGAGGATGTCGTTGGTGCCGAGGCTGGCCACCGCGATGTCCATGTTGGTGTCGTTGTCGAAGTCGCCGGCGCAGATGTCGCGCGGCTTCTCGCGACCGCGACGGTGGATGACCGGCGTCCCGTCGAAGTTGCCCGCGCCGTCGTTCAGGAAGGTCGCGATCACGCCCGCCTGGCTCGTGGCCTGCGAGTTCACCACTACGAGGTCGAGCGCGTTGTCCTTGTTGAGATCGACGGCCGTGAGCGCCTGCGGCGAGGTGCCGCCGCTGCGGAGCGTGTGCGAGACGTAGCTGCCGTCGGGCTGCGAGAGCAGCTCGGTCAGGCTACCCGTGCCGGCCGGGCTCGCGGTGACCGTGGGCGTCGGCGTCTTCGTCTTGGTGGGCGTCGCCGTGCTGGTGGCGGCGGTGGCCGTCGGCGCGTTCGGATCCGGCGTCGCCGTGGCCGTCGGCACCGGCGTATCGGTGGAGGTCGGCGTGGCCGTCGTGACCGGTACCGGCGGGATGCCGTCCTTGTTCACCGTGACGATGTCGGGAACGTGATCGCCGTTCAGGTCGACTGCGATCAGGCCCTGCGGATTGGTCCCGGTCGGGAACGAGGCGAGGCGGGGGAAGCCCGTCGACGGGTCGCCGCCGAGGTTCTTGAAGATCACGACGTTCGAGCTCAGCTGGAACGTGACGATCAGGTCCGGCTTGTTGTCGCCGTCGATGTCCTTCAGGACGACCGCGCTGGGCGTGTTGCCGTCCGCCTTCAGCGGCCGGCGGTCGAGCGCCTGGAAGACGCGCTGGCCCTGGTTGATGAAGAAGCTCAGGTCGTTCGAGCCCTCGTTGGCGATGACGATGTCCGGCTTGGTGTCACCGTTGATGTCGCCGATCGCGACCGAGCGGGGGTGGACCCCCGTCGGCAGCTCGATGCGTGCAGTCAGGCTGCCGTCCGCGGCGCGGAAGAGGATCAGCGCGCGGTTGTCGGCGCGGCTGACGCCGATGAAATCGGGGATGTTGTCCCCGTCGAGATCGGCGACCGCCACCGCCCGCAGCTGGCGGCCGATGAAGTTGCCGGTGGTGGGGGGCGTGGCGTTGAACTTGCCGGCGCCGTCGCCGTAGTGCGGCTCGCACGTGGTGACGTCGCCCGGCTGGCAAACGACGAGGTCCTGATGCAGGTCGTTGTTGATGTCGACGATGGTGGCATTGGGCGCCGCCTTGCCGTCGATCGCGGTCTGGCCGGCGGTGAACGCGCCGGTCGTCTCGCCGTGGAACATCAGCGCCGACTGCTTGGTGCCGGAGAACGTGGCGAGCAGGTCAAGCCAGCCGTCCTCGTCGAAATCGGCGGCCGCGAGCTTGTTGATGCCCTTCGGCGCCGGCACCGTGCCGACGTTTGCCATCGTGCCCGTTCCGTCGTTCAGCAGGACCGTGATGCCAGGCACCTTGTCGACGGTGTTGACCGCGACGTCGAGGAAGCCGTTCCGGTCCAGGTCGGCCGCGAGCATCTGCGTGCCGAGCTTGTTGCTCACCGGGATCGTGCTGCCGGTCAGCAGGCCCGTGCCGTCGTTCTCGAGCAGCGTGAGGCCCTTCACGCTGTGGCTCTTCGGCATCACGATGATGTCGGGGAAGCCGTCACCGTTGAAGTCGCCGACGAGCGCGCCCGTCTTGGAGCGGACCCGCTGCAGCTTCTGCACACTGGTGAAGCGCCCCGCGCCGTCGCCAAGGAGGACCATCAGGTCGCCCATGCCGGCGACCGCGACGAGGTCCTGCTTGCCATCGCCGTTCACGTCGGCGGCGGCGAGCGAGTAGAGGTGGCGGCCGAGCTCGGGCGCGCAGAGCTTGCTGCAGCCGTCGCCGCTCTTGAGGTTGCCGTCGTCACAGAGCTCGGTGCCCGTGGCGGAGCCGTCGCCGCAGGTGCCCGGGTCGGTGGGTGCCGGATCGTAGCCGCCGGTCGCGTTGCCCGGCAGGATCGAGAGCTCGAACCCCTTCTTCCCGGTGCCGACCACGACCGCGTCTGGAATGCCGTCGCCGTTCATGTCGGCGAGCAGCACGTCCTGCGGCGGCGCCTGCAGGGCCAGGAGCGGCGAGATCGCCAGGGTCCCCGGATCGGCCATGCCGACCGACTCGAGGGCGCCGGTCGTGGCATTGGTCGAGAGCATGTCGGTGATCGGCAGCCCTTCGTCGGTGAGGCTCGAGCGCGCCGCCGCCTTGCCGAGAGGATTCACGACGATGTTGGAGGCCGTGCCCTCGGCGGCCGGGAACTGCGCCGGACCGGTTGCGAAGAGTACCTGGACGCTATTGGTGTCGGAGAAGGTGAGGGCAAGGTCCTTCACGTGGTCGCCGTTGAGGTCCTCGAAGGTGAGGCTCGTCGCGTTCGGCCGGACGTTGAAGACGTCGAGCATCTGGAAGCCGCCCGTGTTGGTGGCCTGGTAGAGCGTCACGGTGGAGTCGGTCGAGAGGATGCCGAGATCGGGACGGCTGTCACCGTCGAGATCGGCGCTCGCGATCGCACGCGGGTCGGGCGGCGAGGGGACGACGATCGGCGACAGGGTGAAGGTACCGTCCGCTTTGTGCGTGATGGGATCCTCGTGGCCCAGATAGATGAGGACGACGGGCGCGCCGTTGCCGCGAGCCGCGACCGCCAGGTCGAGGTGGCCATCGAAGTTGAAATCGTCGACGGCGATGCCGACGGGCAGCGTGGCGCTCGCCGGAAGCCCGATCGTGTTGACGAGCGGGAAGCCGCCGTTACCGTTGCCGAGCAGGACGGTGAGGGTGTTCGACTTGCTGTTCACCACGACCACGTCCATGTTGCCGTCTTCGTTCAGGTCCTTGGCGGCGAGGGCGTTCGGCTGGCTGCCGACCGGGACCGTGACGAGGCTCGTGTAGCCGCCGACGTCCTTCTTCTTGAAGATCGTGAGCGTGCCGTTGCTTCGGCTGACCGCCGCGATGTCGGTGAGGTTGTCCTTG
The DNA here is from genome assembly GCA_036496285.1 of Binatia bacterium. GTDB lineage: Bacteria > Desulfobacterota > Binatia > UTPRO1 > UTPRO1 > DP-19. Next base: position 56,616 of record DASXLI010000020.1, read on the forward strand.
TTGAAATCGGCACATACGGCCGCGCGCGGGGCCGCCGTGATGGGCACCGAGGTGAGGAAGGCGAAGCCGCCGCTGCCGATGTTGCGCAGGATCGTGACGTCGTCCGAGCCCTGATCCGAGACGAGCAGGTCGGGGACGCCGTCGTCGTTGCAGTCGCCCGTCGAGATCCCCTGGGGGAAATCGTTGACCGGCAGCGAGAAGTCCGAGTAGGAGACGATCGCCGCAGCGGGCTGCGCGAGGCAGCCGAGCAGGATGCCGATACAGCCGAGCGCCGACACGACCGCGCTCGGGCGCCGTCGTGCTCCCAGCGACCGGGAGCCCGATGTGCGCGTGGTCATGCCCTCAGTTGCGACTGCCGCCATGTACGAGGCCTCCTGGTTGCCTGATCGCATCGCTACGCCCAATCCGTTCCGGACTTTTTCCTGGGATGCTGGTTCGAGGGGGAGCAAATCCGGACCACTCACGGCCTCCTACGCCACGGCACGTGTCCACACCGAAGGGACTCGGATCATCGGGGAGGCAGCAACAGCCATGCCACGGGGGAAACCCATTTCGTCGCCGTTCCGGCGCATTAGACTGGTCCCGAGCGCTCATCCCTGCACGGATTTGCGAGAATGCAAGGCCGTTTGCGTCTCCGTGCAGACTAGCGAGGCGCCCGGCATGACAAGCCCGATGCAACGCCGCCGATCGACGATGACGCGGGGGACGTGGATGTGTAGCGGTAGAGCGCATCGCCGGCAACGCCTCCGACGCCGAAACGGCGTCATTTAACAAAAGGCGCAGCCGACCCTAGCGGAGTGTCACGTGCTAGGAAAACGGTCGCACGTGGCGCATCCGCCGGCCGCCCTCGAACGGGTGGCACCGATACGCGGAACGTGCCGGATGTGCCCGCGGGCGGGCGGAGGTGACCGTGCCGCACACCAATGCGGCACGGTCACCGAGGTCCCGCGATGCTACTCTGCGACCTTCAGCTCGACGCGGCGGTTCTGCGCGCGCCCATCGGCCGTGTCGTTGCTGGCGACCGGCTGCGACTCGCCCAGGCCACGCGTCGACAGACGGGAATCGGCGATCCCTTCCTTCACGAGGAAGTCCTTCACTGCCGCCGCGCGCCGCAGCGAGAGCTTCAGATTGTACTGATCGCTGCCCACGGAATCGGTGTGACCCTCCACCGAGACCTTCAGCGTGGAGTTGTCCTTCAGGATCGAGGCGGCCTCCTTCAGGATGCCCGCCGCGTCGGGACGGATGTTCGCCTTGTTGAAGTCGAAGTTCACGCCGCGCAGGACGATCTTCTTCGAGACCGGGGGCGCGGGCGGAGGCGCCGGCGGCGGAGGTGCCGGCTGGGCAACGACCGCTTCCCGGTCCCACAGGCAGTGGCCGATCAACGCGCCGACCAGGGCGCCACCGACCGCACCGCTCGCGATGGCAACGACCTTGTCTTCGTTGTCGTTGCCGACGTTGAAAGCGCCGCTGTTGTTGGCGCCGGCACCGGCACCGATGCCGCCGCCGATCGCGCCGACTCCCGCGCCCATGAGAGCACCCGATCCCCATGGCTTCTGCATGCAGGTGCAACCAACCGCAAACGCGACGAGCAACACCGACGTCACGGCGAAGCGCAGTCCTACTTTCATCAGCCACCTCCTTAGGAATGCGAGCCCCGAACGGGTCCGCTAGCCCGCGCCGATCGCCAGGCTCGCCCTCCGTAACGGAGATGCAGCGTCAATGTCAAGGCAACGACGGCCGCGGGGCGACGCGCGACCGCGTCGATCGCCGCGTTGCGTCCGCGGCCGCCGCGCGCGGCCCGATCTGCAGCGGCGTTCACGTGTGCGTCGCGCGTCGCGACGCCGATCGGCGCGGCTTTGCGCGCATCGCTCGCACGCATGCTGCGCGCGGCGTCGCGCGCGGTGCGAGCAATTCTGCATGCGTACAGAAATCGCTTGCGTTCGCGCCAGCGGGAGAGTAACTGAGTGCCCGCATCGAAACCTCGCAGTAACAAATTTCGCAACTCAAAATCTAGATAATGAAGTATCCAAAGCTGCTAACACCGGCTGCCCTCTCAGGCAGCCGCGATGGGGGAACCGTGCGTCGTGTGCACGACGATCGGGATGAGCGCCGCAACTGCGCGACCGATGACGGGTACACGGTTATCCCCAGGCTGTGGACAATCTCGGAAGTGACGTCGGTGTGGACCGTGCGGACGAGGGGGTGGTGCGGGGCGGACGGGGAGGCCGCGGGGCAGAGAAGTGGACGGAGGGGTGATGAGTACTCTGTGGGACCAGACGCTGGCGGAGCTGCAGCTCGTCGTACCGAGCCAGGAGTTCGCCGCGTGGATCTCATGCCTGCGCATGGCGGGGAACGGCGAGACGCTCACCGTCGAGGCGCCGAGCGCGTTTCATCGCAACTGGATACAGCGGCACTTCCTGGAGCGGATCCGCTCGACGGTGGAGAGTGTCGCCGGCCGCTCCGTTCCGGTGCAGTTGGCGGTGAGCGGGGAGCCCCTCGCCTCGAGCGCCGCGCTGGAGCCGGAGCATGCGGCCCCGCCGGCCGTCCGACGATCGGCCCCGCGACGGAGTCCGGCGCGCCCGTCCGTCGCGGGACCGCGCTTCGAGACGTTTGTCGTCGGCCCCTCCAACGAGCTGGCGTGCGCAGCGGCACAGGCGGTCGCCGCGAGCCCCGGGCGACGGTACAACCCGCTCTGCATCCACGGCGGAGTGGGTCTCGGCAAGACCCACCTCATCCAGGCGATCGCCCATGAGCTGCGTACGCGCTTCCGCAGCGCCCGCGTGCTCGCGATCGGCGCAGAGCTGTTCGTGAACGAAATGGTAAGCGCCATCCGCCGCCAGCAGATGGAGAGCTTCCATCATCGCTTCCGGCGCGTCGACACGCTGCTGGTCGACGACGTGCAGTTCATCGCCGGCAAGGAGCGTACCCAGGAGGAGTTCCTCCACGCCTTCAATCTCCTCTGCGCCGCAGGCAAACAGATCGTGGTCTCGTCGGACCGGCCGCCGCGGGAGATCCGCGATCTCGAGGTCGGCCTGCGGAGCCGCTTCGAGGGCGGGCTCATCGTGGAGGTGACGGCGCCCGACCGCGAGACACGCCGGCGCATCCTCGCCCAGAAGGCTGCGGCGGCGCAGATGGAGCTCCCCGACGAGGTGCTCGACTATCTGGCGGAGCACCTGCGCGGGGTGAGCGTGCGCGAGCTCGAGGGGGCGCTCACCCGCGTCCAGGCGAACGGCGCCCTCACCAAGCGGACGCTCGATCTCGGGCTCGCCTCCGAGGTCGTGACTCCGATCTGCGGCGGGATGCGCGGCCGGGCGACCGCCGACCGCATCGAGCAGCTCGTGGCGACCGAGCTCGGCGTCGAGGCGCGCACCCTGCGCTCGGCGGCGCGCGAGACGCGGGTCGTCTTCGCCCGCCAGGTCGCGATGTTTCTCCTGCGCGATCGTCTGGGCCTGTCGTTCGCCGCGATCGGCGAGCGTTACGGGCGGGATCATACAACGGTGTTGCACGCGGTGCGGGTCATCACTGAGCGCCGCGATCGCGACCCCGAGTGCCGGCGGCTGGTTCTGGCGCTGACGGAACGATGTTGATGATGGGATGGGAGGGTCGAGCGGGCGGGGGGAGGAACCAGCCGCCGGTGCCGCGGTAATTGCGGATTGCGCCGGGGGCCGGAGAGTGGCAACATAAGTGCCACAATTTCACGGAGGTGACGCGTCATGCGAATGATCCTCGTCGGTGCAATGGTGGCAGCGGTGGCGATGATGGGACCGGCGGTCGGGGGCGTAGCCGCCGCCGACGAGAATCCGCCGCCCTCGAACGGCAACGTCAACTTCGTCAACCCGACCGGGCAGGTCGTCGTCGAGCACGAGCACGGGGCGGGCGCGGAGTTCGGGCTCGCGATCGCCTCGTCGGTCCTGAGCGTGCTCTACCATCCGTTCCGCATGGTGTACGGCGTCGTGGGCGCCGAGCTCGGCGGCATCGGCGGCTGGACGACCGGCGGCGACATGCGCACGGCCAAGGGCATCTGGCGTGTCACGACCGAGGGCCACTACTTCATGCGCCCCGACTACCTCGACGGCACCGAGCGATTCCGCTTCAACGGTGGCGCACCCGCGACGCGTCCCGAGCGCGTCGTGCGCGTCGAGCGCACCGAGGCTCGCGTCGTCGTTCCGGAGGCCGCTCCGGCCCCGGCCGAAGCAGCGCCCCCGGCCCCGGCCGTCGACGTGGGCGGCGACGAGCCGCTCTGAGTCGGTCGCAGGCAATCCGCGATCGCGCGTCCGGCGGCTCGCCGGGCGCGCGCGCCGTCTAGGGCCCGTCGATCTCCCGGATGCCGCGGGCGTGTAGCGCCGCGCTCAACTCGGCGGCGAACGTCGCATAGGCATCCGGGCGCACCGCCCACCACTCGTCGCTGACTGATGCGGCGAGCCGCACGCGCGCCGGCACGCG
>DASXLI010000021.1:0-8764 GCA_036496285.1 Binatia bacterium
CTCGCAATCAGTTCAGTGCTCGCAAACGGGTGCAGACCCGACACCCCCCGCGCGCCTCGGCCGCACCGTCACGAAAGAAGCGCGCGCTACGCGCCGCGCCCGGCTACGTCGGCGTTACGACGCTATCTTCGGGACGTGCCAACTGCCGGGACATGACGCGCGAGCGCATGCGAAGCGCCCACTCCCGAAAGCCACGTGAAGCGCGCGCTGCGCGGGTTCTTTGCCCTCGGTGCGAAGGCGCGTCGGTTACGGTGAGCGCTGCGCGTCGGGGAGGCGGAGGGTGTCGTGCCTGCACTCGTTTGCGAGCACTGAACTGATTGCGAGCGTCGAGTGCGGGCGCGATACCCTCCGCCTCCCCGACCCACGACGGACGTCTCGTCGGTAAACGACGGACGCTACTTCGGAACCTGGTAGAGGTACTCGTGCAGCGACGCGATCTCCTCGGACATGCGCGCCATATCGACCCGCATCAGGTCGCGAATGGACAGCATGGACACGAGCCGATCGCCCGCGACGATGGGCAGGTGGCGGATGTTGGCGTGGTCGATCTTCCGCATCGCGGACTGGTAGTCCTCTTCCTCGCTCGCGACGACGATCTCGCGCGTCATCACGTCCTCGACGCGCGTCGTCTCCGGATCGCGGGCGCGGTTCACCACCCGACGCACGACGTCGCGCTCGGAGAAGACGCCGACCAGACGCGCGCCGTCGAGGACGGCGACGATGCCGACGTTGTGCGTCTCCATCACACGCGCTGCCACGGCAACGGGGGCGGACCGTTGCACCGCGAAGATGAAGCCCTCACGCATGATCTCCCTGAGTGTCTTCATCATGGGTCCTCCGGCCGCTCTCATACCGTAGTTTGCACGCGTAAGGATATCGAAAAATGCGCGTACATTGCCGCGAAAGCGCACGCCGACGTGGGTTCCGCGGCGATCGGGCGGGAGAAAAAGTGACGACGAGCGACGCGTCTACCCCATTGTCGTGACACGCTCGGGGCGGATCACGAAAATGACGCGCTGCTCCCCGGCCTGGCGGAAGGGATAGCTGTCGAGACCCATATACTTCTTGGCCAGGCGATCGATGTGCGCGTCGGCGCCCTGCTCGGTCACCTTCTCGACCTTGCCGCGGATCTGCAGGTACCGATACGCGTTCGACGGATCCATGATCGCGAGCGCGACGCGGCCGTCGCGGCGCATGTTGCGATCCTTCCAGCGGCCCTTGGCGGTGTTGACGCGGATCATGTCGCCGTCGGTGTCGAACCAGACCGGCGTCACCTGCGGGCTGCCGTCGGGAAGGAGCGTCGCGAGATCGGCGAACGCCTTCACGTCGTCCTGCAGCAGCCCGCGGAAGCCCTCGGGGATCGGGTTGCTCATGCTCTCGCCTCCTTGTGTCCGGGCAGGCCCGCGATGATCGCGCTCGCCTGCGCGACGATGTCGTCGATGATCGCGCGGCACGGCCGCACGTCGTGGATGCCGCCCGCGCTCTGCCCCGCCGGCATGCAGTCGCGGTTGGGATCGAGTCCCGCCTCGGGACCGACGAGCGTGTTCCACACGCGGTCCTGTGTCGCGCGCATCGCCTGCATCGGGAACGGCTGCAGCTCGTCCTTCTTCATTTCCCACTCGTCGGTGTAGTCGGTGCGGATCGCCCGCATGGTCTTGCCGCTGTAGCAGCGCGTGATGAGCGTGCCGGCCTCGTCGATGTCGAGGATGCGCTGCTTGTAGAGGTCGTGCGCCCGCGCCTCCTCGGAGGCGATGAAGCGCGTGCCCATCCAGATGCCCTGGGCGCCGAGCGCGAGCGCCGCGACGAGGCCCCGACCGTCGAAGATGCCGCCGGCGGCGACGACCGGCACCTTCACCGCATCGACGATCATCGGCACGAGCGCCATGGTCGCGATCTGCCCGGTGTGGCCGCCGGCCTCGGTACCCTGGGCGACGACGATGTCGCACCCGGCCTCGACCGCGCGGATCGCGTGCGAGACCTTGCCGCACATGTTCACGACCAGGACGCCGTTGCGATGGCAGAGGTCGACGACCTTCGCCGGCACGCCGAGCCCGGCGACGAACGCGCGCGCGCCCTCGGCGCAGATCGTCTCGACGAACGGCACCATGTCGCGCGGGCTGGCGGTGAGGAGGTCGACGCCGAAGGGCTTCGTCGTGGCGGCACGCACGGCGCGGATCTCGCGCGTCATCTCCTCGTACTGCATGCCGGCGGCGCCGAGGCAGCCGAAGCCGCCCGCCTCCGAGACGGCGGCGGCGACCGTGGAGTACGACACGCCGCCCATGCCGGCCAGCATGATGGGGTGCTCGATGCCGAGCAGATCGCAGAGTGGGGTACGCAGCATGGCGCGGATCTCTATCAAGGGCCCGCGGGGGACGGAACCGCCGCACCCACGCCCGCCGGCGCCTCGCAGCCGCCGGCCGGGACCCCGGCGACGCGCTCCGCCGCGCTTTCGCCGCTGTGGACGGAGTCCGGACTTCCGACGCCGCGGTAGGCGTTGCCGGCAAGCGCCAACCCCGGATGCCGCGCCACCGCCGCGTCGATGCGGACGAGGCGCGCGCGATGCCCCAGGTGATACTGCGGCATCGCGCGCACGTGGCGTTGCACGCGGATCAGCCGCGGCGCGGCGACGATGCCGAGGAGCGCCCGCAGCTCGTCGCGCGCGAGCGCGATCAGCGCGTCGTCGCTGCACGCGCTCACGTCCGGGGCGAGCGCGCCGCCGCAGAAGAGCCGGATCAGCACCGCCCCTTCGGGCGCCCGTCCCGCGTACTTGACGCTGGAGAACGAGCCGGCGATCGAGCGTCGCCGCTCGATTGCCGGCACGACGAAGCCGAAGCCGTCGAGCGGATGCGGCACGTCGGCACGCGGGAACGCGAGCGTGACGATGGCGGACGAGGCGTAGGGGATGCCGGCCAGGTCGTCCGCGAGTCCCGCGTCGAAGGGCCGGAGCAGATCGGCGGCGGCGAAGGCCGGCGTCGCGACGATCACGCGCGGCGCCGAGAGCCGCTCGCCGCTCGCGAGCCCGACCTCCCAGTCGGGGGCCGGCGTCCCCGGCCGTTCCGCGCTGGCGCCCGATGCGGAGGGCGGCCGCAGGCTCGCGACCGCCGCGCCGAGGCGCACCGCGCCCTCGGGGAGCCGCCGCGCGAGCTCGTCGACCAGCGTCTGCATGCCGTCGGCGAAGCTCGCGAACAGGCCCCAGCGCGCGCCGCTCTGCGCGCCGGCGGCGCGCGCCTGCCGCAGCATGCCGAGGATCAGGCTTCGTGAGCGTCGCTCCATCTCGACCAGGCGCGGCATGGTCGCCGCGATGCTCAGGCGATCCGCGTCGCCGGTATAGATGCCCCCGACGAGCGGCTGCACCACGCGCTCGAACGCCTCGCGCCCGACGCGGCGGCTGACGAACGCGGCTATGCTCTCGTCGCTTCCGTCAGCGCGCCCCGCTCCGCGCGGCAGGACGAGATCGCACGCCATGCGCAGCTTGCCGGCCCAGGTGAAGAGCGGCGAGCGCAGGAGCGGCCCGAGGCGCGTCGGCGCGACCAGCAGGAAGCCTTCCGGCAACGGGTGCAGGCGCCCGTCGTGGACCACGTACGTGCGGCGCTGCGTGTCACGCGTGCCGATCAGCCGGTCGTCGAGGCCGAGACGGCGGCACAGCGCGAGCGCCCACGGCTTCTCGGTGAGGAAGGAGTCGGCGCCCTTCTCGACGAGGAAGCCGTCCACCCGCTCGGTCGCGACCGAGCCGCCGAGGCGCGTGCCCGCCTCGAGCAGCGTGACGCGGATCGGGGTGCCGCGCGCCGCGGCGAGCTCGCCGAGGCGATGCGCCGCCGCGAGGCCGGAGATGCCACCGCCCACGACGATGGCGTCGCACGCGCTCACGGGGGCTCCGGGGACTCGGGCGAGGCGACGCGTGCGCGGACCACCTGCGCCAGCATGCGGACGAACGCCGGGTGGTCGTTCGGGGCGGCGGCGCGCGTGAACCCGAGGCCGAGCGCCGCTGCGGTGGCGCACGCCTCGACGTCCAGGTCGTAGAGCACCTCGACGTGATCGCAGACGAAGCCGATCGGCGACACCACGACGTGCCGCACGCCGCGGGCCGCGAGCTCGCGCAGGCAGTCGTTCACGTCGGGCTCGAGCCAGGGATCGCGCGGGCCGCCGCTCCGGCTCTGGTACGCCAGCACGTACGGCCGGCCGAGCGCCGCCGCGACCAGGCGGCACGAGGTCTCGAGCTCGCCGACGTAGGGCGACTGCTCGGCCATCGCCCGCGGGATGCTGTGGGCGGTGAAGACGAGCGCCGCGTCCGCCGGCGCCGTGGCATACGCCTCGCGCACGCGCGCGACATTGGCGGCGACGAAGTCGGGATGGTCGAACCAGCGCCCGGCGTACGTGAGCGCGGGCGCCCCGGCACCCGCGCGCTTCCGTCCTCCGTCGAGCGCCGCCTGATACCGCTCCCAGCTCGCCTCGGTGCGGTGCGCCGCGAGCAGCAGCGTGACCGCGCGGCGCACGCCGTCGCGCGCCATGGTGGCGAGCGTGTCGGCGATCCACGGCGTCCAGTTGCGCATGCCGACGTACACCGGGAGGCGCGGGCCCTCCGCCGCGAGCAGGTCGGCAAGGCCGCGCGCCTGGCGGAAGGTGAGCTCGTTCAACGGCGAGCGGCCGCCGATCCGCTCGTAGTGGTGCACGACCTCCTCGTAGCGCTCGCGCGGCACCGGGCGACCGCGCAGCACCTCGTCGAGGAACGGCCGGATGTCCTCCGGCCGCTCCGGGCCGCCAAAGGCGACCAGGAGGACGGCGTCGAACGGCGGCGTCACGCGCGCGCGCTCAGCGCGTGCACGGCATCGACGAGCGCCGCGACGTGCGCGACGGGCGTCGCGGGCAGCACGCCGTGGCCGAGGTTGAAGACGTGCCCCGGCCGCCCGCCGGCGCGCTCGAGGATGCGGCCGACGCGCCGGCGGATCTCCTCCGGCGGGGCGAAGAGCGCGACCGGATCGAGGTTGCCCTGCACGCCGACCCCGTCGCCGAGGCGGCCCCACGCCTCGCCGAGATCGACGCGCCAGTCGAGCCCGATGAGGTCGCCGCCGGCCTCGCGCATGAGCTCGAGGAGCGCCCCGGTGCCGGTGCCGAAGTGGATCACCGGCACGCCGGCCGCGCCGATCGCCGCGATCGTCCGCTGCATGTGCGGCAGTACGAACGCGCGGTAGTCGTCGGGCCCGAGGCAGCCCACCCAGCTGTCGAAGAGCTGCACCGCCTCCACGCCGGCCGCGATCTGCGCCTTCACGTAGTCGACGGTCGCCTCGGCGAGCCGCTCCATGAGCGCATGCCACCCGGCGGGATCACCGTACATGAGCGTCTTCGTGTGCACGTAGTCGCGTGAGCCGCGGCCCTCGACGAGATACGAGGCGAGGGTGAAGGGCGCGCCCGCGAAGCCGATGAGCGGCACGCGCGGGCTGCGTGTCGCGAGCGCCGCGCGCACGGCGCGGACGGTGTCGAGCACGAAGCCGAGCGCCTCCTCGGGTGCGGTGCGGCGGAGGGCCTCGACGTCGGCGCGCGCCCGGACCGGGCGATGGATCACCGGCCCGTCGCCGGCGGCGAACTCGAGGCCGACCCCCATCGGCTCGAGGATGAGCAGGATGTCCGCGAAGAGGATGGCGGCGTCCACCGGAAAGCGGCGGATCGGCAGCATCGTGACCTCGGCCGCGAGCGCCGGCGTCTTGCAGAGCTCGAGGAAGCCGTGCTGCGCGCGCAGCGCCCGGTACTCGGGAAGGAAACGTCCCGCCTGCCGCATGAGCCAGACGGGGGTGCAATCGGTGGGCTCGCGGCGGCAGGCGCGCAGGAACCGCGGCGCGTCGGGCACCCGACCAGCTATGCCAGGCGCGGCCCGCCCCGTCGAGTGGCGAGCAAGGCGGGCGCAGCGCGCAGGGTTTCGACGACGAGCGGGCCCATCTTCGGGTGCGTCGGCTCCACGTCGACGGCGAAGCCAGCGCGCCGGAGCGCCTCGCTGCAGACGGGCCCGACGGAGCCGACGACCGCGCGCGCCATGCCGCGGCGCACGCTGTCGAGCGCGCCCGCGTCGCGCGCCACCTGCGCCAGGTGCTCCGCCTGGGTCGCGCTCGTGAAGAGGACGACGTCGACCTCCGCCGCTCCGAGGCGCGCTACGGCCTCGCGGAGCGGCGCGAGGTCCTCGGGCAGGGCCCAGCGATAGACCGGCACGCGGACGACGGCGGCGCCGCGCGCCGTGAGGCCCGCGAGCAGCTCCGGGTTGCTGGCGCCGTACTCCTGCACGGCGACGCGCTTCCCCGCGAGCCGCCCGCGCGCGTCGAGACCGGCGAGGAGCTCGCGCCAGGTGTTCGGCTCGGGGATGGTCACGGTCGGCGCCAGCCCGAGCTCGCGCAGCGCCGCGACCGGCTTCGGCCCGCGCGCCACCGTCACGACGCGCCCGAGCGCCCCCACGAGATCCTCCCGCGACAGCACCGGCGCGATCGCCTCCGCGAGCGCCCGCGTGCCGACCCCGGTCAGCAGGACGACGACGTCGATCGCGCCACGCGCCAGGTCCGCCGCGAACGCCAGCGCCTCGTGCTGATCGCCGAGCGGCACCTCGCGCATCGCAGGCGCGACGAACGGCTCGCCGCCCTGGCGCTCGATGAGGGTCGCGATGTCAGCGGCGCGACGGCTCTCGAACGCGATCACCCGCAGACGCGCGGCGGACGGCACGTGCCGCCTCCCGCTACTGCACGGCCAGCAGCTCGACCTCGAACGTCAGCGTCGCGTTCGGCGGGATCGCGCGGCCGAAGCCGCGGGCGCCGTAGCCGAGATCGGGCGGAATCGTGAGCTTGCGGATGCCGCCGACCTTCATCCCGGCGACGCCCTCGTCCCAGCCCTTGATCACCTGCCCCTGCCCGAGCTTGAACTTGAAGGGCTGCTTGCGGTCGTGCGAGCTGTCGAACTTGGTGCCGTCGGCGAGCCAGCCGGTGTAGTGCACGGTGACGAGCTGGCCCTTCTGCGCCTCGGCCCCGTCACCTGACTTCTCGTCGACGTATTGCACGCCGCCCGTGGTCGTCTGCGACGCCTGGGCCGCCGCGGGAGAGGTGCCGGTCTTCGGGGAATCGGCCATCGTGGTCTCCTCGTGCCGTTTGCAGCCTACCGCGACCAGCGCCGCCAACGCGACGAGGGCGAGCGTCGTTCGGGCGCGGGCGAGGATCATGCCGGAGGGGAGGGGTGCGCTGGAGGGGTCAGGCGTCGCCGGAGCCGGCGTCGTCCGTCCCGTCCTCATCATCCGGCCGCGGCTGCCCGGTCGCCGGGTCGACCGGACGGAGGTTGCCGTTGGAGTCGTAGAGGTCCGGGTCAAGCCCGCGCGCCCGCAGCTCGCGCCGCATCGCGACGCGGCGCTGCTTCTCTTCCGTCCGGCGCTTGCGGTCCATCTCCCGCCGGCGCTTATCGCCCCGAAAAAACTTCGCCATGCAGGGTACGAGGCGTATCCCGCGGGTCGGACGGTTGCAAGTTGGGCCAGGCCTCGACACCCGCCCGGGCGGCTCGACCCGTCCCCGAAATCCGACGCTTACGGATAAACGACGAACGACACAAAATTTCGAGACACTTCTGTTGGAGTATGCTACAGGCCGGGTGGACCTCACGTGAGGGCGTGAGGGAGATGCCGTTGGGAGGTCGGATGCAGACGGTGGGACAGACGGACTGTCGGGGTGCACGGCGGCGGAAGGATCCGTTCGGGTTCGACCCGCAATGGCGCGCGCGCGTCAAGCCGTTCTTCCGCTTCCTCTACAAGTACTACTGGCGGGTCGAGGTCGAAGGCCTCGAGCACATCCCATCGACCGGCCCCATCCTGCTCGCCTCGAACCACTCGGGCACCCTGCCCTTCGACGCCGCCATGATCTCCATCGCGGTCGAGGACGAGCACCCCGCCCACCGCGTCGTGCGCATGCTGTACGCCAAGTTCGTGACCGAGCTGCCCGCGATCGGCACCCTCTTCAGCAAGCTCGGCGGCGTCGAAGCGAGCATCCCGAACGGCCACGTGCTGCTGCGCCGGGGCGAGGCCGTCGGCATCTTCCCGGAAGGCGAGGATGCGCTCGGCAAGCCGTACCACCAGGCGTATTGCCTCCGTCCCTTCCGCACCGGCGTGGCGCATCTCAGCACCCGCACGCAGGCCCCGGTCATCCCGGTCGCGGTGATCGGCGCCGAGGAGACGAGCCGCGCCCTCTTCCGCGTCGCCCAGCTGCCACGCATGCTGCGGGTGCCGTTCATCCCGATCCCGAGCCTCTTCCCGCTGCTCGGCCCCCTCGGCCTGCTGCCGCTGCCGACCAAGTGGCGCATCCGCTTCGGGCCGCCGGTCATGCCGACGCGGCCTCTCCGGCGCACGCCGCGGGAGCAGTTCCTCTACGAGCGTGCCGAGTACGTCCGCCTCGAGGTGCAGCGGCTCCTCGACCTCGAGCGGTTGCGGCGTAGCACCGTGATCTTCGGGTAGCGTCGCTTCGAAGAGCTACGCACGCTTGAGCGCCCGTGGCGGACGCGTGGGAACGGGGGCCCCGTCCGCCCGCACTCGACGCTCGCAATCAGTTCAGTGCTCGCAAACGAGTGCAGGCAGACGGGGCCCCCGTTCCCCACGCTGCGCGACGTTCGCGTACGCGCGCGCCCTTCGGGCGGCGCGGCCGGCGGCGTCGCGTCACCCACAGTGGCGGGCGGCGTCTGTCGTATAGCCGCGACCCCGCGCGAGCCTTGTGGCCGGTGATCGTGTGACTCGCGGTGGGAGGCGGAGGGGTCTCCG
>DASXLI010000022.1:0-19311 GCA_036496285.1 Binatia bacterium
GCTGCCGGGCATGAGCGGCTACGATCTCGCGAAGCGGCTGCGCCAGGAGCGCACCTTCGGCCGCGTCGTCCTGATCGCGCTCTCGGGGTACGCGCGCGAGGACGACAAGCGGCGCGCGCTCGCGGCCGGGTTCGACCACCACCTGGTGAAGCCGGCCGACCTCGACGAGCTCGCCGAGCTGCTCGGCAAGGCGCGGGTCGCGGCGGCGGAGCAGAGGGCGCGGACGCGCACGCTCCATTGAGCCGGCCGAGCGGCGCCCGTGCCTGGACGCCGGCCCGACCACGACGTATGAGACGCGGACCTCGATGCCGACCATGACGACCGTCCGATGCGGCCGCGCGTGCACGGCCATGCTCGCCGTGGCGCTGGCGCTGGCGGCGTCCGGTTGCTCGGGCTGCTGGGGCGACCGCCACCTCTCGATGCCGTCGGCCTCGCCGGTCGCGATGCCGACGCCGACGCCGGCTCCGGCCCCGGAGCCGACACGGCCGCCGGTGCTCTCGGCGATGCCGCTGCCGACGGGCGTCGAGTCGCCTGCGGAGGCGCCGCCGCCGCAGCGCTACGAGGGCAGCAACGCGGCGATCGAGGCGAAGGTCGGCGAGATCGAGGCGCTCGGCCCGGACCACAGCGAGGCGGCGACGACGTCGCTCCTGCACTCCGCCGAGAGCGCGTCGCTCCTGATCTCGGCCGCCGCGATCCGCGGGCTCACCGGCCGCGGCTGCGACCGCGTCCAGCCGCTTCTCGTCCGGCTGCTCGACGACAGCGAGTGGCAGCGCCGCGCCTGGGCGGCGAAGGTGCTCGGCGACAACGGCTGCCGCGAGTCGCGCGCCGCCCTGGTTGCCCGCGCCGGAACCGAGCAGGACACCCGCGTGCGCTCGCGCCTCGACGAATCGATCCGGCACCTGCAGGAGGGGAAGAAATGACCGCTCGCACCGCTTGCACGATTCGTAGGACGCGCGGCGTGCTCCTCGTCCTCGCGCTCGGCATCGCCGCCTGTCAGGGCGGCGGCTCGCCGATGGGGAAATCGAAGCCGTGGGATGCCTACGCGGGCGAGAAGCTGCGCGTGCACGGACAGGACCCGGCGACGGCCGGCCAGAAGGTGTGGCGCGCGCTCCGGGAGGAGGACAGCCTGCGCGCCTTCCTCGCGCGCCAGGGCGAGCCCGACTCGCTCGAGGTGCTGGGCGGCACGATGTCGCGCTTCTCGGACAAGACGATCGTCCTCTACTACACGCGCCGGAGCATGGGCCCGCCGCACAGCATCCGTCTCGAGCCGTCGAAGGACGGTTACACGCCGCGCGGCTCCGAGCCGCTCGCGGCGCCGCCGACCTCGGATCGCGGCACGGGCGGCGGCGGGCGGCGCGGCCGCGCGTCGGACATGGACAGCGAGTCGCCGGTCGGCGCACCGCACGGCGCGGTGGACGAGGATACCGAGGCGCCGCCACCCGCGCGCGCGCCGCGCCGCAAGGCGGCGACCGCCGAGCAGCGCGTGACCTGTCCCGTCGATCCGACGCGCGCCGACTGCCAGGCGCTCTGCGCCAGCGACGCGACGCTCGAGTGGTGCCACTGAGCGGCGACGCGGCGGACCGGCGCGGCACGCCGCGCGCCGCCGCCTAGACGGTCTTCTTCTTCGCCCCCGGGAAGCGTCGCTTCGACCGCTTGCTGCCGTGGCCGACGGGCTTCTTCACCATACACTCGTCGTGCCAGACGATGCAGACGCCCTCCTCGTGATGGAGGCAGCGGTCCTGCAGGTTGTCACACTTCTCGGTCGGCTCTTGCGGCGCCGCCGCGCGTGACGGCACGGGCGTCGTCACGACGGCGAGGGCGACGAAGGTCGCCAGTACCAGGGTTCGCAGCATCGAGACGAGGCTAGCACGCGGCCTGCGCCGTGTTGACGGGGGTACGGAGCGCCGTCGCCGGGACGCCGCCCTTCATGCCGAGCAGGGCGCGGGCGGCCGGCACGCGGCGGACGCCATAGTGGTAGGCCGCGAACGTCGCCGCCACGGCGCCGGTGAGCTGCAGCGCCATCTTCACGGGGATCGACACCGCGAGGCCGACGACCACGTAGCCGAGCGCGACCACGGCGAGCTGGTGCAGCACGTAGATCGGCAGCGCCGCCTCGGTGAGATAGCGGCGGGCGTCGCGGACGCGGGGCGCGTCGTTCAGCGCCGCACCCGTGAGGTGCTGGCGTGCCGCGCCCACGATCGCGATCACGACGCAGTAGCCGGTGACGCCGCTCAGGGCGAGGAGCGGCAGGCCGGTCGCGAGCGCCGGCCGGGTCAGCTCGATCGGCCAGTGCACGCCGCCGCGAAGCCACCAGCCGGCGAGCATCGCGGCGGCGGCGCCGAGGCCGATCGCTCCGGCGCGGCGCCACTCGCGCGCGATCACGTCCTCCCATACCGGCCGGCGCGACACGCAGAAGCCGAGCAGGAAGAAGAGGCCGTAGTAGGCGACGTTCGCCCAGTCGTCGTACAGGTTCTGGATGCCGTGCCAGCGCAGCCGCAGCGTCGTCTGGATGAGGACGAACGGGACGAGTGGGAGATAGAGCCGCCACCCCGGCGGCTGAGCGCCGCGCCCGCCGGCGGCGTCGCGGGCGCCGCGCGCGGCGAGCGGTGCCAGGGCCGGCAGCAGCACGAGCGTGAAGGCGAAGAGGTAGATCAGGAACCAGAGGTGCGACCAGGTGAAGCGGTCGAGCCGCGTGAAGAAGGTCGGCAGGAAACGCAGGAACGACTCGTCGAACGGTGCCGTGAGCGTGCCGACGCCCTGCGCGGTCACCGAGAGCCCGGAGCGCAGCTCGAGGTATTTGACGAACGGGCAGAGGACCACGCAGCCTGCGACGAACGGCACGAGCACGCGCTGCACGCGCTCGCGCATGAAGCCGCCGCTGCCGCGGCTCGCGAGCGAGCCGTACGCCGACCACCCCGCGAGCGCGAAGAAAAGCGGCATGTGCCACTGGTGGATGAACAGGGTGACGTAGTCGAGCTGCGGGACGAGGACGGCGTTCTTGACGTGATAGATCGGCGTCACGTCGAACGTCTTCGCGACGTGGTACGGAAAGAGGAGCAGCGTCGCCCCGATGCGAAGCCAGTCGAGATCGTAGCGTCGCGCCGTCGCGGCCATCGTCGTTCCTCCGACACGGCCAATAGCCCGGGCCCGCCGGGAAGTCCTGACGGACGCCTGACGATTCCTTGAGGAAACGTCTCAGCCGTTGCTGGCGGGCGAGCGGCGGGCGGCGAGGGGCCGCGAGAGCTGCAGCTCGAGATCGCGCACGCGGCTCTCGAAATCGAGGATGCGCCTGGCCGACTGCTGGCGCTCCGCGAGTCCGGCGCTCCGCTTCTCCTCGACCTCGCTCGCGAGCGAGCGGGCGCGCTCCTCGGCGACGCCGGTCTTCTGCAGCGCCGTGAAGGCGATCCAGCCGAGGACGCCGAGCGCCAGGAGGAGCAGCATCCCGACGAGCGTCACGAGCGGCCAGAGGCGCTCGTAGCGCGCCAGGCCCGCGGCGCGCTGCTCGGCGGAGGCCTGCGTCGTGCGCGCGGCGTCGAGATCGTGCGCGAGCTGGTCGGCGCGCGTCTGGAGCGCCGTCGCGTCGCGCTGCAACGTCTGCGCCTTGGCCTCCGCTTCCGATGCCCGTACCGCGACCGGGTTCGGGATGCGGTAGACGTGGCCGACGCCGACGCGCGTCGGATCGGTGATGCCGTTGGCGCTGAGGAACGCCGGCACGTCGCGCTGCGGGATGCCGAACATCTCGGCGACGGTGCCCGGCTGATCGCCCGGCTTCGCCTTGTAGACGAAGGCCGTGCCGTCGTCGGTGATGGTGAAGGCGGGTTCAGCCGCGAGGGCCGACGTGGCTCCGAGCAGGAGTGCGCTGGAAACGAGAATGCGTAGAAGGTTTGACATGGCAGCTCGCCCGCCCCATCCGCATCCTCCGCGTCTGGGGAAATTGTATCGAGGTCGCACCCTGCGGGCAATGCGATTCGCACGCGAACGCCCGTGAAGAGTGCGTTTCGGAGCCGTCGGAGGGAGAAAATCCGCGACGCGCGGGCCCTGTCCCGGGCCGGACCTATAGCGGCTGCCTACCAGTCGAACGTATGGGTGAAGTTGAAGACGATGCCGCTCACCCGGTTCTCGTCGTTCTGACGCAGGAGAGCGATCCAGCCGCTGTTCTTGGGGTCGAAGACGACGACGCCGGCCAGGGACAGGTCGTTCGAGGCGCCCGAGATCCAGTCGGCCCAGAGGACGAAATGCTCCGACAGCTCGGCGTCGATGCCGACCATGGCGCGGGAAAACTCGCCCACCTGGGCGAAGCCGGCGTGCACCCGGATGCCGTGGAGGCGGATGTTGCGGTGGTGGGCACGGAACCTCTGGTACTGGATCGCGTCGTAGTTGAGGGTCTTGTCGAGGATGAGGAAGCCGGTCGGGGTGAAGCCGGGACCGAGGGATGACACCCCGAGGGCCGCCGCTGGCACCCAGGAGCTCTCCTCCAGCGCGCGCCATTTGAGGTTGAAGTTCGGGCGATAGTCGTTCGGCGGGTTCGCCGGCTGGACGTCGACGCCGCCCTCGAGACGGTACGGCAGGCCGAGCTCGAACTGCGTGTCGGGCTGGAAGTCGTGGAAGAACGCGTCCGAGCCGTCGATCGCGGCGTTGGCGTTCTGCATGACCGCGTTGAGCTGGTGCCACGGCACCGTGTCCGTCGTCGGAATGAAGGTGAGGCCGGTCGGCCCGGCGCGGGCGATGGCGGGGACGAGCGCCAGCCACGCCGCCGCCACGAGGCGGAGGAGGACCCGCGGCATCAATGTGCGGCCGGCGCGGGGGTCTCCAGCCCGGCCGTCGAGTCGTCCTCGTGGATCGTGCGCCGCGGCTGGAGGCGGAAGAAGTCGAGCGTCTTGTCGAGCTCCTTCACGAGCGCGTGGAGCTGGCGCTCGGCCGACGCGTCGCCGGCCTCGCGCGCGACCTCGGCGGCCTTGGCGTCGATCGTGTCGGCGAGGGTGTGCACGCGCGCGAGCGTCGCGGCGAACTCCTCGGCGAGGCGGTTCAGGCTGGCGGCGACCTCCTGGAACTCGTCGCCCGCGTGCAGCGCGACCCGCACCCCGAGGTCGCCGGTCATCATCGCGTCGAGCGCGCGGCGCAGCGTGTGCACCGGGGCGACGATGCTGTGGGTGAGCCGCAGCGCCCAGAGCCCGATCGCCGCGACGCACAGCACGAGCACGCCGATGCCGACGAAGAGGCCGCGCTGCAGCAGCTCGCCGGTGTGGGCGATCGTCTTGTGGGCGCGGAAGAACTCGGTGCCGACGGCTTGGTCGCTCAGGCGATACTGCGCCGCCAGCGTGGCGAGGACCGCCATCAGCAGGAGCCCGACGATCGGCGCGACCCAGCGGAGCTGGCGCGTCCGGTCGGGGGTGTGGTGATGGAAGAGCCGAGAGCGTGGCATGGGGTGATCTCCTCGTGGATGAGTCATTGCAGCTCCGAGAGCTGGTGACACGATAGGCAGAGGCCGCCCTGGCGGTTGTCGATCCGCAGGAACGAGCCGAACTCGTTGTGCTCGCCGTGCATCCAGTGGCAGGTGGCGCAGCCGATGGTGCCGTCGGCCGCGAGCGGCAGGGCGGCCGGCTCGGGCCGTTTCGGCGGGATGTTGGTCTTGTGCGACGGGCCCTCGTTGCCGTGGCAGCGCATGCATGCCCCTTCGAGGTCCGGGACGAGGGCGGTCTGCGCCTTGGCCGGGTCGGCGTTCAGCGCCGGCGCGTCCTCGGTGTGGCAGGTGCGGCAGGCGCCGCCGTCGAGGCGGTGGACGTTCTCGCCCCGCGGCTTCGCCGCGAGCGCGCCGGCCAGGGCGACGACGAGGCACCCGGCCGCGAGCGCGACGAGCCGGCGCGACGGCTCACGCCGCGGGCGCGACCCCGGCGGGTGATCCGCGACCCGGCCCAGTCGAAGCATGTCCACGCCGCGGCGATGGGTAGCACACGTCCGTCGCGGGAGCCATTTCGCGCGCGGGAGCCCCCGGGGGCTTGCCAGGACCGCCCGCGCGAACGAAAAGACCGGCAACGTCCGTGCTTTCCGACCAAGGAGCGACCATGGAAGACCTGAACGGGATGTCCCCGGAGCGCCGCCACTATCTACGCTTCCACATCCGCCACCCGCACTTCTCGTCCACGTTCGGCAACGACTGGTTCGGCTTGAAGGCGGAGTCGTTCGCGCGCTTCTTCGGCACGCCGACCTTCCTCATCGGGCAGACGCTGATCGTCGCGTTGTGGATCGTCCTGAACGTCGTCGGCGCCGCCAGCTTCGACGTCTACCCCTTCATCCTGCTGAACCTGGCGTTCAGCCTCCAGGCGGCCTACGCCGCGCCGCTCATCCTGCTGGCGCAGACGCGGCAGGCCGACCGCGACAAGGCGATCGCCGACGCCGACTCGCAGCATCGCGAGGCCCTCGCCGCCGCCCACGTCGAGCGCCAGGAAATGTTCGACCGCCAGCAGGCGCAGGCGCTGGATCTGTTGCAGCAGAACACGAGCCTCACCCGCGTCACCCAGGAGCTGAGCGCGCGCATCGAGTCGCTCACCGAGGAGATTCACCGCATGGTGTGCAAAGCGTGACGAGCGCGCCGCTGCCGGCGCAGGGCGCGCTCGCCCGCCGCGCTCAGTTGCCGGTCGTGATCGCGATCAGCTCGGAGCGCTCGCCCGTCGCGACGTCCACCGTCAGGACGTTGCCGACGTTCGTGACGTAGTACTTGTTCTCGACGTCGCCCGGGGAGAGCGTGGAGGTCTCCTCGGTCCTCAAGCAGTCGTTCGCGAAGGTGCCGAAGGGGACCATCGCCGAGTCGGTGAGGCTCTTCACCTCGGCCATGTCCTCGGCCTCGCCCACCAGGAACTCCTGGCGGTAGAAGTCGCCGATCATCGGCGACGCCTCCATGATGATACCGGGCTGCGCACCGTCGACGCCGCCCGTCCAGCTTCCCTCGAGGCTTTGCGGCAGGCCGTCGAGCACCGTGGCCGTGTTCTCGCCGCAGTACCAGACGTTGCCGGCGTCGTCCTGCGCGAACCAGTCACGCGTGTCCTCGCTCAGCACGCCGTCGAGCTTCGCCGTGTCGTGCACCTCGACGCAGGTGACGCCGTCGATCACCTTGGTGTCGTGGGTAACGGAGAACTCGTCGTGCTCGAAGCCGTCGGCCGTCTGGCCTTCGTAGATGAAGGTCGTGCCGGGGACGAGCGGGAAGAGCGGGTTGTCGATCGTCGTCGAGGTGGTGAAGTGCTGCGGGCTGAAGTCGGGCGTGTACGGTGCCTCGCCGAGGCGGCCGCAGACCGTCGCGCGCAGATCGCGCTCGTCCTTGCAGTTGCCCGCCTCGTCGGCCGCGTCGCTCGACGCCTGGCCCTTGCAGGCCTTGATCGCGGTGGGATCGGACATGTTGGCGCACTTGGCGAGCGCGATTGCCTTGTCGCTCGCCGTGGCCGCCTTGCAGGAGGCGAGCTCCTGTTTGGAGATGGTGGAGCAGGCCTTGACCGACCTGGCCCGTGCCGGCTCGGCGAAGGTGCAGTCGAAGCATGCGGCGCCGAGGGCGGCGATGGCGAGCGTGACGGAACGTGCAGTGAGCATGAGGGTCTCCCTTTCCCACGCGTTGCGAACGCGTGCGGTCCACGCACCTGCCGACGACCTAGCATCGCGCGCGCCACATGCACGCGCCGCGGATCGGTGACCCGCGACGGCGGAGCCGTACGCTGTAGAGGAGATCCGCGCACGTTGTTGCGCGGCGCCAGGCCGCGACGCCGTTGCCGCGGCGCTCCAACGCGGGCCGGAGCTCGGGCTTTCCCTCGACGGACCGACCAGCTATGCCGGGGTCGCGAATGCGCCGCGCCCGGTTAGTGCGGCCTGAAAGGAGCGGACGATGGCACAGACCAGCGTATACAAGATCATCGAGCTCGTGGGGACGAGCAGCGAGTCATGGGAGGCGGCGACGAAGGCTGCCGTGCAGAAGGCGTCCAAGAGCTTGCGCGATCTGCGCATCGCCGAGGTCAGCCAACTGGACGTGACCTTGGACAAAGGCAAGATCACCGCCTACCGCGCCAAGGTGAAGCTCTCCTTCAAGTACGAAGATTGACGCTCGGCGGCGCGGCCGCCGGGGCGCCCGAGTGCGCCGCGGCCGCCGCGCCCGCCTTTCGTTCCCATGACCACGCTCGCCATCATCGGTGCCGGTGCCTGGGGCACCGCCCTCGCGTGCCACGCGGCGCGCCTGCAGCACGACGTCCGCATGTGGGCGCTCGAGCGTGAGGTCGCCGCCGAGATCACCGAGCGCCACACCAACGCCGTCTACCTCGGCGGCGTGCCGCTGCCGGAGACCATCCGCGCGACGCACGATCTCGGCGAGGCCGTGCGCGGCGCCGACATCGTGCTCCTGGTGCCGCCGTCGCAGCACCTGCGCAAGGTCGCGGTCGGCGTGGCGCCACACGTCGGGCCGAAGGCGCTCGTCGTCGTCGCGACCAAGGGCATCGAGGAGGACAGCCTCAAGCTCATGTCCGAGGTGCTGGCCGAGACGCTGCCCGCCGTTCCCGCCGAGCGCGTGGCATTTCTCTCCGGCCCGACCTTCGCGCTCGAGGTGGCCAACGGCAAGCCGACCGACCTCGTCGTCGCCTCGCGCGGCGCGGCGACGGCAAACGAGGTGCAGCAGCGCCTGCACTCGCCGATGTTCCGCATCTACTCCAGCAGCGACCCGATCGGCGTCCAGGTGGGCGGCGCCGTCAAGAACGTCATGGCCGTCGCGACCGGCGTCTGCGACGCCCTCGACTTCGGCACCAACGCGCGCGCCGCCCTCATCACCCGCGGCCTCGCCGAGATGACCCGCCTCGGCGTCGCCCTCGGCGCCAACCCGCTCACCTTCCTCGGCATGGCCGGCGTCGGCGACCTCATCCTCACCTGCACCGGCGAGCTCTCCCGCAACCGCACCCTCGGCAAACAGATCGCCGCCGGCGTCGACCCGCAGCAGTACCTCGCCAGCAAGAAGTCGGTCGCCGAGGGCTACTACACCGCCGCCGCCGCCCACGCGCTCTCGAAGAAGATCGGCGTCGAGATGCCGATCACCGAGAACGTGTACCACGTGCTGCACATGGGGCGGCTCTTGCCGGATGCGGTGAAGGTGTTGCTGGAGCGGACGTACAAGGACGAGCTGATCGGGATCGATTGACGGTTTCCGGTCCGTTACACACCGGACCCGCGGGACGCCGGATCATCCCCAGGGTGGGGGAGTGGTCAGCAACCGCCGCAGTCGCCGATCCTCGATCGGAGGCGCTGCCAATGCGTCAGCGAACCGGCGATACGCGTTGTCGTCGAGGGCGAACAGTCGCTGGTCGAGCAGTACAGAATCCGCCTGCCGAGATGCGGCATCGAGGATGAACTCAGATCGGCTCTTGCCCAGCATCTTCGCGGCCCAGTCGATGAGCGTTCGCTGCGCGGAGGTCGTGCGTAGATTGATCCTCTCCATGCGGATGGGTCGGATCGGGCTTGCTCGGTGTTGTCGTCCGCGACTCGACTTGGGCATGCGCCCTCCTCTGGCGACGCTGTTGGACAGCGCCTTGTAAGCACCGCAAATACACCCATAAACGCCCAAAGGAAGGAAGCCCTCAGAATGTCCCCATACACACCCAATTGAGGGATGTTCTCACGCGGGAGCCTGCGACGCCCGCGACTTCGGTACCAACGCGCGGCACCCTCATCACTCATAGCTCGCCGAGATGACCAGAACGGGTCACTTCGAGGCCGACGGGCCTGAAGCGCCCGATACAGTATAAGTCATGGGCGAACAGCGGGCCTCTCTGACGAACTCAGGCGCACCCGCGGATGTGACCTACGCAGGACGCCCCTCGACCACGCACGGCTCCGCCTGCGTCCGCACGACGCGCGTAAGCTCGAACCCCGTCGCCTCGAACAGCGCCGCGAACTCCTGCTCGGTGCGCTCCATGCCGCCCTCGGCGATGGCGAGCATCTCGAGGTCGAGGAGCTTGCCGAGCGATGGATCGTTGCCGGGGCTGATGACGCTCTCGATGACGAGGACGCGGCCCTTCGCTGAGATGGAGGCGCGGACGTTGCGGAGGATCTGAAGGCAGCGCGCGTCGTCCCAGTCGTGCAGGATGTGCTTCAGGAGATAGGTGTCGCCGCCTTTCGGGACGGAGTCGAAGAAGCTGCCGGCGGCGGTCGTGATGCGGGAGCCTTCCGGGGCGTCGTGGACGCGCTCCTTGGTGCGCGCGACGACGTGGTCGACGTCGTAGACGGCGCCGCGGAGGCCCGTATGCTTGGCGAGGATGGCACGGAGCAGCGTACCGTCGCCGCCGCCGACGTCGACGAGAGTGCCGCAGTCGCTGAAGTCGTATGCGGCGAGGATGGCGGGGATCGACGTCGAGGAGACGCCGTGCATGGCGTCGTCGAAGGCGGCAGCGTCCTCGGGGGCCGAGGCGAGGTACTCGAAGAAGCTCTTGCCGTAGAGGCGGCGGAACGCGGGCTCGCCGGTGCGGACGCTGGTGGTGAGATCGGCCCACGCGGCGGTCGCGACCTTCGAGCCGACGTGGTGCGCCATGCCGCGGATCGAGCCGGGGACGTGGCTCTTCAACGCCTCACTGAGCGGCGTGTGGCGGAAGCGACCCTGCGCGTCCTCCTCGAAGACGCCGACGCTCGCGAGCGCGCGCAGCAAGCGGCGGACGGACGGACCGTGCGCGCCGATCGTCGACGCTATCGCGTCGGGCGTGAGACCTTCGGCAGGAAGCACGTCGGCGACGCCGAGGTCGGCCGCGGCGGTAATGGCCTGCGACACCCAGCGGCCCGTGACCATCCGGAGCAGGGCGAGACCGGGAGGAACATCCTCGGGAGGCGAGCCTTGAGCGCTCATGGCGGGCACTTGTAGCCTCGGCCCACCGCGCTCGCCAGTGGCGACTACGACCCCTTGCGCTCGCACCCCTGGCGACACCGCAACGATCCCGAGGAGCATTGATCGGTGCCGCGCTTCGGATCGGCGTGGGCGAGGCAGTCGTCGTAGTCGGCGACGCACTTGTCCTCGCAGCTCAGCGGCTTCTGCGCGGTCGCGCCGCTGCCGCAGTAGAACATCGTGCAGTAAACCTTCGCCCAGACGCTGCGCTTCGGCTCCGAGGCGCGGGTCGTGCTCTGGGCGACGGCGGGCTGACCGGAGGTCGGGCCTTGCGGCTTCTCGGGGAGGGCGGCGCCGGCGCGTGCGGGCGGCACCGGGTTCGGCGCGGCCTCGCGCTTGTCGATCGCGGGCGCCGGGGCGGACGCCTTCTCCGGCGCGGGCGGCGGTGCGGCCGCTGGCACTGCGACGGCAGGTGGCGGTTCGGCGGCGGGTGCGGCGGCCGGTGCCGGCTCGCCCGCAGGCGCTGCGACTGCCGCGGCCGGCGGCGCGCTCTCGACGGCGGCCACCGGCGGCTGCTCCGGCGGACACCCGTTGCGACACACCATGAAGTCGCGCTGGCAGTTGCCGCCGTGCTTGCCGTCGTCGGCGTGCGTGCAGCTATCGAAGCCGGCCTGGCACTTGTCGCGGCACGTGACCGGCGCGGCTTCCTTCTTCGTGATCTCGCGCCACTGCGGGCTGCACGTGTTGCGACACTTCAGGACGGAGGCCTCGCAATTCTCGTTGGCCTTGCCCTTCCGCCAGCGCATGCACGACTGGTAGTCGTTGTCGCACTTCTGGGAGCAGACGGCGTAGTCCATCTGCACGTTGCGATCATCGGTCCGCGCGGCGCTCGCCATTCCGAGCACCACCACCCCCACCATCACCGCTGTCAGCATCCGCATGGTCCGGCTAGCTAGCACCGCCGGCCCGTGCGGGCAACGAGAGCGAGGACCTGGTTTTTAGCTGATGCCCTCGATCGTCAGGGTGAACGGCACCGCGATGGTGTCGCACTGCACCTTCACCGTGAAGGACGCGCTCGAGAGCGGCTTGACGATCTTCGGAGCGCCGCCGACGATCGTGCAGGTGCCGAACGGGGTGTCGATGTCGGTCGCCGCGAACGCGACCGGCGTGGTCTGGCCGTTCACGCACTGGATCTTCGCGTCGAACGGCTTGCCGGGGATCGGCGCGAAGAGCGTCGCCTGCATGCAGGTGGTGACGGGATCGCGGCCGCGGAGCGTGCTGTCGTAGTGGACGCGGGCGCGGTCCTTGGTGACGACGGTCTTGCCGACGACGGCGCCGGAGACGTCGGCGTCGCCCGCGATCGTGACCGGCGCGTTCGGCGCGTAGAGGGCGCCCGCCACGCGGCTCGTGCCCTGGATCTGCACCGGCTTGTCCGACGTGGCGTAGATGGCGAAGCGCTCGGGCCGCGGGTCGGCGAGGTCGACGACCGCCTTGTCGGCAATGGTCACCTCGTCGGTCGTGTAGAGCGTGACCGGGCCGGCCGCGTTGTCGACGAAGACGCGCGCGCCGCTCGCGATCTTGAGCTTCCGCACGACGAAGCTGCCCGGGCCCTTGATCGTGACGACACCCGTCCTCACGTCGATGTCACCGAGGCTTGGAATGCCCGACGGAATCTTGATCGCCATGATGCTGCCGACCGACGTCGGTGCCCAGGCGGAGCCGGTGAGCTTGCCCTGGCCCTCGATGCTGACGAAGGGCGCGATGACGTCGCCCATGACGAGGCCCTGGTCCTTCACCTTGGCGGCGACCAGGCTCGTCACGGCGGCGTCCGAGCCGCGCGTCATCGTGTCGGAGTCGTAGCTGTCGACGATCGAGCTGCTGCCGACCTCGGCATACTGCGCGCCGAGGACGCCCGAGTGGAAGAGCGAGTAGGTGGAGAGCTTCAGGTCGAAGACCGGCGTGGCGCCCGGCGCCGGCTTCGAGCCGTCGTTCAGGCGGCCGAAGATGGCGAGGATCAGATGGTCGTGGTCGACGTGCGGCGAGCCATCGATGTGCCAGTTGCCGTCGGTCGGATCGACCTGGTGCGGCTGGCGCTCCTCGTGTTGGAGGAAGTAGGTGACGAACTCGTGACGGGAGTAGTGCAGCTCGTCGCTGTCGGTCGCCCCGTTCTTCGCCGGAACAATGAACATGCCCGGCACCGGCTGGGTGCCGTTCTTCGCGCTCGCGACGAGGCGCTGCATGAGGAAGCCCTGGCGGTTGTAGAAGACGACGTCGTTCTCGGTGAAGCGCAGCGGATAGCCGAGCGCCTGCGCCGTGACGACCATCGGATCCTGCATGTCGTGCAGGTCGAGCGCGATGTAGACCACGCCGTCGCGGCTGACGGCGCCCTGGGCGCCCGGCAGCTCCCACGCGCCGAGCTGGTTCGGGACCGGCAGGGGCGCGGCGGCGGCGGTGAAGTCGGTGTCGGGAATGGAGAGGAGCGTCGTGCCGTCATCGGCGGAGGCGACGACGATGCTGACCGGCCCGAGCGGCAGCGTCGGCATCGGCACCTCCACCTGCAGCTTCGGCCCGCGGTCGGCGAGGTCGCGGCGGCGGACGGCGACGCCCGCCACGGCCTGCGACGCGCCTGTCATGCTCGAGGTGAACGTCGCGACGTAGGACCCGCCCTCGACGAACTTGGCGAAGAAGGTGATCGGCGCACCCGGATAGGCGACCGACGGCCGCACGGACGCGACGGGAGGCGGCGGCTTGTCGCAGCCGCAGCCGGCCTGTGCGGATTGATGTGCGGTCACGGCGGCGAGGGCGGCGGCGATAACGGTCAGCAGGGTCCGGGTGCATCGTCGCATGGCGTGTCTCCTTGGGCGTGTGCGTTCCATGTCGGACGTCCGCTTGTGCAAGAGCCGGCCCACGCGAAAAGACGCAAAAACACGTCGGGAGACGCGCAACGCTGCAAGGATTGGGACGCGACGGCCCAAGCGTGTGCCATTGTTGGCACGCGCGAATGGCCAGCCGCGCCCTAGACGTCGAGCTCCTCGCCCTCGATCTTCGGGGCGCGCTGCATGATGAACTCGAAGCGCGGCGCGACGTCGCGGCCCATGAGCGTCTGGATCGTCCGGTCCGTCTTGGCCTGGTCCTCCACCGAGACGCGCAGGAGAGCGCGGCGGCGCGGGTCGAGCGTCGTCTCCTTGAGCGTCGACGGGTTCATCTCGCCGAGGCCCTTGAAGCGCGTCACCTGCACCTTGCCGCCCTTGCCGTTGCGCTCGGCGAGGATCCTGTCGCGCGCCGCGTCGTCCTTCGCCCAGTAGACCTGCTTGCCGGCGTCGATGCGGTAGAGCGGCGGCTGCGCGATGTAGACGTAGCCCTCGCGCACCAGCTCCGGCAGGTGGCGGTAGAAGAACGTCAGGAGGAGCGTGCAGATGTGGTTGCCGTCGGAGTCGGCGTCCATCAGCAGGCAGATCTTGTGGTAGCGCAGCTTGCGCGCGTCGTAGTCCTTGCCCGCTCCGCAGCCGAGCGCGGAGACGAGGTCGGCCAGCTCCTTGTTGGCGAGCACCTTGGCGGTGGACGTCGCCTCGGTGTTCAGCACCTTGCCGCGCAGCGGCAGCACCGCCTGGAAGGCGCGCTCGCGGCCCTGCTTGGCGGAGCCGCCGGCGGAGTCGCCCTCGACGATGAAGAGCTCGCACTCCGACGGATCGGTCGAGCTGCAGTCGGCGAGCTTGCCGGGCAGGTTGAGACGATGCGAGATGGCGCTCTTGCGCTGCACCTGCTCGGCGGCGGCGCGTGACGCCGTGCGCGCCCGCGCCGCGAGGACGACGCGGTTGGCGATGGCGTCGCCGGCGGTGCGGTTGGCATTGAGCGCGTTCTCGACGGTGCTGCGCACGATGCCGTCGATGATCGGCGTCACCTCGGCGTTGTTGAGGCGCTCTTTCGTCTGCCCCTGGAACTGCGGCTGCGCGATCTTGATCGAGAGCAGCGCGACGAGGCCCTCGCGGCAGTCCTCGGCGGCGATGGTTAGACCGCGCGGTACGAGGTTGTGCACGGTCAAGTAGTTGCGCACGGCCTTGACGAGCCCGGCGCGCAGGCCGTTCTCGTGCGCGCCGCCGGCGCTGGTCGGGATGCTGTTCACGAACGAGAGCACGCGCTCCTGCGTGTCGTCGGTCCAGGCGAGCGCGCACTCGAGGTGGAGGTCGTCCTGCTGCTTGGCGATCGTGAAGACCTCGCCCGCGACCGGCTCCTTGCCGCTCTCGCTGACGAGCTTCAGGAGATACGCCTTGAGCCCGTCCTCGTAGTGGAAGCTCGCCTTGGTGCCCGCGGCCTCGTCGCGGAACTCGATGGTGAGGCCGCCGTGCAGGTAGGCCTTCGCCTCGAGCTGTTCCGCGATGCGCTTCGCGTCGAAGCGGACGTGGTCGAAGATCTTCTCGTCGGGGCGGAAGAAGATGGTGGTGCCGCTGCCGCGCGCCGTGCCGAGCTTCTTCAGCGGGCCGACGGCCTTGCCGCGCGCGAACTTCTGCTCCCACTCGGCGCCGTCGCGGCGCACCTTCGCCACCAGCGTCTCGGAGAGCGCGGTCACGACCGAGGCGCCGACACCGTGCAGGCCGCCCGAGTGGAAGTAGTTCTTCGCCTCGAACTTGCCGCCGGCGTGCAGCGTCGTGAGGATCAGCTCGAGCGCCGGCTTCTTGTACTGCGCGTGGCGGTCGACCGGGATGCCGCGGCCGTTGTCGCTCACGGTGACCGACTCGCCGTCCTTGTGCAGGATCACGTTGATGAGATCGGCGTGGCCGTTCATCGCCTCGTCGATGGAGTTGTCGACGATCTCCCACACCAGGTGATGCAGGCCGGTGGCGTCGGTGCCGCCGATGTACATGCCGGGGCGGCGGCGCACCGGCTCCAGGCCCTCGAGGACGAGGATGTCCTTGGCGGTGTACGACTTTGCGGAGCGCGCCATGGTCAGGCGCTCGGACGTGTTGCGGTTGGCATCGGCCTCCCCTCCACCCGGCTGCGAGCCGTCTTGCCGCCCATCGTAGCAAGGTTTCGGCAGAACGCGAGCGTCGCGTTTGTCTATGGATGGCCCGCGCGGACAATCGACGGTGATGATGCCCACTCCGGTGATGCGCCGACCGCCGCGCGTTGCCCCCGCGCTGGTGCTGGCACTCTTGTTGGCGTGTTTCCCGGCGTGCACGGGGCACGGCGCCTCCGCCACACGCGAGCCCGTCACCCACGCGCCGGCCGCGCCCGGCCCCATCGTTCCGCCGCTCAAGCAGACGCTCGCGGCGCCCGACTTCATCGTGCACACCGCCGAGTACGTGGCGCTGCACCGCCGCGTTGCCGCGCGGCTGCCGGCGGCGCGCTCGACCGACGACGCGGCCCGCATCACCGAGCGCCGCAAGGCCTTGGCGGCGGGCATTCGCGCCGAGCGCTCGGAGGCGCGGCAGGGATCGGTCTTCACCCCGCAGATGGAGACGAGGCTCCGCCACACCGTCCGCGCCGACTTGCAGAGCCGCGCGCCCGACGACCGCGCCGCGGTCGGGCGCGAGGTGCCGCGCGTGCCGTTCAAGGTGAACGACCCGTATCCCGAGCGCGAACCGCAGGCGACCGTGCCGCCGACCCTGCTCGCGAGCCTGCCGCGGCTGCCGAACGAGCTCGAGTACCGCTTCTGCGACCGCCACCTGATCCTGCTCGACGTCGACGCCAACCTGATCGTCGACTACATCCCGGACGTGCTGCCCCAAGCCGCGTCGTGAGCCGCGCCCCGGTCCTGACGGCGCGCCGGGTGCGCGTCGCCGTGGTCCTCCTGGCCGTCACGCTCGCGTCCTGCGTCGACACCGGCCCCTGGCCGCTCTGGCAGAAGCTGACGTTGCCGCTGCGCGGCGACTCGGTGCGCTTCGCGGTGATCGGCGACAGCGGCACGGGCGGCCGCCAGCAGTACGAGGTCGCGAGCCGCATGGCGGAGTTCCACGAGCGCTACCCCTTCGACTTCGTCCTGATGCTCGGTGACAACATGTACGGCGGCGAGGAGCCGGAGGACTTCGACGAGAAGTTCACCCGGCCCTACCAGGCGCTGCTCTCGCGCGGCGTCGCCTTCTACGCGGCGCTCGGCAACCACGACCTCGCCGCGCAGGAGCTGCCGTTCGAGCCGTTCCACATGGGCGGCAAGCGCTACTACACGTTCGTCAAGGGACCGGCGCAGTTCTTCGCGCTCGACAGCAACTACATGGACCCCGAGCAGCTCGAGTGGCTCGCGAAGGCGCTCAGCGGATCGGTCGCGCCGTGGAAGATCTGCTTCTTCCATCATCCGATCTACTCCTCGGGCCGGCGGCACGGCTCCGAGGTCGATCTCCGCCTGCTCGTCGAGCCGCTCTTCGTGCGCTACGGCGTGAACGTGGTGTTCGCCGGCCACGAGCACCTCTACGAGCGGATGAAGCCGCAGCAGGGCATCCACTACTTCACGTCGGGCGGCGCCGGGAAGCTGAGCCGCAACGACTTCGCCAAGGGCCGTCCCGCCGCCGACCAGCTACGGGTTGCCGGCTTCGACCAGGACCGTCACTTCATGCTGATCGAGATCGCCGGCGATCAGCTCTACTTCCAGGCGATCTCCCGCACCGGCCGCACCATCGACGCGGGCACGATCTATCGCGGCGAGGCGCCCGTACCGGCTCCGGCGCCGCGCGGCTCCCCGGAGAAGCGCGCCTCAGGCGCTGAGCGCTTCCTCGCCGCGGGGCGCCTCCGCCTTCCCGAGGTCGGTGAGCGCCCAGTCGTCCTCGAAGACGGCGGCCATGCGCTTCACGATCTTCGCGTCGCGTACGATGACGCCCACCTCGCGGCGGGCGTCGAGCTCGGCCTTCCGTAGGCTCTGGCTGCCGACGAAGGCACGCGTGCCGTCGCGCACGATGGCGCGCACGTGCAGGCGGGATCCGGGGTACTTCTGCACCTTGAGGCCGGCGCCGCGGCTGCCGAGCCGGCCGAGGATGCGCACGTCGACGCCGGCCTTGGCGCGCTGCTGGAGGATCGCCAGCATCTGCGGGTCGGCGACCTTGGGGTCGTAGATGAGGATCTGCTTGCGCGCCTTGCCGAGGAAGCGGCCGAGGCGGGCGCGCGCGTTCAGCGGGCTCACCACGAACGTGTCGTCGCCGCAAGCGTAGGGCTGGCGCGTGCAGTCGGCCTCGAAGAGGCGGAGCGCCTCGCTGACGATCTTGCGGTTCCGGCTGACGATGCCGAAGCTGCGGCTGCGGTCGATGTCGAGCCGTGTGTAGTTGAAGCCGAGGATGTAGGCGGTCGCGCGGTCGACGACGACGAGCTTGTCGTGGTAGCGCAGCAGGTCGTCGGCCGTGCGCGCGACGGTGACGCCGGCCGCGAGCATCCGGAGCTCGAGCTTCCGCAGGCTCTTCTCGCCGCTCCGGCTGGTGTGGGCGATGAGCGTGCGGACGAGGACCCCGCGCGCCACCGCGGCCTCGATCGCCTTCTCGATCTCGCGGCGGTCGAAGCGGAAGATCGCCATGTCGATCGACTTCTTCGCCTTCTGGATCGCGGTGAGGAGCGGCGCGACGCCGTCGTCGGGCTGCACGATGAGCTTCATGCCTTGGCCTTCTTCTTCTCTTCCCACTGGACGGCGGTGCCGTCGTCGGGGGCGGCGCGCATGATCTCGTTCGAGACCCGGTCGGTGCGCGTGCCCCAGGGGAGCTTTACCTCGTAGCTGATCTCCTCGTTGGCGGACGTGCGCAGCTCGTACTTCGTGTCGAACTGCCGCAGGATGCCCTCGACCCGCGGGCGCAGCGCGCCGCCGTCCTTGGTCGTCACCGTGAGGTCGAAGACCTTCTGCTCCTCCGGCTCGAGCGACTCGATGATCCATAGACACGCGAGGATGATGAAGGCCGCGAAACCGGCGAGCATGAAGTGGCCGACGCCGCAGGCGAGGCCGAGCGCCAGCGTCGAGAGCATGACGCCAGCGTCCTTCGGGTCGTCGACCTTGGCGCGGTAGCGGACCAGGCCCGCCGCGCCGACGATGCCGAAGGCGCGCGCCAGGCTCTGGCCGACGATCAACATCACGACCGCGCCGACCAGCGCCAGGATGATCTGCGTCTGGATGACGGCCGGCTGACGCTTCGGCGTGCCGCGCCGGCGCGGGCGGAACGCGAGCGCCGCGGCGAGGATGCCGGCCACGGGAAGGCTCACCGCGGCGCGTTTGATCGGCGCGATCTGGTCGGACCAGTTGAGCCCCACGGGCGCGGCGTGGATGTCGCGGTTGTGGTCGTGCGGCGGCGCCTTGTCGTCGACGGCGTCGAACGGCGTTTGCGCGGCCGCGACCGCGACGGTGGAGAGCAGGAGCAGGAGCACCAGCAGGAGTCGGATGGAGTGCGACACGTCAGCTTCCCTCCAGGGTGCGGCCCTGCGCGATCTTCGCCTGCAGCTTCGCGACGTAGCGCGCGGTCGCGTCCGGCCCGTAGCCGCCGGCGCGGAAGGCATCGCTCAGCTGGCCCGGCGACAGG
>DASXLI010000023.1:0-101308 GCA_036496285.1 Binatia bacterium
GATTCCGCGCGACGCCTCCAAGGAGCCGAAGGTGTGCCCAAATCCGAAGTGCAAGAGTCCGTACTGGAACCGGCCGCGCCAGAAGGCTCGCTAGGGCTCTCACGGCGCACCGCCGCATCATCACCAGCCACCGCAACAGCCGCCGCATCCAAAGCCCCGCCAGGTGGTCTGTCGTCTCCATCGCCGCCTCCCCCGCATCCGGGCGAGCTTGTCCCTTGCCCTTCCAAGCTCGCGTATTGACCAGGCGACGATGTGCGGGGTAGGTTCCGAATGTCGGTCCGGCCTCCCGCAGCAAGGGGCCTGGCGCAGTCTTCTGGGAACGGCCGCCACAGGGCGGCCGTTGTCGTTTCAGGTCACATCGTCTTGTCTCGTGGCTCCCGTGTCGGCGCATCCGCCGACAAGCCGAGCGCCTGGCGTACGATCACGCCGACCGGGCACCGCTGGTCGAGCGCCTTGTGTCGAAGCACGATCCGCTCTTCTACGGTGAGCGGCACGAGCACACGCACGCACCCGCCGGCCACCGTCTTCCTCGCCTTACTGGCCTTCATTCGTCCCTCCATTCGTCGCTGCGCTGCCGTCGCTCTCTAGGCTACGCGCGAACCGCACCGGCATGTCAGCATGTCGGGCGCAAATGTCGTGAGCGCTGTTCCCCACTTCGTTCATCTTCACTGCTAGCCGCGGCCGTACTGTCCGGAGACTCTCACGCCAAAAAAAAGCGGCCCGCCGCTCGCGTCTAGGTCTTCTCCCAGAACGCTTTGCGATGGGCCGCACGGGCCGCGCCGTCACGCCACGAAGGCGCTTGGTCTCAACTTCTGGGTTAGTGATCTACTCCTCTCGGTCCGAATATAGAAGAGCAGCGACGTGCGACGTCAGAGGGTGCTAGCGACGGTCGCCAGCGCTCACGAGAAGCGCAGCACGTGTGGTAGGGCGCCCGGCCGTCAGCATGGCAGGAAGGGGGCACGCCCGCGCGGCAGCGTAGCTCGGCCCCTCCCCCGGGGCGTCACTGTCTACCGCTGGTTCCTAGGCGCGCGCTGAAGGCACCATATTGAAACAGTGCCGAGGGGGCTGTCTAGCCTGGATTGGCAGATTGTCTGCGCCAACTAGGCGCAAGCGCTAGGGATAATCGCCGTCGAAGCCCAGGTCAATCGCCAGACGGATCAGGTCTGCCGGGACTGTCCGCAGTGACGCTCGATCGCCGCGATCAGCGCATCGAAGTTGAGCGGCTTGAGGAGAAAATCGCGGATGCCGAGCGCTCGGGCACGCGCCAGGTTGTCGCCATCGCCCGACATGAGGACGACGGCGATTGTCGCGAGCGCTGGGTCTGCGCGCATACGGTCCCAGACCCCCCACCCGTCGAGGCCGGGCATCCGGAGATCGAGCACGACGACGCAGGGGCGGAAGCCGCCCCGCAGCTGCCGCAGCGCATCTTCTCCGCCCCTACCCGTGGCAACGACGAAGCCATGTCGCTGGAGGATGTAGGAGGCCGGATCGAGGAGGTCGTCGTTGTCGTCAACGAGGAGCACGCGATGCGCGTGCGCGCCGGAGCCCATCCACCTCACGACTACCGGCGCGCCAACTCACCCGCAAATCCGACCACCTTCGACTTCAAATCCGACCACTCAGGGGTAAATCAGGCCAGTACCGCGAAATGGGTGGTGGCTGGAAGGCCAGTACCGCGAAATGGGTGGTGGCTGATTGGCCTAGCTCGGGGGCGCCTAGAAGCCGTAGCCCGCGACGCCGAGATCGATCGCGACCTGCTTGGAGATGACGAGCGTCCCGTAGTCGCCGGGTCCCTGCACGTCGCTGGTGGGGTCGATCGCAAGCGTAGGGACGCCGATGCGGCGCTTGTCTGGCAGCTCGCAAATCAGCGCCAGACCATCACTGATAGCGCGCACGTTCGGAATACGGAGCAAAGCGTCGGCCACGGCGAACCTCCAGCAGAGTTGTGAGATCCGCGCGTCCGACCACGCCCACCCGTCCGCTACATGCGCAGAGCTACCACGTCCGCAGAAGGGGTCAAGAAACATCGAATGCAACCCGACCCTCCGACTTCAGGGGATTTCCTACCGCAGCGCGATTCGGTTCTGTCGGTGTCGGCGACGTCGAGCGCGACCGTGCAGCCGCTGTGTCGAGTCCTCCGGCGAACCCCTGCTCCGGGCGCTCGACGTCCGCCACCAAATCCGACCAGCCGAGCCTTCAAAACCGACCACTCAGAGTCGCGGTCGGGCAAACTCGGCCAGTACCGCGAAATGGGTAGCGGCTGGTTGTGACGAAACCCGACCACCCCGGCCCCACGCGAGGGTCGTGGCGCTGAGGCGGGGAGCACGCCCGCGCGGCAGCGTAGCTCGGCTCCCTGTAGGCGCGCCGGTTCAGGAGGTTCAAACTAGGACCGTGTTCAAAGAAGAAGCTCGGCTGATGTTCTTGGTGCCGTTCGCGCTGATGATCCTCGCGCTGCTCGGTGCGCTCATCATCCCGAGCTACATCGGCCGCGCAAGGAAGGCGGCCTGCTACCAGCGCGGAGGCGCCTGGATCGAAGGCCGGTGTGAGCCGCCTGAAAACCGCCCACCCGAACCGTGAAAACCGAGAAAGCCGATGCGCGTTCTAGTCCTTCTGCTCGTGCTCCCGGCTCTCGGCGGATGCCGTACAACGCACCGGGCGACGACCGAGGCGAGCTGCGACGTCGGCCGGGAGCTGTGGGACGCCAGCCATTGGCCAGTGCTTCTATGAACGGGCCCGTCGGCGCTTGGTTACCCCGAGAAATCTGGGGCGCACCAACGCTGATCCGATGCGTGCTATGACGGCGCCATGACCACCTCGACATCCCTCCCGATCGTCGAAGGCGGCTGCACGATGCCACCGAGATTGCCCGCGCCGAGGTCGCCCACACCGACCCTGTTTCAGCGGCTGCAACGGCTCTGGAGACGCGCCCGTAGGCTTCCCGAGCCGCCGCACCCCGAGGGTCGCCGCGAAAACGGACCACCCTTGCCCTCAAATCCAACTACCACAGGGTCGCCGCCGGGGAATTAGGCCAGTACCGCGAAATGGGTGGTGGCTGGTGCGGCCAGTACGGCGAAATGAGGGGCCCTCGGGCGGACCGAGGGACACGCCCGCGCGGCAGCGTAGCTCGGCCCTCCCCCCGGGGGGCGTCACTGTCTACCGCAGCACCAAGGCGCGCTGACGAAGCTTCTGGTAGCACGGAATCGGCGGCATGCGGCCGGAGGCGCGTGCGATTTCCTGCGCCAAGGCGATGCAGGGGCTCACCTTTTCGGGGTGGTCGTCGTGGATGCGTCGCCAGCTAGACCCAGGTCGTGCGCGAGCGCCTTTGGGATGACGAGCGTTCCGACGTCTCCGGGATGCTGCACGTCGCTGCTGAGGTCGATCGCGAGCCGTGGCACGCCTATCCGGCGCTTGTCCAGCAGCTCGCAGATGAGCGCCAAGCCGTCGCTGATGGCGCGCACGTTCGGGATGCGAACGAGATCCACCGCTCTCCTCTACAGGCGGGACAAGTAGTGACACCGGCATCGGGCGTCAAGTGGAGTGGAGCCCGGCTCCGGAGCCCTGGCCGGCGCGGGCGGCTCCGTAGAGGGCGAGGGCCTTCGGGCGCTGCTCCTCGTGACGGACGAGGCGCTCGGGGTAGGTCCCGCCGAGGACGAGACCGGCGGCGCGCGCGTCGAGGCCGGGCATCTCCCAGGGCCGGTGGATCCAGCGGGCCGGGACGCCGGCCAGCTCCGGCACCCAGCGACGGACGTAGGCGCCGTCGGGGTCGAAACGCTCGCCCTGCGCCGACGGGTTGAAGATGCGGAAGAAGGGCTGGGCATCGGTGCCGGTCGAGGCCGCCCATTGCCAGCCGCCGTTGTTGGCGGCCAGGTCGCCGTCGACGAGGCGCTGCATGAACCAGCGCTCGCCCTGCCGCCAGTCGATGAGGAGGTCCTTGGTGAGGAACGAGGCGGCGATCATGCGGGCGCGGTTGTGCATCCACGCGGTCGCATCGAGCTGGCGCATGGCCGCGTCGACGATCGGATAGCCGGTCTCGCCGCGGCACCAGGCCTCGAAGTGGGCGGGTGCGCCCGTCCAGCCGAGCGTGCGGAACGCCGGGCGGAACGCCTCGCGCTCGACGTTCGGGTGATGGAAGAGGATCTGGCAGTAGAAGTCGCGCCAGGCGAGCTCGTTGCGCCACGCGCGCGCTCCGGCCGAATGGCTCCCCGCGACGGCGGCGTACGCCGTGCGGATGGAAAGCACGCCGAAGCGGAGATAGGGCGATAGCTCGGACGTACCGGCCTTCCCAGGGGCATTCCTGGCGGTCGAATAGCGCTTGAGGCGGCTCTGGACGAAGCGCGCGAGGACGCGCCTGGCGGGACGCTCGCCGGGCTCTGGAAGCGCCGCGGTGGTCGTGAGGCCGAGCCCTTCCGGTGTCGGCAACGCCTCGCCCGCGACGCCCTCGGGCGGCGGCGGCAGCGGCGCCCGTCGCATCGGGGAGGCCGGAGTCCCGCGCGCCCAGGCGCGCGCGTAGGGGGTGAATACCGTGAACGGCGTGCCGGCTGCCGTCAGGATCTCGCGCTCCTCGAAGAGGACGTGGTCCTTCCACTGATGGCTCGCGACGCCGGCCGCGCGCAGCGCCTCCGCGACGCGCGCGTCGCGCGCCCGCGCGTACGGCTCGTAGTCCTTGTTCCAGTGCACGGCGGCCGCGCCGACCGTGCGCGCGAGGCGCGGCAGCTCGCGCTCCGGCGCGCCGCGCAGGACGACGAGCCGTGAGCCGGTCGCGGCGAGCGCGCCGGCGAGCGCGTGCAGGCAGCCGAACAGGAAGACGACGCGCGGCGCGCCGGTGTCGGGGCGCGCGAGGATCGCGTCGTCGATGACGAAGACCGGCAGCAGGCGCTCGGCGCCGGCGGCGGCGCGGGTGAGGGCGGTGTTGTCGGCGAGCCGGAGGTCGCGCCGGAACCAGTGGAGCACGGTGCGCACGCCCATCGCCTAAACGATGGACGGGCATCGTCGCAAATCGGGCTCAGGTGTCCGCGGCGTACGTGCGGGCCACCCAGGCGAACGCGTCCTCGCGCGTCGCGAGCCGGCCCTCGAGCTGCGCCTCCTCGAGCGCGTGGAGGATCTCGCCGATCAGCGGCCCCGCGCGGTGCCCGAGCGCGAGGAGATCGGTGCCGTTCAGCAGGGGCGGGGGCCGCATGTCGACCGCGGACATCTCCGCGAGGCGGGCGCGACAGAACTCGTAGTACTGGAGGTCGCCGCTCGCCGCGAGCGCGTCCATGCGCGCGACCTCGAGCAGCTCCCCGATGCCGTCCTCGCGCAGGAAGCGCTTCAAGGTTGCCGGGCGCATGTGCGGCGCGTTCACCAGGCGCAGGTGGTTGCGCACGAGGTAGGCGACCCGTTCCCACACCGCGCGGCTGCGCTTCAGCCGCTGGCAGATCGCGACCGCCATCTCGGCGCCGCGCTCGGGGTGGCCGTAGAACGTGATGCGCTCGCCCTCTGGCGCGGCGCGCGTCCCGGCGCAGACCGGCTTGGCGACGTCGTGCAACAGGGCGCCGAACGCGAGGGTTTCGGTCGGGGCACGTAGCTGGTCGATCACGAGGAGCGTGTGCCGCCACACGTCGCCCTCCGGATGGTGGGTCGGCGTCTGCGCGACCCCTTCCATCGCGGCCACCTCGGGCAGCACCGCCGCGAGAAGACCGCTCTGGTGCAGCAGCTCGAAGCCGCGCCTCGCTGCGCCTTCGCACAGCACCATGCGGATCTCCTCGCCGATGCGCTCGAAGGCGATGCGGTCGATCGTCGGCGCGTCGGCGCGGATCGCCGCCCAGGTGGCGGGGTCGATCGTGAAGTCGAGCCGCGCCGCCAGGCGGACGGCGCGCAGCATGCGGAGCTTGTCCTCGGAGAGGCGTGCCGACGCGTCGCCGATGGCGCGCACCAGCCGGCGCGCGAGATCGGCCTGGCCGCCGACGTAGTCGATCACCGCGCCCGCGATCGGGTCGAGGAACATGCCGTTGATGGTGAAGTCGCGTCGGCGCGCGTCCTCCTCGGCGTTGCCGAAGTGCACGGTGACCGGATGGCGCGCGTCGAGATAGACCCCGTCGCGGCGGAAGGTGGCGACCTCGATGCGGTGGCCGTGCAGCGGCACGAGCACGACGCCGAATTGCACGCCGACCGGCAGGCTCCCCGGGAAGAGCTCGAGGACGCGCGCCGCCGGCGCGCTGGTCGCGACGTCGTAGTCCTTGGGCTCCCGCCCGAGGAGGTGGTCGCGCACGCAGCCGCCCGCGAACAACGCCTCGAAGCCGGCGTCGCGCAGCCGCTGCACGATCGTCGTCGCCGCGTGGCGCGCCTCCATGCCGACGATGGTCGCACCCCTCGCGGCAGCGTTCAATCGCCGGTGCCGACCTTGTGCGCTCCGGAGTGCCGTGGCATGTCGGGCGCGTGCGCGCCCTGCTCGCTCTCGTGCTCCTCGTCCTGGCGGCTCCCGCCGCGGCGCACATGGTCGTCCTGCCGGAGACGAGCACGACCGGCGGCGCGCAGCGCTACACGCTGATCGTCCCCACCGAGGGCAACTCGGCGACGGTGCGCATCGAGGTGCGCCTGCCGATGGGCGTCGACGTCGCGGCGGTCGAGTCGAAGCCGGGCTGGCAGGCGTCGAACCAGGCCTTCCCGATCGGCGCCGCGACGGTGCGCTGGGCCGGGGGGAAGATTCCGCCGGGCGAGATGATGAGCTTCGACTTCCTGGCGGTGAATCCGCCCGCGGCGCGCGTGCTCACGTGGAACGCGACGCAATGGTACGAGGACGGGTCGAACGAGCGCTGGGGCGACGGCGCCGACGAGGAGCATCACGCCTCGACGACGACGCTCGTCGCGGCCGAGGCC
Source organism: Binatia bacterium (assembly GCA_036496285.1). GTDB lineage: Bacteria > Desulfobacterota > Binatia > UTPRO1 > UTPRO1 > DP-19. Next base: position 6,856 of record DASXLI010000023.1, read on the forward strand.
GCGGGTCATGACGCGGCGCCGACGCACGATACGGCGGCGCACGAGCACGGCGACCACCATGCGGCCGAGCCGGCGCACGACCATGCCGAGCCAGCCGGTGCTGGCGGCTCGCCCTACGCGCTGCGGATTGCGCTCGCCGCGCTCGGGCTCTCGGCGGCGGCGCTGGTCGCGGCGCTGCGGCGCTGAGCGCCTAGGGCGCGGCCGGCGATGGGGCGGAGCCGCCCGCGGGTGCGGCGCCGGCTGCGGGTGCGGAGACAGGCGGTGCGCCCGGCGGCGGCGCGCCGGGGATCTCGGTCGCTGCGAGCACGGCCTCGTCGACCTTGACGTTCGCCTTCTCGCGCAGATCGTCCAGACGCTTCTGCGTCTCGTCCTGGCGCTTTTGGTTCATCAGGTTGACGCGGATGCGCTCCTTCACCTCTTCGAACGGCCGCTCGGTGCCTTCCTTGCGCTCGGTGAGCTTGATGATGTGGAAGCCGAACGGCGTCTTCACGACGTCGCTGATGTCACCCGGCTTCTCGAGCGCGAACGCCGCCTGCTCGAAGGGCGCGACCATGCGCCCCTGACCGAAGAAGCCGAGGTCGCCGCCACGCGCCGCGGTGGCGGTGTCGGTGGAGTTGGTCTTGGCCAGCTCCTCGAACTTCGACGGATCCTGCCGGAGCTCCTCGCGGATGCGCTTCGCCTGCTCCTCGTCCTTCACGAGGATGTGGCTCGCGCGGATCTGCGAGCCGGAGAACATGCGGCGGTTCTGCTCGTAGTAGCTCTTCACCTCCGCGTCGCTGATCTCGGGCGGCTCCTGGAAATCCTTCATCACCCGCTGCACGACCAGCCGCCGGCGTAGCTCGTCGACCTGACGCTCGACCTCCGGGTCCTTGTCGTAGCCATGTGCGCTGCCCGCCGACGCGAGGAGGTCGTTGAGGATGTAGTTGTCGACGAACTGGCGCTTGCGCTCCGGCGTCGTGAGCTGCGTGCGCGAGCGCGGCGGGAGCCGATCGAGCTCGCGTGCGAAGTCGGCCTGCGTGAACGTCTTGTTCGCGTAGGAGGCGATCACCTTGCCGCCACCAGACTGCGCTGCCGGCGGCGCGGCCGACGCGGCGGCCGCTGGCTTGTGCTCCGACGCATCGCGCGAGCACGCTGCGAGCGCGGCGAGCGCCATTGCCGCGACGATCCTCGACTTCGGCATGGGCGCGGACTGTAGGAACTCCCTATAGCGAAGTCAATTCGGGTGAACTCGCGTTGACTGGGCAAAACGGCGCGAGTACCATCCATCTTCTTTCGACCGGCCACGACCCGAATCCCCCGAGGAGGATCCCCCCATGGAGCAGATGCTCGAACAAGCGGAAGCCGTGCTCCGCTTTTCAGGTGAAGTACAACGCCGCATGTCCGAGGTCGGTGTCGAGGGCATCGGCGGCGTGATGGGACTGTACGCGAAGCTGCGCAGTGCGCTCGAGCGCGTCTCGCACGACGAGCTCGACTGGGCGGCGTCCGAGGTGACGCGCGTGCTCGACAGCCTGAACCGGATCAACGACGAGTTGAAGCGTCTGAAGACGCTGAAGCTGAGCCTCGAGACGGGGCACTGATCCCGGGCGCCGGGAGCTCCGTCCCCGTCGTGGACGGGCTCCCCGAGCGCCACGCGCGCAGCAGCAACGCTCCGACGGTTGCGCCCGTCGTATCGAGCAAGCTGTCGTAGAGCGACCCGGTCCGCTTCGGGACGAAGAGCTGGTGCAGCTCGTCGAGACACGCGTAGACGGCGCACCAGAGGATCACCTTGGCGAGCAGCCCGGGTGACGGGCGCACGCCGGGCTCGGTGAGCGCCCGGCAGAGCAAAATCGCCAGGACCGCGTACTCGAGGAAGTGCGCGTTCTTGCGGATGATCGTGTGCGCGAAGCGGAACGTCTCCGGCGAGAGCTCGCCGAAGAAGTAGCGCAGCACGGGATCGATGTAGGAGTTCGTCGACTGGGCCGAGAAGGCGCCGGTCGAGAACCACGAGATGCACGTCGCCCACACCACCACGGGCGCCCAGCGCGCGATCGGTCCGCGCGTCGGGCGCACGCGTAGCTCAGATGAGCTGATCGATGGCGCGGTTGACAACCGCCAGGACCTCCTCGCCGAACTCCGCGTCGAGGAAGTCCTCGAGCTTCGGGCGCTGGCTGACGTACTTGCGCTCGGCGTCCGGCGCCGCCGATTGCTCCTGCGCGAGCGAGGTGCCCGACATCAGGTCGAGGAACTCGAGCACTCCGCCGCACTCCTGCTTGCCCCAGTCACGCTCCAGCTTCTGATCGAGTGCGAGGCGCAGGGTGAGGTAGCAGAGGCGGTAACGCATGTCTTCGGTGAGCTCCATGAAGGAAGATCCTTTCTCGCCGGCGCTTGGTGACGCCGGTCAGCCGTGGTGCTCCAGGGCGACCACGTAGTCGTAGAGCGAGCGGTCGAGCGCACCCTCGACCGGCCGGCGATTGATGAACATGGTGGGCGTCGATTTCACCCCGAGCCGCGCGCCCTCCGCGGTGTCGGCGACGACGCGTTCGCGCGCCGTCGCGTCGTCGAGGCAGGCCGTGAACGCGCCACGCTCGATGCCGAGATCGGCGGCCGTGTCGATGAGCTGTGCGCGGGCGAGGCGGTCCTGCCCGGCGAAGAGGCGGTCGTGGTACTCCCAGAACCGGCCGAAGCGCGCCGCGCACTCGGCCGCGACGGCGGCGTCGCAGGCGAACGTGTGGACCGTCGTCGTGACGTGCGTATTGCACGAGGTGTCGAGGGGGAAGTGGTGGAACTCGACCCGGATGAGTCCCTCGTGCTGCGCCTCGACGTCCCGCAGGTCGCGGAAGGCCTTGCCGCAGAAGTTGCATTCGAAGTCGGAGAACTCGACCACGGTGATCGCCGCGTCGGCCGGGCCACGCACGTGTTGCGCCGGTGGGATTCCCTCGGCGAGCGGCAGCCCAGTGTACCACTTGTAGAAATCAGGGTTCTTCGTCTCGACGTCGGACGGTGTGAGATCGTGGCTCGTGGCGTGCGAGCGATGCTGCGCCGCGCCCAGGAGCGCGAGCGCGGTGGTCAGGAGGGCGGCGCCGCCCGCGAGCTGGCGCGCCGTGACCGTCGGCGTGCCCGGCTCGGTCTCGGCACGCACGATCCGCCAGGCGAGGACGGCGAGGATGCCGTTCAGGAGGTAGAGGCCGCTGCAGAGCAGGCAGACGGCCCCGATCTCGAAGGCGGCGAGCGCCGCCATGTAGAGCGAAAAGGCGAGGCTCCAGATCGAGAGACCGAGAAGCCCTGCGGTTGCGCGCCCGCGCGCCAGGCCGCTCGTGCGTACCCGCACGACGAGCAGTGCGCTCAGCACGAGGTAGGTGAGGAGCGCCCAGACGACGACGGGCAGCCCGAGGAGCATGCCGTAGGCGCTGCTGAGCACGACGTCGCAATTGACCCGCGTGCCGACGTTGCAGAAGCTCGCGTACGCCCCATGGGTCGCGGTGAGCTGCTCGTGCACCCAGAGGATCGCGAGGCTGAGCACGAGCGCCAGCGCGAGCGCCAGGGCGTACCCGCGCTCGAGAGCCGCCGGCGCGCGTCTCGTGCCCGGCGCGGCGACTGGAGAGCCCGGACGGCGCCCGGGATCGCTCCGTTGCGCTCCCTTGCGCGCCATGCGGCCGGCATCTTAACGGCGCGTCCCCGGCGTTTCAACAATGGTTCGCGCGGGCCGGACCCACAAACGGCAAGGAGGGAGCCGCCGGTCGGCGACTCCCTCCTCGCGAGCAGCCGGGCGCGCACGGCGCCCGGAGAAGCCGGTCAGAACTGGTACGTCAGGCGGAGCGACGTCTCCGAGCGGCCGCGCTGCGTGCCGAGGAGCCACGGATCGAACACGCCCTTCTGTGTGTCGGATTGGCCCGGGATGAAGTAGCGCTGCGACAGGTCGACGATGAAGTTCGGCGTCACCACGTAGTCGATGTTCCAGAACGGGTAGACGCTGTTGCTGTTGACCGGGTCGTAGATGACGCCGAGCAGCGGTACCACCGACCCGCCCTTGTAGAAGGTGAAGATCGCGAGCGTGATGAGCGACTCCCAACTCCGCACGTCGTCGCGGAAGCTGCCATTGCCGTTCGGATCGTTGCACGGCTGATCCGGTGGGCCGCCGCAGAACGGACGGCTGCGCGAGCCCGCCGTCGGCAGGTCGAGCGCCGTGGTCAGCGTGTCCTTGTTGTGCATGATGTGATGGATGAACCACTGGCCGGTGATGAAGAACGTCGTCTTCTTGTTGAGCGAGCGGATCCACGTCGGCCGGTCGAACGCCAGCATGCCCTTCCAGTAGTCGCGCTTGATCGTGCCGGGGAGGTACGGCGCGAACGTGGTCTCGCGGTTGCGGTCGAGCATGCGGATGCCGAAGTCGTAGACCGTCTCCAGGCGGAAGATCATCTGCGTGTAGTTGCCCTCGAAGTAGTTGCCCGAGAGGCCGACCGTGCTGATGTACGGCGTGATGTACTCGACCGGCAGGGTGTGCTTGGCGACCAGGTCGTTGGTGCGCGAGATGCCCTCCTGCGTCGGCTTGATGCCGCGCACCGGCGAGAACGGCGTGCCGTCGTCACCCGACCAGCGCTGGTAGAAGTAGTGCAGGCCGATCTGGGCGCCGTTCTCGAACACGCCCGACAGGCGGATGCCGAACTGGCTGTTCGACCACGGGGTACGGCTGTAGCTGCCCTGCTTGAAGAGGCTCGTGCCGTTCTGCAGGCGCTGGATGCCGGCGAAGGGCGCGAAGAACGCGCCGTCCTCGCGGTTGGTCAGGGGGTCCTGGATGCGCAGGCCCCACGGGCGCGGCAGGTAGCCGACCTTGACCGGCCGCCAGTCGCCCGGGTTCCAGTAGGCCTCGAGGAAGGTGTTCGAGACCGGGCCGACGCTCCCCATGTCCCACAGGCCCTTCAGCATCCAGAGCGGGATGCGGAGGTCGTCCCAGCCGAAGTTCGGCGGGGGAATCTCCTCGATGAAGTGCCACGAGGTGTTGAGCGGGTTGGCGCGGTCCAGCATGCGGAAGTCGTCGGCCTCGCCCCAGATGATCTGCTGCTTGCCGAGGCGGAAGCTGACCGGTACGGCGGCGAGCTTCACGTCCATGTATGCCTCGCGCAGCTCGTTCTCGAACTTGAGGGAGTCGAGGGCGTTCTGCGGGAGGTCGCTGAGCTCGCGGAGCGCCGCGCGGCTCGGCTTGCGGCCGCGGAAGTCGCGCTCACGGTTCGACGGCGTGGAGTCGTAGATCGAGTCGTAGACCCCGCGGTACAGCAGGAAGAGCTTCGAGCTCTGGATCCAGGGCAGCTCGAAGCGGTCGATCAGCTTGCCGCGCTGCAGCCAGTCCCAATCGACGCGGGCGCGGAACGTGTTGCGCTGCTGGACGAAGTGGTACTCGTCCACGTCCGGGTTGCGGACGATGTTCTGCGACTGGATGTTGCCCGACAGCTCGATCGGGCCGAATTTCTGCGTCGCCAGCGCCGGGATGGCACCGAGGAGCAGGATGGCAGCGAGCATCGCCGCCGTACGCCGCAACGTCACCTGGAAGCGCATCTCTCGCATGACAACCTCCTCAACTACAGCGCGTTGCTGCTGCTCGCCGGCGGGCATGGCCGCGAAGCCATGCCCGCCGACGCAACGTCGTTAGCGAGGTACCCGAAGGCTGCTGACGGGCAGGGAGACCGTGCCCGGACCGGGGAGACCGGACACCGTGTTGATCGCGGGTGCCCGGGTCGCCGGGATGCAGAAGAAGCCGACCAGCGTGCCGTTCTGCGTGCCGCACTGGCCTGTACGGCTGATCGAGGTGCCGAAGCACGGACGGCTCTTGGCCTCGCACGTGCCGGAGCCGGGCTGGATGTCCTCGCAGTCGCCGGTGCCGTTGCCGGGATCGCAGGCACGTGCCGGCTCACCCGAGCATGCGCCGAACGTCGGATCGTCGCAGAAGCCGCTGTCGGGACAGGTGCCCTCGGGCGACGGCGCCGTGCAGGCGTTCGGCCGATCCTGCATCGGACAGTAGCAGTTGACGCCAAAGCGCGGCTGCGCGCATTGCACGGTGGCCGTCTGCGTGACGGTTCCCGTGGTGAGCGGGGTGATGTCGATCGGTAGCTCGCCGACGCTGCTGGCGCTCGGCAAACAGTCGTTCGACGTGGGGCCGAACACGGGGCTGATGCCGCCGGTGTCGCAGGCGCCGCCCTTGTTCTTGCCGCTGTCGCAGGTGCCGCCCTTCACGCCGTCGTTCGGCGTCGCGTCGCCCATGCAGTTGGGACACGGCTTCTCGAGGATCTGCGCGAGGATGACCGACGAGGTCAGCTGCACCGAGGACTCGCCGCAGCCGGTCGCGCAGTTGTAGGTGCCGGTGACGCCCGCGCGGAAGACGTTGATGACGCAGGCCGGGACGCCGCCCGCGGCCAGCGGCAGTGGCGAGCCGAAGGCCGTGCCATTGAGGGCCGCGCCGTCGACCGTGCAGTCGTTGCCGACGCAGTCGAGGTTCACGGTGACCTTCGTCTGCTCGAGCGTCGGCTGGTTGTGCGCGATACCGGTCCAGCCGGTGTCGAGGTCGGAGCCGGCGCCACTCGTGATCGTGAGCGTCATGTGATCGCTCTCGCACTTGCTGGTGCCGCCACCCGTCGGCGTGGGTACGGGGGTCCCGCCCGTCGTCGGCGTCGGGCCGCTCGTCTCGGTCGTCGGCGTCGCGACGACTCCCGGCGTACTCGTCGTTACGACGGGCGTGGATGTCTTGACGGGCGTCGCCGTCGGACCACCGGTGTTGTCGTTGCCGTGACGACCGTTATCTTGTCCGCAGCCTGCGGCGCAGAGCGCCGCTACGAGAGTGACGGCCGCGACGCACGTCGAAATTTTCATGGCATCTCCTCCTTGAGGGGGCACGGACGCTCAGCCCGAGCGTTCGCTGCGATAGCAAACGGGCAATTTCAGTGTCAAGCAACTCAGCGAACCAGCTAGACTATCCTGCCCGTGTCTGCGACCAGTCAAGGCGCGGCGCACCCCATACGAGGAAACTAGTCGCTTCCGGAATGCCCATGCCCCGCGACTTTCAATTAACGAAACCCTGTGCTTTAGAGTCCGATGCGCATGGGTTTCGACCGCGGCGGGTGCAGAATCCGATGAGACGCGTGCGCCGAGCGCGTGCGCTCGCCTGGACGGCAGTTGCGTTCGCCGTCCTGCTCGTCCTGGTTCCGGGAACAGCCCGTCCGGACGAGAATTTCGTCCAGAACGGCGACTTCGCCCGCGGCAACGGCAGCACGCCGGACGAGTGGCGCACCGACCGCTGGGATACGGGCGCCGGCGCGACCGACTTCATGTGGAAGCCCCCGGCCGGCGGACAGCCCGCCCAGGCGGGCATCAAGAACACGAAGCCGAACGACGCGCGCTTCGTCCAGGACGTCCACGTCCGCGAGCAGACCTGGTACCACATCAGCGGGAAGATCCGCACCGACAACGTCGGCCTGGGGGCGATCGGTGCCTACCTCTCCTTGATGGAGGGCTTCCAGAACACCCAGGACCTGAAGGGCACCCACGCCGACTGGGAGACGGCCGAGATGTGGGTGAAGACGGAGAAGTGGCAGGACCGTCTCCAGGTCGCCCTGCGGCTCGGCGGGTACAGCAGCCTGAACACGGGCGAGGCCTGGTTCTCCGACGTCGTCGTCGAGTCGGTCTCCGGTCCGCCGCCGAACGCGAAGAACGTCTACCAGCCGGCCGAGCGCCAGGGCGGCATCCAGCCGCTCGGGCTCTGGGCGCTGATCCTCCTCTTCAGCCTGCTGACCGCGGCGCTCTGGTACTACCTGCGCCGGCCACCGGGCGGCGAGGATCGCGGCACCCCGGGCGAGAAGATGGCCCTGGCAGGCATCCTGATCGCGCTCGTGATCGTGAAGGTCGTGATCGCGCCCTATTTCGGCTACGCGACGGACCTCGGCACGTACAAGGCGTGGGCGGCCCGCCTCGCCGACGGCGGGCCGAGCGAGTTCTACTCGCCCAACTACTTCGCCGACTACCCGCCCGGCTACATGTACGTGCTGTGGCTCCTCGGCAGCATCTACAAGGGGCTGCACATCAGCACGGCCGGCGCGCTCTCGACGGTCATCGTCAAGCTGCCGTCGATCCTGACCGACCTCTTCACGAGCTGGCTCCTCTGGGTGCTGCTCCGCCCGCGGGTCGAGCGCCGCCTCACCTGGATCATCGTGCTGGCGTACACGTTGAATCCCGCCGTGTTCTTCAACTCCGCCATCTGGGGCCAGACCGACTCGTTCTTCACGCTCGAGCTCTTCCTCGGCGTGCTCCTGCTGCTGCAGCGCCAGATCGCCTTCGGCTGGGCGCTCGTCGTGGTCGCTGCGCTCACCAAGCCGCAGGCGCTGATTTTCATGCCGCTCCTCGCGTCGTACTGGGCGAACTGGGACCGGCCGGAGCGGCCCCTCGTCGCCGCCGGCAGCGGCCTCGCCGTGGCGGCGCTCCTCGTGCTGCCGTTCATGGAGCCGTTCGGGCTCTACGGCCTCTACGCCAAGACCGCCGCCTACTATGCCGAGACGTCGGTCAACGCGTTCAACGCGATGGCGCTTCTCGGCGGCTTCCGCCAGTCGGACGGCGGCGTCCTCCTGTTCGCCACCTACAAGACGTGGGCGCTCGCGCTCGTGCTCATGTTCTTCGCGTTCATCGCCTATCTGATCTCGCGCCGGCGCGACGCTGAGATGTATCTCTATCTCTGCTTCCTCTTGCCGTTCGGCTTCTTCATGTTCTCGACGCGCATGCACGAGCGCTATCTCTTCCCGTGCCTGCTCTTCCTGACCCCGCTCCTGGCGCGCCGGCCGCGCCTCTGGGTGCTGTTTGCCGGCCTCACGGTCACGTACTATTGCAACCTCGCGTACATCCTGCACGCGCTGAACGCGAACAAGTTCCTGGAGGCATACGACCCGTTCGGCGTCGCGGTGTCGGTGGTGAATGTCGGGCTCCTCGGCCTCGCGCTGTTCGAGGGCGTCGCGCTCTCGCAGAGCGAGCCGGAGCCGCTGCCGATTCCCGAGTGGGCGGACGAGGTCGCCGAAGGCGCGGAGGACGTCGAGCCCGCGGCGGCCGTCCGTCCCGTGGCGGCGCAGGTCGTCGCGAAGAGCGCGACCCAGGCCAAGCGTCCCGCCAAGGGCGCGCCGTCCGCCCGCCCGCCCGCCGGACGGCAGCCCGTACCGCCGAAGCCCCCCGAGAAGCGCGCGCCACGCCAGGCGCTCTGGGAGGTCGAGGCCGGCGCCGAGAAGTTCCGGCTGCGCCGCATCGACTGGGCGCTCGCGCTCCTGCTCGTGGTGATCGCCGGCGGCCTGCGCTTCTACCATCTCAGCCAGCCGAACGAGCTCGTGTTCGACGAGGTCTACTTCGTCGAGCAGGGCAAGAACTACCTGCGCGGCAAGGAGTTCATGGACCCGCATCCGCCGCTCGCCAAGCTCGCGATCGGCGCGAGCGTCGCCCTCTTCGGCGGCGAGTCGAGCGGCTACCGCGTCTTCAACGCGGTCTGCGGCACTCTGATCGTCGGGGTGGCGTACCTGACGGGCCGGAAGCTCCTCGGCGACGGCCTGGCGGCGTTCGTGACCGCTGCGGCGGTGACGATGGACGGTCTTTTCATCGTCGACTCGCGCATCGCCGTCATCGACATCTGGTACGTCACGTTCGGCGCGATCTCCTACCTGCTGCTCTTCGAGTACCTGCGCACGCCGCCGGAGCGGCGCCAGCCGACGATCCTGGTCGGGCTCGGGTTCGCGCTCGGGCTGAACCTCGCCTCGAAGCTCTTCATTCCCGCGTTCACCTGGCTGACGGTCGTCGTGTTCCTCTCGATCCTCTCGGTGCGCGCCGAGCGGCTGCACCGGGCGTCGCACGTCTTGCAGCGCGGCCTCGCGCCCGCCGCGCTCGTGACCTGCGCCGCCGTCGCCACCTACCTCGCCGTCTACCTGCCGAACTACTACCTCGGCTGGTGGACGAGCGTCATGGACATCCCGAAGTACTTCAAGGACGTGATCGGCTACGAGGCGGCAGTCGCGAACGCGACGCATCCGTACTCGTCGAAGTGGTGGACGTGGCCGTTCCTGCTGCGCCCGGTCTGGTACCACTTCAAGGACGTACCCGGCGATCCGTCGCACGTCGTCGGTGTATGGGGCGGCGGCAACCCGCTCCTCTGGTGGGGCGGCTTCGCGGCGATCGTCGTCACGCTGGCGCGCGCGATCCGCGAGCGCCATCTCGCGAGCATGTTCCTCGTGACCGCGTTCATCCTGCACTACGTCGTATGGTCGTGGATCGGGCGCACGCTCTTCCAGTACCACTACCTGCCGTCGCTCTACGCGAGCTTCCTCGCGCTCGGCATGATCCTCTCCGTGCTGTGGCGCGCGCCCGCCGATGATGGCTTCTGGATCGGTGCCGGCATCGCGCTGCTGATCCCGGTCTTTCCGACCCTGCTCGGGCCGTTCCCGCGCACCGGCATCCTCGCTTTCGCGGCGATCGTCGGGCTGTACGGCGCCGCGGTCGTCTACCATAACCTGCCGATCTTCCGCTGGCCGCCGGGGCGGGTCGTCGTGGTGACGTACGCGGTGATCGCGGTCGCGTTGCTGGTGTATTTCTATCCGATCTGGTCGGGCGAGCCGATTGCGCGCGACGCGTACAGCGCACGGATGTGGTTCCAGGCCGGACCGGCTCGCTGGATCTGAGCAGCGCCACGACGGCGGACGCGCCTGCGCTCTCGGTCGTCGTCCCCGCCTACAATGAGGCGGAGCGGCTGCCGGCGACGCTCGACGCGCTCGAGGCGCATCTCGCCGCCACTGACGCGCGCGCGGAGATCGTCGTCGCCGACGACGGCAGCACCGACGCGACCGCGGCGATCGTCGAGGCGCGCCCGCCGTCGGGCGTGCGCATCGCCTGCGTCCGCCTGGAGGCGAATCGCGGCAAGGGGCGCGCGGTCGTCGCCGGCGTCGCGGCGAGCCGCGGCGACGTGATCGCATTCATCGACGCGGACCTGCCCTATACGCTCGCCAACCTGGATGAGGCCGTCCGTCTGGTCGCGAGCGGCGAGGCCGACGTCGCGCTCGGCGCGCGCGACCTGCCGGCGTCGTCCTACGACCCGTCGTATCCGCTGGCACGCCAGGTGGCGGGCCGCTCGTACGCGGCGCTCGTCCGCGTGGCCCTCGGCCTGCCGTTCGGCGACACCCAGTGCGGGCTGAAGAGCTTCACGCGGACGGCGGCGCGCGCGCTCTTCCCCCGCCTCACCATCGAGGGCTACGGCTTCGACGTCGAGCTCGTCTACCTCGCCTGCACGCGCCGCCAACGCATCGCCCGCTTCCCCGTCACCCTCTCGCACCGCCACGAGTCGCGCGTCCGCCTCGTGCGCGACTCCCTTCGCATGTTCGGCGACCTCTGGCGCGTCCGCCGCAACGAGGCGCGCGGCGTCTACGGGCCGGCTCCCCGAACCGGCTGATCACGCGCAGTAAGCCTCGGAACGGTCTGGAGCCCGCCCCATCGCAGCACGACGATGCGTCGAATGACGGGGCCGCTGTCCGTGACGACGACCCTGCGTCGAACCACGACGACACGGCGAAAGAGGTGCTTCGCCGTTGCCGTTCTCCACGTTGCCGTTCTCCACGTTGCCGTTCGCTTCCGTGTCCACGAAATGGCGGCGTGAGAGCGCTACCCAGCGTCCCGCAAGAGCGTGACGAAGCAGGGCCGACGGACGAAGGCTGCCGACACGTCCGGTTGCCCTGCCGTTCGGGTGCGCATTTGACAAAATATTCGTCCAATGATAGAAGGTAGCTCAATCAAGTGATCTGAGTATGCCGCGCCGTGATCCGCAACTCGACCTGCAGCTATCCCCGCCTCGTAGCTGGGGTGGTGCACGTGCCGGCGCGGGGCGGAAGCCGGGGCCGAATCCCGGCTTGCCGCACGCGTCCCGCCAGGTGTTCGCCAGAGCAATACCCGCGCAGGTGACGTTGCGCCTGCGCCGCGGCCTGCCGTCGCTACGGACGGTGCGCATCGTTCACGAGATCGAACGCACCTTTCGAGCGGGCTGCCAGCGACCCGGCTTCCGGCTCGTGCACTATTCCTTGCAGGGGAATCACGCGCATCTCATCGTGGAAGCGCGCGACCGTGCGGCGCTGGGGCGCGGAATGATGGCCGTAGGAGCGCGGCTCGCGCGTGCGGTCAATCGGGTGGCGCGACGCAGTGGGGCCGTGCTGGCGGATCGTTACCACGTACGGCTCCTGCCGACGCCCAAGGAGGTTCGCGCTGGCCTGCGCTACGTGCTGCTGAACGCGCGCCGGCATGCGGCTCGTGTGCGCGTCGACCCCGGCCCCGTCGATCTGGATCCGGCATCATCCGGTAGGTGGTTTGATGGCTGGAGGCTCGGACGCCCGAGAGCGGATGGCCCATCCGGTGGACCTACGGCCTTGCCCGAACGTCCAGCGGTTGCTCGTGCCCGCACCTGGCTCCTTGCGACCGGCTGGCGCCGCTACGGGCTGCTCGATCCCGGCGACGTCCCCGGCTGACGATCGCTTCTCAGGCAGCGGCTTGCCCGTAGCGTGGGCCCGATCCTGCGATCCAATCTTGGCCGCCGGGGGCCCGTTTGCTACCCTGCCTCGATGGATCTGAGCGTCGTCATTCCGGTTCTGAACGAGCGGGAGAACATCGAGCAGCTCTTGCCCCGGGCGGCGCGGGTCCTCCAGGAGATCGGCTGCACCTATGAGGTCGTCGTCGTCGACGGCGGCTCGACCGACGGCACGGCAGCGGCGGCGACGGCCGGCGGGGCGCGGGTGCTGCGCCAGAAGCTGCCCGGCTACGGCGGCGCCCTGCGGGAGGGCCTGCTCGCGGCGCGCGGCACGTTCATCCTCACGCTCGACGCCGATCTCTCGCACGATCCCGACTTCATCGTGAAGCTCTGGCGCGCCCGCCTGAACGGCGACGTGGCGATCGCGTCGCGCTACGTGAAGGGCGGCGTCGCCTACATGCCGTTCCATCGGCTGCTCCTGTCCCGCGTGCTGAACGGCTTCTTCGCGCGCGGGCTCGGGCTGCCGGTGCGGGACCTTTCGAGCGGTTTCCGTCTCTACCGCGCCTCCGCGGTCCAGGCGCTCGCGCTCGAGGGCACGAACTTCGAGGTGCTCGAGGAGATTCTGGTGAAGGCGTACGCCGAGGGCTGGCGCATCGTCGAGGTGCCGTTCACCTACTACCCGCGCGAGCGCGGCAGCTCGCACGCGCGCATCGTTGCGTTCGGCCTGGATCTCCTACGCGCGTTCTTCCGCCTCTGGCGGCTGCGCAACTCGATCGAGTCGGCCGATTACGACGAGCGGGCGTTCTACAGCGTCATTCCCCTGCAGCGCTGGTGGCAGCGGCGGCGCCATCAGATCATCTGCGAGTGGGCGCGCGGCGCCGGCAAGACGCTCGACGTCGGCTGCGGCTCGAGCATCATCCTCCAGTCGATCAACCACGTCGTCGGCATCGACATCCTGCACAACAAGCTGCGCTACATGCGCCGCTACGACGTCCCCGTCGTCCGTGCCTCCACCTTCGCGCTGCCGATCGCCGACGAGCAGTTCGATTGCGTCATCTCCTCGCAGGTGATCGAGCACATCCCCTACGACGACGTCATCTTCACCGAGCTGCGCCGCGTGCTGCGTCCGGGCGGTCTGCTGATCCTCGGGACGCCCGACTACGCGACGATCGGCTGGCGGACGATCGAGCCGCTCTACGGCTTCTTCGCGCCGGGCGGCTACAAGGACGAGCACATCACGCACTACACGCGCGACGGGCTCATCGCGACCTGCCGGCGCTTCGGCTTCGAGCTCGAGGACGTCGCCTACGTGTTCCGCAGCGAGCTCGTGCTGGCGCTGCGCAAGCGGCCGCTCGAGGCCGAGGCGTTCCTTGGCGCTCCCGCCGCCGGCTCACCAGCCGAGCTTCTCACCCCAATACACCCCGAGCGCGTTCGAGAGGGCGGAGAACTGTAGCAGGAAGGTGATCGCGCCGCGCCGGCCGTTCGCCATACCGAGCGCCACCAGGATGATGCCGTACGGCAGAGCATCCAGCAGGTAGCGGTACCCGAACTGCACCCACCCCTGGTAGAAGTAGGGGAACAGCGCGGCCGCCGTCAGCACGACGGCGAGCCAGAGGAAGCGCACCGTCCGCTCCCGCCACGGCGCCAGGAAGGCATAGAGCAGCGCCGGGCTCGTGAGCAGGATCGAGAGCCCCTCGGGCGATGGCTTCAGCCACGGGAAGTCGTCGGTCCAGTCCCAGCCGCGGAAGACCGAGACGTAGAGGTGCCGGGGCAGGTAGCGCCAGTCGTACCAGCCGAAGCTGCGGTTGGCGATGTAGATCTGCGACGCGATGCCGTAGCCGGTCTCGAGGGGATTGCCGAAGCGCACGTAGTTGAGGCCGAGCTCGATGCAGAGGACGAGGCCGAGCCCGACGCCGAAGCCGAGCGCGCGGCGGAACGCCGCCCAGGTGAAGAAGCCGGCGATCCCGCGCCGCGGCGTCTGACGATCGACCAGGAGCAGCAGCATCGCCGGCGCCGCCGTGGCGATGTTGACGCGCGAGAGCACGGCGAAGCCGAACGCCGCGCCGACGAGCAGGCTCCGGCCGCGGCGGAACACTTCCCGCAGCGCGAGCAGCAGGAAGAGCTCGACGCAGAGGTGCGACAGGAACCACGTCGTGCCGATGATCGCCGAGAACCAGTTCACCGTGCCGAAGGCGAAGACCAGCGTGCCGAGCGCGGCCCGCCGCGGCCCCACACCCGCGTCGAGCAGGAGGAGCCAGCAGAGCGCGGCGTTCGCCCCGGCGACGCCCATGCTGAAGACGTTCATGTTGAACGCCGTGCCCCACCACCAGACGAACGGCACCAGCAGGATCGCCGGCGTCGGGCCGAACGGCGAGTGCACCTTGCCGTTGACGGTGATCCAGTCGTGATAGTGCGGCGGGTAGCCCTGCACCCACGTGCGGCCGTGCAGCCATGCGTCGGCGACGTAGACGTGATGCTTGTAGGCGTCGGGGACGCGGAGGTTCGAGGCGTAGAGGAGCAGGGTGACGCCGAGGAAGATCGCGAACGCTGCGAGGCGAGGGCGGCGGGCGATCACGGCGCGCGATCATACTCAGGTCGGTGGAAGCGGGCAAAGCGTCGGCCGCGACCGGGTGCGGTTGGACTCCCTGCCGGCGGGGTGTTACGTCACGCGGACCGTGACGTCGCCCGGACGACTGCCGAGCCTGTCGGCCTTCTTCCCCGCGTTCAACGAGGAGCGCAACGTCCCACTCATGGTCGAGCGGCTGACGGCCGTGCTGCCGACCGTGGCGGATGACTACGAGATCATCGTCGTGAACGACGGCAGCGCCGACCGGACGGGCGCCGTCGCCGATGAGCTCGCCAAGGCCGACCCGCACGTCCGGGCCGTGCACCATCCGGTGAACCGCGGCTACGGCGGCGCCCTCAAGTCGGGCTTCGCCGCGAGCCGCAAGGCCTACGTGTTCTTCACCGACGGCGACGGCCAGTTCGACGTCGGCGAGATCGGGAAGCTGACGGCGTTCGTCCCCGCGTATGACGTGGTCGTCGGCTACCGCCTGGACCGGGCCGAGGGCGGGCTGCGGAAGCTGAACGCGGCGCTCTGGAACGCCCTCGTGCATCGCCTGTTCCGCATCCCCGCGCGCGACGTTGATTGCGCCTTCAAGCTCTTCAAGCGCGAGGTCTTCGACGTGGTGCGGGTCGAGGCCGAGGGGGCGATGATCAGCACCGAGATGCTGGCGCGGATCGTGCGCGCGGGGTTCAAGGTCCAGGAAGTGGGCGTCCATCACTTCGAGCGGCGGCACGGCAAGCCGACCGGCGCCAACCCCCTGGTGATCGCCCGCGCCTTCCTCGAGCTGTTCAAGCTCCGCCGGCGCATCAACAGCAACGGCGCCGCCGCGCGCGCCTGAACGGCCTCCAGACGCGACGAGGCCCGCAGATCGCGTTCGATCTGCGGGCCTCGTCGTGAAGCGAGAACGGCTCAGCTAGGCCGAGCGCGCGTCAGGGCGCGATCTCACGCGCCGTCGCCGGGAGCGACAGGCGTCCGAGACCGGGCAGACCCGCCGCGCCGTTGACCGAGCTCGCGGACGTCGGCGCAATGCAGAAGAGCGACGCCAGGGTCGGATGCGACACGCCGTTGACCGGCACGTCGGCCTTGCCGAAGGCCGTCACGCTGCCGCCCACCTGGCCGTTGTCGAGGAAGCACGGGCGGAGCACGCCGAGGGTACAGTCGTCACCCGCGAACGGGCAGTCGCCGGCCGAGGAGCACGAGCGGAAGGTCTCGTGCGGCGAGCAGAAGGTGTCGAATGGGCCCTCCGAGCAGTGGCCGTTCAGCGCGTTGTCGCTGTCAGGCACGCACGTCGAGCCGGCGTCGCACTGATTCGACTGCGAAGCCTGTCCAGGCACTGTGCAAGCGCCGCCGCCCGCACATTCGCCGCTCGCGGTACCCGGCGTGGTGCACGCGTTGCCGTTGTTCGTGCCACCACGGCAGCGGAGACCGCCGCAGATCGCTCCACCCGGGCAGTCGGCGTTGGTGGTGCACGGCTCCTGGGCGAGGTCGCCGCAGGTGTCGCAGAAGCACTTGCCTCCGCCAGACCGGCAATTCGGGTTCGCGTCGCTCAGGGTCAGCGTGGCGGGGCTGGTGCTGTTGTTGAGAAGGACCGGGAGGCCGCCGATCTTGCTGCCGGGGAGTGCCGGGCAGTCGAAGCTCGTCGTGCCGTGCGACAGGAACTCGGGGCTCTGCCCGCCGGCGTCGCAGGGCAGGGTGTCGCGCGCGCCGCCGTTGCAGGTGCCGTTGCGCTGGCCGTCGCCGATCGTGGTGTCGCCGACGCACTCCGAGCAGGGCTGCTCGAGGATCGCCCCGAGGAAGACGCTCGCGACCAGATGCGTGGTGCTCGTGCTCTCACCGGTCTCGATGTTGGCGGTGCCGGTGATGTTGCCGATGATCTGGTTCACGACGCAGGTCGAGACTCCGCCGGCCGCCAGCGGCAGCGGGGCGCCGAAGAAGAACGCGCACGTGCCGGCCGCCGGACAGAGATTGCTGTCGCAATCGGTGTTCGCCGTGCACGGCTGGCCGTCCTGGGTGCCGCCGAGACACGTCCTGGCGCTGCACGGCGTATCGTCGGTGCACTCGATCGAGGTGTTGTTGGTGCAGCGATGGTTGTTCGAGATTCCCTGATTGACGTCCGGATTGGCGATCGGACCCGTCAGGTTGCAGACGCCGCAGGGACGCGGGTTGCCGCCGCAGTCCGTCGAGACGGTGGCTTCACCGCCAGTGATGATCTTCGAGCCGTGCGCGAGACCCGTCCAGCCGCTGTCGAGGCGGGCGTTCTGCGCGTCGCCGACGACCGCGATTGCCGCCGGGCACGGGCTGCCGGACGCGCCGGGCGTCGCCGTGGCCGTCACCTCGCTCGTGCTGGTGCTGGGGCTCGTGACCGGGGTGCCTTCGCTGGTCACCGGGGTCGGCGTCCGTACTACTGGCGTCGGGGTCTTGTTCCCACCACCGCCGTTGTCGTTGCTGTTGTTGCTGTTATCGCCACAGTGAGCGATCGCGAGCGCCATGATGGCGTAGCCCGCGACGCGTAGTCCTCGCTTCCATGCGTCCCGCATGAGTCCTCCTGGTCGGGTTTCGTTAAGCGCTTTCGCGCCGTCTACTTTTCAGGAACCAAGTTCCGCGGGGCGAGTCAATTCACCTTTCCGCGAATGTCTCGATCAAAAAAATGCCCCCGGTCTCCGTGGAGACCGGGGGCCTTGAAGCTTGCGGTTGCCCGCCCTCGGGTCAGGGCGTGCCGTTGTCGGTCGAGTGGCCCATCAACTCGAGGCGCCCGAGGCCGGGGAGGCCAGCCGCGCTATTGACCGAGGCCGAGCTCGTCGGGCCGATGCAGAAGAGCGCCGCCAGCGACGGGTTAGACTGATGGTTGACCGGCGGATCGGCGTGCCCCGTGGCATTGTCGCTCTCGCCGACCACGCCGTTGTCGAAGCAGTCGCGGAATCGCGAGACGTTGCAGTGATCGCCCGCGAACGAGCAGTCGCCGTCTCCGGCGCAGCCGCGGAAGGTCTCGGTCGGTCCGCAGAAGCTCTCGATGGGACCACTGCTGCACTTGCGGTCGTTCGGGCTCGGCGTGCCGGCGTCGGCGACGCAATCGTTCGAGCCCGGGCCGCCGTCGCACTGGTTGGCCGCAGACTGCGCGCCCGGAGCGCTGCACGCGCCACCCGGGCACTCCGAGCCCGCCGCACACGCGTGGCCGGCGTTGGTGCCGCTGATGCACCGCTTGACCCCGCACGGGACGCCGCTCGGGCAATCAGCGTTGGTGCCGCAGGGCGCCGCGGCCGTGTTTGCGCAGGTGTCGCACTGACACTGGAGAGCGCCCCACCCAGGAGCACGGCAGAGCGGGTTCGAGGCCGAGAGCGCGCGCGCCTTGGTGCCGGTCGTGTTGGACAGATCGATCGGCAGACTGGCGATGTTGGCCCCGGCGGCCGGCGGACAATCGAGGCTCGTCGTGCCGAACGATAGGTTCGGCGACTTGCCGCTGGCGTCGCATGGCATGCCGTTGCGTGGACCGCCCGAGCACGTGCCCTGCTTGTTCCCGTCGTTGATCGTAGTGTCACCGTTGCAGTTCGGACACGGATTGGAGAGCGTGATGCCGTTGAAGACGCGCGACGTGATGCTGGCCGTACCGTCGCTCGACCCGGTCTGGAGATTGGCCGTGCCGGTGATGCCCCCGTTGAAGACGTTGCCCACGCACGTCGAAACGCCTCCTGCCGCGAGAGGCAGGTAACTGCCAAAGAAGAACTTGCACGGTCCGGTCCCGCCAGTACAGTCGCCGTCGCCGGTGCAGAGGATCGAGCTGTCGCCCTGACAGCGTTGCGAGTGCAGCTGGTTCTGCGCGGGGTCGTTCTCGATCGGGCCGGTGTAGCTGCACGTGCCGCAGCTCGGCGCGGTGCCGCCGCAGCCGGAAACGGTCACCGTAACCGTGCCGTTGCTGATGACGGTCGCGTCGTGACCGTTGCCCGTCCAGCCGGTATCGAGCACACCGTTGGTCGACGTGCCGGTGAACGTGATCTTCGACGGGCAGCTCGCGCCGGTCGGCGTCGACGCGGGGGTCGGTGTCAGACCGGTGGCGGTCGGTCCGCCAGGAGTCAACGTGGGGCCACCGCTCTCCCCTCCGGTCGGCGTCGGTCCGGTCGGCGTCTCCGTCTCCGTGATGACCTCGGTCGGCTGGCCCGTCGGGCCGACGATCGGCGTCGGCGTCTTGGTCGGAGGGGTGACTCCGCCGCGCGTCGCGTCGAACCCGGTGTCGCACTGGTTGTTCTCGTCGTCGATGATGCCGTTCGCCGTGTCGTTGTCGGTGAACTGGCCGGATACCTTGAAATGACGTCCCGCGTCAGTGAAGCTCACGCTGAACGTGCCGTCGCTGTTGACCTTGGCCGGAGGAGAGAACGTCTCCGAGATCGGCGTGCCGTCGCAATCGAACGCGATGCCCTCGATGCTGCCGACCTGGATCGCGATCGCGCCGCCCTGATCCGTGAAGCCGTTGAACGTGCCCGCCGTCGGCGAGACGCCGCCGCCGCCCGTCCGTATGTGGACGCTGCTGTCGCCGCAGTGAGCAACACAAATCGCGATCAGCAACAGGCCTGCGAGCCGTATGCTCGCCTTCATCGCATCCTGCATGGGTCCCCTCCTCGGGTGTCGCGGTGATTTGTCCCAACCACCGCTACCATCACGGGTAGCAAACGGCGCTGTCGCGAGTCAAATACGGGTCCGGGTATAGCAAAACGACAGAAGCCCCCGGCGGTGTCCCGCCGGGGGCTCCTTGGTTCAACGAAGCACTGAGGGCACTTACGGCGTGCCGTTGTCGACCGAGTGGCCCTGCAGCTCGAGACGTCCGAGGCCAGGGAGACCGGCGGCCGAGTTGACCGACGCCGACGACGTCGGGCCGACGCAGAACATCGCCGCCAGGGTCGGATCGGACTGGTGACCCGAAGGCGGATCGGCCTGACCGGTCGACGTGACGGTCTCGCCGAGGGTGCCGTTGTCGAAGCAGTCGCGGAAGCGCGAGACCGAGCAGGTATCGCCCGGCCGCGTGCATTCGGAGTCCGCGTGGCAGCCGCGGAATGTCTCGACGGGGCCGCAGAAGCTCTCGAGCGGACCGGAGGAGCAGATGCGATCGTTCGGGCTCGGCGTACCGGCATCGGCGACGCAATCGCCGGAACCGGGGCCGCCGTCGCACTGATTGGCCGCCGTCTGGGCACCCGTAGCGCTGCACGCACTCCCCGGGCACTGGCTCGCCACGGTGCATGCCGCACCGATGTTCGCACCGCCGATGCAGCGCTTGCCGCCGCAGATGATGCCGGCGGCGCAATCGGAGTCGGTGGCACAGACCGTACCACTGTTGTCACCGCAGGTGTCGCACTGGCACTTCAGGGCTGTCCAACCCGGCGCACGGCAGGTCGGGCTCGTCGACACGAGCGTACGGGTCTTGGTGCCGGTCGTGTTGTCGAGGTTGATCGGCAGGGCCGCGATCTTGGCGCCGGCGAGCGGCGGACAATCGAGGCTGGTCGTGCCGAACGCGGCGTTCGGCGACGAGCCGTTCGCATCGCAGGAGGATCCATTGTGCAAGCCACCGCTGCACGTGCCACCCTTGACGCCGTCGTTGATCGTGGTGTCCCCGTTGCACTGCGGACACGGATTGGAGAGCGTGATGCCGTTGAATACGATCGAGGTCACGCTCGCCGAGCCGACGCTCGTGCCGGCCCCGGCACCGGATGTGTCGACGTTGGCGGTACCGGTGATGCCGGCGGCAAAGACGTTCTGAACGCAGGTGGAGACGCCGCCCGCGGCGAGAGGCAGGTTGCTACCGAAGAAGAACTTGCAGGGCCCGGTCCCGCCGGTGCAGTCGCCGTCGCTGGTGCAGAAGATCGCACTGTCATTCTGGCAGCGACGCACGTGGATCTGGTGCGTGCCGGTGTTCTCGATCGGTCCGGTGTAGCTGCAGACGTTGCAGTTCGGCGCGGCGCCCGAGCAACCCGAGACGCTGACGCTGACGGTGCCGTTGCTGATGACGGTGGCGTCGTGACCATTGCCCGTCCAGCCGGTGTCGAGGACGCCGTTCGTCGACGTTCCGGTGAAGGTGATCTCCGTCGGGCAGGTGGCGCCGCCGCCTCCCGGCGTCGACGTGGCAGTCGGCGTCGGGCCACCGCCGGTGACGGTCGCCGTCACGGTGGCCGTCGGGCCACCGCCGGTGACCGTTGGGGTCACGGTCGGCGTCGGGCCACCGCCGGTCACCGTCGCGGTTACCGTCGGCGTTGGCGTCGCCGGCAGGACGACGTTGCACTCCGCCGGATATGCCGGCGCGCTCGGGAAGCCCTGCGCCGCTGCGAGCGAGATGCAGTCGATCTTGAACTCGGTGACACAGTCGAGACAGTCGCGCAGCTGGGCCATCGTCGTGATGGCGCCGCCGCAGGCCTGGGTCGACGTGCCCGGCACGGTGACCGGCGGACAGCTCGACGGGAAGCCGAGGGTCGCGGGATCGATGTCGGCGTTACCATCACACAGCTTGTCCGCGCCGCCGCACGCCTTGCAGATCGCGCCGTCCGACTTGGCCTTCGCCTTGTCGATCGCGGCCTGCGCCTTGCCGTCGCCCGCGCCGAACGGCGGGCACGCCGTCGTCGTGCTGCCCTTGAGGCCGAGCTTGTTCTCCGTGTCCCAGCACTTCTGCAAGGCCTTCGACTTGGCGCCGAAGAAGCCCGTGATGCTCTTGCTGATCGCCAGCTGGCACTTGTTGGCATCCTTGGCGGCCTTCGGGTCCTGCGGGATCAGGCCGAGGTAGTAGAGGGAGACCGCCTGATCGACGGCGGCCTCGCCGATGCAATCGTTGAGGCATGGGCCGATGCCGCTGCAATCGGCGATCGCGCCGTTGCAGTTGCCGTTCTCGAAGTTGGGGCACGTCGCGGGGAAGCCCGGATTGGCGTCGTCGCCACCGGCTGCGCACACCTTGTCCTTGCCGGCGCATGACTTCACGATCGCGGCGTCGACCTTCGCCTGCGTGCTCGTGATCTTGTCCGAGGTCTTCTGATCGGGGCAGCTACCGACGGGGAGGCCCTTCTTGACAAGGGCCTCGTTGCACTTCTGCAGCAGCTTCAACTTGGCTTGCGCGAACGCTGCGGCGTTCTTGCCGATCGCCGCGCGACACTTGGAGTCGGCGGCCGCGTCGGCGTGGACGACGCTGGCGGTGATGGCGCTACACAGCAGGAGCGCCGGCAGAAGCTTCAGGCTGGAGCGGACGATGCCCATAGAACGAACCCCCTTCGAGACTGCGCTGGACGTATCGAGACCCATGGTGGACTTGTCGGCGTCGGAGAGGCGGTGCGCAGGTCCGAACGACGACCCGAGCGCTGCCGCGGCACATCTAAAGGGCTAGCAATCCCGCGCTCTCGGAGTCAAGGGAAACGCCGGCCTGATGGAGCGCACGCCATGCGAACTTCCCGGCGCGCCGCCCTGCGACGGCGCAGAACCGCTCAGCCGAGCTCCTGGTCGATGATCGCCTTGAAGTTCTCGAACGGCTGCGCCCCCTCCAGGCGACGGCCGTTGACGAAGAAGGTCGGGGTCGAGTTCGCGCCGACCGCCGTCGCCTCCTCGACGTCCCGGTCGACGTCGGCCTGCGAGGCCTTGGTGTCGAAGCACTGGGTGAACTTGGCCTCGTCCAGGTGGGCGTCCTTGGCGAACTGGGTGACCTTGTCCTTCAAGTTGTCCTGGTTGATCTCACGCTGGTTCTTGAAGAGCGCGTGGTAGAGGCTCCAGAAGCCCTCGCCGCTCTGTTGCTCGGCGCACCGGGCCGCGATCGCCGCGCCCTCGGCCCAGGGGTGGATGCTCTTCAGGGGAAGATTCTTGAAGTAGAACTTCACCTTGTCCTTGTACTCGGGCATCACCTGCTCCTCGAGGATCTGGTAGCCGCGGGAGCAGAAGGGACACTGGAAGTCGGAGTACTCGACGATGGTGACCTTGGCGTCGGCCGGGCCGCGGGCGGGCTCGCCCTTCAGGTCGATCTTCTTCATCACGGCCTGTAGCGGGTCGGCGGTGAGGTCGACGACCTCGCCGCTGATGAAGTACCGGCCGTCCTGCGACACGAGGAAGCTCATGTTCTGCGTATTGCCGGCGGCGGACACCTCGAGGCTGCCCTTGCTCCAGCCCGGAACCTCCGCCGGAGCGAGGTCCGTTACGCGGAGCGTCACTCCGGGGGTCACACTCTTACCGAAGTACTCGCCGACCCGGCGCGAAACCTCCTCTTTGTCCGCCACCTTGGGCTGCGGGGCAGACGATGTCCCTGTCGAGCCCTGGCAGCCGGCAACGGCGAGCGCGACCAGCGCCGCCACCGTCATCATCATCCGTGAGATCATGTTGTATTGATTCCCCCCGACCCCATTGCTAACAAACATCCCCTTCATCGCAAAACTCCCAAGGAGGAATAGCCACTTATGAAAAAGCGCCGCAAGTGGCGGGTCGTGTCGGTCGCCGCCCTGCTCGCCGTGGGACTCTTCCAGTCCCGAAGCCATGCCTTCGTCGAGAGCACTGAGACCGACGGCGAGCTGCCGAGCAACATCAGCGGAGTCTGGCTCCTCGTGAGCCAGATCGAGTACCCGAAGGCCACTGCCACCCCCGAGCCAGGCAGCACGCCCGCCCCGGCGCCCGCGGCCTCGCCGCAGCCCGGAGCCGGGATCGATCGCTACTTCTGCGTCGCCAACCTGATCCGCGTCGTCCACTTTCCCAAGGACGAGGCGAACGCGATGCGTGCGGCGGATGTGAAGATGGAGGAGGCGTCGGCGGAGAAGGCCAAGGCGATCCTCGCCAAGGAGCCCGCCGGCTCCGCTCCCGTCCAGACGGCGACCGGCGACGTCGAGGGGGGTCCGAAGGTCCTGGTCCCGACGGTTCCCGAGCGCCGCAAGCCGGGCACCGGCGACGACGTCGACATCTTCCTGCTCGACGTGGCCTTCCCGAAGGAGATGCAGGCCGGCATCGAGAAGGCGCAGCACGAGAACAAGATCTGGGCCCCGTCCGCGAAGGAGCTGGCCGAGCTCAAGACCGGGTGGAGCACGCTCAAGCCGAGCGGCAAGGACGAGATCTCCAAGATCGATTGGAAGGTGATCGCGCACGACAAGTACGACGACAACTTCCAGATGGATCCGACGACGCAGAACGCGAAGTTCGCGATCTCCGGCAACGAGGAGATGCTGCCGAAGCCGAACGTCCCGAAGACGAACATCATCATCTACGGTGCCGACGACATCAAACCGAACATGATCACCGGCAAGCACACGCGCGCCATGATGGCGACCGCGCCCTTCCCGATTCCGATCGAGATGAAGGGCACGTTCCGGATGTACAGGGTCGCTGACCTGCCGAAGGGCGAGGAAGCGTCGCCGGCCGCCAAGAAGAAGGGCGAGGAGGGCGCAGCCCCCGCGAAGAAGAAGAGCGGGAAGAAGTAGAGCCGCATGCCGAGAGCGGGGCGCCGCAACTTCGCGGCGCCCCGCCTCACGCCAGGCCGAGCTCTATCGTCCCCATCGATAGGAACAAGCGGCTCGGGCGATCAGCCAAGGCGATGAACTGGTACTTGGCGTAGAATGCTCGGGCACGATCGTCGACGGGATCGACGACGACGGCGACGGAAACAACGCTAGCGGTCGTTGCCAGACTCCGACCCAAGGCATCGATAAGCAGGTGCTCGCCCAAGCCTCGACCCTGGTGCTGCTGCGTGACGGCGAGGCGGCCGAGAAGCGTGGCGGGCAGCATCGGGTAGCGGGGGAGTTTGCGCGCGGTTCTGGCGGGCAGCGCGGCCGCGTCCACCGTCATACTCGAGAGGGTGTAATATCCGGCGATGACGTGAGGTTCGTTCGTCGGAACCGCCACGAAGACGGCAGCGGTGTGATTGGCCATCTCCCGTCGAGCGCGCTCGCGGAGGTAGGCATCGAGGGCTTGTTGTCCGCACGAGAAATTCGCACGGTCGTGACGTGCCGCGAGCGGTTCGATCCGATAGGCGTGCGCGGGCGGAGGGAAGCCGGTCACTCAGCCGTCGCGAGCGTCCGTTTGTACCGCTTCATCGCCTGCGCGAGACGCCCGCGTGGTGCCGGGGGCTTCAAGAGCGCGCTGACGAACGTCTTGCAGTCGCGCTCGCTGAGCGTCAGCCTTTCGTGCTCGCGAAGAATGCGGGTAGCCGCTTCATCGGCAGCGCTCACGACGAAGTCTGTCACGGATCGACCCTGGACAGTTGACGCACGCTCGAACCGCGACTTCTGCTCCACGGTAACGCGCGCCTCTAGTCGTGCTTTGCGGCGAAGCGTTTTCATGGGCAATCGCTCGACGCCAATTGTACGGCTTCGAGCCGTACACATCAAGATCGTTCTCGATCAGCGAGGGTGACGATCGTCCGTCTCGTCGCCGCAAAAAGAAAAGGGGCGGTGCCCGAAGGCACCGCCCCTTTTCGCTGAAGCGAGTTAACCGACTACGGGCAGATTGTCAGACCCGTATCGGCGGCCGACTCGGGCTGGATGAGCGCGCCCGGACCCGGGAGTCCGGCGGTTGCGTCGACCGAGCCGTTGTTCGTCTGTGCGATGCAGAACACCGATGCGGAAACCGGATTGACCGGATCGGATATACCGGTGCGGATCAGGCCGGCGGCGGTCGTGCCGGAGTTGACGAAGCAGTTCTTGCCTTGGATGTTGCAGGTCTCGGCAGGATGGCAAGAGGTACACGCCGGTGCCTGGCAATCGGCGTCGGCGTTGCAGGTTCTGAACGCGCTCACCGAGCAGTGACCTTCCAGCGTCGCGGTGCAGGCGCCTTCATTTGGTTTCAGAATCAACGGCGCGCCCGTATCCGGCCGGCAGTCACCCTGATGACAGAAGCCGCCTGGGCACTCCGAATCCGCGTCGCAGGAGGTCGTGTCGTTCCCCCCACCGACGCATGCCGCGTCGCAACCGTTCGGCCGCTGATGGACGGCGCCGCCGTTCGGACAGTAACACTGGAAGGTGCACGCGCCACCGGGGCACTGCGAGTTGACGGTGCACGTCGCACCGTTGTTCGTGCCTCCATCGCAGGTCTTGCCGCTGAAGGCTGGGTTGTCGCATTGCACGCTCGGCTGCGAGCTAACAGTCTGGGTCGTCGCCGGGTTGAAGAGGATATCCAGGCCGATGCCCGTCAGGTTGTCGGTGGCCGGCGGCGGACAATCGATGCTCGGGTTTCCGAACAGCGCCGTGCCCCCGCCGTTCGGGGGATCCGCACGGCAAGCCTTGTCGGCGTTCGCGCCGAAGTTGCAGACCAGCGAGTGATTGCAGGTGTGCGTCGGCGGCGCGTCGGCGCAATCCGCGTCGACAGCGCACGGATGACGGACCCCGGTGACGCCGTTGCAGAAGCCGCCGCAGACCGGACACGGACCGCTGGCGCCGACCTCCGCCGTCAGGTGGGTTTGCGAGCGCTGCCGGATCCGGACGGCCGCCGCGCCGGTACCCATGTTCTTCGTGCCGACGGCGTTCTCGCTGAAGGTGTTGAGGACGCAGACGGAGATGCCGCCCGCGGAGAGCGGCAGGGGCGGACCGTGGAAGGTCTTCACGCAGAAATTGCCGGCGCCGGGGCAGTCGGCATTCGTCAAGCAGGACGTCTGCACGTTGAGGTTGCAATGCGGACCGACGTCCGTACGATCCGTACGGCACGTGCCCTCGGCGAGAAATGCGCATTGCGCGTCCGTCGTGCAGAAATCGTGCGCCCCGCCGCTGCAGCTCGCGCCGACCGTGCAGGTGTCGTCGCCGCAGGTGTCGGTGGCGTTGCAGTCGTAGAGGTTCACGACGTAGCCGCCACCCTCGACGGTGCCGGAGTCATGGCTGCTGCCGTCCCAGCCGTTGTCGAGGTCGGCACCGGCGGAGTGCTCGATCACGCGCTCGCGCGGGATGTTGAGGCACAGACACGCGAAGCTGCCGCTGGGATCACCGCACAGAGTGGGGCAGGCCGAGTCGTCGGAGCCGTCGCACTCCTCGTTGAGCTGATTCTTCGTACCGTCGCCGCAGATGGCGGGGGCCGCGTACTCGAAATCGATCAGGTCGCTCGCGTCGACGGCGGAGTTGTCGGCCGCGAGCGTGTGCGTCGAGACGACGCAGGCGGCGGCGGCCGCCGCGGTCGTCGCGTTGGGATTGCACACGTCGAGCTGCACGATCTGCGAGTCCTGGCACTTGGTGCTGATATCGGCCGTGGCCTTGCTCTGCGCCTTCGTGATCGACGCCATCGTCTTCGAATCGGACGTCGCGCAGGCCGACCCCAAGATGCCCGTGATGCTTCCCTTGTTGATCGAGTTGCGGCACTTCTGGACGGCCTTCAGGACCGCGGCCGTGACCTTGCCGCCATCCTTGTCGATCGCCTTCTGGCACTTCTGGACGTCGCTGTTGGCATTGGCGGTTGTGGTGCCCCACTCGATGTCGATCAGGGAGTCGACGGCGTCCTCGTGGCTCGTGTCTATGCAATTGTTGAGATCGGTGGACGTGAAGTTCCCCGGGCCGCCTTGCGAGCATTTGCCGGGGAAGCCGAGTCCGGACGGCGGGGTGTTCGAGAGGCCCGCGGGCGGGAACGGCGGGCCGCACTTCTTGTTGAGGCCGTCGTTCAGCTTGGTCGTGAGACCGGCGATCGTCGCCGTGAGATCCGCCGGAGCGCAATCACCCGGCGACTTCATGTTCTTCTCGTTGCACTTCTGGATCGCCTTCAATTTCTTGCCGACGAACTTGGCGGCATTCTTGGCGATCGCTTCTTGACACGGCTCGGCGGTCGACGAGAGCTGCGCATGCACGGTCTGCGCAACCATCGCTCCGAGCGCGATCGCCATGATCGAGCTCGAAATCACTAGACGGCGTTTCATGGTCACCCTCCTTCGTTTACTCAAATGGTGGCTGATGGCGGACGGGAAAAACTGGATCACGGCACCCGGACGCTTGTAGGCACAGGCTATTGCTCTGCAGGTGAGACAGTCAAGGAAAAAGTCGTGTGACGCAGGGCGCAAGAAGGGGAGTTATGTAGCAAGTAGCACAGGGGGTTGCGCCGCTCCGGCGCACGCGAACGGCCCCGGAAACGGGGAGGGACGCCGGGCGGCGTCCCTCCCCTGAAGCCGCTACGGAGTCGGCGCGATCCCGACCGCGTGGCCGCCGAGCTCGAGGCGTCCGAGACCAGGGAGTCCGGCCGCCGAGTTGACCGACGACGAGCTCGTCGGACCGACGCAGAAGAGCGCCGCCAGTGTCGGGTCGGACTGGTCGTTCACTGGAGGGTCTTGAACGCCGGTAGCGGTCAGCGTTTCGCCGACGACGCCGTTGTCGAAGCAGTCGCGGAAGCGCATCACGGAGCAGGTATCGCCGGCGAACGGGCAGTCGCTGTTGCCCGTGCAGGTCCGGAATGTCTCGACGGGGCCGCAGAAGCTCTCGAGCGGGCCGGAGGAGCAGATGCGGTCGTTCGGGCTCGGCGTCCCGGGATCGGCCACGCAGTCGCCTGAAGCGCCGTCGCATTGATTGCCCGCTGTCTGAGCACCTGGCGCGCTGCACGCGCCACCCGGGCACTCACTCGCCGCTGTGCACGCGTTGCCGACGTTGGTACCGCCGATGCAGCGCTTGACGCCGCAGGGATGTCCCGCTGGGCAATCGGCGTTGGTCGCACAGACCTCGGCGGCCGTGTCGGCGCAGGTATCACACTGGCAACGTTGCGTCGTCCACCCAGGCCCACGACAAAGCGGATTCGCCGTCGAGGTCGTCCGGACCTTGGTGCCCGTCGTGTTGCTCAAGTCGATCGGCAGGGTTGCGATCAGGGCCCCGCTCAGCGGCGGGCAATCGAGGCTTGTGCTGCCGAAGGAAAGGTTCGGAGACTTGCCGTTCACGTCGCACGCCTTGCCAGTGCGGGCGCCGCCCGAGCAGGTGCCCTGGCGGGCGCCGTCGTTGGTGGTGGTGTCGCCGTTGCACTGCGGGCACGGGTTCGAGAGCGTGATGCCGTTGTAGACGCGCGAGGTGAGCTTGGCGTTGGTCGCCGACGCCCCCGTCTCGACGTCGGCCGTACCGGTGATGCTGCCGTTGATCTGGTTGCCGACGCAGGTCGACACGCCGCCCGCCGCGAGCGGTAGGTAGGTGCCGAACTGGAACTCGCAGGTGCCGGCCGCGGGACAGGTACCACTGGGGCAGGCCGACGCCACCGTGCAGGCGTTGCCGTCGTTCGTGCCGCCGACGCACTGCTGGAAGCACGGTGTGTTGTTGGCGCAGACGACCGACGTGTTGTTGCTGCAGCGATGGTCCTCGACCTCCTTGCTCGCGCCGGGCGGGCTTGGATAGACGGCCGCGTTCAGGTTCTCGACCGGGCCGAGCAGCGAGCAGACGCCGCAGGGACGGGTGGTCGCGCCAGCGGCGCATGACGCCACGCCGACCGTGACCGTGCCGTCGCTGATGACGGTGGAATCGTGGCCGTTGCCGGTCCAGCCGGTGTCGAGGACGCCGTTCGTCGAGGTGCCGGTGAACTTGACGAACGCGGGGCAGGCGCACGTGCAGTTGTTGCACGTGAAGTCGGTGCCGGTGTTCGAGTGCGCGGCGCACGTGCCGCTGGCGCCGGCGCTCAAGTCGCAGTCCTCGCCCGCGTCGACGACGCCGTTGCCGCAGAGCGAGACGGGCGTCGAGGTGGCGGTCGGCGTCGGCGACGCCGTGCGCGTCGGCGTGGCCGTGCCGGTTGCCGTCACGGTCGGCGTGGTCGTCTTCGTGGCGGTGGCGGTCACGGTCGGGGTGGCGGTGAGCGGTGCCGTTGCGGTGAGGGTTGGCGTCGCAGTGACGGTCGGCGTTGCCGTGCGTGTCGCGGTCGCGGTGATCGTCGCGGTCGCCGTGACCGTCGGTGTTGCGGTGAGTGTGGCCGTCGTGGTGACTGTCACGGTCGCGGTAACGGTTGGGGTGGCGGTGACGGTGGCCGGCGGCGTCAGTGTCGCCGTGGGCGTTTGAGCCGGCGTGAAGGTGACCGTCGGCGTTGCCGTGAGCGTCGCCGTTCCGGTGGGGTTCACGGTGGCGGTCGGGGTGACCGTTTCGGTCGCCGTGACCGTGGCCGTGGGCGTCTCCGTCGGGCCGACGGTCGGCGTTGCGGTCGGGGTCTCGGTGGCGCCCGGCGGCGGCGTCGCCGTCTCGGTCGCCGTAGCGACCGGCGTAAGCGTCTCGGTGGCGACCGGCGTTGGGGTCTCGGTCTCGACGGGCGTGGACGTCTCCGTCGCGCCGGGGCCCGGCGTCTCCGTCTCGGTCGGCGTCGGCGTCTCCGTCTCCGTCTCGGTCGGTGTCACCGTCTCCGTGGGCGTTGGGGTCTCGCCCTCCGGCGTCGCCGTCTCGGTCGGGGTCGCGGTGGCCGTTTCCTCGGGCGTGGCCGTTGCGGTCGTCGTCGGTGTCGGCGTCGGGCCGCCGGCGAACGGATACGTCACCGCCTGCAGCGCGCCGATGCCCGCGTCGTGCGTGCCGAGGATGCACGCTTGCAGATCGTCGAGCGTGAACGGGCTCGCTGCCGGGCAGAGGCCGGGGAAGCCGAGATCCTCGAGCGTGATGCCGGTGCAGGCGCGTCGGAGCTGATCGTTCAGGCGGGTGACGGCTTGCGAGATCTGCCTGTCGGTCCTCGCGTCACCCGTGCCCGGAGGCACCGCGGCGCGGCAGTTGACGCTCAATGGAATGCGACCCTTCACCTGCAGCTCGAGGCAGCGGTCGCGCGCACGCAGCACGCGGGCCACGTAGCTCTGGGCCTCGGCGCCGATCTCGCTCTGGCAGCGCGCCGCGCCGTCGGAGAGCGCGTGCACGTTGGGGTACTCGGTCGCGACGTCCTGATCCACCATCGATTCCGACGAGTCGGTGATGCACGTGACGAGGTTGTCGACGGAGAACGTGCCGCCATCCGGATCGCTGCACGCGCCCGGGAAGCCGAGGTTCTCGAGCGTGATGCTCTTGCACTTGTTGACGAGCTGACGCGAGAGCCGCGACGTGGCGCGCTCGATCGCCTGGTCGCGCTTCGCCGTGTTGCACGCGCCTCCCTGCGCGATGTCGTTCTCGCAGCGCAGGATCGCCTCGTGCTTCTGCTCCGCAAAGCGCGCGCTCTCCTCGCCGATGGACTCCTGGCAATTGGTCTCGCCGCTGCTCAACGCTTGCGCGGCGCGTGGTGCGACGATCGGGAGCAACAGCATCGCAAGCGCGGCGAAGGTGAACGAGTAGAAGCGGCGCATGGGGGACCTCCGTGGGAAACGTGGCCAGGGAATCCGGCTGGGCGAAGCTACAAACGCGCACTCTATTGGTCAAACGCCGGGACGTGTTGCGTGCGGGCTCGTCACGCGGGTGCCATGGGGGATGCGCCAGCGGCCGACGCAGCGCGCCGAAAAAAAAAGCCCCCGGGCCGTGCGGGCCCGGGGGCTTCTCTCGGCCGGAAGGCCGAGGGCTAGGTGGGGCTAGTTATTGGAACGTGGCCGTGTAGGGCAGCGACACGCGGCCGAGGCCCGGCAGGCCGGACACGTTGTTGATGGAGCTGCTGGACGTCGGAGGCACGCAGAAGAGCGCCCCGACCGTTCCGGTGCCGACGCCGCCGCATGACGGATACGGCACGCCCGAAACCGTCACGCTGCCGCCGATTGCGCCGTTGTCGAGGAAGCAATCACGGAACTTCTCGAAGGCGCAGGTGTCTCCTGGCGCCGGGCAATCGGCGTCGGTGCCGCAGCCGCGGAACCGCTGGAGGTTGCAGAACTTCTCCAGCGGGCCGGCGGCGCACACCCCCTCGTTGCCGGTGACGCACGAGCCACCCGGAC
This sequence comes from Binatia bacterium, assembly GCA_036496285.1. Lineage (GTDB taxonomy): Bacteria > Desulfobacterota > Binatia > UTPRO1 > UTPRO1 > DP-19. Next base: position 38,650 of record DASXLI010000023.1, read on the forward strand.
ACTGCTCGTCGCAGCTGCCGCCCGGGCACTCGGAGGCGACGGTGCAGAGGGCGCCATCGTTTGCACCGCCGACGCAGCCGAACGCGCCCGTGCAGTTCAGGAAGGCGTTGCAGCCGCCGACGCAGGTGCTGGTCGGCGAGCAGATCAGATCGTCGCACTGGTTCGGCGCCGTCTGGGTGCCGGGGATGACGCAGCCACCGCCGGGGCACTCGCTGGCGGCGACGCATGCTGCTCCGACGTTCGTGCCGCCGACGCAGCGCCGTCCGCCGCAGATCGTGGCGCCGACCAGGACGCAATCGGCGTTCGTGGCGCACGGAGATGCCGCGGCGTTGTTGCAGGTATCGCAGAAGCACCTGTCGCTCGTCGTTCCCGGAGCGCGGCAGTTCGGGTTCGCCGCGCTGAGCGTACGAGTCTGGACACCCGTCGTGTAGTCGAGCGGGATCGGCAGGTTGCCGACGTTGGCGCCACCGAGCGGCGGGCAGTCGAAGCTGACGTCGCCGAACTCGTCGCTGTGGCCCATGACGATGCAGTTTTCACCGCCGTGCGGACCGCTGTCGCACACTCCTGGGTGTCCGAGCTCCTCGATGCAGTTCGGACACGGATGATCGAGCGTCGGACCGATGAAGACGCGCGAGAGCAAGTTGATGTTGCTCTCCGTCGTGCCGCCTTCCACATCCACCGTGCCGGTGATCGGCGTCGTCATCTGGTTGCTGACGCAGACCGAGACGCCGCCGGCGGAGAGTGGGAGGGGCCCACCGAAGAAGAAGCTGCAGGTGCCGCCGGGGCCGGCCGCGCAAGAGCCGATCGGGCACTGGCTGTTCACGGTGCATGCGGCGCCGGAGTTGGTGCCGCCGGAGCAGTGCAGGCCCGTGCAATCGGGATCGCTGGTGCAGGCAAAGCGCGTGTCGAGGACGCAGCGGTGCGTGTTGAGCGACGCTCCGCCGGCGTTCGGCAGCGGACCGGAGGTGTTGCAGACGCCGCAGGTCGACGCGTCGGGGTTGCTGCACGCGCTGATGGCGAGGGTCAGGCGGTTGTTCGACGGCGCGTGGCCGTCGTGCGACTGGCCGGTCCAGCCGGTGTCGAGGTCGACGCCGGGGCCGTTCGCGTCGGTCCGCACGAGGGTCGGGCAGACGATGCCGGGGGTGGCCGTCGGGCACGGCGTCGCTGTGTTCTGCGGCGTCGAGTCGCACGGCGGCGGGTTCGGGTTCGTAACGCACTCTGCAGGGTACGTGCGCTGCGACGGAATCGACAGCGGATCGAGGCAGTCGGCCTTGAACTCGTTCACGCAGTCGACGCAGTCAACCAGATTCTGCAGCGAGTTGACCGCGCCCTTGCAGGAGAACCCGCCCGGGATCGTGACGTTCGGGCAGGTCGTCGCGAAGCCGATCGCGCCGACCGTCTGGTCGTCGCCGTTGCCGCAGATCTTGTCGGCGCCGCCGCAGGCCTTGCAGATGCCCGCGATCTTCTTGGACTCGGCCTTGTTGATGGCGGGTACGGCCTTCAAGGCGTCGGGACACGGGCCGGTGACGGTGCCCTTCAGGACGCCGCCTTCACACTTGGAGAGCGCCTTGCTCTTCGCGCTGAGGAACTTGGCCGCGTTCTTGCCGATCGCGACCTGACACTTGTTGGCGTCGGAGCCCGGGGTGCTCGGCACGAGGTCGTCGTAGGAGAGCGAGATCGACTGATCGACCGCGGCATTGCCGACACAGATCAAGCAGTCATTGATGTCGCCGCAGGTCGTGATCGCGTTGTTGCACGAGCCCTCGAAGCTCGGGCAAGTAGAAGGCCAGCCGATCGAGGCGAGCGAGTCGTTGTCCCCCGCCGTGCTGCAGGTCTTGTCGGCACCGCCGCATTTCTTGTTGACGCCGGCGCGCAGCTTGCTGTCGGCCTTCACGATCTTGCCCGCTGCCGTCGGCTCGAGGAGGCAATCCTGCGGTGGGATCTTCCCCTTGACGATCGCCTCGTGGCACTTCTGCAGCGCCTTTGTTCTCGCCTGGACGTACTTCGACGTGTCCTTGGTGATCTCCTGCTGGCACTTCAGCGGATCGGCGTGCGCCGGAACTGCGAGCGCCAGCGACGCGACGAGCGCGGCGGCGATTCCCGCAAGACGTGCGAAACGCGACTGTTGGTTCATGACTCTCCTCCTTGGTTCACTGCGTCGGCTTCACCCGCGGGTCGCGCACGGACACGATCGAGCGGGAACGGTTGCCTCCGGGGGCGTCTCGATTCCGGCACATTGGCCCTCGGCGCCTCCACGTGCCTATGGGAAAAACTCGCGACGGCACACGCAAACGCACTTCTCATGACATCGGCTGCTCGAGAAACGGCACGCAGAGGGCTCGGCGATGAGCGTAGGCTAGCGTTTCAAACGTTGTCAAGAAAAAAAGCGAGTTTGCGGCTCCGGATGACGTGAGAAGTGTGGGGTCGCAACGGCGCGCGCAACGCGTCGATCGACGACGCACCGCGCGACCGCCATGCGCTCCAGGCGGCTTGCAGGTGAGCGCGGATCGGGCCACCCTTCGGTCGCGCGATGGCCTCCCGATCCTCACGACGCCGGCGTCAGGGCGGCGGCGCCTCCCAGGCGGCCACCGTGGCTGTCGCGCCGCCCGCCCGGCGGCAGCCGGCGCGGGAGCCGTTCGCCGCGCCGCCGGTGACCGAGCCGGCGCGGCCGTGGGAGCGCTGGCTGCCGATCGCCCTCGTCGTGCTCGCGACTGCGGTCGCGTACGTCCCGACGCTGCGGAACGGCTTCGTCGACTTCGACGATCAGACGAACCTCACCGAGAATCCCTTCTTCCGGAGCTTCGACGCGACCTCGCTGCGCTGGATGCTCACCAACATCGACGGCCACTACCTGCCGCTGACCTGGCTGTCGTACGCGGTCGACTTCCAGATCTGGGGGATGAATCCGGTCGGCTATCACCTGACCAATCTCCTGCTGCACCTCGCGAACGCCATCGCATTCGCCCTGCTCGGCGTGCGGCTCCTTTGCGTCGCCGTCCGCATCCCACGCGAGCGTGCGCCGCGTGCGCTGTGGATCGCGGCCGCGATCGCCGCCGGCCTCTTCGCGCTGCACCCGCTGCGCGTCGAGTCGGTCGCCTGGGCGACCGAGCGGCGCGACGTGCTCTCCGGCCTCTTCTTCCTGCTCGCGCTCGAGGCCTACGTCCGCTTCCATGCCGCGCGGCGCGACGGCATCGCGTGGTCGGCGCTCGCCTGGTACCTGCCGTCGCTGCTGGCGAAGCCGGTTGGCATGGGCCTGCCGCTCGCGCTCGTCGCGCTCGACTTCTATCCGCTCGGACGGCTGCGTGGCGCGCCGCGCACCCGCGGACCGGCGGCGCAGCGCGAGCGGCGCGCCGTGTGGATCGAGAAGATCCCGTTCGTGCTGCTCGGCCTCGGCGCCGCGGTGCTCGAGGGTATCGCCGAGCGCTCTGCCGCCACCTTCTACACGCTCGCGCAGCACGGCATCCCGGGACGGATCGGCCAGGCGTTCTACGCGCTGGCGTTCTACCTCGCGAAGACGGTCGTGCCGGTCGGCCTCTCGCCGCTCTATCAGCTTCCGGTCGGCTGGCAGTTCATGCGCGGCGACGTTTTCGCCTCGATCGGCTTTGTCGTCGCCGTGGCGGCCGTGCTCTTCGCCTTGCGGCGGCGGGTGCCCGCGCTCCTCACCGCGGCCGCGGTCTACGTTGCGATGCTCGCCCCGGTGCTCGGCTTCGCGCAGGCGGGGCCGCACATCACCGCCGACCGCTACAGCTATCTCGCGACGCTCGGCTGGGCCGTCGTCGTGGCGGGCGCCATCTTCGAGCTGGATCTCGCCGCGCGCGCCGGCCGGCGGCCGCCGCTGTCGTTCGGCACGGCGACCGGCGTGGCGAGCGCCGTGATGGTCGTGCTCGCCGTGCTCACCTGGCGCCAGATCGGCGTCTGGCACGACTCGGAAACGCTCTGGCGCACCGCGGTCGCCGCCGACGACCAGTGCTACGTGTGCCTCAACAATCTCGGCAACGCGCTGATTCGCGCCGGGCGGAACGCCGAGGCGCCGCCCTACTTCGAGGCGGCGATGCGCGTGCAGCCCGACAGCTCCGACGCCCACGTCAACCTCGGAGTGGTCGCGATGCAGCAGGGTCGCGACGCCGAGGCGCGCCGTGAGTTCGAGCGCGCGCTGGCAATGGAGCCGACGCACGCGGTCGCCAACACCAACCTCGCGAAGCTGATCATGGACGACGACGTCCAGGCGGCGATCGCGCACCTGCGGACCGCGCTGCAGCGCGAGCCGGACATGGCGGAGGCGCATACCAGTCTCGGTCTCGGGCTGATGAACACGGGCGACATGGCCGGCGCCGAGCGCGAGCTGCGTCGCGCCGTCGTGCTGCAGCCCGACTTCGCGATCGCCCGCAACAACCTCGGCGTGTACTTCTTCAAGCAGAGCCAGCCCGACGAGGCCGCGCGCGAGTTCCAGCGCGCCGCCGAGCTCGATCCGAGCTTCGCGGAGCCGCGCTACAACCTCGCGCTCGTGCTCGCCAGCCAGGACCGCAGCGAGGAGGCGATCGTGGCGCTGCGCGAGGCGGTGCGCATCCGGCCCGCGTACCCCGGCGCGCAACAGAAGCTGATCGAGCTCCTGGTCGTGACCGGACGTGACGACGAGGCGCGCGCGCAGAGCGCCGTCGCCACGCAGGCGATACCCGACGGCAACGCGCCCGCGGCGCTGGCGCTGGCGTACATGCAGGCGGGAAAGGCGCGCGAGGCGATCGCCGAGCTCCGCGCGCTCCTCGCCAAGGATCCCGACAACGCCGACAATACGAGCACGCTCGCGTGGATGCTCGCGACGACCGGCGACGCCAGCCTGCGCGACGGCAAGACGGCGGTTGCGCTCGCCGAGCGCGCCGTCGCAGCCGCCGGCGACGCCGTCGACGCCGACCGTCTCGACACCCTCGCCGCCGCCTACGCCGAGGTCGGCCGTTTCGACGAGGCCGTCGCAACCGCGCAGCGCGCCCGGAGCATCGCGGAGACCGCCGGCAGCGCCGATCTCGCCCACGAGATCGCCGAGCGCCTCGCCCTCTACGAGCGCCGCCAGCCGTACCGCGTCGACTAGCGTCAGCGCCCCCGCGCCGCGTCCGTTCGGTTTGGGCAACGGTTGCCGGCAGAAGGTAGCCGAATCAAGGCTAGAGACATGCCACGCCGTTTACGTCAGCTCGCTCTCTCGTTGTCGACTCCCTGCGGCTGGCGGCGGTGCGCGTGCCGCCGCGGGACGGAAGCTTGCTTCGAATCCAGGCCTGCCGCGCGTCTCGCGGGTCTCGTTCGCGCCGTGCCCGCGCACGTGACCTCCGGCTGCGGTCCGATGTGCCGTCGCTCCGCAGCGTGCGGATCGTGCGAGAAGTCGAGCATACTTTCCGTGCGGGATGCGAGCGGCCCGGATTCCGTCTCGTGGACTACTCCCTACAGGGCAATCACGCGCATCTCATAGTGGAGACGCACGATCGTCGGACGCGCGGTCGCGGCATGATGGCCGTCAGCGCGCGCCTCGCCCGCGCCGTCAATCGGGTCGCGGGACGGAATGGACACGTTCTGGCGGATCGCTACCGTGTACGCCTCCCGCCAACGCCCACAGAGGTGCGCGCCGCGCTTCGCTATGTATGCTGAACGCGCACCGCATGCGACGCGCGGCCGTGCTGGGCTCCGTCGCGCCGTTCAGCTCGATCCGGCGTCTTCGGCCCGGTGGTTCGACGGCTGGAAGCGGGGGAAAGGGCGCGATGCGGATAGGCGCGGTCGATGGTGGCGAAGAGGTCTCACTCGTGCGCCCGGCGGTCGCCCGGGCGCGGACGTGGCTCCTGACGGTCGGCCGTTACGGACTGCTCTTTCCGCCGGAGGTTCCTGGCTGGCGGCTCCGAAAGGTTAGCCAGCGGGGGCGTGGAGCACACGCCGTCATGCGTGCTCCACGCTCTCACTTTCCTGCTTACGGACAGGTGGTGCCACAGGCGTCCGAGGGGAATTTCTTCGTATAGTGGTGTGGCACGACGATGATCCCCTCGCCGGGGAGGCCGGACGTCTGGTTCACCGCGACGCTCGACGTCGGAGGAATGCAGAAGCTGTTCACCGACGTGCCGGACGAGTCGTTCACGACGAAGGTCCCCGCCTGTCCCTGCAGGTCGATCGGGAAGACGTGGCATGGCTCGAAGATGAACTGACAGGTCTGGCCGCACTGGCAGTTCGCGCAGGTGCCGGGCGGCACGCAGAGCGGTGGATTGCAGTCCGCGTCGACGTTGCAGCCTCGGAACGTGTCGATGCTGCACTGACCGACCGTCGGGCCGAGCGCGCACTCGCCGACGCCGGTCTGCTGGCCGCTCTGCTGGATACAGAGCGGAACGCAGGTGCTGCCGGGGCACTGGCTGTCGGCGCTGCACGTCTCGGCGGCGTTCGGGCCGCCGGCGCAGGCGAGGTCGCAGTTGTTGGGCTTGGTGGCGATGCCCGGACGTCCGCAGCTATTACCGGTCCCGCATACCGCGGGCGGACAGAGTTGGCCGTCGTTGGCGCCGCCGATGCAGCGGGTTGCGCCGCAGATGCCGCCCGCGCCGCACTCGGCGTGGCTCGCGCAAGGCGCGTTCGGCGTCGGGCCGCCGGCGCAGGTGTCGCAGGGGCAGTCGTACTGGGTGAAGCCGGCGGCGGTGCACGGGATCGTCGCGTTCTTGATGCTCTGACCGGTGGTCGTCGGCAGGAAGCGGATGTCGAGGCCGCCGCCCGAGACGTTCGCGGCGTTGTCGGGCGGGCAATCGCGCGACATCGGTCCGAAGTTGCTGATGCCCTCGATGGTGCACGCCTGGTTGATCGCCCCGCCGCCGCTGCACGTCCCGGCCGCGCCGACCTGATTCATGCATGCCACGCCGGTGCAGTTGCAGCGCGGGCAGGGCGCGTCGACGGCGGTCGCGAGGTGCACGCGCGACAGGAGATAGGTGAAGGTCTCGCTCGCGCCGCTCATGACGTCGATCGTGCCGGTGATCGGGCGCGGGAAGAAGCTCGTGACACAGACGGGTACGCCGCCCGAGGAGAGCGGCAGCGGCGCGCCGAGGAAGCCGCCGCAGCGGCCGTTCGATCCGCAATCCGCGTCCTTCGTACACGACATACGCGCGTTCAGCTCGCAGCGGTAGCCGTACTTGCCGCGGCGCGGGCCGGTGAGCTGACAGCTCGTGTCGAGGATGCCGTCGCAGTCGTAGAGCAGGGCGTCGAAGTCGGTGTTCGACACGGTCGCGGTGTTCATCGACGTCCCGGTCCAGCCGTTGTCGAGCCGGCCCTTGTCGAAGAGCGTCCGCAGCTGGCCCTTGGCGCACGTGCAGGCGAAGGCGTCTCCCGGGCTCTGACCGGGCGCGATGCACTGGGTCGGATCGCAGAGCGCGCCGCCGCCCGACGGCGCCGTCGGATCGCACTGCTCTCCCGGCAGGTTCACGACGCCGTTGCCGCACGTCCCGAGCGGCGTCGCGGTGGCGGTCGGTGTGGAGGTGCCGCCATTCGTCGGCGTCGGCGTGCGAGTCGGGGTGCGGATGGGAGTCGGCGTCACGGCACCGCCGGGCGTGGGTGTCGGCGTCAGGCTCGTCGCCGTCGGCAACGGGAAGAGCATCGCCGTGCCCGGAAGGGTGAGCCGCCCGAGACCGGGCAGGCCGGCGACGCCATTCACGGACGCCGACGTCGTCGGGGGAATGCAGAAGAGCGAGCCGAGCGACGGGTGCGAGACGTTCGCGACGGGCGGATCGGGATTGCCCTGCGCCTCGACCGTGCCGCCGATCTGGCCGTTGTCGGTGAAGCACTCACGGAAGCGGCTGGTCGTGCAGGTGTCGCCCGGCTTCGGGCAGTCCCCGTCGTTCTGGCAGCCGCGGAAGGTCTCCACGGCGCAGAACTGCTCGAGCGGACCGCTCTGGCACACGCCCTCGTTCACGCTGTCGTTGTCCGGCGGTGTGTTCGGCGTGCAGTTGAGGTCGTCGCACTGGTTCGACTGGGTCGCCTGGCCGGCTCGCCCGCATGCTCCGCCCGGACACTGGGAGGGGGCCGTGCACGGCGCGCCGACATTGCTGCCGCCGCGGCAGCGGGTCCCGCCGCAGATGCCCGGCTGGCCGCCGCTCATCGGACAATCCGCGTTGGTTCCGCAGGGCTCGCCGACGGCATCGTTGCAGGTGTCGCAGAAACACGATTTGCCGCCGAACCCCGGTGCGGTGCAGGGCGGGTTCGCGGACGACAGCGTGCGCGCTTGCGTGCCGGTCGAGAGCGCGAGCGCGAGCTGCAACGTGCCGATGTTGCCGGCGGGATCCGGAGGACAATCGAAGCTTGTCGATCCGAAAAGCGCACTGGTGCCGTTCACCGTGCAGGCGAGCCCGTCGCGCGGACCGCCGGTGCACGACGCGGTCGAGCCGAAGCCGCCGCTGCCGCAGATGGGACACGGCTGGCTCACCGCGACGCCGGTGTGCACGCGAGAGGTGAGGCTCACGTTCGTTGCCGACGAGCCGCCGTTCACGTCGGCGGTGCCGCTGACGGCGCCGAGCACCTGGTTGATGACACATACCGGCACGCTGCCCGACGACAACGGCAGTGGCGCGCCGAAGAAGAACACGCACGTGCCGTGGCCGGTGCAGTTGCCGTCGCTCGCGCATTGGATGGACGTGTCGCCGGTGCAGCGGTGGTTGTTCGCGGCCGTGCCGCCGTTGTTTGGGATCGGGCCGTTCACCGCGCACGTGCCGCAGCTCGGCGAGCTGCCCGCGCAGCCGCTCACCGCGAGCGTGAGGACGCCGTCGTTGATTACCCTGCTGTCGTGCGCCACCCCGGACCAACCCGTGTCGAGATCGGCGGCGTCGCCGTTCGCCTCGAACGTGAGCGAGCTCGGACAGCCGCCCGGCCCGGGGGTGGGCGACGCGGTGACCGTCGGCGTCGCGGTGAGCGTGGCCGTGGGCAGCACGGTTGGCGTCGGCGTGCTCGTCGGACCGGCGCCGCCGTTGCACTCGGTCGGATAGGACTCGAGCGAGGGCACGGTGAGGGGATCCAGGCAATCGGCCTTGAACTCGGTGACGCAATCGACGCAATCGACGATGTCCTGCACGGTGCCGATCGCGTGCGCGCACGTCGGGCCGGATGGGACCGTGACGTTCGGACACGTCGCCGCGAAGCCGATCTGGGCCGGCGTCAGGTCGTCGCCGCCGCCGCAGAGGCGGTCGGCGCCGCCGCACGCCTTGCAGAGCGCGGTGCGCTTCTTCGACTCGGCCTTGGCGATCGCCGGCGCGGCCTTCGCCGCGTCGGGGCAAGGTCCGCCGACCGTTCCCTTGAGCACGCCGTCCTCGCACTTCTGAAGGGCGTGGGTCTTGGCGGCGAAGAACTTCGCCGTGCTCTTGCCGATTGCGCGTTGGCAGGTGATCACGTCGTGGTCCGTGGTGTTCGTGTCGAGCGCGCCGTAGTAGAGAGCGATCGCCTGATCGACGGCAGCGTCGCCGACGCACAGCAGACACGTGCTCACCCCGTCGCAGTCGGCGATGGGGTTGGTGCAGGAGCCGCTCTCGAAGTTCGGACAACTGCTGATGTTCCAGCCGATCGACGCGAGGGAATCGTCGTCGGCGGTGCCGCACGCGCGGTCGGCGCCGCCGCATTTCTTTGCGACCGCCGCGCGCAGCTTGCCGCGCGCGGTCGTGATCGTCGCCGAGGCCTTGCCGTCGGGGCAGGGTCCGCTCGCGCTGCCGAGCACGACGGCGTCGTTGCACTTCTCGAGCGCCTTCATCTTCGCCTGCACGAACTTCGCGCTCGACTTCGCGATTGCGCGCTGACACGCGACGGGCTCCGCGCCGGCGCTCGACGCGAGCGTCTCCAGTGCGAGGCACGCGATCGCCGAGAAAACAACGCGCTTCATGGTCGTCATCGAAGTGGGCCCTCCGCGCACCATTCAGCGACGGCGTTCGCCCGGGGGCAATGACCCCTATGCCGGGGAAAGCCGGTCAAACCTCGGCACTTCGTCAACGGCGACATGGGAGCCGGAGCACCGCCACCTGATGATCCAGATGCAAGGGACCACGCCCGACCGCTTTCTCGGACAACGCGACCCTAGGTCGCTTCCTTCTTCATACCCTCCGGTGTGCGCTCGCGAATCCACGGCCGTACCCACGGTAGCAGCGCGAAGGCGGGAAGCGCGAGGAGGAATGTCAGGCCGAAGTAGCGGGCGTAGCCGAGGAGCTCCACGCCCTTGCCGGAGACCGCGCCGCCGAGCGTGCCGCTCAGGTTGAAGAGCGCGGAGAGCAAGGCGAACTGCGTCGCCGCCTGCTCCTTGTCGCAGATGTTCATGAGGAACGAGAGGAACGCGGCGGTGCCGAGGCCCATGCCGAAGCTCTCGATCATCGAGGCGGCGTAGATCGCGGGGCGGCCAACGTCGATCCACGCGGCGGCGGCGTAGCCGAGGTTCGCGGCCGCCTGCGCGAGACCGAGCGTCCAGAGGGCGGTGAAGATGCCCCAGCGCGACGTGAGCGCGCCGCCGGCGAGCGCGCCGGCGATCGACATTGCGACGCCGAGCGTCGTCGAGATGGCCGCGATCTCCTCTGGCTGGAACCCTCGGTCGACCCAGAACGGCTTTACCATCGGTCCGATGGTCGTGTCGCCGAGCTTGTAGAGGAAGACGAAGAGGAACACCGGAACGACGCCGGGACGCTGCAGCCACGCGCGGAACGTGCGCGCCCACTCGCGCGGCGTCTGCGCCCGCAGCTCCACCCGCGGCAGCAGCAACACGGCGAACGCGAGCGCCAGCAGCACCACGGCCGCCGCCGTGAACGCCACGGTCCACGACGTCCATTTGACGATCGCGAGGAGCGCGCCGCCGGCGACGATCAGGGCGACGCGGTACGCCGACACGCGCACGCCGTTGGCGATGCCCTCCTCGCCGGGCTCGAGGAGCTCGATGGTGTACGCGTCGATCGCGACGTCCTGCGTCGCCGCCGCGGTGGTGAACACCAGCAGCAGCACGATCAGCGCCATGCCGACCGGAGCGGCCGGCAGCAGCGGCAGCATCATGAGCGCCGCGGCCATCACGACGAGGCAGGCCGCGATCCACAGGCGGCGTTGGCCGATCTGATCGACGGCGGGCGACCACAACACCTTCGCCCACCAGGGCGAGCGGATCAGGCTCATGAGCCCGATCGCGGTCAGCGAGACCCCGTGCATGCGGAAGTAGACGGGCAGGTTGTCGAGCACGAGCCCGAAGGGAAGCCCCTCGGCGAAGTACAGCAGCGCGATCCACCCGAGCTTCCGCCGCGTCGTCACCGAGGGCGCGATTAGCAGAAGCACGCGTGCGTTCCCATCCGGCGGCGCCGTGTCGTGGCGGGGGCGCGCGTGCTAGCGTGTGGTCGTGGATGCGAGCCGGCACTGGATCGTCTGGGACGGCGAGTGCGGATTCTGCCGGCGTGCCGTCGAGTGGGCGCTCCGGCACGACACGGCGGGCGCCTTTGTCGCGAGGCCCTACCAGGAGGTGCCGAGCCCGCCGATGACCGACGCCCTGCGCGAGGCGTGCCGCCGCTCGGTACACGTGCGCACGACGGACGGCCGCTGGCTGCGTGGCGGCCGCGCCTGTCTCTTCGTGCTGGAGCGCGTCGGCTGGCCGCGCCTCGCGCGCGTCGCCGCGCTGCCGCCGCTCGTCTGGCTGGTCGAGGGCGGCTACGTGGTCGTGGCGCGCAACCGCGCTTTCTTCTCGCGGCTCCTGCCGCGCCCGCGGAACGTCTGACCGACGTCCGCGCGACGTCTGAGCGCGCTCAGCCCGCGATCGCGATCGCGAGCTCCTCGACCCTGGCGAGGAATGCCGCCGCGGCGCTGCCGTTGGCGACGCGGTGGTCGAAGACGATCGAGAGCGCGGTGCGCTCGCCGGTGCCGCGCTCCGGATCGGCGAGGGCGATGATCGCCGCCTGTTGCGGGTACGGGATCGGCAGGAACCGTTGGATGCCGCGTCCGAGCATCGACGTCACCGTGATCGTGCCGCCCGCGAGGTGCGACGCCTCGAGCCGGCGCCGCTGCGTCAGGTAGAGCAGCGAGCGTAGCTCCTTGGCGATCGCCGCGATCTCCTTGGCCGCGGCGTTCCTCAAGACCGGCACGTAGAGCTCGCCGTCGAGATCCATCGCCACGCCGACGTTCACCTGCTCGAAGATCTGCAGCTGGTAGTGCTCGGACATATGAGCGTTGAAGGCGTTGAAGCGCGGCTGGTCGACGCAGGCGCGCGCCACCGCGTGGACGACGAGGTCGAGCTCGGTGATGACGGCGCCCGAGGCCTGCGCGAGCGCCTTGGCGCGGGCGCGCAGCGCCGCGAGGTCGATGCTGCGCTCGAGGTATGACGCCGGAATCGACGCGACGCTCTGCTCCATGACGCGCGCCGTGCGGCGCTGTACGGCGCCGAGCGGCTCGAGCCGCGACGGCCCGCGTGGGTCATCGGTGGCGCCGCCCGCCGCGGCGGCGACCTTCGCCGCCACCTCGAGGACGTCCTTCTCGCGCACGTTCGTCTTGCCGGCGAAGAGCGCGGGGTCGAGGCCGAGCTCCTCGATCTTGCGGCGCGCCTTGGCGCTGATCTGGCCCGGCTCGCCCGACTCGGAGCGCGCCGGCTGCGCGTCGGGCAGCGGCGCGTCCGCGCTGGCGCTGACCCAGCCCAGCACGCCGCCGATCGCCACCTCGTCGCCGGCCTTGGCGCGCTGTCGTACGAAGCCTGCCGCCGGCGCCTCGATCTCGACGATCGCCTTCGACGTCTCGATGCTGCAGACGACGGTGCCCGCTTCGACGTGCGCCCCCTCGGGTACGGCCCACTCCGTGACGAAGACGCTGTCGTCGTTGACGTGCTCGCGCGGGACGAGGATCGGCTCGACGGGGGCCGTGCTCACGCGCGCGGGACCTGCATCACGCGGCGCACGGCGGCGACCACGCGCGCGGCGTCGGGCAGCACCGCGTCCTCCATCGGCCGCGCGTTCGGGATCGGCAGATGGTAGGCACCGACCCGGGCGCAGCCGAGGAGCTGCGTACCGAGCTCCTCCGCGATCCGGGCGACGACCTCGGCGCCGAAGCCCCAGGGCTCCGTACCCTCCTCGAGGACGACGAGGCGGCGCGTGCGCCGCACGGACTCGAGAATGGCGTCGAGACGGAGCGGCGCGAGCTGCGCCGGCACCACGTACTCCGCGAGCAGCTCGTCCTCGTCGAAGAGCTCGGCCATCGCCTCCTCGGCGATCTCGGTCATCTCGCCGTAGGTGACGAGGGTGAAGTCGGCGGCGTCGCTGGCGGGCCGCCACATGCCGGTCGGGTAGAGCTCGTTGCGCTCGCCGTCGGGCAGCGCGAGCACGAGACCGGGAGGTGGTTCGATCTTGAGGCGCTTTCCGTAGAGCAGCTTCTGCTCGAGGAAGATGACCGGCCGCTCGTCCCGCACGGCGTGCGTGAGGAGGAGGCCCGGGTCGTGGCGCAGGCTCACCGCCACCAGCACGAGGCCCGGCACGCCGAAGAAGATCTTCTCGATGCACTGGCTGTGGGTCGGGCCATAGCCGCGCCGTCCGCCGACGGGCGCGCGCACGACGACGGGCGTCTCGACCTTGCCGGCGTACATCCAGTGGAACTTCGCCAGGTGGTTGATGATCTGATCCGCGGCGAGCGCGAGAAAATCGCCGAACATGATCTCGGCGATTGGACGGTAGCCGCGCAAGCTGAGGCCGTTGGCGATGCCGGCGATCGCCGACTCGCTGATCGGCGTCGAGCGCACGCGATCCGGGAAGGCGGTGGACAGGCCGCGGCTCACCTTGAACGCGCCGCCGTAGGGATCGAGCAGATCCTCGCCGATCAGCAGCACGTCCTGCTGCTGGCCCATGAGCGCGTGGTGCGCCTGGTTCAGGCTCTGCACCACCGTGAGCTGCGGGTCGGCGCCGGAGACGGCGGCAAGCGCGCACGCGGCGACCTCGCCGTCGCGGACGCGCTGCAGCGCACGCACCTCGGCCGCCGCGTCGATCGCGGCGAAGGGCGCCTTGTCGGCGGCCTCGACGGCACGCGCCACCCGCGCGTGGATCTCGCCGTCGATCGCCTCGGCGCGACGGGGGTCCAGCAGCGCGCGCAGCTCGTCGAGCGGATCCTCGCGGCGCGCGGAAGCGATCAGCTCGGGATCGCGGTCGTCGTCGCCCTTGCTGTGCGCCATCAGGCGGAAGGTGTCGAGGACCTGGAAGTAGGGCAGGCCGTCGCGGCGGATGCGCTCGACGATCTCGCGCATGTGCGTGCGCAGCGCCAGCGGATCGCGCGCCGGACGCCGGTCGTGCGCGATGCCGAACGCGGCGGCGCGGGCCAGCACGTCGCCGGCGATGGTCGAGGCGGTCGGCGTCGATTGCGCCCACTGGTTGTGCTCGACGACGAACAGCACGGGGAGCTGCCAGAGCGCCGCGAGGTTCAACGCCTCGTACACCGCGCCCTCGCCGAGCGTGCCGTCGCCGAGGAAGACGGTGGTGACGGCGCCGCTGCCGCGCATCTTCTCGGCGAGCGCCATGCCGGCGGCGACCGGCACGATGCCGCCCTGCACGCCGTTCGAGAAGAAGCCGCGGGCACAGAGATGCTGGCTGCCGCCGCGCCCGCCGCACACGCCGGTCGCGCGGCCCATGATCTCGGCGATCAGCCCCTCGGCGTCGTCGCTATGGATGAGGTAGTGGCCGTGGCAGCGGTGGTTCGAGAAGATCAGGTCACGCGCGCGATCGAGCGCGTCGACGACGGCGAAGGCGCAGGTCTCCTGTCCGATGCAGGTGTGGGTGGTGCCGAAGAGCTTGCCCTCGCTGAAGAGGCCGAGCAGGCGCTCCTCGACGGCGCGGACCAGCGCCATGCGGGCGTAGGCGTCCTCCAGCGCGACCTGGGTCGCGGGATCGGGGACGGCGGTCAGGCGGCGGGGGACGCTATCCATGGTGGCGTAGAATGTCCTCGATACGGGTAAGCGACGTCAACTCCGGGACCTCTTCGGGATCGAACATGCAGCCGAAGCGCTCCTCGAGCGCGACGACCAGCTCGACGTGACGTAGGGAGTCCCAGCCCTCGACCGTCGCGGGGCTGGTGTCGTCGCCGAACTGCTCGGGCGCACGCCCGAACACCCCTGCAAAGACCGCGATTATATCGTCGCGCATGCGGCGTGTCGTGTGAAATTCATCGGTAGGCGCGGTCGCAGTCCAGATAGGTGAGAAACCAGGCATCGGGGCTCGCGGCCCCGTCGGGCAGCCGATGATACCAGACCGGCACCGGGCGGAGACGCGCAAAACGACACCCGGCGAGGGCCCGCTCGAGGTCGGCGGCCGAGGCGGTGCACTCGATATAGTCGACACCATGCTCCTGCAAGATCCCGCAGGCCTCGCGGACGAGCCACTCGAGGACGCCCGGGCGCGTGCGCGGCCAGAGCACATCGATGATGCGCCCACGGGAGAGCTCGTCCTTCTCGTCGAGGCGCAGGAGGAGGTGGCCGGCGACCGCGCCGTCGACGTGGAGGAGGAACGAGCGGTAGCCCCCGTCCGGATAGCGGCCGCACATGAAGTCGAGCTGGGCGCTGCTGCGCTCCATCACGGGCGCAAACTCGTCGCGGCGCGCGTCCCACACGGCGTCGTAGCTCGGCGGAACGCGCTCGACCTCCTCGAGGGTGAACGCCGCGCCGGCGACGCGCGCCACGCGCCGGGTGCGGGCCACCACCGACCCGGCGAGGAGCGCGGGCGCCCGCAGCCAGGCGCGATCGCGCGCCGGGCCGCGCACCGCGATCGCGCGCGCGCT
The DNA here is from genome assembly GCA_036496285.1 of Binatia bacterium. Taxonomy (GTDB): domain Bacteria; phylum Desulfobacterota; class Binatia; order UTPRO1; family UTPRO1; genus DP-19. Next base: position 54,391 of record DASXLI010000023.1, read on the forward strand.
CGTGCGCAGCACCCACACCGCCGGCCGCTCGATCATGCTCCAGCGCAGCTTCGGAAGGATCGCCTGTGTGTCCGTGGAGCCCTGGAGGGTGAGCAGCAGATCGGTCGCGGCCTGGGCGCGGCGCAGCAGCGCCACGCCGGAGCCGACGGCGCCCTCACCCGGACGCGTCGCCCAGTCGACGAACCATGCGGCGCGCGTGCGGTTCGCGGGCGAGTGCAGCGTGGTCGGCAGGATGCCGATGAAGCCGGCGACGGTGCCGTCGGCCTGGACATGATAGAAGGCGCGGGGCCCGCTGCCGGGCACGTCGAGCTGATACTTCCAGTGCCAGTGCGCGGCGCCGCGCGGCGATACGTAGCGGTCGAGGAACTCGAACACGTGCGCGGGCGACGAGGCTTCGAGCGCGGCAATCGGCACTAGAACTTGGCTTCGGAGACGGCGTCCTCGCCGGCCGCGACCGGACGCGGCACGGAGCCGCCCGCCGGAGCGGCGCCGAGCACGTCGTCGAACACGCGCTCGACCGCGTGCACGTGATGGCGGATGTCGAAGACCCGGTCGATACGCTCGCGGGCCGCGCGTCCCATCGCGCGCCGCGCGTCCGGGTCGCCGATCATCCGCATGATCGCATCGCCGAGCGCCCCCGGGTCACGCGGCTCGACCAGGATGCCGGTCTCCCCGTCGGCGACGATCTCGCGCGGGCCGCCGAGGCGCGGCGCGATCACCGGGCGTCCGAGCGCCATCGCCTCGATCAGCACGCGCCCGAAGGGCTCGGGACGGATGGACGAATGGACGACGACGTCCATCGCGTCCATGCAGGCGGCGACGTCGCGCCGCGCGCCGGTCAGGATCACGTGGCGCTCGAGACCGAGCTCGGCAACGCGTGCCCCCAGCTCCTCGGCGTACTCCTCGCCGAGGCGGTGCACGCCGCCGACGATCAGGCAGCGCAGATCCGGATGCCGCTCGCGCGCCCGCGCCACCGCCTCGACCACGAGCAGTTGCCCCTTCCAGCGCTGCAGGTGGCCGACGATGCCGACCAGCGGCGCGTCGGCGGGGATGCCGAACTCGGCGCGCACGGCGTCGCCGCCGCCCGGCGCGAACTGCTCGCAATTGATCCCATCGTAGATGGTGCAGAAGCGGCGCGCGCGGATGCCACGCGTCTTCGCGTGCGCCGTCACCTCCTCGGTCATGCCGATGCAGGTGTCGACCCAGCGCGACAGCAGGCGCTCGATGGGGCCGATGCGCCGCAGGCCCTTCTCGTGCACGATGATCGGCAGGTGGCAGAGTGCGCCGGCGATCACGCCGTCGAGGTTCGTGGTGACGGCGTTGGCGAGATACACGAGGTCGGGGCGCTCGGCGCGAAAGAGCTGCGTGAGCGCCCGGGCCCGCGGCGTCACCACCGAGACGAGCTCGCGCGCCCGCAGCCACGCACGTGCGGCGCGCGGGCGGTCGCCGTCGGGCTCCGGCGTCGGCAGCGGCGGCAGGACGTGGACCGGGATGCCGTCGGCGCGCAGCGCGGGGATCACGTCCTTCGACTCATAGAGCACGAGCGCCGGTGCGTAGCGCCGGCGATCCATGCGCTCCATGAGATGCAGGATGCCGGTCAGCGAGCCGCCGAGCACGCCGCCGACGCTCGCTTCGACGAACAGAATGCGGTGCGGTGCCGCTATGGAGTTCGAACGGCTCAGAGGACTATCCGAATTGGGCGGCCCGAAGGGACGGAACGTCGCGGGGCATCCGGAGCTGCGCGAAAAATAGAGCCTCCCTGTCGAAACTGCAAGTCGCGTTCCGCATGCAGACACGCGCCGTGTGGCGTCGGACTCAATCGAGCAGCAGACGCACGATCGCGCCCGCCTGCTCGAGATTCGGCTCGAGCGCGATGATGGCGTCGTTGTAGAGGAAGGCCTCGCCGATGCGCACGATCGCGTACGCGAGCGCCGCCGGATCGACGCGTGGCGTGTAGTGGCCGCGCAGCGCCTCCTCGCGCAGCAGCTCGGCATGCGCATGCACCAGGCGCGCCTGCACCGGTCCGTCACGGCGGGTGAGGACGCGGAGCGCGCTCTCGGCGTCGGTCTCGAGGAAGTGGCGGAGGGCCGGCGACTTCGCGACCACGGCGAGATGGCGATCGAAGACGTTGATCACGCGCGATGCCCCGGTGCCCGGCGCGTCGCGCTTGCACTGCTCGAAGGTCTCGAGCGCGAGCCGGCCCAGCACCTCGCCGAGAAGCTGCTCGCGCGGCCCGGTCCAGCGGTAGAGGGTGGCGCGCGAGACGCCGAGCTCGCTCGCGAGCGCGCGCATATCGATGCGCTGGCCCTTCAGGACCCGGCGGCGGGCGATGCGGTGGGCGTCGACAGGCGTCGGCTTCGCCGGTGTGGCCGGGCGCTCGCCGTGACGGGACACGTGCTTGTCGGGGCGGGCCACCACGGTCCGAAGCTAGCGTGGATGTGCGCGAACGGCCAGGACGAACGGACAACTTCGCGCCGCCGCGGCGCGACGAGACACGCGCCCGCGACGCGGCGCGCAATCGGCCCTCGACACACATTTTCATTGACACTTCGAAAGGAAGAGGTGTACCCGTGGCTCTGAGACATCTGGACGTTCTGTCGCATGCAGTGCCGTGCAGCGTGATTGCCCTGCCGTCGTATCACTGGAGGAAAGCCATGAGCGTACGTGAGTTCTGGTCGTGTGCCGTTCGTCTCGGCGTCGGCGCCGTCGTGATGTGTGTCGTCGGTCTCGCGCTCGCGGTGCCCGCAATGGCGGACAATCCGATCGCGACGACCACTCTCGGTCCGGTGCAGGGTGTCGCCACGACGTCGATGACGAAGTTCCTCGGCATCCCGTATGCCGCACCGCCGGTCGGTGCGCTGCGCTGGACGCCGCCGCAGGCGCATGCGCCATGGATGACGCCGATCGACGCCTCGGCGTTCGGTCCGCACTGCGCGCAGTCCACCTCGCCGTTCGGCCAGGTGTCGAGCAGCGAAGACTGCCTGTACCTGAACGTCTACGTCCCCGTGCACAAGGGCTTCGCGCTCGACATCCACAGGCTCAAGCCCGTCATGGTGTGGATCCACGGCGGCGCGTTCCAGGTCGGTGAGAGCGACGACTACGATCCGACGCGCCTCGTGACCCAGGGCGACGTGGTCATGGTGACCATCAACTACCGCATCGGCGCGCTCGGCTTCATGGCGCATCCGGCGCTCAGCGCCGAGTCCGGGCAAGGCATCTCCGGCAACTACGGCATCCTCGATCAGCAGGCCGCGTTGCAGTGGGTGCACGCGAACATCAAGGCGTTCGGCGGCAATCCGAAGAAGGTGACGATCTTCGGCGAGTCTGCCGGCGGCGCCAGCGTGCACGCGCAGCTCGCCTCGCCGGCGGCGGCCGGTCTCTTCCAGGGCGCGATCGTCGAGAGCGGCGCCCTCTTCACCCAGCCGACGCTCACCGACGCCGAGAGCCTGGGCTCGAGCCTCGCGACCACCGTCGGCTGCAGCGATCAGACCGCGGCCTGTCTGCGCGCCGTGAGCGTCGCCGACCTCCTCGCGGCGCAGGGCACCAATCTCACCTCGTCGAGCCCGAACATCGACGGCGTCGTCCTGCCCGAGCCGCTGCGCGCTGCGTTCGTGGCCGGCCACTTCAACCGCGTACCGGTCATCGAGGGCTCGAACCACGACGAGTTCCGCCTGTTCGTCGCGCTCCTCATCGAGATTCCCAACGGGCCGCTCACAGCGGGTCAATACGAGAACGCGATCGCGACGGTGCTGAGCGTGCCGCCGTCGGTCGCGTCGATCCTGGCGGCGCGCTACCCGGTCGCGAACTACCCGAGCCCGGGCATCGCGCTCGGCACCCTCGCGACCGACGCCGCCTTCTCCTGCAACGCGCGCCATGCCGACGACCTGCTCTCGCGCTACGTGAAGACGTATGCGTACGAGTTCAACGATCAGAACGCGCCGGAGCTTTTCCTGCCGCCGGTCAGCTTCTCGTACGGCGCCGCTCACGCCTCCGAGATCCAGTATCTCTTCGACGTTCCGAACCAGACGATGGCGCCGGCGCTCACTGCCGACCAGCAGACGCTCGCCGCGACCATGGTGAAGTACTGGACGAAGTTCGCCCGCTCGAAGAAGCCCAAGGTCTCGAAGGTGCCGAAGTGGCACCTCTACCAGCCCGCCGATCTCACCTCGGAACGCATGTTGTCGCTGGTCGCCCCGACGCCAACCGACGAGTTCGGCATCAACTTCGGCGCCGACCACCAGTGCGCGTTCTGGGACCCCCTGATCGGGAACTGATCCGCGGCTGATCCCGCACCCGGCGGCCGCGCGGCCGCCGGGTGCGTGGAAACCACTTGACTCCTCGGTGGCCGCTCGACTAATGCGTAGTACGAGTACGTACTACGCGCGAGGAGGCCCCCTATGGCTAGCGAGGACAGGTACGCCCGACCGGTTGACGGCGTCGACTGGGCGATCAACGGTACCTTCGACACCAACTTCCGCTGGGAGTACCAGGACGGACGCGACTCGCTCCTCAAGCTCTACGAGAAGGGCAAGGAGCGGCAGTGGAACGCCAACACCCGCATCGACTGGTCGCAGGATCTCGATCCCGAGAACCCCGAGCAGCTCCCCGACGAGTCGATTCCGCTCTTCGGCTCCGACGTGTTCGAGGCGCTCACGCCCGCCGAGAAGGCCACCCTGCGGCGTCATTTCCAGTCGTGGCAGCTGTCGCAGTTCCTCCACGGGGAGCAGGGCGCGCTGATCTGCACGGCCAAGATCGTGCAGCAGGTGCCGAGGATCGACGCCAAGTTCTATGCCGCGACGCAGGTGATCGACGAGGCGCGCCACGTCGAGGCGTACTCGCGCTTGCTCCACGACAAGTTCGAGCTCGCCTACCCGATCACGCCGACGTTGCAGCGCCTGCTCGACAACGTGCTGAGCGACTCGCGCTGGGACATGACCTATCTCGGCATGCAGGTGCTGATCGAGGGCCTCGCGCTGGCCGCGTTCGCGCAGATCCGCGACCAGTCGCAGAACCCGCTCGCGGCGGCGGTGAACGCCTACGTCATGCAGGACGAGGCGCGCCACGTCGCGTTCGGCCGCTTCGCGTTGCGCGACTACTACCCGACGCTCACGCAGGCGGAGCGCGACGAGCGCGAGGAGTTCGCGGTCGAGGCGTGCTATCTCATGCGCGACCGCTTCCAGGCCGAGGAGGTCTGGGAGACGCTCGGCCTGCCCGTCGATCGCTGCGCCGCGCACATGCTCGAGTCCGGCTTCATGCAGAACTACCGCTCCGCGCTCTTCAGCCGCATCGTCCCCATCATCAAGGACATCGGCCTCTGGGGACCGAAGATCCGCAAGGGCTACGAGCAGATGGGCATCCTCGGCTACGCCAACGTCGACGTTCAGGCGATGGCCGACGAGGACGAGAAGGTGGCCGAGCGCTACGACGAGCGGCACACGGAGATCCTGCGGGTGGCGGCGTCTGCGGCGGAGACGCCGTCGAACGGCACGACCGTGACGAACGGCCAGGGAGGCTCCCGCGCCTCGGCCTGACGACACCGCCCCCGTCGCGGGGCGCATGAAGATGAAGGATCTCGAGCGCGCCGCCGGCGTCGGGCGCGAGACGATCCGCTTCTACATCCGCGAGGGCCTGTTGCCCGAGCCGCACCGCCCGGGCCGCAACGTCGCCTGGTACGACGCCTCGTTCGTCGAGCGGCTGATGCTCATCAAGGAGCTGCAGCAGAAGCGCTTCCTGCCGCTGCACGTGATCCGCAGCATGCTCGGCAGCGAGACGCCGCCCTCGCGCGACGAGGTCCGCACCCTGCTCGAGATCGACGGCAAGCTGTTTCCCGCCGTCGAGGGCGCACCGGAGCCGATGGTCGAGCGGCTCTCGCAGGTCGCGCGCACGGTCGGCATCCCGGCGCGCGAGATCCGCGACTTCGCTTCGGTCGGCATGATCGAGATCGTGACCCGCGCCGGCGATCAATGGCTCGAGGAGCCCGCCATCCGCATGGTCGAGCTGTGGGGCCGGATGCGCGCCGCCGGCTTCGATCACCGCTTCGGCTTCGGCGCCGAGAGCTACCGCATCTACCCCGAGGTGATGCGCTGGCTGGCGCACGAGGAGCTCCGTCTCTTCGCCCAGGGCATCACCGGACGGGTGTCCGTCGAGCGATCGGCGGCGATGGCGGAGGACGGTATCAATCTGGTGAACCAGATGCTGGCCCTTCTCCGGAAATCGACGCTGCTGCGCTACATCGCCGAGGGCAACGTGCCGACCGGCGACCCCGCGACGGTGGCCGCCAACGCGGACGTGGCGTCGCGACCCCCGCGGGGCGAGGGCCGCCGCTCGCTTCCGGGCGCGCGCCGCCGGCACGCCGGCCCGCGTGCACGGCGCTGAGGGGCTTCGACTCCGATTCGCTGATTTGGTAGTCCCGAGCATGGCCGGCGTGCCGTGCATGGCGCTCGAGGCGATCCCCGGCTAGTGGCGCGCCGTCGCGCCGTTCCGCCGCCGACGCGGCCCGCCGCGCCCGCGTCCCGCGGTTCTCGCGGGTTGCGCCGTCAGGCCGTCCGGGAGGCGCCGTCGCCCGCGCGCCATGCCGGGACGGCGCGCGCCTGGTGGCTCGTTGCCGGCATCGTCGCGCTGCTCGCCTGCCTGGTCTACGCAAACAGCCTCGGCGGCGAGCTCCTGTTCGACGACGTGAATGCCGTCGTCAACAACCGCTGGGTGCGCTCGGGCGACGTCGCCGGCATCGTCACCCAGGCGTCGTGGTGGGGCGAGGGGCGCGGCCACACCTGGCGCCCGCTCACGACCCTGACGTTCGCGCTCGATCACGCGCTCCACGGGATCGCCCCCCTCGGCTACCATGTGGTGAACGTCGCGCTGCACGCGGCCGTGAGCGTGCTGGTGTTCGCGGTGTTCGCGCGCCTCGCGGGCGAGCCGGCGGTCGCGGCGATCGCGGCGCTGCTCTTCGCGGCGCATCCCGTCCACACGGAAGCGGTGGCGAGCGTCGTCGGACGCGCGGAGCTGCTCGCGGCGTTTGCGGTCTTCGCGGCGTGGCTCTGCTTCCTGCACGCCGACGCGCGGCGCCTCGCCGGGCGCGCCGCGCTCGTGCCCGAGGCGCTCGGCGTCCTCTTGCTCTTCCTCGGCGAGCTTTCCAAGGAGAACGCGCTCGGCTTCCTGTTCGTCCTCGTCCTCGCGGATCTGCTGTTCGCCGAGCGGGCGGCGCCGCTCGGGCGCTTGCGCGTGCACGCGGGGCGCTACGCGGCGCTCGTCGCGGTGTCGCTCGCGTTCATGGTCGCACGCCACGCCGTGATCGGCGACGCCGCGGCGGCGCCGATCAGCATCCTCGACAACCCGCTCGTCGGGCTGCCGTTCGCGTCGTACGAGCTCACCGCGATCAAGGTGATCGGCCTCTACGCATGGCGACTCCTCGTGCCCTGGACCCTGGCGGCCGACTACTCCTACGACCAGCTCACCGCGGTGACGTCGCCGCTCGATCCGGCGTTTCTCGGCGGGCTGGCGGTCGTCGTCGCGGTCCCGCTGCTCGTGTGGCGGACGTGGCGCGCCGTTCCGCTCGTCGCGCTCGGCCTCGGCATCGCCGTGCTGACGTTCGCGATCGTCTCGAACGTCGTGTTCCCCATCGGGACGATCATGGCGGAGCGGCTCGTCTACCTGCCGTCCGCGGGCTTCTGCCTGGCGCTAGCGGCCGGTTTTACGCGCGTCGCCGGCGGCACGCGGCGCGCGCCGGCTGCCGGCGCTCTCGACGGGCTCACGACCGCGCGCGTCGCCCTCCCGCTCGTCGTCGTGCTCGTGCTCTACGGTGCGCGCACGGTGGCCCGCAATCGGGTGTGGCACGACCGGCTCGGCTTCTTCACGACCATGGTCCAGGAGGCACCGCGCTCGGCGCGTAGCCAGCGCGAGCTCGGCTCGGTGCTCGCCGACCTCGGCCGCTTCGAGGAAGCGCGCGCCGCGTTCACGCGCTCGCTCGCCATCCGGCCGAACGACGGCGCGACGCTCTACAACCTCGGCAACGCGCTCGCGCAGGAGAGCCGTTTCGACGATGCGATCGCGGCCTACCAGCAGGCGCTCACAGCCGTGCCCGATCTCGCCGACGCGATGGTGAACCTCGGCAACGTGCAGAGCCTGCGCGGCGATCACGCGGCCGCCGTCGAGTCGATGCGGCGGGCGCTGCCGCTCACCCCGCGCTCGGCGTCGCTCCACATGAACATCGCGAACGAGCTCTTCCGTCTCGGCGATCACGCCGGCGCGCGCGCCGAGTATGAGGCCGCGCTCACCCTCGACCCGGGCGCTCCCAACATCCTCGTGAACTACGGCGCGTTTTTCCTCGCGCGCGGCGAGTACGAGCAGGCGGCGGACGCGTATCGCCGGGCCGGCGATCAGCCGATGGCGCTCGTCGGCCTGAGCGCCACGTACCGGGCGCAGGGCAAGACCGCCGACGCCCGCGCCGCGCAGACCCGGGCGGCGGCGCTCTATCCCGCGAACGCCGCGGTCCGGCAGATGGGCGAGGTCCTCCAGCGCGACGCGGCCGGCGCGAGCGGCGGCTGATGCGCATCCTGCTGCTCGTCGCCGCGGCGTGCGCCGTCTACGCCAACAGCTTCGGCGTGCCGTTCCTCTTCGACGATCGCAGCGCGATCGTGTCGAACCTGCGCATCCGCGAGCTCTGGCCCGGGCCGTTCACCGCCGAGCGTCCGATCGTCGAGCTGACGCTGGCCCTCAACTACGCGTTCGGCGGGCTGCACGTCGTCGGCTACCACGTCGTGAACCTCCTGCTGCACGTCGCGTGCGGCCTGCTGCTCTACGACCTCGCGCGGCGCACGCTGCAGCTCACTGGGACCGCCAGCGGCACGGAGCGCTGGGTTGCCTGGTGGGCGGCGCTGCTCTTCCTCGTCCATCCGCTGCAGACGGAGGCGGTGACCTATGTGATCAGCCGCAGCGAGGTGCTGACGGCCCTCTGGTACCTGGCGACCCTCGAGCTCGTGCTGCTCGGCGACGAGCACGCCGAGCATCGCACCGTGCTCTGGCTCCTCGCGATCGGCACGTGCGCGCTCGGCATGGCGACCAAGCCCGCGATGGTGACCGCCCCGATCGCCGCCTGGTGGCTCGCGCGTTGCGTCCTCCGCCGTCCGGTGACCGTGGGGCTCTCGTTCGCGGAGGACCGCGCGCGCGGCCGCGTCGGGCCGGCGCCGACGCGCTGGCCGGTCCTGTTCGGCCTCGCCGCGACCTGGCTCGTGCTGATCGCGCTGCTCACGTTTCGCGAGACGCCGGGCGCCGGGCTCGACGTCGGCATCGCGCCGGTCGAGTACTTCCGCACGCAGCTCGGCGTCACGTGGCACTACTTCCGCCTGCTCGTCTGGCCGATGCAGCAGACCATCGAGTACGACTGGCCGCTTGCGACGCGCTGGGACGCCGCGACCGTCGTCGTGCCCGCGCTTGGATGGCTGGCGGTGCTGGCGCTCCTCGCGTGGCTGGTGCGGACGCGCCGCGGGGCGGCGGCGTTCTGGCTCGGCCTGGCGCTCCTCGCGCTCGCGCCGAGCTCGACCTTCGTGCCGATCGCCGATCTCGTGTTCGAGCACCGCATGTATCTGCCGGTCGGCGGCTTCGCCGTGCTGGCGGCGCTCGCGGGCACGGGCCTCGGGCGCCGCGCCCCGCGGCTCGCCACGCTCGGCGGGCTCGCCGTCGTGGTCGCCCTCGGCAGCGCGACGATCGCACGCAACCGCCTCTGGCACGATCCGGTGGCGCTCTGGGAGGACGCGCTCGCGAAGGCCCCGAGCAAGCCGCGGGTGTTCCGCAACTTGATCAACGCCTACGAGGAGCGCGGCGACCGCGCCAACGCGGCCCGCGTCGCCGCCCAGGAGACGCTCGTCTTCGAGACCCTGCATCGGAGCCGGCCGCGCGACCCGGAGGTGCTGACCGCGCTTGCCGACACGTACGCGCGGCGCGGCCAGCTCGAGGAGGCGAACACGCTCCTCGTCCAGGCGGTCCAGCTCGGACCCGAGGACGCGCTCGCCCGCGCCGCCTACGGCAGCGTCCTGCTCGAGACCGGACACGCAGAAGAGGCGGTCGCGCAGCTCGAGATGGCGGAGGGCCTGGCGCGCGCGCGTCGCGACTGGGTCGGTCACGATCTGCTGCGCTCGGTGCTGACCAACCTCGGGTGGGCATACGGCTCGGTCGGACGGCAGCACGACGCCGTCCGCGTGCTGCGCCTCGCCGCCGACAACGGCGACGTCACCGCGCTCAACAACCTCGGCTCGATGCTCGGCCGCCTCGGCATGTGGGAGGACGCGCGCCGCGTGCTCGAGCGGGCGCACGAGCGCGATCCGAACGACCCGAACGTCGCGAGCAACCTCGGCTGGGTGTACGCCAACCTCGGCCAGCTCGAGCGCGCCGCGACCCTGCTCGAGGATGCGATCGTGAAGCAGCCCCGCGAGCCGTCGGCGCACGGCAATCTCGGGTGGGTGCGTCTGCGGAGCGGCGACCCGGGCGGGGCGCTCACCGCGCTTGCGGTCGCGCAGTCGCTCGATCCAGGAAACGCCTGGATCGCCAACATGCAGGGCATCGCCCATGCGCGGCTCGGCGAATGGCCCGCGGCCACCACGTCCTTTCAACGTGCGATAACGCTCAGTCCGGATTCCGATCTGGCGCGCGACAATCTCGCGCGGGCCGAGCAGAAGCTGCCGCCGACGCTCCCGGGCGAGCCCCAGGCGCTTGATGCTCCTCACGCCCAGTAATCGATGCCCGGTCACTTGTATTGACAACGCCCAAGACCGACTTCTATAAGCCGAGCCATAGGCTTGAGCGGTGCGTCATAGCACCCCTCGAGCTTTTTTTGGCGGTCGGACTGACCGCCGGGTCGAGAGCGCGCGCGGTGCCATTCGTCATTCGTCGGCACCGTTTTTTTGGAACGTGAGCTGACCGCATGGTTAGTGCAGCGAGCATGGTCGGTGGGGAAGGGAAGGTTATGGAGAGCAGCGAGGAGCCGCGAGTGATGGAGCGTCCGTTCGTCGCCCGCCATGCCGAGCGACCGCACCGCGACGAGTTCCTCGCCAAGGTCGACCACGTCATCACGCAGTCGCAGCAGTACTTCCGGCGCGAGCAGCACGCCGTCGGCTATTGGCATCGCCCGCTCGAGGCGAACGCCACCATGAACGCCGAGTACATCTTCTTCATGCACTTCATGGGGCGGGTGAACCCGGAGCGCCAGCAGCGGATCGTCGCCAACCTCCTCGCGAACCAGCTCGACGACGGCAGCTGGGCGCTCTACCCCGACGCGCCCGGGCACCTCTCGAACACGATCGAGGCATACTTCGCGCTGAAGCTCGCCGGACTGGCCGCGTCGCACGAGGCGCTCACGAAGGCGCGGCGCTTCATCCTCGACCACGGCGGCCTCGCGAAGGCGGGCGTGTTCACCCGCATCTTCCTCGCCTACTTCGGGCAGTTTCCCTGGGACGGCGTCCCGGCGATGCCGACGGAGCTGATCCTCCTGCCGAGCTGGTTCCCGATCAACATCTACGAGATGTCGAGCTGGGCGCGCGGCACCGTCGTGCCGCTCCTCGTGTTGATGGCGAAGCGGCCGTCGATCGCCATCCCGACGGAGTGCGCGATCGGCGAGCTGTGGTGCACGCCGCCCGAGCAGTCCGACTACTCGTTCGCGCGCAGCCCCGAGACGTTCACCTGGCGGAACTTCTTCCTCGTCCTCGACAAGACGCTGAAGCTCGTCGGGCGGATACCCGCGCGGCCGCTTCGCGCGCGCGCCCTGGAGCGTGCCGGCCAGTGGATCCTCTCGCATCAGGACCTGAACGGCGGCTGGGGCGGCATCCAGCCGGCAATGGTCAACTCGGTGATGGCGCTCCGCGCGCTCGGCTATCCCGACGAGCATCCCGCGGTCGCGAAGGGCATCCAGGCGATCGACGACTTCGTCATCGAGGAGGGCGATCAGCTCTTCTTCCAGCCCTGCGTGTCGCCGACCTGGGACACCGCGCTCGCGGCCAAGGCGCTGCTCGACTCGGGCACGCCCGCGGACGATCCCGCACTGCAGCGTGCCGCCGAGTGGCTCCTCGAGAACCAGATCTTCGCGGGCGGTGACTGGCAGGTGAAGAACCCCGACCTCGAGCCGGGCGGCTGGGCGTTCGAGTTCGCGAACGATTGGTATCCGGACACGGACGATACCGCGGTCATCCTCATGGTCCTGCGGCGCATCCACGTCGCGCAGGAGCGCGCCAAGGCGCGGTCCATCCAGCGCGGCCTCAACTGGACGCTCGGCATGCAGAGCCGGAACGGTGGCTGGGGCGCGTTCGATACCGACAACCTGCGCGAGCTGTTCAACAAGATTCCCTTCGCCGACATGGAGGCGATGCTCGATCAGCCGACCGCCGACCTGACCGGCCGCCACCTCGAGCTGATGGGCGAGTACGGCTACGATCTCGAGCTGCGGCAGGCGAAGCGCGCGCTCGGGTTCATCCACCGCACCCAGGAGCCCGACGGATCGTGGTGGGGCCGCTGGGGCGTCAATTACATCTACGGCACCTGGTCGGTGCTGAGCGGGCTGCGCGCGATCGGCGAGGACCTGCGCCAGCCCTACGTGCGCCGCGCCGTCGCCTGGGTGAAGAGCGTGCAGAACGAGGACGGCGGGTGGGGCGAGACCTGCGACAGCTACGGCGATCCGTCGCTCGCCGGACGCGGCCCGAGCACGCCGTCGCAGACCGCCTGGGCGCTGCTCGGGCTCCTCGCCGGCGAGGACGAGCTCAGCCCAGAGCTGATCCGCGGCATCGACCATCTGACCAGCGGCCAGCAAGGCGACGGGACGTGGAACGAGACGCACTTCACCGGGACCGGCTTCCCGCGCCACTTCTACCTGCGCTACTACATGTACCGGAACTACTTTCCCTTGATGGCGCTCGGCCTCTTCCGCGCGCGCGCCGAGGCTGTGGCGTCGGCACGCCCCGTCGAGGGACAGCGCGCTTGAGCGGAGACACGCGCCGCCGCTCGATCGCTGTACTCGGCTCGACCGGCTCCGTCGGCGTGTCCACGCTGGCGCTGGTCGAGCGCTTCCCGCAGCGCTTCCGCGCCGTGTCGCTCGCGGCGGGGCGGAACGTCGAGCTGCTCGCCGAGCAGGTGCGGCGCCACGAGCCCGAGCTCGTGTCGGTTGCCGACGACGCCTGCTCTGCGGAGCTGCGCGTGCGCGTGCCCGGCTTCACGGGACGGATCGTCGCTGGCGCCGACGGCCCGCGTGCGGTTGCGACGCATCCGGGCGCCGACATCGTGCTGTCGGCGCTCGTCGGCGCGCTCGGCCTCGAGCCGACGCTCGCGGCGATCGAGTCGGGCAAGGACGTCGCCCTCGCCAACAAGGAGGTGCTGGTCGTCGCCGGCGCGCTGGTGACGCGTGCGGCGCGCGAGCGCGGCGTGCGCCTCCTGCCCGTCGACAGCGAGCACAACGCGATCTTCCAGGCGCTGCACGGCCACGATCGCACCGAGGTGCGCCGCCTCATCCTGACCGCATCGGGCGGGCCGTTCCTGCGGCACACGGTCGACGACCTCGCGCACGTCACCCGTGCCGATGCCCTCAAGCACCCCACGTGGAAGATGGGGCCGAAGATCACGATCGACTCCGCGACCCTCATGAACAAGGGGCTCGAGGTGATCGAGGCGCACTGGCTCTTCGACGTCGAGCCCGATCGTATCGACGTCGTGATCCACCCGCAGAGCATCATCCACTCGATGGTCGAGTACATCGACGGCTCCGTGCTCTCGCAGATGGCCGTGCCCGACATGACGATCCCGATCGCCTATGCGCTCGCGTACCCGGAGCGCCTGCCGCTCACGCACCTGCGCACCCTCGACCTGCCGGCGGCCGGCGAGCTGACGTTCGTCGCGCCCGATCTCGAGCGCTTTCCCTGTCTCGGCCTCGCGTACCGGGCGCTGCGCACGGGCGGTACCATGCCCGCCGTCCTGAACGCCGCGAACGAGATCGCGGTCGAGCGGTTCCTCGCCGAGGACGTCGGCTACCGCGACATCCCAGCGGTCGTCGCAGCGGTGATGGATGCGCACACGGCGGCGCCGGCCGCCGATCTCGCGACGCTCCTCGCGGCGGACCGCTGGGCGCGCGAGCGCGCGCGCACGCTGCGGCCCGGCGCCCATCGCGGCGCGCGGTCGACGGCGCCCGCGCCGTCGGTGAAAGCGGCGGTGGCGCCCTGAGGCTGCAGGTGAACGGAAGCGTCCGGTGGCCATGAGCGCCCTCTCGACGGCCGCCCAGCCGGCCCAGGCAGCGCTCGCGGCGGAGCCGCCCCCGTGCTCGATCGACGAGGCGTTTCGCGAGTGCGAGCGCATCGCGCGCGCCCACTACGAGAACTTCACCCTCGGGTCGCACCTCCTGCCGCGGCCGCTGCGCCGGCACATCGCGGCGATCTACGCCTTTGCGCGCACCGCCGACGACTTCGCCGACGAGGATCCCGACGCCGAACGCGCGCTCGCCGCGCTCGACGCCTGGGAGCGCGAGCTCGAGGACTGCTACGCCGGCCGTCCGCGCCACCCGATCTTCGTCGCGCTCGCCGAGACCGTGCGCGAGTTCACGATCCCGATCCGTCCGTTCCGCGATCTACTGACCGCGTTCCGCATGGACGTGCGCTTTGCCGGCTTCGCGACCTTCGACGAGCTGCTCGTCTACTGCCGCCACTCCGCGAACCCGGTCGGACACCTGGTGCTGTATCTGTTCGGCCATGGCGACGCGGAGCGCCAGGCGCGCGCCGACGACATCTGTACCGCGCTCCAGCTGACCAACTTCTGGCAGGATCTCGCGATCGATCTCCGCAAGGGCCGCATCTACCTGCCGCGCGAGGACATGGCGCGCTTCGGCTACGGCGCGGACGATCTCGCACGCCACGCGCCGACGTCGGAGTTCCGCGCTCTCATGGCGTTCCAGTGCGAGCGCACCCGCGGCCTCTTCGAGCGCGGCCTCGCGCTCGCCGACACGCTGGGCCGCCGCGAGGGGCGCGAGGTACGGCTCTTCGCCGGCGGCGGCCTCGCCATTCTCGATCGGCTCGCCGCCGTCGAGTACGACGTCTTCCGCGCACGGCCGGCGCTCTCGCGCTGGGCGAAGATCGCGCTCGTCGCGCGCGCGTTCGTCGGAGCGGACCGATGACGAGCACGGCGAACCTCGCCCCCAGCACCGCGGGCCACCGTCACGACCCCGTCGCCTCGCCGGAGGCGGTTGCCGCGATGCCGGCGTCGCTCGCGGCCGCGTACGCCGAGTGCGAGCGTATCGCCCGCGCCAGCTCGAGCAGCTTCACGCTCGCGTTTCGCCTGCTGCCGGTCGAGCGGCGTGGCGGGCTCGCCGCCTTGTACGCGTATTGTCGGATGGTGGACGATGCGGCGGACGAGAGCGCCGATCCCGTGGCGGCGCTCGCCGAGTGGCGCGCCGAGCTCCGACGGCTGCGCGACGGCGCTCCCACCCATCCCGTGGCGATCGCGCTCGCGGATGCCGTGCGCCGCTTCGCGATCCCGGTCGCGCACCTCGACGAGATCCTGACCGGTGTCGAGATGGACGTGGTGCCGCGCGCCTACGAGACCTTCGACGAGCTGCGCGGGTATTGCTACCACGTGGCCGCCGCGGTCGGCCTCGCGGCGCTGCCGATCTTCGGCTGCCGCGACCTGCGCAGCCGTGCCTACGCCGAGGCGCTCGGCATCGCGCTGCAACTCACCAACATCCTGCGCGACGTGGCCGAGGACGCCGAGCGCGGCCGTATCTACCTGCCGCGCGAGGACCTGCAGCGTTTCGGCTACGGCGAGCGCGAGCTGCACACCCACGCGCGCAACGACGCGCTGCACGCGCTGGTCGCCTTCGAGGTGGAGCGGGCGCGCGACTTCTACCGCGCGGCACGCGCCAGCATGGTCGCCCGCGACCGCCGCGCGCTGGTCGCGGCGGAGGGCATGCGGCTCGTCTACCAGCGCCTGCTGGCGCGCATCGCCGCCGACCCCGACACCATCTTCGGTCTGCGCCTCGCCGTGCCGACGCACGAGAAGGCGCTCTGCGTCCTCGCCGCGTGGTTGCGTAGCCGGAGCGTGCGATGAGCGACGCGATCGTCATCGGCGGGGGCTTCGCCGGGCTGGCGGCGGGCGCGGCGCTCGCGGCCGACGGCGTGCAGGTCACCGTGCTCGAGCGCCGGCCGGTGCTCGGCGGCCGGGCCTACTCCTTCACCGACGCGACGACGGGTGAGGTGATCGACAACGGCCAGCACGCGATGATGGGCTGCTACCATCAGCTCTTCGCGTTCCTCGACCGCATCGGCGCGACGGACAAGCTCGCGATCCAGCAGAGCCTGCGCGTCGCGATGCTCGATCCGGAGCGCGGGCGGGGCGTGATCGCGTGTCCGCCGCTGCCGAGCCCGCTGCACATGGCGGCCGGCGTCCTCCGCTACCGGCTGCTCAGCGTGACCGATCGCGTGCGCGTGCTGATCGGCGGCCTGCGGCTCCTGGCGATGAAGAAGCGGCGCGACCCGCGGCTCGCGCGGCTCACGGTGGACGGCGCCCTCGATCTCCTCGGCCAGCCCGAGGCGACACGGCGCGCCTTCTGGCATCCGGTTGCGATCGCCACCCTCAACGAGAACCCGGCCCTCGCATCGGCCGATCTTCTCGCCGAGGTCATGGTGCGGGCGTTCTTCTCCACCAAGGACGACGCCCGCTTCGTGCTCGCGCGCGTCGGCCTCTCGGAGCTCTACACCGAGGACGCGCGGCGTTTCATCGAGGCTCGCGGCGGCCGCATCGAGACCAAGGCGCAGGTGGTCGGCATCGGCGTGCGCGGCGACGAGGTCTCGCACCTCGAGCTACGCGACGGGCGGCGCCTCATGGCGCAGGCGTACGTGAGCACCGTGCCGCCGCAGGCCCTGTTTCCGCTGCTGCCGCTCGCGGTCCGTCGTGACGTGCCGGCGCTCGGCGCGATCGAGCGCCTCGCGAGCTCGCCGATCGTCTCGGTCCACGTGTGGTTCGATCGGCCGCTGCTCGACGACGACTTCGTCGGGTTCGTCGGCACCCGCACGCACTGGTGCTTCAACCGCGACAAGATCACCGGCCGCGATCCGCGCGGCGGCAGCTATCTCACCTTCGTGATCTCGGGCGCGCGTGACATCGTCGATCTCGACGCGGAGACGATCGTCGCCGAGACGCTCGCCGACGTGCGCCGGCTCATACCCGGCGCGGCGGAGGCGCAGATCCGGCACACGCAGGTGGTCAAGGAGAAATTTGCGACGATGTCGCCGACCCTGGAGGCGGAGCAGCTCCGCCCGTCGGCGGTCACGCCATTCGGCAACTTCTTTCTGGCGGGCGATTGGACCTCGACGGGTCTGCCCGCCACGATCGAAAGCGCCGTCGCGAGTGGGCATCACGCGGCGGAGCTGGCTGTACGCATCGCGTCGCCATCGGAGCGGCGTGAGGAGGCACGGGCGGCAAGTTGAGGAGTCCACTCCGGTGGAACGAAATTCGAAGGGGGGGCACATGAGCACGGAAATCCAAGAGACGGCGGTACGGTGGCACGGCAATGGCAAGACGAACGGGGCGCGGGCAGAGCGCTCGGGCGTCATGGTCCACCGGATGGACATCGAGACGATCAAGCGGGTCGAGATCCGGGATCTCACGACCGCCGTCCAGGAGATGGTGCGGAGCGCGGGTGTGGATGCGGGCCTCGTCACGTTGAGCTCGATGCACACCACGACCGCGATCTTCGTGAACGAGCCGCAGACGGCCTTGCTCGACGACATCGAGCAGCTGCTCGAGAGGCTGGCGCCGCGCGGCGAGGAGTGGAAGCACAACGACCCGCGCTACTCCGACTGCGATCGCCAGAACGCCGACGCGCACCTGCGCGCGATCGTCCTCGGCAGCAGCGTGACCCTGCAGGTCGCGGATGGCGACCTCGTCATGGGGCAGTGGCAGCGCATCCTGATGGCCGAGCTCGACGGCCCGCGCACGCGGCAGCTCGTCCTGCAGATCCTCGCGGCACGCTAGCGAACGCCGGTCCGGCACGCGCTAGGGAAACGCGTACCGGACCGGTTCTCTCCGTCGAGACGCTACGGCGTGAGACGCTCCAGCATGCGCGGGAACGGGATCGTCTCGCGCACGTGGTGCAGGCCGCAGAGCCAGGCCACCATGCGCTCGATCCCCATGCCGAAGCCGGCGTGCGGCACGCTGCCGTAGCGGCGGAGATCGAGGTACCACGAGAACGTCTCGCGCGGCAGGTCGTGCGCGTCGATGCGCGCCTCGAGCGCGGCGAGGTCGTCCTCGCGCTGGCCGCCGCCGATGATCTCGCCGTAGCCCTCCGGCGCCAGCACGTCGACGCAGAGGGCGAGCCGCGGGTCGGCCGGATCGGGCTTCATGTAGAAGGCCTTGCTCGCGGCCGGGTAGCGATGGACCATGACCGGGCGGTCGAAGCGCTGTGAGAGCACCGTTTCGTCGTCGGCGCCGAAGTCGTCCCCGAAGGCGAGCGTCCTGCCTTCGGCATTGAGGAGCGCCAGCGCCTCCTGGTAGCGCACGCGCGGGAACGGCTTCTGCACGTGCTCGAGCGGCGCCAGGTCGCGCTCGAGCGCCGCGAGCTCGGCCTTGCGCTCCTCGACCACGCGGCCGACGACCTCCACCAGGAAGTCCTCGGCGAGCGCCATGTCGTCGTCGAGGTCGGCGAAGGCCACCTCGGGCTCGATCATCCAGAACTCGGTGAGGTGGCGGCGCGTCTTCGACTTCTCGGCGCGGAAGGTCGGGCCGAAGCAGTAGACCTTGCCGAACGCCATCGCCCCGGCCTCGACGTAGAGCTGTCCGCTCTGCGTCAGATAGGCGGGCGAGCCGAAGTAGTCGACGGCGAAGAGTGTCGTCGTGCCCTCGCACGCGGCGGGAGTGAAGATCGGGGCGTCGAGAAGCGTGAAGCCGCGGCTGTCGAAGTAGTCGCGGCATGCGCGTACCACGCTCGAGCGCACGCGCATGATCGCGTGCTGGCGCGCCGAGCGCAGCCACAGGTGGCGGTGATCGAGCAGGAAGGCGGGGCCGTGCTCCTTCGGTGTGATCGGGTAGTCGACGGCCTCCGAGAGCACCGTGAGGTCACGGACGGCGAGCTCGTAGCCGAGCGGCGAGCGTGCGTCCGCGCGCACCGTGCCCGTGACCTCGAGCGCCGACTCCTGCGTGAGCCGGCCGGCGCGCTCGAAGAGCTCCGGAGACACGTCCTTCACGAAGACGACGCACTGGATCGTGCCGGTGCCGTCACGCAGCAGGAGGAAGTGCAGCTTGCCGCTCGAGCGCCGATGGTAGAGCCAGCCGCGGAGCGTGACCTCCCCGCCGTCGTGCTTCGCGACGTCCTCGACGTAGACGTGCATGCGTCCTCCGAATCCGATTGTACGCCCGGGAGGATCGGACTATAGCTGCCGACGGGTGAGGAAACCACATCGCGTCGCGTGCGCGGTCGCCGTCGCGCTCGCCGTTTTCAGCATCGTCGGTGTGATGGGGGGGTGCGCGGAACCGGCGCGCAAGCCCCTCCAGGATCCGTTCTTCGACGACGAGGAGTCGACCAGCCTCGTGTCCGGCAACATGGACAAGGACGAGGCCGAGTGGCGGAAGCAGCTGCACCACGAGACGAAGAAGGCGACGCAGAACGATCCGCCGCAGAGCGACCCACTCCTGAAGGACGATCCGCCGAAGTCGCCCGAGCACTACGGCAGCGTCACGAACGACGACACGCAGCCGAAGGACCAGGTCGCTGACGCCAAGAGCTCCGGCGACCCGTATGCCACCGTCGACGACGACCCAGAGGCCGACGAGAAGGACAAGGCGCCGACCACGTTCTGGCAGTCGGTTGGGCGCGCGACCTTCGCGGCATTCACCGTACTCATAACGGTCGGAATGATGGCCGCACCTTACTTGATGATGATGTGACCGAGTGCGGCGCGTACGAGCCCTTTGTATGCGCGTTGCAACCGTCGGGTCGTCGGCCCGGGCCTGCCGCCGCCGATGCGCCGGCGCGCCACCCGCACCACCGGCAGCACCTCGATCGTCGAGGCGGTGAGGAAGACCTCGTCCGCTGCGAGGAGGTCGGTGCGGGTGATCGCCGCCTCGCGGAGCGGGATGCGTGCGCGCCGCGCGACCGTCGTGAGGAAACGCCGGGTCACGCCGGGCAGGATGCCGTGCAGGGGCGGGGTCATGATCGCGCCGTTGCGGACGAGGAAGACGTTGCTCGTCGTGCCCTCGAGGACATGGTCGGTGCCGTCGAGATAGATCGCCTCCCAGGCCCCGCTCCGCGCCGCGAGCATCTTGCCGAGGACGGCGGGCAGGTAGTGGAGCGTCTTGTGGCTCGGCAGCGTCGCGGTGACGAGACGGTACGGGAAGAAGCACACGCCGATGCCGCGGCGTTGCGCCCGCTCGATGCGCGCGTCCAACGGGGTCGCGAGGAGGAGGGTGGTCGGCCGCAGGCCTTTCGCCGGCCTGAGGCCCAGCGCCCCGGCGCCGCGCGAGACCGTGAGACGCACCGCCGCATCGGTCGTGTCGAGCGCGTTGGCGCGCAGCAATTGCGCGATGCGCGGCCGCCAGTACGCGGCATCGCGCCGGAACGGAATGCGAAACGCCCGCGCCGAGGCAGCGAGCCGGGCGAGATGCTGCGCGAGGCCGAACGGCCGGCCGCGGTAGGTGCGCACGGCCTCGAAGAGCCCGTCGCCGTAGAGGAAGCCGCGGTCGAGCGCGGAGATCGTCGCCTGTGCCGCGGGTACGAGCTCGTCGTTCAATAGCACGGTGCCGCCGAGCGCGCCGGGTTGCTTCCGCGCGCTCAACTGGCGCGCCGCTGGGCCGCGATCGCTGCCTCGTGCCGGGCGACGGTACGCGGCACGCGCGCCGCGAGCGCGCGGCGCAACGCCTCCGCCTTGAGCCGGCACTCCTCGTGCTCGCGCTCCGGGTCGGAGTCGGCGACGATGCCGCCGCCGACTCCGTAGGCGAGGCGGCCGTCGCGCACGACCGCCGTGCGGATCGCGACGTTCAGATCGCAATCGCCGCTCGCGTCGATCCAGCCGAGCGTGCCGGTGTAGACACCGCGCGCGCCGCGCTCGACCTCGTCGATGATCTCCATGGCGCGGACCTTCGGTGCGCCGGTGATCGAGCCGCCCGGGAAGGTCGCGCGCAGGAGCTCGCCGACCCCGACCTCGCGCGGGACCGTGCCGGCGACGGTGGAAACGAGGTGATGCAGCGTGCGGAAGCTCGCGACCTCGGCGAAGCGCTCGACGCGCACGCTGCCGGTGCGGCAGACGCGCCCCAGGTCGCTGCGCTCGAGATCGACGATCATCACGTGCTCGGCGCGCTCCTTCGGATCGCGCCGCAGCGCCGCGGTGAGCGCGGCGTCCTCGCGCACGTCACGTCCGCGCCGGCGGGTGCCCTTGATCGGCCCGGTCACGAGGCGCTCGCCGCGACGGCGGAGGAAGAGCTCCGGGGAGTTCGACAGTACCTGCGTCGCGCCGAGATCGAGATAGCCGCCGAACGGTACCGGCTGGGCGGCCCGCAGACGCCCGTAGGCCGCGAGCGGTGTCACCGCGAGCCTGGTCTCGAGCCGCAGGGCGAGGTTCACCTGGTAGACGTCGCCCGCCGTGATGTAGCGGCGGACGCGCTCGACGCGCGCGACGTACGCGTCACGATCGAGGCTCGGGGTGAGCGTGCCGAGCGCCGCGCTCCCCGCGGCCGCGGCGCGCGCCGACCGCTTGCGGGCGAGGGCGGCCGCATCCATGACCTCCTCCGCGTAGCGGCGCAGCGCCCGCGCGTCGAGATCCCAGCTCGCGACGAGCCAGCGGCGGCGGCGATGATCATAGGCGACGACGGCGTCGTAGACGGCGGCGTCGAGGCGCGTCGCGGACAGGTCCTCCGGCTGCGTCTGCGGCAGACGCTCGATCTCGTTCTTCGCCTCGTAGGCGAGCGCGAGGACGACGCCGCCCGCGAAGGGCACGGGACGCGCGCGGCGCGGCGCACGCCGTGCGAGCGCGGCGCACGCGCCGTCGAGACTCGCGATCGCGCCGGGCGCCCGCGCGTCGCCGGCGCGGACCTGCAATTGCATCCGCGGGTGGAATCCCATAGAGGAAACCCATTCGTCGCCCCAGGGACGTCCGGCGTCGATGAAGAACGGCCGCTCCTTCTGCGCGAGGACGCGAAAGAGCGCCCACGGCGCCAGTGAAAGCGGCAGCTCGCGGGTCTGCATGGAAGTGTTCCTCATAGAGAGCGTTCCGTGCCTTCGCAAGCGCACCTCTCCCGGCCCGCCATGAACGCATCGGTCCGGCTCCTCGAGGAGACGCTGCCGTCGACGGTGCACCTGCGTGTGGAGGTGGCGGACTCGCATCCGTCGGCCGCGGTGCTCGGCACCGAGCGCGCCGGCACCGGTACGCTGGTCGACGCGAATGGCCTCGTCGTCACCGTCAACTACGTCGTGCTCGGCGCGCGGACGGCGCAGGTCACTCTGGTCGACGGCCGCGAGCTGATCGGCGAGGTGATCGCCCAGGACTTCGCCACCGGCGTCGCGCTGCTCAAGGTTCCCGTCGTCGGCCTGCCTGCGATGGCGCTCCGCAGCGAGCCCGAGGTTGCGGTCGGCGACGAGGTGTTCATCCTCGCGAGCGTCGGCGACGGCGGCCGGCGCGCCGGCTCGGGTGCCGTCACGTCGGTCGCGCCCTTCGACGCCAACTGGGAGTACACGCTCGAGCGCGCGATCTACACGACCGCGATGAACCCCGGCCTCGGCGGCGGTCCGCTCATCGACACGAGCGGGCGTCTCGTCGGCATCGTGTCGCTCAACCTGAACGAGATCGGACGCTTCTCGCTCGCGATCCCGATCGAGTGCTACCGCGATCACCGCGACGAGCTGCTGCGCTTCGGGCGGCGGCCGAGCCGGCCGTCGCGGGCGTGGCTCGGCCTCTACTGCTACACGCTGCGCAGCCACGTCGTGATCGCCGGGCTCCTGCCGGGCGCGCCGGCAGAGCGGGCGGGCCTCACGCAGGGCGACGTGATTCTCGCGCTCGACGACGTCGAGATCTCGAGCCGGCGCGAGCTGTACGAGCTTCTGTGGGCGCATCGTCCGGCGGAGCGCATCTCGCTGCGTGTGTACCGCAACAGCGACGTCGTCGGCGTCGAGGTGACGTCGGGCGACGTCGAGGAGTTCTTCGCGTGAGGCGTGCCGCGTGATGCGCGCGCGCATGCGGCTCGGCGACTTCCTCGTCGCCTACCTGCAGAAGATCGGCGTCACCCATCTCTTCGGCATTCCCGGCGACCTCGTGCTGAACCTCTTCTTCAAATTTGGACGGCCGCGCGGAATGAAGATCGTCACTCTATCGCACGAGCCCGGCGTCGGCTTCGCCGCCGACGGCTACGCGCGGGCGACGGGGCGCATCGGCGTCGTCTGCGTCACCTACGGCGCCGGCGGACACAACATGGTGAACCCGGTCGCCGGCTCGTTCTCGGAGCGCGTGCCGATCCTGGTCGTGAGCGGCGGGCCGGGCGAGGAGGAGCGCAAGCTCGGCCAGCTCATCCACCACCAGGCGAAGGAGATCGAGTCGCAGTTCCGCATCTACGACGAGCTCACCTGCGCGGCGCGCGTGCTCGACGACCCGCGCACCGCGGCCGAGAGCGTCGATGCGGTCCTGCGCGCGATCTGGCGCGAGCAGCGCCCCGGCTATCTCGAGATCCACCGCGACATGGTCGAGCGCGTGATCGAGGTGCCGGAGGCGATGCGCGCGTGGGACGGCACGCTCGAGTTCGCGCGCTCCGACGAGCGCAAGACCGCCGAGGCGGCGCGCGAGACCGCGAAGTGCTTCAACGCCGCCAAGAAGCCGGCGGTGATCGTCGGCATCGAGACCTTCCGCTACAAGATCAGCCGCGACGTCGTCCGGCTGGTCGAGCAGATGGGCGCGCCCTGCATGACCACCGTCCTCGGCAAGGGCGCCTTTCCGATGGACCACCCGCAGTTCATGGGCGTCCACATCGGGCCGATCAGCCCGCCGCCGATCCGCAAGCGCGTCGACGCCGCGGATCTCGTGATCAACCTCGGCACCCTGCTCACCGACATGAACCTCGGCAGCCGCCCGCCGCAGATCATGCGCGGGCGCTCCATCTGGGCGGTCGGCAACCGGGTGAACGCGAGCTTCCACACCTACACCGACGTCGGGATCCGCGACTTCGTGCGCGTGCTGCGGCGGGAGAAGCTGCGCAAGCATCACGAGCGCGTCCGCTACGCCGACAACCTGCCCGGGAAGCTGCATCCCCCGCGTCACGCCGTGACCGTCGCCGACATGCTGCGCGAGCTCAATCGCTTCCTCGCCGGCAAGCGCGGCTTCTCCGTCATCGCCGAGTCCGGCGACATGCTCTTCGCCGGCCTCGACGTGCGCGTCGAGCGCGGCGGCGGCTACCTCGCACAAGGCTACTACGCGTCGATGGGGTTCGGCGTGCCGGGCGCGCTCGGCGCCGAGATCGGCACGCGCCAGCGCCCGATCGTGCTGTGCGGCGACGGCGCCTTCCAGATGACCGGCCCCGAGATCGCACAGGCGCCGCGCTACGGACTGCGCCCGATCGTGATCCTCATGAACAACGGCGGCTGGGGCATCTTCCGCCCGATCGCCGAGCGTGAGGACCTGCTCACGATCCCGAACTGGCCGTACGCAGAGCTGGCGCGCGCCTGGGGCGGCGTCGGCTACGTCGCAGAGACGGTCGGCGAGTTCCGCGATGCGCTCGCCGACGCCGAGCGTGCGACGACCTTCGCGCTGATCGAGACGCGCGTCGGCTCGCACGACCTGTCACCGGTCAGCCGGAAGTACATCGAGGCGTCGGCCCGCAAGGGCGGGATCGCGAAGCCGCGATAGCGCGGCAAGAGTCGAGCAATTGCGGGCGTCTAGGGCGTGCTCCTCTCCCGGCTCGAAGCGCGACATCCATGCGCGACGCTACTCCGGGGCGGAATACTGTTGCGATCCGGCAACTTGACACGTCGGCTGAAGGCGTGGGATCCGCAGAGAGAGCGCGAGGCCGAACGGGAGGTACCCAATGCGTCACGCCCGCGGAATCCACTACGCCCTGCTGGGAGTCGTCGCGCAGAACCCCGACGGCGTGCACGGCTACGCCCTCAAGCGCCAGTGCGACCGGATCCTCGGCCACTTCTGGCAGCTCAACTTCGGCGAGGTCTACCGCATTCTCGACCGCTTATCGGAGAACGGCCTCGTCGAGGAGGTGTTGGCGGACACGGTCTCGAGCCGCAAGGTGTTCCGCATCACCGACCGCGGCCGGCAGAGCCTCGACACCTTCATCCTCGAGCCGCCGACCGACGCGCCGCGGCCGATGCGACAGGAGCTGGCGGTGAAGCTGCTCTTCGCGGGTCCGGAGCGCATGTCCGAGCTGGTGCGTCTCATCGACGCGCAGCGCGAGACGTACATGCGCCAGCTCCATCTCCTGTCGGCGCAGCGCCGCAAAATCGTGAAGCTACCGGTCGACAGCTTCGTCACCGGCATCCTCATCGACGGTGCCGAGCTCAGCGTGCGCGCCGAGCTGGCATGGCTCGAGGACGTCTCGCTCAAGCTGAAGGAGCGCTTCCCGGCGAAACAGGCCAACGCGTGATCGAGTTCCGCGGGGTCACGAAGATCTTCGGCAGCGGCGAGACGCGCGTCGCCGCCGTCAACGAGTTGTCCTTCGCCATCCCACGCGGCGCTTTCTGGGCGCTCATGGGACCGAGTGGCTCGGGCAAGAGCACGATCCTCCATCTCATCGCCGGCCTCACACCGCCGACGAGTGGCAGCGTGCTGGTCGAGGGTGCGGACGTCGCGAAGATGAACTCGGCGCAGGCCGCCGCGCTCCGCCGGCGCCGCATCGGCTACGTGCTGCAGGCGTTCAATCTGTTGCCGTTTCTCACCGCGGAAGAGAACGTCGGAATGCCGCTCGTGCTCGACGGAGTGAAACAGAGCGAGATCGACGTCCGCGTGGCCGAGGCGTTGGCGATGGTCAACATGTCGCATCGCGCCGCCCATCATCCAACGCAACTCTCGGGCGGGGAGCAGCAGCGCGTCGCGATCGCGCGGGCGTTGGTGATCCAGCCGGCGATCATCCTCGCGGACGAGCCGACGGGAAACCTCGATCGGGCCGGCGGACGCACGGTGATGGATCTCATCCAGGAGGTGAACGAGCGTACCGGAACGACGGTACTGCTCGTGACGCACGATCCCGTCTTTGCGGCTTATGCGAAACGGGTCCTCCGCCTCGTGGACGGCACGCTGCAGCAAGACATGGGACTCAGCGATTCCGAGGGCGCTGTGGCCTGACTCGCCTCTTGGCGCCGGACGACGCGCCGCTTATGCTCCCGCCGTGCTCCGCCTCCTCCGACTGATCAGCTGGCCGCAGCTGCGCCAGAGCTGGGGTCGGACCGCCCTGGTCGTCGTCGGCATCGCGAACGGGGTCACCCTCATCGTCGCCATTAACATCATCAACTCGAGCGTGCTCGCGAACGTCAGGCATACGATCGAGCTCATGGCGGGTCCTGCGTCGCTCGAGGTGACACTGGGGGTCGGTGAGATCGGATTCCCGGAACACACGGTAGACGGGCTTCGCGGCGATCCCGACGTCGTCGCGGCCGTCCCCTTGGTGAGGGGGACGGTGTCGCTCGCGAGCGAGCCGTCCGAGACCCTACAGCTCTTCGGCGCCGACTTCACCGCAGAGGAGGAGCTCCGTCGCTACGACATCGGGACGACCGATCGGCGAACCATTCTCGAGGGCATGGCCGATGCGCACTCCATCCTCGTGACCAATGCATTTGCGGAGCGCCACGGGCTCAAAGCGGGGGCGATTCTTCAGTTGTCGACGCCGAGCGGCATCGGCGCCTTCACCGTCCGTGGACTGCTGGAGCCGGAGGGGCTTGCCAAGGCATTCAGAGGTCAGCTGGCCGTCATGGATCTTCCCGCCGCCCAGCTGGCGCTCGGCAAAGCCGGTCTCATCGATCAGATCGACATTGTCGTTCGCGAGGGCGCGAGCATCGACACGGTTCGTGAGCGATTGATTAAGAAGGTCCCGCCGTCGCTGAGCGTCGAGCGCCCCGAGCAGCGAGGGGTTCAGTACGAGCGCATTCTCGGATCGTTTCAAGCGATGTTGACGGGTCTGAGCATGCTCTGTCTCGTTGCCGGCATCTTCATCGTCTACAACACCACGTCCACCGGTGCCGCGCACCGGGCGGGCGTCATGGCGGCGCTGCGCGTAGCCGGCGCGAGCGGCGATCAGCTCTTCCGCCTCCTGATGGTGGAGGCAGTCGTGCTGGGCACGGTTGCGACCCTCATCGGCTTCGTACAGGGCGTCGTCCTCGCGTGGTTGTTGAGTCCGTTGGTGTCGGAGTCGATGGGAGTCATCTTCCAGCTTCGCTTCCCGGTCGACGGACTCGCCCTCAACGTCACCGAGCAGCTCTCGATATTCATGCTCGGCGTCTCGGCAACGATGTTCGCGTCGTACTTCGCGGCCCGTCGAGTGACGAGGATGGATCCTCTCGAGGTGATGCGGTCGGATCTCCGATCCCTTGCCACACAGCGTCCCTCGCTGCACCTCGTCGGGTGGTGGGCGGCGCTCGTGGCGATGAGTGCCGCCGCGTTGGTGATCCAAGTCCGGTTGAGGTCCATCGCCTGGGGCAACTTCGGCTCGACGTTGTGGTTCGCGTCGTCGATCATCGTCGCCGTGCCTTTGGTGGCGCTGGCGGGGCGCATGCTGTCGCGCGTCTTGCCCAGGGTCTTCGGATCCGAGGGGCGGGTCGCGGCCGAAAGCGTCTTCCGCTCGCCTGTGCGCACGGGCGTGACCGTGGCCGCAATCGCCCTGGTGCTGACGATCGCGATCGGCCTAGCCAGCATCGCGCTCAGCTTCCGGACCTCGGTGAAGAGCTATTTCGGCAGCGGATTCCTGTCGAGCGACTTGATCGTGAGCGCCGTGACGACGGAGGGAGGGTGGCTCGAGACGCCGCTGCCGGAGCAGCTCGCGAGTGAGATTCGCGACCTGCCGGGCGTCGCGTCGATCGAGCTACTCCGGGTCTTGCCCGGCCAGATGTTTCGAGGTGAGCGGATCGCCATCGCGGGCTTGAGTGACGGCTTGGTCGAGCCCTCGCGGCATCCTGCGGGCTGGTATCGGAGCGGAGACGCGGTAAGCGCCGCGGCCGCGATTCGCGCCGGCGAAGGGGCGCGCATCTCTACGAGCCTCGCCGATCGGTTCGACTTGAAAGTGGGCGACGACCTCGAGCTTGCGACACCGACTGGGCCATTGCACGTCGCCGTAGTCGGCGTCGTCCCCGACTACATGTCAGATCGTGGGGGTGTCGGCATCAGCGGGCGGCTGCTCGCCGAGCGATGGAAGGACGCGTCGGTCAACCGCATCAGCGTGTTCGTCAGCCCAGGCGAATCGGTCGAGGCGGTGCGGCAGCGCATCCTGGACCGGTTCGGGACCCGCTATCGTTTGAAGATTCTCTCCCTGGATCAGCTGGTGCAGTTTCACGATCAGATGATTAATCGGGCCTTCGCCTTCACCGACGCCATCCAGCTGCTCGTCATGATCGTGGCGATTGCCGGCATCTTCGATCTCTTGCTCTCGGCGATCCTCGAGCGCCGCCGGGAGCTCGCGCTCTGGCAGGTCATCGGCGCCGACCGTCGCACAATCCGTCGCTCGGTCGTGCTCGAGGCGGGAACAATTGGCGCCTTCGGTGCGCTTCTTGGAGTGGCTGTCGGGCTCGTCACCGCGTGGATCTGGGTCGATGTCAACTTTCGCTATCTCCTCGGATACTACCTCGACTACGACTTCGCGCTCGGCGCGACTGTGTGGTATGTCTCGCTGACCGTGCTGATGGCGATGATCGCGGGATATTTGGCTGCCAACCAGGCCACACGCCAATCCGTGTTGGACGGAATTCGCCAGAGCTGACGGCGCGTGAAGATTCTCGCAATCGAACACGCCACCCCCGAGCGCAGTCTGAGCAACGAGTGGATCGGCGACGAGTTGAGCCGTCGGAGCCGCGAGTTCATGAGCGAGCGCGATCTGGGGCTCATGCGGCGCCAGGTGCTCGAGTTCCTCGAGGGTGCTGGCAGCGAGGTCCGCTATCAGTCACAGCGTCCCGAGGAGGCCGTCCGCCTCGGGCTCGACGTCGCACGTCGGGTCATGCGGGCGTCTGACACAGCGCCCGGCGCGGTAGATCTCGTGATCTATGCCGGGGTGGGTCGCGGTTGGCTCGAGCCGGCGATGGGTCATCTGTTTCAGGGGGAGCTCGGGCTCGTGAACGCCAGTTGTTTCGACGTGCTCGACGGCTGCGCAAGCTGGCTACGTGCGTTGCAGCTCGCGCGGACATACGTCCGGACTGAGGGCTGCAAGCGGGTCCTGATCATCAACTGCGAGTGCGGGTTCCGTCGCTACGGCGAGTGGCAGATACAGCGGCCCGCAGACGTGGCGCACTATCAGGCGACATTCACGATCGGCGAGGCCTCCACCGCGGCAATCGTGAGTGACGACGATCCCGAGGACGACTACTACTTCAGGTTCAAGAGCTTCGGCGAGTACTACGATCTCTGCATGATACCGCTTCCGAACGCGGAAGAATTCTTGACGCGACCGATCGGTGCGCGGCATGAGGTGAGCAAGTTCTACGCGTTGTCGAGCGAGCTCCTGAAAGTCGGTGTCGTGAAAGTGGTGGAGCTATTTCACGCCGACCCGCATTTGCGGTCTCGCCAGTACGACATCGCGTTCGGCCACGAGGCGAGCGCGAAGGCCTCGGCGATCATCGCCCGCAGCCTGCGCATTCCGGCGGAGAAGTGCTTCATTACACATGCCCGATACGGCAACACGGTGTCCGCGTCGCTTCCGCTGGGAATGAGCCTCGCGATCCAGCAGGATCGGCTGAAGCGCGGCGATCGAGTGCTGCTGGCGGTCGCTGGATCCGGATTGTCGATCGGCTTCGCGTCCTTCACATTCTGAGAGCCGGCCCGGTGCCCAAGATCCACATCATCCACGAATCCGGCGAGCAGCCCGAGCAGACGATCGAGTTCTCCGAGAAGGACGCGCCGTTCAGCCACGACGGCGAGCCCGGGTCGGTCCTCGACGTGCTCCTCGGCCACAAGGTGCACCTCGAGCACGCCTGCGGCGGCAAGTGCGCCTGCACCACCTGCCACGTCATCGTGAAGGAGGGGGAGGAGAACCTCTCCGAGATGAAGGACAACGAGATGGACAAGCTCGACACGGCTCCGGGCTTGACGATGCACTCCCGTCTCGGCTGCCAGGCCGTGGTGAAGGGGGACGTCACGATCGTGATCCCCAAGTTCAACATCAACAGCTGAGGCGACGATGCAGGCGACGCTGGAGCGAATCCACGAGTGGACGCCGTCCACGCGCTCGCTGTTCCTGCGGCTCGTGCCCGGCGGCCGGATGCCGTTCCAGGCGGGCCAGTTCATCTCGTTGCAGCTTCCGGTCGGCGACAGCCCGCCGCTCGTGCGGCCGTACTCGCTCGCGTCCGACCCCGACGCGGAGCTGCTCGAGATCTGCGTCGATCGGGTGCCTGGCGGGATCGGCTCTGCATACCTGTTCTCGCTTGCTCGGGGCGCCGCGGTGACGTTCAAGGGTCCGTTCGGCAGTTTCATGGTCGACGAGCCGCCTGCGGCGACGATGGTCTGCATCGGCGACGGCACCGGCATCGCGCCGATCCGCGCCATCGTGCGCCGCGCGCTGGCGTGCGGCGCCCGCGCGGTCGAGGTGCTGCAGGGCGCGCCGACGGAGGCCGAGCTGCTGTTCCGCGACGAGCTGGTGGCGCTGGCCCGGAGGCATCCCCAGCTCGCCTGGCAGCCGGTCCTGGCGGGCGCCGGTGCGGGCGACCGGTCCGAGCTCGAGCGCCTCGTGCTCGAGCGCTACGTGCAGGCCGACGACGACCGCAGCCGGCACTTCTGGATCTGCGCCGTCGGCGATGTGGTCCGCCGTCTGCGCGAGGCGCTGCGCGCCGCGGGCTACGAGCGGCGCGCGATCCGCTACGAGCAGTGGTAGCCGCGTAGCGGTCGGCCGCGGTTGGCGGCGACGCGCCGGTCACTGCGCATCGTGGAAGATCAATCCGAGCGTCAGCCGCTCGCCGCGCGTCAACACGCTCACGCCGTGGCGCATCGCCACCCGGTAGTCGCCGCGCGTGCCGCGCACCGGACGCTCGCGGTTGGTGAAGATCAGTCCCTCACCGCGCGCCAGGCTGAACGCGGTCGCGCGCGACTGCGCGCGCGGCCGCTGCTCGACCAGCAGGACCTCGCCGCCCGCGTAGTCGACGTCGCGCTCGGAGAGCACCACGAGCACCTGGAGAGGAAACGCGATCGCGCCGTAGAGGTCCTGGTGCAGCGCGTTCCAGTCGCCGGCGGTGTAGCGGAGGAGGAGCGGCGTCGGCCGGCGCTGGCTCGCGGCGTGGCAGCGCGCGAGGAAGCCGTCGAGCGTGCGAGGGAACTCCGCCGGGTCGCGCCGCAGACGCGCGGCCCAGGCCCGTGCCGTCACGGCCAGCGGCTGGTACAGCGCCGCCCGCAGCGCTGCGACGAGCGGCGGGAGCGGCGCCCTGAAGTAACGGTACTCGCCGCGCCCGAAGTTGTGGCGCGCCATGGCGACGGTCGAGCGGAAGGCGTCGTCGCGTCGGTAGGTCGCACGCAACGCGGCGCACTCGCGCGCCGTCAGGAGCCCGGGCAGGCGTGCGGACCCGTCGGCGTCCAACGACCCGCGCACAGCCTCCCAGTCGTAGCGTCGCACGCGCGCCGTCGCGTTCATCGCGCGACTGTAGCGCGAGGGCGGCGTCGCTGACGAGCCCGCTCCATCGCCCGGGCGCCATCAGCCGAGGAGCGAGAGCTGGTCGCCCGCGGCGGGCGGCACGCGGAACGCCGCGGCGCTCAACGCCGGCACCGGCCGGTCGAGCCGATGCTTCTTCACGGCGGCGTGGAAGAGCGCCGCGATCTGCCCGGCGTACTCGCCCTCGCCACGCCCGCGGTGGCCGAAGCGCGAGTCACTGATGCGGCCGGAGCGCGTCTCGCGGATACGGTGCAGGACGCGGGCGCGGCGGTCCGGATAGTGCTCCTCGAGCCAGTGCTCGAAGATCGTGTCGAGTGGCCGGGGCAGCCGGAGCAGCACCCACGACGCGCAGTCCGCACCGGCCTCTGCCGCAGCCGCCAGGATGCGCGGAATCTCGGAATCGTTCAGGCCGGGAATGACCGGGCCGATCATGACGCCGACCGGCACACCCGCGCGGTGGAGCGCGGCGATCGCCTCGATGCGCCGCTCCGGCTGCGCAGCGCGCGGCTCCATGCGCCGCGCCAGCTCCGGGTCGAGGGTCGTGACCGAGCACATCACGCGCGCCGCGCCGTGCCGCGCGAGCTCGGCGAGGACGTCGGCGTCGCGCGCCACCAGCGCCGACTTGGTGATGACGCCGACCGGGTTGCGGAAGTCGGCGAACACCTCGAGGCAGCGCCGGGTCAGCTTCAGGCGGCGCTCGACCGGCTGATAGCAGTCGGTGTTGCCGGAGAGCGCCACCACCTGCGGCTGCCAGCGCCGTGAGCGCAGCGCCGCGCGCAGCAGCGTGGGAGCGTCCTCCTTCACCATGATGCGCCGCTCGAAGTCGAGCCCGGCGCTGAAACCGAGATACTCGTGCGTGGGCCGCGCGTAACAGTTGTGGGTGGCGAGGCCGGCCGCGAAGAAGGTTCTGC
Source organism: Binatia bacterium (assembly GCA_036496285.1). Lineage (GTDB taxonomy): Bacteria > Desulfobacterota > Binatia > UTPRO1 > UTPRO1 > DP-19. The sequence continues at coordinate 87,066 of DASXLI010000023.1, forward strand.
TCGAAGTTTGAATGTCCACGACGTCTGCCTGCGGGCCTGCGTCGACAGCGCGAACCGGATCCGGGTCGAGATTCATCTCTCGGCCGAACGGATCATCGAGGTTCCCGACGAGGGCGAGCAGAGGATGCTCCCGGCTAAGCTCGTCGGTTCGCAGCCAGCGAAAATCCGGGCCCTGCAACCAGCGGTGTGCCGCGGTGGTTACGACGTTCGATCGCTCGGTTACGAGTCGCACCGTCGGCTTCCTTGACCACCACACTGCTTCGATCACCGAGCGTCGAAGCTTTCGTGTCTCGCCGGGAGCGCACGATTCGTCGAAGCCGAGGAGCGTGTCGCCGACTTCGGCCTCACCGATCGGCCGCCAGGTCATGTCGGCGTGCAGGATGAGCGTCTCCGGAGCCAGGCAATACACGCAGCCGTGCTCGCAGCCCCGATAGGGGTTCAGGCTGAAGCGGAAGCCGATGTCGGGGCTGTCGTTCTCGGCGAGGACGGTGCGGCTGCTGTCACGGTAGTACAGGGTGCGGGGGGCGGCGGGCTCGTCGTCGGACGGCGCCGCGTCCTCGGGGTCGAGCTCGACGTGGAGCTGCTCGTAGCGGTTCGGCGGGTCGAGGTCCGTGCCGCGCCCGGGGAGGTCTTTGGCGCTCACCCGGTCATATTCGCTTTTTCTTCGCTTCTGAGCAAGCCCCGTGTGACGGCTCAATCCGCCTCGATCCCGAGGATGCGGATCGAGGTGAGCGCCTTGTGGATGCGGTTCAGGTCGAGCTCGAGCGCGGTGAGCGATTCCAGGAACGCGGCGTTTGCCAGGCGGCCGGCGTCGATCGGGCGCAGACGTGGGATATCGCGCACGAGATCCCGCACGACCGCGCCGGCCTCGCGGTCGTCCGTGGCGATGAGGACGTCGCCGGCGGCGGGGCGTTCCAGGCGGAGAAGGTGCGCCGCGGCCGCGTTCTTGAAGGCGGAGACGACGCGTGCGCGCGGCACCGCGCGCTGCAGCCAGGGGCCGACCGCGCCGCCGGCGACCGGAGCGAGGGTGATCCGCCCGTCGGTGACGCGCAGCGGGTTCACGACGTCGACGACGACCTTGCCGGCGAGCAACGCCCCGTGGGCCCCGACGAAGTCCTCCAGGCTCGCAAAGGGGAGGGTGAGGAAGACGACGTCGCCGCGCCGCACGGCCGCGGCGTTCTCGGCACCCTCGACTTCGGCGGGCCGATCGGCGGCGACCAGGCGCGCGCGCAGCTCCGCCGCCGCCTCCGCGGCGCGCGAGGGCGTGCGCGAGCCGAGCTCGACGCGGTGGCCGGCGGCCGCAAGGCGCAGCCCGAGACCCCGGCCGAGCTTGCCGGTGCCACCCACGAACGCGATCGACGAAGGCCTCGCCACGCAGCTCTCCCTCGACCACCCTACCGATGCGCGCTTGGCGCTCAAGGCGTCGATCCCGTATGAACGAGCGGTGACGCCCACGCCGGCCTGTCGCCGCCTCTATCTCGTGCGCCATGGCGAGACCCTCTACGGCGGCGAGCGCCATCTGACCGAGCTGGGCTACAAGCAGATCGAGGCGCTCGGCGCGCTTCTCGCCGGCGTCCCACTCGAGGCGATCTACTCGAGCCCGCTCGATCGCGCCCAGGCGACGGCGCAGACGATCGCGCGCTTCGTGCCCGCTCCGATCGTCACCGTGGACGCGCTTCGCGAGATCGAGCCCGGGGCGATCGAGGGCGACGACTTCGCCCAGATCCTCGGCGACATCCGCGGCTACTTCGCCGGCCCAGAGACGACGTGGGACACGCCGTTCCTCGGGGGCGAGACCTACCGGCAGGTCCGCGACCGTGTCTGGCCGCTGATCGAGGACCACGCCCAGCGGTCGGATTGGAGCCGGGTCGCCCTGGTGGCGCACGGCGGGGTGAACAACGCCGTCCTCGGCCGCATCCTCGGCACGACCGGTCCCGGGCTCGCCAACATCGACCAGGACTTCGGTTGCCTGAATATCATCGATTTCTTCGGCGAGCGCCCGGTGATCCGCCTCCTCAACTTCACCGCCTACGACGCCATGAAGCTCGCCCTGGAGGCGCCGAGCATCGACGCCGTCGCCGACCTGCTGAGGACGTCGCTCTATCCGGTGGGCCCCCGCCTGCGCTCCTGAACACAGGCCAGGCGTAAGTGGTCGTCTTTTCGTCGGGAAAGTCGGTCCCCGGGGCTTGACTGGAACGCGTTCAGTGCGCAGGTTCCTTCCCGGCGCGAATGGCCGGACGGCTCTCGCGTCCAAGAGGTGGCGCGGTCGAAAAAGCTCAATAGTGTCGTTGACTTTCCCGGCTTTGACGGCTACGCTACGGTATGAACCGTGTCTGCCGTCCTTGCTACGTCACTGGCTTGCCCCATTCCTGACGAGAGCGGGCCGATTCGGCAGGTGCCCTCCACTCGCGAGGCCCCTCTGGGGATTGTCGCGTCGATGATCGGATGAAGACAGCCTCGAAAAGCGCAAAAGAGAAGAACAACTCGTCCAACTCCTCCAGCAAGGCGAATCGCGTCGTCGAGCTCGGCCGCGAGCGTAAGTACGTGCCGGCTGGTGAGAGCGACTCCTTCGGTCCCGACCCCACCTCGGTCGAGGAGATCAACACCGTGATCTCGCTCCTCGGCGACGGCGAGGCGGAGATCGCCGTCGATGTATCGGAGGAGAGCCCCTTCAGCGCCGACGGCGACGACGAGAAGGAAGAGGACTGGGTTCCCGACGTCGTCGAGGAGAAAGAGGAGAAGGAAGAGCAGGAAGACCGCTCCCTCCTCCGCGACTCCTCCGATCCCGTCCGCATGTATCTGCAGGAGATGGGCGGGGTGGCGCTGCTCTCGCGCGAGGACGAGGTCGTCATCGCCAAGAGCATCGAGACCGGCGAGCTCGAGGTCCGGAAGGCCGTCTTCTCCCTGCCGCTCGCGCTGCAGTACGTCCTGAACCTCGCCGACCGCCTGCGCGACGGTGAGATCGACGGCCGCCACCTCTTCGGCGACGAGGAGGAGGAGCCGGCCAACGCCGAGGGCGCGCCGGAACGTGAGGACGCGCGCGTCACGGCGTTCCTGAAGCACGTCGCGCGGCTCCGCCGGCTGGTCAACGAGCGCGAGAAGCTCGTCCAGATGAGGACCGGCAAGAAGCGCATCTCGGCCAAGAACATGCAGAAGCTCGACCAGCGCGTCGAGGCGATCAAGCCCTCGATCCACGGCGTGCTCGCCGAGGTGCCGCTCGGGGCGCGCCAGATCAACGTCATCGTCGAGAAGCTCAAGGAGGCGATCGCCGTCATCGACGCGCAGCACGCGGTCGTCCGCAAGTACGAGCACGACACCAAGCGCGACGCCAAGGAGCTGGTCCTGCTCGGCGAGCGCGTCGCCAAGGGCGGCAAGGACGCGACCCGCAGCGCCGTCGCCGCGGTGAAACGCAGCGCCGATCAGGTCGTGCAGATGTCGAACGACATCAAAGAGGGCCGCAAGCGCGTCAAGCAGGTCGAGCGCGAGACCCACATGACCGAGGCCGAGCTGCGCGAGTCGCTCTCTGCCATCCGGCGCGGCGAGTACAAGGCGCAGGAGGGCAAGCGCCAGCTCATCGAGGCCAACCTGCGCCTCGTCGTCTCGATCGCCAAGCGCTACACCAACCGCGGCCTCGGCTTCCTCGACCTCATCCAGGAAGGCAACATCGGCCTCATGCGTGCGGTCGAGAAGTTCGAGTACCAGCGCGGCTACAAGTTCTCCACATACGCCACCTGGTGGATCCGGCAGTCGGTGTCGCGCGCGATCGCCGACCAGGCGCGCACGATCCGCATCCCGGTCCACATGATCGAGACCATCAACAAGGTCCTGCGCACCTCGCGCTACCTCGTGCAGCAGCTCGGCCGCGAGCCGTCGCCCGAGGAGATCGCGGCGCAGATGGAGATGCCGCCGGACAAGATCCGGAAGGTCCTGAAGATCGTGAAGGAGCCGGTCTCCCTCGAGACGCCGATCGGCGACGACGAGGAGAGCTCGCTCGGCGATTTCGTGGAAGACCGCCAGAGCATCTCGCCGGCCGATGCCGCGATGGCGCTCTCGCTCGAGGAGCAGACGCGCAAGGTCCTTGCCACGCTCACGCCGCGCGAGGAGCAGATCCTGCGGCTGCGCTTCGGCATCGGCGAGAAGTCCGACTACACCCTCGAGGAGGTCGGACAGCGCTTCCAGGTCACGCGCGAGCGCATCCGGCAGATCGAGGCGAAGGCCCTGCGCAAGCTCCGCAACCCGTCGCGCGCCAAGACCCTCGAGAACTTCGCGCACAGCTAAGGGCCCTGGGGGTCGAGCGGCGGTGCCGGGCCTGCTGATCGACGTCGTCGAGCTGACGGAGCACCTCCGTCGGCACGAGGTCGTGTTGATCGACGCCCGTCCGGCGTCGGCGTTCGCGGCCGGGCATCTTCCCGGCGCCGTCCACCTCGACGTGTTCGGCATGAGCCTCATCGACACGCGTCCGGCGCCGCTCGCGGCGTTCGAGTGGATGGCGGCGCATCTCTTCGAGCTGCGCGGCATCACGCGCGAGCGTCGCGTCGTCGTCTACGAGGAGGACTCCGGCATGCGCGCGGCGCGCATCGTCTGGCTGCTGCACCTCCTCGGCCATCGCGACGTCCGCATGCTCGACGGCGGTGTGCGGCGCTGGCGCGCGCAGGCCGGGTCGCTCGTTCGCGAGGCGGAAGAGCCCACCGCCGCGACGCTCGTGGTGGAGCGCCAACCGTCGTGTCTCGCGACGGTCGAGGACGTGATGGCCGCGCTCGGTCGCGACGACGTGGTGATCGTCGATACGCGCTCGCGCGCCGAGCACACCGGTGAGCTCGTGCGCGCCGCCCGTGGCGGCGCCATCCCCGGCTCGGTGCACCTCGAGTGGACACGCAACCTAGCCCCCGACGGCCGCTACCGCCCCGCCAACGAGCTGCGCGCCATGTACACGCAGGCGGGGATCGCACCCGAGCGCGAGGTGATCACCTACTGCCAGGGCGGCTACCGCGCGGCGCAGAGCTGGCTGGCGCTCACGCTCGCCGGCTTCCCCCGGGTGCGGAGCTACCTCGGCTCGTGGGCCGAGTGGGGCAACCGTATCGACTTGCCGATCGTCAGCGGCTAGTAACCGGTGGATGGTGCCGCCGGCCATCGAGATTCGCGGCGCCGCACGCGACGAGATGCCGCAGGCGATTGCAGCGATCGTCGCCGCGTTCCTCACCGACCCGGTCGCGCGCTTCGCGTGGCCGTCGCCGCACGATCACTTGCGGAGCATGGACCTCGCGGTGCAGGCGTACGCGGCCAAGAGCTTCGCGCACGACGCGGCGTGCATCGCCGCTGACTTCTGCGGCGCCGCGCTCTGGCTGCCTCCCGGCGTCTACCCGGACGGCGACGCGCTGGAGAAGATCCTGCGCGACACGGCGCGGCCCGAGCACCTCGACGATCTACTCGGGACGTTCATGCACATGGAGCAGGCGCATCCCACCGAGCCGCACTGGTACCTGCCGCTCATCGGCGTCGAGCCGAACGCGCAGGGACGCGGCCTCGGCGCCGAGCTCATGCGCTTCGCCCTCGCGCGCTGCGACCGCGAGGGGACGGTCGCGTATCTCGAGTCGTCGAATCCGCAGAACATCTCGCTCTACCGCCGCTGCGGGTTCGAGGAGATGGGCGAGATCAAGGTCGGCGCGGCGCCGCTCGTGACGCCCATGGTGCGCCAGCCGCGCCAGCCGTAGTAGCGCTCACGGCCTGATCGGCGCCTTCACCTTGAACGGCTTCGTCGCGAACGGCGTCGCCGTCGTCGTGGAGTTGAAGTAGGTGCACGACGGCGCCTCGACCGTGTCGGCCGGGTCAGGCCCCGGGCCCGTTGCAGCGCCCCAGTAGTTGTTGGCGACGACGGCCCCGACCTTCCCAGCGCTGTACTTGTCGCCGTTCCGCACGCCACACAGATTGCTGCCGGCGATGTTGTTCTTCGTGATCGTGGCGAGGAAGGGATCGGAGATAAAGATCGCGTCCTGGTTGCCGTAGATCGAGTTGCCGGTCACGGTGGCGGGGCCCGAATCGACGATGTGGATACCTTGATAGCAGCCGGTGATGACGTTGCCGCGGACCGTACCGGAGTTCGCCAGGAGGATGCCGTAGCCACTCTGCGAGATCTGATTCTGGGTCACCGTGGCGTTGGCGCCCAGGACGTAGATCGCGGTGGCAAACCCGGTCAGCTGGTTGGCCTCGACGACGGTACCCTGCGCCGTATCGGTGATCTGGATTCCGAGCCCCGGTCCCTGCGGATTGTAGCCGGTCGGGACGAGCTGATTTCCCCGGATGGCGAGGTCGGCGGCGGTGGCGATGATGGCGGTGCTGTCCTGGGAATACGTGTTCGTCACCGTGAAGCCCTTCCCGGGTTTCCCGAGCTGCGTGGCATCGACCGGCATCCCGACGTTGCAATCCATTTGCAGGTTGCGCCCATCGATGACGGTCGCGGCCGCGCCATCGCTGGAGAGGAGCGTCACGGCCCGACCGATCAAGAGCACGCACCCGAAGCCGCCGGTCTCCTCGCCTGGGCTGTCGCCGAGCGTTCCGCTGCCGTCGAGGTCACCGTAGCGACCAGGACCGACGACGATCGTGTCGCCGTCGGCGGCCAGAGCGTTCACCGCCTGCCCGATCGACCGGCAGGCACTCGTCTTCGCTCCGCAGGCGGCAGAGTCCAGGCCGGTGGTGGCGACGTAGAGGGTGCGGCCATGAGCCGACCCTGTGCACGCGAGAAGCGCCAGGGTGGCGAGCGTGCGCCCGATGATCCGAGACAGGGGAGAACGCATCATGGCGATCGTTGTCCGATGCGACGGCCGCAAGCGTCAAGCGATAACTCACACGCGTACCCCCGAGCGCACAGCCGACGCCAGCGCTAGTGCGCGGAACGTGCGACGCGTGACGTCAGGGGCCATCCCCGCGGCGGCTCGCCCAGGTCATGTGCGGCGCGCTGTGCGCCGCCGCGACGCGCCCGAAGCGGTCGACGACGATCACGCCGCCGCTGCCGCCGACGAAATCGAGCTCGCGGAGCGCTTCCGCCGCCGCGCGGCCCGGATCGACGCCGTCCCGCAAGAGGGTGACGATCGTGCTCGCGACCGTCGCCCGGATGATGGCCTCGCCGTCGCCGGTCGCGGAGACGGCGCCGGCGCGGTCGTCGGCGAGCGTGCCGGCGCCGATGATCGGCGAGTCGCCGATGCGCCCGGGGCGCTTGCCGGAGATGCCGCCCGTCGAGGTCGCCGCCGCGACGTGGCCTGCGGCGTCGAGCGCGACGGCGCCGACGGTGCCCGCAGCGTCGCCGCTCTGCGCGACGTCCCCGGCACGCCGCTCCCAGGCCGCGCGCCGCTCCGGTGTGACGAGCGTCGTGGGATCGACGAGGCCGAGGCCGTGCGACTCGGCGAACGCCTCCGCCGGCTCGCCGGCCATGAAGACGTGGCGGCCCTCGTCCATCACGGCGCGCGCGGCGAGCACGGGATTCGGCAGCCGACGGACGAGCGCGACGGCGCCGGCGCGGCGTCCGTGACCGTCCATCACGGCCGCGTCGAGCTCGACGCCGCCGGTCTCGTCGAGACAGGCACCGCGGCCGGCGTTCAGGCTCGGCTCGTTCTCCAGATGCACGACCGCGCGAACGACCGCGTCGAGCGCGCTGCCGCCGCCGGTGAGGATCGCCCACCCGAGCGCGACCGCCTCTTCGCAGGAGCGCTTCGGGGCCGCGTCGTCCCTGGGCTTCGCGCCCGCGCCGCCGTGGACGACGATCGCCCGCACGCTCAGCGCACGAGCGGCGCCACGATGGTCTCGCGGTGCGTCGGCGCGGCGCCGAAGGCCGCGTCGGCCGCGAGCGCGCGGCGATAGTAGAGGTGCAGGTCGTGCTCCCACGTGAAGCCGATGCCGCCATGCACCTGGATCGCCTCGCTCGTCACGGTCTTCGCCATCTCGCCGGCGTACGCCTTGGCCATCGCCGCGGCGCGGCCGGCGTCGGGCGCATCCTCGCTGACCGCCCACGCCGCGTAGTAGGCGAGCGAGCGTGCGGTCTCGACCTGCACCATCATGTCGACGCACTTGTGCTTGATCGCCTGGAAGCTGCCGATCGGCCGTCCGAACTGGGTGCGCTCGAGCGCGTACGCGACCGACATCTCGAGCGCGCGCTGGCCGACACCGACGAGCTCGAGCGCCAGGCCGGCGCACGCGTGCTCGCGCAGGCGGCGGATCACGCCAGCCGCTTCGCCGCCGGAGAGCGGCTCGCCGACGACGTCGTGCAGCGCGACGGTGCAGAGCCGGCGTGTCATGTCGACGGTGTGGAGCGGGGTCACGGTGAGGCCGGCGGCGCCACGCTCCACCAGCACGAGCATGGGCGCCCCGTCGCTGCCGCGGGCCGCGATGACGAGCACGTCGGCCGGCTGGGCGTCCATCACGAACGCCGTCTGGCCGGTGGCGCGGCCGTCGGCCGTGAGCGTGACGCCGGCGGGCTCGCCCGCGATCCCGAGCGCCACGGTCGCGACGCGCTCGCCCGCCGCCAGGGCGGGGAGCAGGCGCTCACGCTGTGCCGGCGTGCCGGCGTCGCGCAGGGCGGCCGTCGCGAGCACGGCGCTCGCGAGGAATGGTCCCGGCACGAGCGCCTTGCCGCTCTCCTCCAGGACGACGGCCATGTCGAGGAACGCGCCGCCCTGGCCGCCGAGGTCGGCGGGGACGAGGATGCCGAGCCAGCCGAGCTCGGCGAGCGCGCGCCAGCGCGCGGTATCGTGCGCGTCCGCCGTGTCCATCGCGGTGCGCGCGATCGACGGCGGGTACTCGGCCGCGAGGAATTTCCGCGCGGCGTCGCGCAGCATCTCCTGCTCTGGGGTGAAGCCGAAATCCATCGAGCACCTCGCGGACGGCCGACCACACGAAATATAGCGGCGCGGCGTCCCCGGCAATGGCAATCGCCGCCACGCACGCTATAACGATCCCTTCATGCGCCACACGCGAATGCTGATCCCGACGCTCCGCGAGGTGCCCGCCGAGGCCGAGGTGGTGAGCCACAAGCTCCTCCTGCGCGCCGGCATGATCCGCCAGGTGGCCCGCGGCATCTACGACTTCCTGCCGCTCGGCGTGCGCGTGCTGCGCAAGGTCGAGCGCATCATCCGGGAGGAGATGCAGCGTGCCGGGGCGCAGGAGATCCTCATGCCGGCCGTGTGCCCGGCGGAGCTGTGGCAGGAGAGCGGCCGCTGGGAGCGCTACGGCAAGGAGTTGCTGCGCTTCAAAGACCGCAACGACCGCGACTTCTGCTTCGGGCCGACGCACGAGGAGGTCGTGACCGATCTCGTCCGCCGCGACGTACGCTCGTATCGTGAACTGCCCCTCAACCTCTACCAGATCCAGGTGAAGTTCCGGGACGAGGTACGGCCGCGCTTCGGCCTCATGCGTGGCCGCGAGTTCATCATGAAGGACGGCTACTCCTTCCATCTCGACCGCGCCGACTGCGACCGCGAGTACGAGGTGATGTACGCCGCCTACCGCCGCATCTTCGAGCGCTGCGCGCTGCGCTTCCGGCCGGTCGAGGCCGATACCGGCGCGATCGGCGGCAGCCGCTCGCACGAGTTCCAGGTGCTCGCCGACTCGGGCGAGGACGCGATCGTCAGCTGTGATCGCTGCGACTACGCTGCCAACATCGAGAAGGCCTCGATCGGCGGCGCCGCGGCGGCGGCCGCCGCGCCCGCCACGGGCGGGGCCGCGCGCAAGGTCGCGACGCCGGGCCAGCGTGCCGTCGAGGAGGTGAGCGCGTTCCTGAAGGTGCCGGCCGCGCGCTTCGTGAAGAGCCTCGTCTACGTGGTGGACGGCGACGAGCCTGTCCTTGCCATGGTGCGCGGCGATCACGCGCTCTCCGAGGCCAAGCTCAAGGAGGCGCTCGGAGCGCAAACGGTTGCGCTCGCATCCGAGGACGTCGTGACCCGGGTCACCGGGGCGCCGATCGGGTTCGCGGGGCCGATCGGCCTCCCCGGGACGGTGCGCCGCATCGCCGACCGCGGCCTCGTCGGCCTGGATGACGGGGTTGCGGGCGCGAACGAGGTCGACCAGCACCTGGTCGGCGTCGACTGGGCGCGCGACCTCGCTGACGTCGAGGCTGCCGACCTTCGCACCGCGACCGGCGGCGACCGCTGCCCGCGCTGCGAGGGCACGTTCACGTTGCAGCGCGGGATCGAGGTCGGCCAGGTCTTCTACCTCGGCACCAAGTACAGCGTCGCGATGAAGGCGACGGTGCTCGACGCCGAGGGTGCCGAGCGCCCGCTCGAGATGGGCTGCTACGGCATCGGCGTCACCCGCACCATCGCCGCCGCGATCGAGCAGAACCACGACGACGCGGGCATCATCTGGCCGATGCCGCTCGCGCCGTTCCACGTCGTGATCGTGCCGGTCAATTGGCAGGACGAGCGCCTGCGGACGACGGCCGAGACGCTGCACGACGCGCTCGAGGCGCGCGGCATCGACGTGCTGCTCGACGACCGCGACGAGCGCCCCGGTGTGAAGTTCAAGGACGCGGATCTGATCGGCCATCCGTTGCGGGTGACCGTCGGGCCGCGGGCCCTCGAGCGCGGCGCGGTCGAGCTGAAGGGCCGCACCGAGTCCGCGGCGACGGAGGTGCCCGTCGGCGAGGCCGCAGAGCGCATCGCGGCGACGGTCGCGGCCGCGCTGCGCGGCAGCGTCGGGTGAGGCGACGGTGATGCACTGGCGTTTCGGCGCGGGCCGCGCCTCCGAGGCGAAGCGCCGCTTGATCTTCGCGCTCGACGTCGACTCGGTCGGCGAGGCGAACGCCCTGATCGAGACGCTGCTGCCCGAGGTTGGCATGTTCAAGGTGGGCAAGCAGCTCTTCCTGCACGCCGGACCGCCGATGGTGCGGCAGATCAAGGAGCGCGGCGGCGAGGTCTTCCTCGACCTCAAGTTCCACGACATCCCCCGCACGGTGGCGAAGGCGGGTGTCGAGGCCGCCCGGCTCGGCGTCAAGATGTTCGACCTGCACGCCTCGGGCAGCGGCGAGATGATGCGGACGACGGTGCGCGAGGTGAGCCGCGCGTGCCGGCGCGATGCGCTGCGCCGGCCGAAGATCCTCGCCGTGACCGTGCTGACGAGCCTCTCGCGCGAGGATCTCAAGCAGGTCGGCGTCATGGCCGGCGTCGAGAGCCAGGTGACGCGGCTCGCGCGCCTCGCGAAGGACAGCGGCATGGACGGCGTCGTTGCCTCGCCGCAGGAGATCGCGACGATCCGCAAGGCGTGCGGCCGGACGTTCGCGATCGTGACGCCCGGCGTGCGCCAGGCGCGCGCCGGCTGGGACGACCAGAAGCGCGTGATGACGCCCGAGGCGGCGATCGCCGCCGGCGCCGACTACCTCGTCGTCGGCAAGCCGATCCGCGATGCCAAGAGCCCGGCCGATGCGGCCCGCGCCATCGTGGCGGAGATGGAGCGCGGCCTCGCGGCGCTCGTCGGACGCGGCGCCGGGCGGTCGGGTGCCGCGTGACGTCGAGCTGACGGTCCGCCCGGACGTCGCCGCCGATCCGCAGGCGCTGCGCGCCGCGGCGGCGCGCGCGCTGGCCGTCCCGGCCGACGACGTCGTCGAGCTGCGCCTCCGCAAGCGCGCGTTGGATGCGCGCCGCGGCGTGCGCCTGCGCCTGTCGTTGCGGGCGTACCTGCGCGACGAGACCGTGCCGCCGGCCGAGCTGCCGCGCCCGCCGCGTTTTCCGGCGGCGAAGCGCGCGGGTCGGCCGGTCGTGGTCATCGGCGACGGGCCGGCCGGCATCTTCGCGGCGATGCGCCTCGCCGAGCGCGGCGTTCCAGCGCTGATCGTGGAGCGCGGGCGGCCGGTGCAAGCGCGCCGCCGCGACCTGGCGGCGCTCAACAGGGAGGGCATCGTCGATCCCGAGTCGAACTACTGCTTCGGCGAGGGCGGCGCCGGCACGTACAGCGACGGCAAGCTCTACACGCGGACGCACAAGCGCGGGCCGGTCGGCTGGGTGCTCGAGCAGCTCGTCGCGCACGGCGCGCCCCCGGACGTGCTGATCGACGCGCGCCCCCACGTCGGCTCGAACCGCCTGCCGCGCGTCGTGACCGCGCTCCGTGAGACGCTCGCCGGCGCGGGCGTCGAGACGCGCTTCGCATCGCGCGTGACCGAGCTCGTCCGCGAGGGCGAGCGGGTCGCCGGCGTGCGCCTCGCTGGCGGCGCGGTGATCGACGCGGCGGCGGTGGTGCTCGCGACCGGCCACAGCGCGCGCGACGCCTACGCCTTCGCCGTCGCGGCCGGCGCGGCGCTCGTCGCGAAGCCCTTCGCGGTGGGCGTCCGGGTCGAGCATCCGCAGGCGCTGATCGACCAGGCGCAGTACGGCGCGGACGCGACGCGCTTCGCGTTGCCCGCCGCCGCCTACCGGGTCGCCGTCACGATCGAGCAGCGCGGCGTCTTCTCCTTCTGCATGTGCCCCGGCGGCTGGATCGTGCCCGCGGCGACCGAGCCCGGGACGATCGTCGTGAACGGCATGTCGCTCGCGCGCCGCGACTCGCCCTTTGCGAACAGCGGCATCGTCGTCTCGCTCGGCCCCGAGGACGTCGACGCGCTAGGCTACCCGGGGGCCGAGGGCGGGCTCGCCCTCCAGGCCGCGCTCGAGCGCACGGCGTTCCGTGCCGGCGGCGGCGCGCAGGTGGCGCCGGCGCAGCGCCTGCCCGACTTCGTCGCCGGCCGCGCCAGCGCCGATCTGCCGCGCTGCTCGTACCGGCCCGGCATCCGGCCGTCGCGCCTCGATCTCGATCTGCCCGCGTTCGTGAGCACGCGGCTGCGCGCGGCGCTGCGCCGCTTCGGACGGACGATCCGCGGCTACGACACGCGCGAGGCCGTGGTCGTCGGCGTCGAGACGCGCTCGTCGAGCCCGGTGCGTATCGTGCGCGATCCGCGCACGCTGGCGAGCCCGTCGCCCGCGGGATTGTTTCCGTGCGGCGAGGGTGCCGGCTATGCCGGAGGCATCGTCAGCGCGGCCCTGGACGGGCTCGCGGTCGCCGAGGCCGTGGCCGGTGCGTACCAGGGCTGACGCGCGCCGGCCGTCGGACGTCCGCTCGCGCTACGCCGCCGCGCGCCGTTCGGCGATCGCGCAGAGCCCGTCCGACTCGATGCCGAGCGGCAGGTTGATCAGGTTGTAGTAGTTCTCGAGCGCGTTCAGCCAGGTGATCTCGACGATCTCGGTTTCGCTGAAGTGGCGGCGCAGGTCGGCGAAGGTCGCGTCGCTCACGTGCTTGTGGCGCGTCGCCTCCTCGGCGTAGGCGAGCGCCGCGCGCTCGCGCTCGGAGAACAGCGCGCTCGTCCGGTACTGCGGCAGCGCCGCCAGCTTCTCGACGCCGAGGCGCTGCCGCACCGCGACCGCCTTCGCGATGTCCACGCAGAACGTGCAGTCGTTGATCATCGCGGCCCAGGTGCGCACCAGGATGCTGACCACCGGATCGACGGTGAGCTTCTTCTCCACGACGTTCACCTCGGCGTATGCGAGGCGGAAGAGCGCCGGCACGCGGGCGTACACGACCTTCATCGGGGTCATCACCTTGCCGAGGCGGCGCTTGGTCATCCAATAGGCGATCTTGGCGATCAGCTGGCGGGGCTGCTCGATGGGCTCGATGCGCATCGTCGTGTCTCCTTTCGGCTCAGTACGGCTCGGGGCGGGCGCGCGCGACGATCCACAGCAGCGCCGCCATGATGAGCGCCGGGACGTAGACGCCCGACAGATCGATGGTCCAGTGCTCCGCGCCGACCAGGCCGCGCTCGGTGTCGAAGACGTGGGTGAGCGCGTGCAGCACGAAGAAGAGCGTCACCGGCGCGACGAGCGGCACCCGCCAGCGCGGCACGAAACCGGCCCAGACGAGCGCGATGCCGAGCGTGAGAAACGCCGAGCCGATGTCACGCACGAAGTGCTCGTTCAGCGGGCCGAAGTCGGGGACGGCGGCCGGCAAGCCGGAGTACCAGCCGGCGGGCGAGGCGAGCATCCAGAGCGCGTTTGCGACGTTGCTCACGCCCAGGACGACGAGCACCCAGGTCAGCACGTCGCGGGCCGGCGCGGCCGTCGCGGCGCGCGCATTGATCGACGTCGTCATCGTTGCGACCTCCTTCGGCGTGCGGTGTGCACGCGGATCATGTGGGCGAGGAGCGCGACGCCCTCGTCGATCGCCGCAGGTGGCATGGCGGCGAACGACAGGTGCAGGCAGTCGCCGCCCCGTCCATCGAAATGGAAGCTTCCGCCGCG
>DASXLI010000024.1:0-107067 GCA_036496285.1 Binatia bacterium
AGTGCAGGTCGTCGACCACGAGGACGAGCGGCCGGCTTGCGGCCAGGGCGCGCAGGAGGGCGCTCACCGCGTCGAACAGGCGGAAGCGCGCCTGCTCGGGCTCGAGCGCGGCGCCCGGCCGCAGCGCGTGCCCCGCGAACAGCTCCGGCAGGAGCTGCGCGACGTCGGCGACGCCGCCGCCGAGCCGGGCCAGTACCGGCGCCGCCTCGGGCGCCGCGCCCGCCGCGCGCAGGATCTGCAGCCACGGCCAGAACGCGGGCGCCCCGTCGCCCTCGTAGCAGCGGCCGGCGAGCACCAGCGCGCCGGCGCGCCGTCCGTCGGTCGCGATCTCCTCGGCGGTCCGGGTCTTGCCGATGCCGGGCTCGCCGACCAGGAGCACGAGACGGCCGGCGCCGCCGAGCGCGTCGGCGAGCGCGGCGCGCAGCTTCGCCATGGCGTCCTCGCGGCCGACGAAGGCGCCGCGTGCCGGCTCGGCCGGACCGTCCTCGCGCGCGAGCGCGACCTCGCCGTCGGCGGCCGCGCCGCCCACTGCCGCGATCTCGAGCGGCGCGACGAAGCGGTAGCCGCGGCCGTGCACCGTCTGGATCACGCGCTGGCCTGCGGCAGTGTCGCCGACGGCCTTCCGCAGCGCCGTGATGCAGCGTGGCAGCACGGACTCGCTGACGTGCTCGCCCGGCCACAGCTCGGCGAGCAGCTCGTCCTTCGAGACGACGCGCTCGCGGTGCCGCACGAGATAGCGCAGGACGTCGAAGACCTTCGGCTCGAGCTTGACCGCCGCGGCGCCGCGGCGCAGCTCGTACAGGGCCTCGTCGAGGATGAGGCCCGCGAAGGTGTAGGTGACGCTCACGCGATTGCCGGACGAGCGCGCCGCCGGATCAACGCTTGGCGCCCTCCGCCCGGCGCTTCAACGCCACGTTCATCGCCTGGTAGGCGGGCGCGAGGTTGCGGTCGATCCAGCCGCCCATGAAAGGGATCGCGAGCCCCTCGAAGCACTCGCCATGCACGAAGCGGACGCCGGACGGCGCGTCCTCGATGATGAAGTAGTGCTCGCCGCGGAAGACCATGCCCTGAAGGCGCGAGCGCGGCCCGGCCCAGCGCACCTCGCGCTCCGGCATGTAGCGCAGCATCGCAGCGTCGAGGCTGAGCGTCCGCCGTCCGAGCGCCACCGTGAGCCCCACCGGGGCGCCGACCTGCGGCGTCGTAGCGACGCTCCGCAGGAACGGATTCCAGTCGGAGTAGGCGGCGAAGTTCGCGAGCACGCTCCACACGCGCTGCCGGTCGGCGTCGATCGCGATCTCGGTGTGGACCTCCTTCATCGCCTCACTCGCACTCGATCCGTCGAACCTCGTCGTGGCGCGGATCGGTGACGATCAGCTTGTCGTAGGCGACGTGGCAGACCGTGACGGCGGACGGCAGCGCACGCGCCAGCTCCATCGTGGTGGCCTCGTAGCGGCACACCATCCAGTAGCCGCCGGCATTGGGCGGGAAGCGCCAGGTCGCGATCCAGTCGTCGCCTTTGGTCGTCGTCTCGTCATACACGAGTGAGGCCTCGGCCGACGGCAGCCCCTCGTAGAAGGTGACCCCGGCGAGACGGTGGCCGCTCTTGTGCTGCTGCACCGACCAGCCCTCGGGGGGCTCGGGCAGGCGCTCCTCGACGGCGACGGTCGAGGGGCAGCGCACGTCGGGACGGCCGCGCTGCGGCGCGGGCTCCGTGCCCGTCTGCTCGGCGTGCGCCCACCCGGCGCACGCCCACGCCAGGAGAAACGCCAACGGCACCACTCGCATCACTCTCATGTCCGGCCTCCTCGGAACGGGCTTCCGCCCCCTCGTAGCAGATGTGCCGGCGATCGTCGCGCAGCGCTCAGCGCAGGGGCTTCGCCATCTCCACGCGGCGCGGCACGAACCCCTCGTCCTCGTAGAGGCGGCGCGCGCCGGCGTTGCCGACCATCACGTCGAGGCGCAGCACGGCGGCACCGCCGGCGCGCGCGTGGCGCTCCGCCGCCGCCAGCAACGCCCGCCCGATACCACGGCCGCGCAGCCGCTCCAGCACGACGACGTCGGAGACGAAGGCATACGGCCGGTCCGGCTCGTCCGGCTCGGGCGGCACCTGCGCCCACACGCTCACGAAGCCGGCGACGGCACCGTCGTCGATGGCGACGAAGACGGCGCCGTCCCACTCCCGGCAGCGCTCGAGCATACGCGCGAGGTACTCGTCGGCCACGCGCTCGCCCGGCGGCATCGCCGGCTCGAGCGCGCGCTCGTACTCCTGCAGCTCGACGAAGCAGGCGCGCAGGCCGGCCGC
This sequence comes from Binatia bacterium, assembly GCA_036496285.1. GTDB lineage: Bacteria > Desulfobacterota > Binatia > UTPRO1 > UTPRO1 > DP-19. Next base: position 2,303 of record DASXLI010000024.1, read on the forward strand.
GTGCTCGCCGTGCCGGTACGGGACGATCTGGGGCGGGCTCTGGGGCGCGCTCATGGCCCCGTACGTCCCGCGGGCGACGCGGGGTCGTCGAGGCCGAGCCGACGGAGCTCGGCCGCGCGGCGGGGCGCGTCCGCCGCGAGGAAGAACTCGTCGAGCTGCGGCGGCGCGACGCCGGCCTGCAGGAGGAGCGCGTGCACCTGGCCGCGATGGTGGACCTGGTGCAGGAAGACGTGCGTCAGCACGAGATCGACGCGCTCGGCGTGGCGGTCGCCGTCGACGTCCTCCCAGGCCGCGACGGCGCCGAGGCGCGCGACGTCGAGCCCGTCGCAGAACGCCAGCAGGCGGCGGTCGGACGTCTCCTGCGCCCGCGTCAGCTCGGCCAGCGTCGCGTGCTCGACCGCCCCGTAGCGGACGGCGCCGGGCCGCCCGCCAACGAGACCCGTCACGTACCACTCGTCGATCATCAGGACGTGGCTCAAGGTCGCGTGGATCGAGCCGAAGAAGGCGGCGCGCTCGCGGAAGTACTCGGCCGGCGGCAGCGTCGCGCAGGCGGCGTGCAGCCGCTCGTTGCTCCAGCGGTTGTTGGCCGCCATGTGCCGGACGTGCGCGACGAGCGTCGGCGCGCCGTCGCGCGGCGTCGCGTCGCGGCCGAACCCGCCGGGATACTGCGGCAGGCCGTCGGTGATCTCGTCCCAGGGCGCGCGCGAGTCGACGAAGGTGTGGAATTGCGGGCGGATGCCCGGATCGCCGTCGAACGCGCCGAGGCGGATCGACACCTGCGGGCCGTCCGGCCACGAGCCACCGAAGAGGCTCGCGCCGCAGACGGAGCAGAACGCCTTGACGGCGAAGGCCTCGTCGCCGCGATAGACGCGGATCAGCTCAGCGCCACCGACGAGACGGAACTGCTCGCGGCGGACCCGCGCCTGCGTGCAGACCGCCGTGCCGGCATGCCGGCGGCAGCGCGAGCAGTGGCAGTGATTGGCGCGCAGCAGCGGCGCCTCGACCTCGAAGCGCACGCCGCCGCAGAGACAGCCGCCGGTGAGCGCCGCCACCGGACGCTCACGCCCCGAAGTCCCAGCGCCCGCCGTCGCGGTAGGTCTTCAGCAGCCGGCGCGCGACCGTCATCTGGTGCACCTCGTCAGGGCCGTCGTAGATGCGGCCGAAGCGCGCGTGGCGATACATGCGCTCGAGCGGCGTGTCGGACGTGACCCCCATGGCGCCGTGCACCTGGATCGCCCGGTCGATCGCGTTGTGCAGCATGCGCGCGCCGACGACCTTGATGAGCCCGATCTCGACCCGCGCCGGATCGCCCTGGTCGATCTTGTGGGCCGCGTGCAGGGTGAGGAGGCGGCACGACTGGATCTCCGCCGCGGTCTCGAAGATCATGTTCTGGATCGACTGCTTCTCGGAGAGCGGCGAGCCGAAGGCGACGCGCGAGTTGGCGCGCGCGCACATGAGGTCGAAGGCGCGCTGAGCCTGCCCGAGCCAGCGCATGCAGTGGAAGATGCGGCCCGGGCCGAGCCGCTGCTGCGCGATGAGGAACCCCTGGCCGCGCTCGCCAAGCAGGTTCTCGCGCGGCACCCGCACGTCGCGGTACGCGACCTCGCAGTGACCGCCGAGCATGCCCATGACGGGCGTCTCGCGGATGATGTCATAGCCCGGCGTATCGGTCGGCACGACGATCATGCTGAACGCCGCATGGTCCGGCGCATCCGGCTCGGTGCGCACCATCACGGTCGTGTAGGCGGCGCGGTTGGCGCCGGTCGTGAACCACTTGCGGCCGTTGATCACCCAGTGATCGCCGTCGAGCACGGCGGAGGTCTGGAGCTGCGTCGGATCGGAGCTCGCGACGGCCGGCTCGGTCATCGCGAAGCTCGGAAACACCTCGCCCGCGACGAGCGGCTTCAGGTAACGCTGCCTCCACGCCGGCGCGGCGTAGAGGTTCAGCATGATCGAGTCCTGCAGCGAGTGCGTGCCGAGCGCGATCATCGCGTGCTCGGAGCGTCCGACGACCTCGTTCACGTAGACGTAGTCGAGGAACGGCAGGCCGCCACCGCCGATGTCCTTCGGATGCCCGAGCGCCCAGAGCCCGGCCTCCTTGGCCTCGCCCATGAGGCGGCGCATCGTGAGCCCCGCCTGCTCGGAATAGCCGTCGTCGAGCACGTGCTCGACCGGATAGACCCGCTCCTCGACGAACGTCCGCACGCGCTCGCGGATCGGGCGCACGTGATCAGGAACCTCGAATGACATCGCCGCGGCCTAGGCGCTGAAGAGCGGCGCTTCCTCGTCGATGAACTTCTTGAACGACGGGCGCGCCATGACGTGGTCGACGTAGCGCGCGAGCTTCGGCCAACGCTTGGCGTCGACGCCGAAGCCGGCGAACTTGAGGTTCACGAAGTGGGTGACGAGGCCGATGTCGCCGATCGAGAAGCGCGTGCCGGCGACCACGCCCCCGTCGCCCACCTCGCCCTCGAGGTAGTCGAAGTAGGGGGGCAACTCTTCGGTGACGGCCTTCTGCACCACCGCCTCGTCGCACTTCTGGTTCAGGAACTTCGGCGCAACGACGCGCTGGAAGAAGATCTTCGGCCCGGTGACCGAGACGAGCGCGCTGTCGCCGTACTCCTCGAACCAGAGGGCGCGCCCGTACTCGTAGGGATCCGACGGGTAGAGCGCGGGCTGCGGCTTCACCTTCTCGAGGTAGGCGCAGATCACGGACGAGTCGGCGAGCGTGTGATCGCCGTCCCGGTACGCGGGGACCTTCCCGAGCGGGCTGATCTTCTTGTACTCGGCGCTGACGTTCAACGGGACGACGGGATCGTGCTCGTAGGCGATGCCCTTCTCTTCCAGGGCGACGCGCACCTTGCGCACGTAGGGCGAAGCGCTGATTCCGTACAGAGTCGGCATGTCATCTCCTTTGCATGAGGCGGTTGCGCAGATCGGGGTCGGCAGCGACGTCGATGGCCGTCCAGGCCATCGCCAGCGCGCCGTCGACGCAGGCCTGATCCGCGGCCTGGGTGACGCAGTGAGCGGTGAATTCCGGCTGGTGGTTCACGGCGGGGAGCGATGCGATGCCGATCATCGGGTGGATCGAGGGCATCGCGAGCGAGACGTTTCCCATGTCGGTCGAGCCCGCGGCACGCTGCATGGCCGGGCCGAGATCCGGGAAGAAGCGGCCGAGTGCCTCGGCGTTCCGGCGGTAGAGCGCCGCGAGCGCCCCGTCGTGCAGCATCTCGGCGTAGGGCGCGTGGTCCTCGCGCACGGCGAGGGTCGCGCCGGTGGCGTGGCCGCCGGCCTCGAAGCAGCGCATCACCTTGCCGCGGATGTCGGCGAGCTCGCCGAGGGTGCGGGCGCGCACGATGTACTTCGCGCGTGTGTCGGCGGGCACGACGTTCGGCGCGTCGCCCCCCTTGGTGATGATGCCGTGCACGCGATCGGTGCCGTGGATGTGCTGGCGCAGGAGGCCGATCGCGGTCTGCGCGACGGTGAGCGCGTCGCCGGCGTTGATGCCGTACTCGGGGAACGCCGACGCGTGCGCCTCCTTGCCGGTGTAGTGCACCTCGAACTGCGCGCAGGCGAGGATCGACGGCTCGACGATGTCGACGGGCGCGGGATGGACCATCATGGCGGCGTGCGCGCCCGCGAAGCCGCCGCGCTCGAGCATGATGATCTTGCCGCCGCCGCCCTCCTCGGCCGGCGTGCCGACGACCGTCACCGTGAGGCCGACGTCGTCGGCGACACGCGCCAGCGCGAGCGCCGCACCGATCGCGCTCGCGGCGATGATGTTGTGCCCGCAGGCGTGGCCGATGCCGGGCAGGCAGTCGTACTCGGCGCAGATCGCGAGGTGGAGCGGCCCACTCCCGGCGCGCGCGCGGAATGCGGTCGGCAGGTCGCAGATGCCGCGCTCGACGGCGAAGCCGGCGTCGCTCAGCGCACTGCCGAGCCAGCCGGCGGCACGCTCCTCCTCGAATCCCAGCTCCGGATGGGCGTGGATGCGATGACTGAGGGCGAGCAGCTCGCCGGTGGCGTCACGGACGCGCTCGCGCGCCCCGGCTTTCGCGTCCATGGTGCGCCCTTTAGCGCGGCCCCACGGCCCAGACAATTGGTGCGGTGTGCGGCCCTCCATCGGGCGTCCATCCGGCAATGACCCGACAGCGAAAACCGCCCGCCCGCGCGGGCGGGATCGCCGTTCCGGTGATCCGCTTACCGGCTCTATGCGATCGGCGTCGGCGTCGGGTACGGCGTGACCGGGGCCACGCCGAGGAGCGGCGGCAGCCAGGTGGGGATCGTCGTCGAGCATTCCACGACGCCGCGCTGCACGTCGGTGGTAAGCACCGTCTCGTTGGCGAGCGCGTAGAGGTCCTGGGGACTCGGGAGCGCGGGGCGGACGACGGTGCGCGAGAAATCGAACGCGCCGGCGAGGTTGTCGAGCACCCTGCGGCGTCCGGGGTGGATCGGCAGCGTCTGCGGCAACGCGAAGGTCCGCTCGATGAACTGCAGAATGGACGTGTGGTCGAGCTGAGCCGAGTAGACCGTGTTCGGCCGGGCATAGGGCGAGACGATCGTCAGCGGCACGCGGAAGCCGGGGCCGACCGCCTCCCCGGCGTGTGGCACGCCAGCGGGCACCCGTTCGACGACGTGCGGCGGGACGTGGTCGAAGTAGCCGCCGCCCTCGTCGTAGGTGATGAAGAGCGCGCTCGAGTCCCACGCGCTCGATTCGAGGAGCGCGCGCGTGACCCGCGCCGCCAGCAGCTGTCCCATGTCCGGCGGCGCCGGCGGATGCTCGCTGACGAGCGGTTCGGTGATGATCCATGAGACTGCCGGCAGCGTCCCGGCAGCGAGGTCCAGGAAGAACTGGTCGATACCGGTGAGCGCCTTCCCGAGCTTCGACGGGCTCGCGAGCATCGACGCGAAGAAGATGAGCGGATTGAACGCGCCGACCGGCGTCGGCAGCGAGCCGTCGGCAACCGAGTAGCACTTCCAGGGGAAACCGTTCGCCTCGAGCACGTCCGCCATCGTCGGCCACGTGAGGCTGAAGAGGGGCGGCGCTTCGAGCGACGGGTTGTTGTACGGCAGCGCCGAGTCGTCGGCCGGCGCGAGCTGGCCGAACCCACTCGTGCCGCTCCAGAGATAGAGCCGGTTCGGCAGGGTCGGACCGATCTGCGAGCAGAAGTAGTGGTCGGCGATCGTGAAGCTCTGCGCGAGCTGCACGTGGTAGATGTGGTCGGCCGCGTCGTAGTAGCCGAGCGCGAGCGGTGACTCGCCGGCCTCGCCGACGATCCAGCCGTCCATTGCGCCGCCATTCCACTTCGCGTGCGACCCGCTCCAGCCGTGGTCGGGGTCGAAGTCGCAGAAGCGCTCGAGATGGAACGGCTGGTAGCGCGCGCCCGCGCTGTCGGCGTAGGTCCTGTCCGGATCGAAGACCACGGGACGATTGCCGGGCGAGCCGAGGGCCGATGCCCCGAAGCTGCCATAGTAGTGATCGAAGGAGCGGTTCTCCTGGCAGAGGATGATGATGTGCTTCAGCTTGTTGGTGGACGGCCAGATCGTGAGCAAGCCGTCCGGCAGCGAGAGCCCAGGCGTGATCGGCCCGACGGCGACGGCGCGTGACGACGCGAGCAGCGTCCCGAACGCTGCGCCGCCCAGCACCCGTGCCGCGCCGGAGAGCAATTCCCGGCGCGAGAGATCCCCGCCGATGATGCGGCTGACGGAATCGAACCGTTGGACGGCTTCGCGCTCGACGCTCTTCGGCATGCTGGGTCTCCTTCGCGCGTGATCTCAGCGCGATGCCCGAACGGCGGCAATGCCGGTTGGCGTGACGACGGGTCGGGAAATCGGGGGATGCGGGCGTCGGAGTCAGGGGTGCGTGATGCCCGCGCCGCCGCCCATAGTGACGATGCCTCCCGCTGGCCCGCGGCACCACCCCGCGCTACAGCACGGCGATGCCCAGCGCCGGCGCCCCCATACCCGGTCCGCTCGCCGGGCTACGGGTGCTCGATCTCGCCGATGCAAGCGGTGCACTGGCCGGAAAGCTGCTCGCGGATCTCGGCGCCGACGTCGTCGCGATCGAGCCGCCGGCCGGTCTCCCGTCGCGCGCGATCGGGCCCTTCTGGCACGACACGCCGCACCCCGACCGCAGCCTCTTCCACTGGACCTACGCGACGAGCAAGCGCTCCGCGGTCCTCGACCTCGCGAGCGCGGACGGACGCGATGCCTTCCTGCGCCTCGCGGAGGGCGCCGACGTCGTCATCGAGAGCGGCACGCTCGACACGCTCGGCCTCGGCTGGGAGACCCTCGCCGCCCGCCAGCCACGTCTCGTCGTCACCTCGGTCACGCCGTTCGGCCGCACCGGTCCGTGGCGCGACCGGCTGGGCTCCGATCTCGTCGCCGCCGCGCTCGCGGGCATGGTGTACGTGAACGGCTCGCCCGCCGGACGCCCGCTCCGCCCGCTCGGACCGCAGGCGTTCCACTGCGCCGGCGCCACCGCGGCGATCGCGACCCTGGCGGCGCTGCGCGTCCGCGCCCGCGACGGCCGCGGGCAGCTCGTCGACGTGAGCGTGCTCGAGGCGACGACGGCCGCGGTCGAGCACGTCGCGGCGTTCTACCGCCAGACCGGCGCCGTGCACCGCCGCACCGGCAGCCTGCACTGGACGCGCTACTTCCGCGTCGGGCGCTGCCGCGACGGCTGGCTCATGCACTGCACGCTCGGCGACTGGACCTCGCTCGTCTCGTGGGTGGCGGGCGACGGCGTCGGCACCGACCTCCTCGGCGAGGAGTGGGAGAACATCAACCACCGGCGCGGGCACGCGGAGCACCTCTTCGACACCCTCGACGATTGGGTCGCGGGCCAGGCCGTGCACGAGGTCATGGACGGCGCGCAGCTGCGGCGCATTCCGTACGCCGTCGTCCGCACCGTCGGCGAGCTGCTCGACGACCCGCAGCTCGCGGCGCGCGGCTTCTTCGTGCCGGTCGCGCATCCCGAGCTCGGCACGACCGTGCGCCATGCCGGCGCGCCGTACGTCTTCGGGCGGACGCCGTGGGCGATCCGCCGCCGCCCGCCGCTCCTCGGCGAGCACACGCGCGAGGTGCTCGACGAGGCCGTGCGCGCGCCGCGCCCGGTGTCGGCGTCGGCCGCGAGCCCGGGGGCCGCCGCCTCACGCCGCGCCCTCGACGGCGTCGTCGTGCTCGACTTCACGTGGGTCGTCGCCGGCCCGATCGCGACCCGCATCCTCGCCGACCACGGCGCGCGCGTCGTCAAGATCGAGCGCCGCGACGCCACCGACTTCGGCGACCGCCGCGGTGGCATGAGCGGCAACCTGAACCGCGGCAAGGAGAGCGTCGTCCTCGTCATGAGCCATCCGGAGGGGCTCGCGGTCGCCAAGCGTCTGGTCGCGCGCGCCGACGTGGTCATCGACAACTTCAGCGCGCGCGTGATGCGCAACTGGGGGCTCGACTACGAGGGCCTGCGCGCGATCCGCCCTGACGTGATCGCGGTCGCGATGTCGGGCTTCGGCCTGACCGGTCCCGAGCGCGACTACGTGAGCTACGGGCCGACCTTGCAGGCGCTCGCGGGGTTCACCGCGGCGATGCGCGACGAGCACGGCGCGCCGACGGGCTGGGGCTATTCCTACGCCGACATGGCCGCCGGCCACGCGGCGGCGCTCGCCACCCTCGCGGCGCTGCACCACCGCGCGCGCACCGGCGAGGGGCAGCTCGTCGACGTGGCGCAGCTCGAGAACACGAGCGCGCTGCTCGGTCCCGCGCTGCTCGACGCGACGGTGCACGGCCGGGGCGAGCCGTCGGCGGCGGCGTCGCCCGAGGGGGTCGCGGCGCCGTACGGCGTCTACCCGTGCCAGGGCGACGACCGCTGGTGCGCGATCAGCGTGCTGACGGACGCGCACTGGCAGGCGCTCCGGCGCGCGCTCGACGATCCGCCGTGGGCGGCCGACCCCGTGCTGGCGACGGCCGCCGGCCGCGTCGCGCGGGCCGCCGAGCTCGACGCGCGCCTCGCCGAGTGGACGCGCGCGCACGACGCGGCGGACGTGATGGAGCACCTGCAGGGCGCCGGCGTTCCGGCCGGCGTCGTCGCGAATGCGGTCGATCTGTGCGAGCGCAATCCGCAGCTCGCCGCGCGCGGCTACTGGGAGTCGGTCGCGACCCCCGAGGGCACGACGCTCACCTTCGACGGCGTCGCGTCGCGCCTCACGGCGACGCCGGGGCTGGTGAGCGGCCCCGGACCGCTCCTCGGTGAGCACGGCGAGCGCGTGCTGGCGGACCTCCTCGCATGCGACGCGGCCGAGATCGCGCGTCTTCGCGGGCTCGGCGTACTCGGCTGAGCCCGAAACAGAAACGCCCCGGGAGGACGTACCCCCCGGGGCGGATTCGGTAACGCCTTCGCGCCGCGCGAACGCGGCGACGCGTCAGGCGGCCTTGGTGACGTTGGAGGCCTGCAGGCCCTTCGGGCCCTTGGTGATCTCGAAATCGACCTTCTGGCCCTCTTCGAGGGTCCGGAAACCTTCGCCGGTGATCGCCGAGTAGTGTACGAACACGTCCTCGCCGTTCTCCTGGCGGATGAAGCCGAAGCCCTTCTCAGGGTTGAACCACTTCACATGACCGGTTGCCATTGAACTCCCTCCTTTCGATCGTGGGACTCGTCATCGAGGGAGGGGTTCTGCCACATACAACGAAGCCGTGACGCTGCCGCCACGGCTTTTTTTCTGCGGACGACCTTCCTACTCCTCACGACTATGGCGTTTCCTAGCATCGGGTTTTTTTATTTGCAACGAAGAAGTGCGGCCAGTGCCTGCTGCGACGGGGATCAGCGATCGTTGCGGTGGGCCGACGCCGGACCGACGAGCGCGAGCCGGCGATCGGTGACGGCGATGCCGCTACGACGCGTCCGGCGCGGCAGGCGGCGCGGCAGCTGGGGACGACGCGCCTCGGTCAGCAGCGCCGCGACGCGCTCGATCTCGTTCTCGCGGAGCGGCGTGGTGACCGCCGCGCTCTCGATGAGCCGCGCCAGGCGCCCCGCTTGCACGACCTTCACGCCCTGGATCTCCTGGCCGACGGCAACGAGGGCGCGCGCGAAGCACAGCACCGAGTGCACTGGCAGCGGCCGGTCCACGACGCCGCGCAGGCGCTCCCGGACACGCAACGTGTCCACCCGACAATCGTCGACGAGGTCGCGCCACGGCAAGCGCGCATTCACGAAGACGCGGCGGTGCGACGCGGTCACGCGCCCACCGTCCTCGCACGCCAGGATCACGAAGATGCCGTTTGGTCCGATCGCGATGTGGTCCTCGCGGCCCGACGTCACCGAGCAACGCGAGAGCACGCGATACTCGGGGCCGAGATCGAGCAGCACGCGTCCGACGTTGGCGCGCGCCCGGCTCTTGCGCCACAGGGCGAAGCTCTCGCCGAAGCGGTGCACGGCGATCGGCGCGTAGCAGAAGGCGAGCGGCATGAGCAGCAGCGCGGCGACCATGGTCGGCTGCCCAGTGCGCGCCGTCAGCAGGACGATGATCGCGAAGAGCGGCGCGGCGACGACATAGCCGGCCCCGAACGCCCGGAAGATCTGCTGCGAGAGCGGAGAGTTGGTGGGCTCGCGGTCGGACACGACAAGTGCTCCACAAAGCAACTGCCGTGCCACGGACTGCGGCGAAGCGGTCACCACCGCACGCCTCGCAGGAACGCGGGAATAACGCCGCGTACGGCGCGCACCCGCGCTCATGCGGCCGGCAAAATTTCGCCGAATTGCCGTCCCGACGACGCGCGATTTTACCGCTGCTGCGCCTCGGCGAGCAGGTCGAGCACGTGGCGGACGCGGGTCGTGAGCCCGGCGGCGCGCAGCCCCGCCTCGAGCTGAAGGGCGCAGCCGGCGTTCGCGGTCGCGACCAGATCGGCGCCGCTCGCGCGGATCGCCTCCACCTTGCGCGCGACGAGCCGGCGCGCCGTCTCCGGCTGCATCACGTTGTAGTGGCCCGCGCTGCCGCAGCACAGGTCCTCGTCGGTCATCGGCACGAGGACAATGCCCGGTATCGCGGCGAGGAGGGCGCGCGGCGCAGCGCGGATGCCCTGCGCGTGCGCCAGGTGACACGGGTCATGATATGCGACGCGCCGCAGGGGCAGGTCGCCGCGCGCCGCAGTCTCCGATTGGATGGTCGCGGCGCCGAGCTCGACCAGCAGCTCAGTCGCGTCGCGCACCCGCGCCGCGAGGCGGGCCGCGCGCGCCGCGTGGGCCGGCTCGGCGGCGAGGAGCGCGCCGTACTCCTTCATCATCGCGCCGCACCCGGCCGCGTTGACGACGAGCGACACGGCGCCGGGCGACAGGACCGCCGGCTCGAACGCGTCGACGTTGGCGCGCGCGCAGCGCAGGGCGGCGTCGCGCTCGCCGGCGTGAAGGGCAAGCGCGCCGCAGCAGCCCTGCGCCGGCGGCGCGAGCACGCGGCAGCCGGCGCGCGTCAGCACCGCGACGGTGTTGCGCACGGTGTCGCCGAAGAGCTCGGGCATCACGCAGCCGACGAGCAGCTGCGCGCGCGCGCGCTCCGCGCCGGCGGGCGCCGTCTCCGCCGGCACCGTCGCCGGCGCCGGCAGCGGATCCGGCAGCAGATGCGTCTGATAGCGCCAGCGTGGCGGCAGGCTCCGTGTCACCCGCCGCAACGCCGCGAGCACGCCGAGCCGCTCGAGGACCCGGAGCGGCGCCAACGCCACGTGCATGCGTCGGCGCTGCGGGAGGAGCGCGAGCGCCAGACGGCGGCGAATCCGCTCGCCGAGGGGGCGCCGATGGCGGGCCTCGATCCATGGCCGGGCGGCCTCGATCAACGAGCCGTAGCGGACGCCCGAGGGGCACGCGGTCTCGCAGCCGCGGCAGCCGAGACAGAGATCGAGGTGCCGGACGACGTCGGCGTCGAGCGCGAGCGTACCGTCCTGCAGGGCGCGCATGAGATGGATGCGACCGCGCGGCGAATCGGCCTCGGTGCCGAGCTCGACGTAGGTGGGACACGCGCCGTGGCAGAGGCCGCAGTGCACGCACTCGAGGAACGCGGCCTCGGGGGCGAAGCCGCCGGCCGGGATCGCCCCCGCGTCGTGCATGGAGCTCATAGCCGGCCGACGAACCTCCCCGGCGCGAGCGTGCGCGCCGGATCGAGCGCCTCCTTGATGCGCCGCATGAGCGGCAGCGACGCGGGGAGCGGCGACCACACCTCGATCGTCTGCGCGAGCGCGTCCGGCCAGCGCTCGAACGTGAGCGTCGCCTCATGGCGTGCGGCGATCGCCTGCGCGCGCGCGATCGCACCCGCGGGATCGGCGGTCACGACCGCCACCGTGACCACGCCGGCGCGCGGATCGAAGAGCGCGCTCGACGCGGCGAGCTCGGCGAGCAGGTCGGAGGCGAGCGCCGCGCCGCGGGTCCGAAGCGTCGCCGCGCGCACCACGATCTCGCCGGCGGCAGCGCGCGCCAGGTCGCGGGCCTCGGCGACGAGCGCGCCCGCGACCGCGCCGTCCGCGGGCTCGTCGCAGAGGAGCGTCGTCGCCTCCTCGCGCATCTCGCGCAGCACGCGGGCGCGCGTGGTCGTCACGTCGGCGGCGACGCCGCCGAGGATGCAGCAGAGCGCGGGCTCGTCGTGATCCGGTCCCGTCAGCAGCACGACGGCGAGCGCGACCTCGTCGAGATTCGCGAGGTGCACCGCGAGCCGGAGGCCGCCCTCCCGCTCGCCGCACGCGAATGCGATCACGCGCGTCGTCTCCGGCCGGGGCCGCACTTTCATCGTCACCTCGGTCACGACCGCGAGCGTGCCGAGCGAGCCGATCATGAGCTTCATCAAATCGTAGCCGGCGACGTTCTTCACCACGCGTCCACCGGCCCGCACCTCGCGGCCCTGGGCGGTGACCATGGCGACACCGATCACGTAGTCGCGGACGCGTCCCTGCCCGCCGCGCAGGAGGCCGGAGAGATCCGCGGCAACGAGCCCGCCGATCGTCGTGCGCGACGGCCACGGCGCAAGAAGCGGCAGCCATTGGCCTTCCGCCGCGAGCAGCGTCTCGAGCGCCGCGAGCGTGACCCCGCTCTCCACCGTGACGGTCATGTCAGCGGGCGCGTAGTCGACGACGCGCGCGAGCGCACGCGTCGAGAGCGCGACGTCGTAGCGCTCGGGAGCCTGGCCGATGCCGCGGTGGGCGCCGAGACCGAGCGGCACGATCGTCGCGCCGCGGGCCGCCGCCTCGCCCACGCTCGCGGCGAGCGCCGCGCGTGAGTCCGGGGTCACGAGCATGCCCGGCACGTGGTCCGCGATCGCCAGCGCGCGCCGCGCCGCGAGGTCCCCGATCTCGGTGGGTCCGCTCACAGCGCCGCCTGGCGGCGCGGCGCGCGGCGCTCGACGCATCCGGCGGCCGTCGGGAAGATCTTGCCGGGATTGGCGCGCCCCTGCGGATCGAAGGCGGCGCGCACGCGCCGCATGAGCTCGAGATCGTCGGCGCCGAACGTCAGGCCGAGCTCCTCGATCTTCTCGACGCCGATGCCATGCTCGCCGGTCACGCTGCCGCCGAGCTCGACGCACGCCCGCAGGATCTCGCGCCCCGCCTCGAGGACGCGCGCGGTCTGCGCGCGGTCGCGCTCGTCGAAGAGGATGATCGGGTGGATGTTGCCGTCGCCGGCGTGGAAGACATTACCGATGCGCAGGTCGTGGCGCGCGCCCGCCTGCTCGATCCGGGCGAGGATCTCGGGGAGGCGCGTGCGCGGCACCACGCCGTCCTGCGTGCAGTAGTTGGGCGCCAGCCGGCCGACGGCGCCGAACGCGCGCTTGCGGCTCTTCCAGAGCGCCGCCCGCTCGTTCTCGTCGGCGGCGATGCGCACGCTGCGCGCGCCGCCCTCGCCGCACACCGCCTCGACGCGCGCCGCGAGCTCGCGCAGCCCTGCCGCGGGCCCGTCGAGCTCGATGATCAGCACCGCGCCGGCATCGGTCGGGAAGCCGAAGCGGAATGCCGCCTCGACCGCCTGCACGATGGTGCGGTCCATCATCTCGAGCGCTGCGGGCACGATGCCGCACGCGATGATGCGCGATACCGTCGCCGTCGCATCGGCGACCGTCTCGAACACCGCGAGCATCGTCGTCACGGCCTCGGGCACCGGCGCGAGCCGGAGCGTCGCGGCCGTGACGATGCCGAAGGTGCCCTCCGAGCCGCACACGAGGCCGGTGAGATCGTAGCCGGCGACGTCCTCGCTCGCGCCGCCGAGCGCGACGACCTCGCCGTCCGCCAGCACCAGCTCGACACCGAGGACGTGATTGGTGGTGACGCCGTACTTCAGGGTGTGCGGCCCGCCGGAGTTCTCGGCGACGTTGCCGCCGATCGTGCACGCGCTCTGGCTGGATGGGTCGGGCACGTAGTGGACCCCGGCGTCGCGCACCGCGCGCGACACCGACGCGTTCACAACGCCCGCCTCGGCGACGACCCGCAGGTTCGGCAGGTCGATCGAGCGGATGCGCCGCATCCGGCTCGTGCAGATCACGAGCGGCGCCTCGTCGGAGAGACAGCCACCCGAGAGCCCGGTGCCGGCGCCACGCGGCACGAATGGAACCTCGAGGGTTGCGGCCGCGCGCACCACGCGCGCCACCTGCTCGGTCGTCGCGGGCAGGACCACCAGCGACGGCACGCTGCGCTCGATCGTGTAGCCGTCGCACTCGTAGACGCGCAGGTCGGCCTGCTCGGCAAGCACGGCGTCGGCGCCGACGACCGCGACGAGCTCGCGGCGCAGGCGCTCGCGCCGCGACGGGTCCAGCGCGCCGCGAATTGACATGCGGGCGACATTACCACAATAGTCGGCCCGCCTCGCGCCGCGCGCGTTGCTGCACACGATGGCCGTTTTCCCGCCGCCCAAACGCCTGCTGCTCGGACCAGGTCCGAGCGAGGTCCCCCCGCGCGTGCTGCAGGCGATGGCGCAGCCGCTGGTGGGCCATCTCGATCCGGCGTTCATCGCGCTCATGGACGAGACGAAGCGCATGCTGCGCCTCGTCTTCGAGACGGAGAACACGCTGACGTTGCCGATCTCGGGCACGGGCAGCGCCGGGCTCGAGGCGTGCATCGTGAACCTGGTCGAGCCGGGCGACGAGGTAGTGATCGGCGTGAACGGCGTCTTCGGTACGCGCCTCGTCGACGTCGCGACGCGCGCCGGCGCGACGGTCGTGAAGGCGGAGGCGCCGTGGGGCGAGGTCATCGGCGACGACGTGCTGGCGGCAGCGCTGGCGCGCACGACCAAGCCGAAGCTCGTCGTGCTGGTGCACGCCGAGACCTCCACCGGCGTCTGGCAGCCGATCGAGGGCGCGAGCCGCCGCGTGCGCGACGCGGGCGCGCTCTTCGCGGTCGACTGCGTCACCTCGCTCGGCGGCTGCCCGGTCGGCATCGACCGTCTCGGCATCGATGCCGCGTACTCCGGCACGCAAAAATGCCTGAGCTGCCCGCCCGGGCTCGCGCCGCTCACCTTCGGGCCGCGCGCGGTCGAGGCGCTGCGGGCGCGCACGAAGCCGGTGCAGAGCTGGTACCTCGATCTCGGGATGATCGAGCGCTACTGGGGCGAGGAGCGCGTCTACCACCATACGGCGCCGATCAGCATGAACTACGCGCTGTACGAGGCGCTGCGGGTCGTGCTGGAGGAAGGCCTCGAGGCGCGCTTCGCCCGCCATCGGCTGAACCACGAGGCGCTGGTCGCCGGCGTCGAGGGCCTCGGCCTCTCCATGGCGGTCGCGCCGCCGCGCCGCCTCTGGATGCTGAACAGCGTGCGCGTGCCCGCCGGGGTCGACGACGCGGCGCTCAGACGCGCGCTGCTCGACGCCGAGGGCATCGAGATCGGCGGCGGGCTCGGCCCGTTGAAGGGCCAGACGTGGCGGATCGGGTTGATGGGAGCGTCGAGCACGCGCGAGAGCGTCACGCGTCTGCTCGGAGCGCTCGAGCGGCACCTGCCGAAGCACGGATTCAAGGTGCCGGCCGGCGAGGGCGTTGCCGCCGCGGAGCGCGTCTACTCGCGATCGGCGCACGCGGGCAAGGCGAGCCCCGCCTGATCCGGGGCCCGCGCAGCGATCGGACGGCGCCGCGCGACGCTAGCGGGCGCGTGCCTGAGCTTGCGTCTGCGCGACCGTCCTGATGCGCTCACCCATGCCGATGAGCCAGCTGCCGCCGAGGTCGCCGTAGTACGTGATGAAGCCCATGCAGGCGACGACGCCGAACACGAACCCCAGCACGAAGCTTCGTACTCCCGGAGTCATCTCCACCACCCCCGCCGCGAAACCCGCGGCCCCATGCCCCACCACTCGACTCGGTGCGTGCGCCCGTGGGGAACGCGCAGCATTTTTCGTTTCGCACGCCGTCGACGCCCTGTCAATGCGCGCGCGGGGCGCCAACGCCGCCGCCGGGCGGGCGCGCGCCGCGCTCGCGCTCGCCGTGATCGGCTCGATCACGGCGGTCGGGCTCACGAGCTGCCGCCCGCCGCCCCGCCCCGCCATGGCGCCGCCGGCCGCGGCCGGCCCGGCGCCGACGCTCGTCCGGACCGCGCACCATCCACCGCTCGTCGACGACGCGGACCCCGCGAGCCTCGCGGCCGCGGTCCGCGCCAGCGTCGAGTTCTACGGGCGGCTGCCGCCTGACCGCCTGCTCGACTTCGGCGGCGACCACGTGCGCGCCGACGGCATGCGCGAGGCACTCCTCGCCTTCGCGACGGTGCTCGACGCACGCCCCGCCGCGGCCGAGCTGGCGCGCGAGCTGGAGCGGCGTTTCGTCGTCTATCGCGCGGGCGCGGCGCCGTCCGTGCTCTTCACCGGCTACTACCTCCCGGTCGTCGACGCCCGCGCGGCGGCCGACGCACGGTTCCGCATTCCGGTGCTCGGCCGGCCGCCCGATCTCGTCACCGCGGCGCCGAGCGAGCTCGGCGCCGACTGCGCGCAGGGCGTCACGGTCTCGGGCCGCCTGCAAGGCGGCCGGCTCGCGCCCTACCCGACGCGGGCCGAGATCGAGGCGGGCGCACTGCGGGATACGCCGGTGCTCGCCTGGGTGAGCGATCCCGTCGCGTACTTCTTCTTGCAGATTCAGGGCACCGGCCGGCTCGCCTTTCCGGGCGGCGGCTCGCACCTGATCGGCTATGCCGGCTCGAACGGCCGCCCATACGTCAGCATCGGCAAGATGCTCGTCGCCGAGGGACAGCTGCCGCTGGAAGAAGCGTCCATGCAGGGCATCCGGCGCTGGATCGCCGACCATCCCGAGCAGCGCGAGCGCGTCCTGCATGCCAACCCGCGCTACGTCTTCTTCCGGCCGCTCGCGGGCGCGGCACTCGGCAGCCTCGGCGTGCCGGTGACGGGCGGCCGTACGCTCGCGACCGACCCGGCCGTCTATCCGCCGGGCGCCCTCGCCTTCGTGCACGGTCCCGCCGCACCGCCCGCGGATGGCCTGGAGCGGCTGATGGTGAATCAGGACACGGGCGCCGCCATCCGCGGCCCCGGGCACGTCGACGTGTTCTTCGGCGAGGGCGCCGATGCCGAGCTCGGCGCGGGCCGCCTGCACAGCGACGGCGAGTTGTACTTCCTCGCACCGCGCCAAGTCGCGGGTTGAAGGGCAGCGGCAAAGTTGGGACAATTGACGCCACGAATCGTGCCGCTCATGCGTGACGTCTACATCGTCAGCGCCGCGCGCACGCCGATCGGCGGATTTGGTGGTGGACTGGCCGCGGCATCGGCGCCCGAGCTCGGCGCCATTGCCCTCCGCGCCGCCATCGAGCGGTCACGGGTGCCGTTCGACGCGGTCGAGCAGGTCATCATGGGCAACGTCCTCGCCGCGGGCCTCGGCCAGGCGCCGGCCCGGCAAGCGGGGCTCGGCGCCGGCGTGCCGCGCACCCACGCGGCGCTCACCATCAACAAGGTCTGCGGCTCGGGGCTCATGGCCGTCATGCTCGCGACCCAGGCGCTCCGCCTCGGCGAGGCCGACGTGATCGCCGCCGGCGGCATGGAGAGCATGACGCGCGCGCCCTACCTCCTGCCACGCGCGCGTCAGGGTCACCGGCTCGGCCCGGGGCCGCTGCTCGACGCGATGGTCCTCGACGGCCTCTGGGATCCCTACAACGACTTCCACATGGGCAACGCCGCCGAGGGCTGCGCCCGGGCCCACGACGTCACGCGCGCGGACCAGGACGCGTTCGCGACCCGCAGCTACGAGCGCGCGCAGGCAGCGATCGCGGCCGGCGCGTTCACCGCCGAGATCACGCCCGTCGAGGTGCCTGGCCGGAGCGGCGCAACGACCACGGTCACCCTCGACGAGGAGCCGGCGCGCGTCGACTTCGCGCGCATCCCGGCGCTCCGCCCGAGCTTCGAGGCCGGCGGCACGATCACCGCCGCGAACGCCTCGACCCTCGCCGACGGCGCCGCCGCCCTCGTGGTGGCGAGCGAGGATGCCGTCCGCCGCTACGGCCTCGTGCCGCGCGCACGGGTCGTCGCGGCGGCGACCGCCGGCCGCGCGCCCGAGGAGTTCCCGATCGCACCGGTCGATGCCGTGCGCCGCTGTCTCGCGCGCGCCGAGCTCGCCGTCGGCGACGTCGACCTCTTCGAGATCAACGAGGCCTTCGCCGTGGTCGCGTTGCACGCGATCCGCGCCCTCGAGCTCGATCCCGAGCGCGTCAACGTGCACGGCGGCGCGATCGCCCTCGGCCATCCGATCGGCGCGTCCGGCGCCCGCATCCTCACCACCCTGCTCGGCGCGCTCGAGCGTCGCGGGCTGCGGCGCGGCCTCGCCACCCTCTGCCTCGGCGGCGGAGAGGCGGTCGCCCTGCTGGTCGACCGACGGCTCTGAGCGTGAGGTCCGGCGGCATGCCGACCGCGCACGGCGCCCCGCCCGCCGACGCCGCCGCGGCGCAGGCGCCTACCTCCTCGCCCGAGCCCGCGGCGTTTCGCTGGTCGATCCGCGTCGCGCCGCTGGTCGCGATGGGCACCTGGTGGGGCCTCGGTCTGCCCTACTCGCTGTACGCGTGGCTGCTCGACCAGCACCAGCTCAACTGGGTGCTGGTCTGCTACGGGTGGGAGGTTCCGGTCTGCGGCCTCTTCGGGCCGTTCCTCTTCCCGACGCTGTGGTTCCGCGACATCGAGCGCCGTTGGCAGAAGATCTTCGGCGCCGCGCACATCGACGTCGAGGAGACGCGCATGCTCGAGCGCACGATTCTCGACTATCCGATGCGCGTCGCCGCCGTGCTGCTGGCCACGTCGCTGATCGGCTACGGCGCCGGCGCGCTGCAGATCCGGCTCTTCGCCCAGCTGCCCGTCGCCGAGACGATCAAGATCCTCGTGCTCGGCCTGGTCACGGGCCTGGTCGGCGCGCTTTTCGCCTTCCTCTATCTGGAGTGGCTGCTGGCGCCGCTACTGCGTCGCTTCGGCAGCGTGCACGCGGTGACGCCGAGCTCGGGACGGCGCGTACCGCTCTACGCCAAGGTCTTCGCATGCTCGCTGATCCTCACGGTGACCGCGCTCCTGCTCCTCGGCACGGTCTTCTACAGCCAGGGCGAGCGCGTGCTGGAGGAGCAGATCGGTATGCGTCTCCTCGACGAGGTGCGCCACATCGCCGACGACGTCCAGAAGCAGGGCGTCGGCACGCTCGATCCCGCGCGCTGGGAGGAGATCAAGGCGAGCATGCAGATCGGGCCGTCCGGCTACGTGCAGGTCGTCGACCGCACCGGCGTGCTGGTCGCGGGCGAGGCGGGCGCGCGGATGCTCGCCGACGACGGCTTCCGCCCCATCTCGGTCCTCCGCATGCTGACGGGCGGCACCGGCCACCTCGTCGATCGCGTCTACGATCCGCGCATCGTGGCGTTCACGCCGGTCGCAGCGACGGACCTGCGGGTCGTCGCGGTCGCGTACCGGCGCGACTTCGCCGGCGAGCTCGACGGCATGCTCGCCCGCGGCGGCGTCGTCTTCGTCATGGCGCTCCTGCTCGCGCTGAGCCAGGGCTTCCTCTTCTCGCGGCGGCTCACCCGACCGATCGAGGTGGTCACCGACATGGCGAGCCAGATCGCCCAGGCCCCCGGCGGGTCGTGGGCGCTGGTGCCGGTGCGGACGAACGACGAGGTCGGTGAGCTCGCGACCGCTTTCAACCAGATGACGACGCGCCTCGAGGACGCGCGCACGGCGCTCGAGCGCTACAGCGTGCAGCTCGAGCAGCGGGTCGCCGAGGCCACCCGCAACATCGCGTCGCTGTACGACGTCGCGCGCGCCACCACCTCGACGCTCGAGCCCGATGACGTGCTGAAGCTCGTCGCCGAGAAGACGCTCATCACGCTCGGGCTGCCACGCCTGGTGCTCCTCTGGCATCCGCCCGAGGCGGGCGACGCCGTCGACGCATATGCGGTGCGGAAGGACGGTCCGAGCGGCCGCCTCGAGATGACCGAGGCCATCGACCTCGGCGCGCTCTGCCCGGAGTCGTCGAAGCCGGCGATCGTGCACGCCGAGGCGCTCGCGGCGATCGTTCCCGGAAACGTCGCCGCGGCGGCGACCGCCGGCGAGTATGCCTTCACGCTGCCGCTCGTCTTCAAGGACCAGCTCCTCGGCGTGGTGCTGGCCGGCTTCGGCGCCAACATGCCGGGGCCCGACCTCGATCTCGCCGCCGCCCTCGCCAACCAGGCGGCCGCGGCGCTCGCCAACGCGGCGCTCTTCGAGACGGCGCGCCGCCACGAGATCGAGCTCCGCAAGCTGAGCGGGATGCGCATGCAGCTGCAGGAGGAGACGCTCCGCAGCCTGTCGCGCGAGCTGCACGACGGCGTCGGCCAGGTGCTGACCGCGATCAAGATGGACCTCGGCATGCTCGAGCGCTCGCTCGAGCCCGAGGGCGCGAAGTACCGCGAGCGCATCCGCGAGGTGCGCGAGCAGGTGACCGACCTCGTGCAGGAGATCCGCAACATGTCGCAGCTGCTGCGCCCGTCGATGCTCGACGACTTCGGTCTCATTCCCACGCTGCAGTGGCTGACGGACAAGTTCAGCCAGCGTACGCGCATCACGGTCGACCTGCGCATCCCGGAATCGGACCTGCGGCTGCCCGGAGCGATCGAGGTGCTGCTGTACCGGGTGACGCAGGAGGCGCTCACCAACATCGTGAAGCATGCCAAGGCGCGTGCGGTCGAAATCGACCTGCGCGTCGGCGACGCGGAGGTCACGCTCACGATCGCCGACGACGGCGTGGGGTTCGACGTCGAGCGCTTCCGGCGCACGCCGGCGCTCGGCGGCGTGGGGCTCCTCGGCATGCGCGAGCGCGTCGCCCACTACCACGGGCACATCGACATCCGCTCGCCCGTCACGGGCGGCGTCCGGATCATGCTCACGCTGCCGCTCGATGGGACCGGCAGCGACAGTGGCAGCGACAGCGGCACACGCGGGCCCGTGACCCTCGCCGGCTGACGGATGGCGATCGCGCTCGACCAAGTCGGGCCGCCCCCCGGCACTCTCCGGATGGCCGCGGCGTGGGGCGTCCACCTGCTCACCGCGAGCGGCGTCGTGATCGCGTTCCTCGCGCTCGGCGCCGCCGGCGCCGAGCGCTTCGCCGACGCGTTCCGCTGGCTCGCGCTCGCGATGTTCATCGATTGCATCGACGGCACCCTGGCGCGCGCGGCCGGCGTGAAGCAGGTCCTGCCGTGGTTCGACGGCACGAAGCTCGACGACATCGTCGACTACCTGACGTACGTCGTGGTGCCGGTCGTGATCCTGCATGACGCGCACATGTTCCCTGCGGGCACCGCCGGGATCGCGTGTGCGGCGGCGCCGCTCCTCGCCAGCGCCTATGGCTTCTGCCGCACCGACGCCAAGACGACCGACCACTACTTCCGCGGCTTTCCGTCCTACTGGAACGTGTTCGCGTTCTACGCGCTCGTGCTGCCGCTCTCGCCGTACGCCGCCACGATCTGGACGCTGGCGCTCGCGGCGCTGGTCTTCGCGCCGCTCAAGTTCCTCTACCCGTCGCGGGGGCCGCATTTCCGCACCTCGAGCATCCTGCTCGGCGCGGTCTGGGCGGTCATGATGATCGTCGCGCTCTGCATGCTGCCGCACCCGCCCGCCCTGCTGGTGTGGTCGACGCTGCTCTATCCGGCGTACTATGTGGGCGTGTCGCTCCTGCTACAGGCGACGGGACGCACCTGAGAGGCGAGATGGACGATCGCGACGAGGCATTGCGGCGCGCGCGGGCGCTCTTCACCGAGGGCTACCAGCTGCAGATGGCCGGCGAGCTCGATGCCGCGATCGAGCGCTACCTGGAGTCGATCGCGTGCCACCCGACGGCGGAGGCGCACACCTTCCTCGGCTGGACCTACAGCTTCCAGGACAAGCTCGACGACGCCATCGCGGAGTGCGAGAAGGCGATCGCCGTCGATCCGGACTTCGGCAACCCGTACAACGACATCGGCTCGTACCTCTTCAAGCAGGGCAAGCTCGACGACGCCATTCCCTGGCTCGAGCGCGCCATCGCGGCCAAGCGCTACGAGCCGCGGCACTTCCCGCACTGCAACCTCGGACGTATCTACTGGGCGAAGGGCCAGCTCAATCGCGCGATCGAGGAGTTCGAGCGGGCGCTCGCGCTCGACGCGGAGTCGAAGTTCGCGCAGGGCGCCCTCGCGGCGGTGCGCCGCGAGCTTCAGTAGCGGCGCGCTACGAGACCAGCCACTCGAGCAGCGCGCGCATGTCCTTGTCCCCGAAGCCGGGCGGGGAAGCGCCGCCGTCGAGCGCCTTGCGCGACCAGGCGCCGTCCTCGCGCAGCGCAATGTCGAACCAGTCGGCGGCGGAGGGGTTGGAGCGGTCGTACTGGATGACCGACGCCGTCGCCAGACCGCCGAGCGGCGCCGGACGTCCGCCGACGCTCGCGAGCGGCTGCAGCACCACCTCGACCCGGCGCTCGAGGAACTCGAGCGCCAAGCGGGCGCCGTCGGGCACCTCGATGCCGCCGAGGTTCTTCGGATTCAGCGCCCGATGCGTCTTGATCGCCGGCTCGGGCAGCTCCTTGTTGATCGCGCTCGCGAGGGTCTCGAGCTCCGAGAAGAGGCCTTTCACCGAGCGCGCCCGGAGCGTGAAGAGCTCCTTCTCGCGGTTGGCGCGGCGGCCGACGCGGCCGTTCGACCGCATCTTCTTCTCGGCCTTCTCGGCCACGCTGCGCACCCATTCGCGCATGTCGCCGATGGCAATATGTCAAAGGAAAATCGAGCGCAATCAGCCGGGGCCGAGGAGACGCTCCCCGAGGCTCACCTTGAGCTGCTCGAGCAGGACGCGCGGCTCGGGCTCGATGCCGTTGCCGACGAAGCCCTGCACCAGGATGCCGTTCAGCGCCGCCATCACGAGCGCGGCGTCGGCCTGCGGGTTCACCGTCGAGCGGAAGATCTTCTTCTCGCGCCCGGTCTGCATGATGTCCGCGAGGAGGTTGCAGTAGATGCGGTAGAGCTCGGTGGTGCGATCCAGCAGGTCGTCGAGGTTCTTCTCCTCGCGCACGACGAGCGACAGGAGGAAGCGCACCGAGTACACGTTCTGGCTGACGAACTCGTAGTAGAGATCGACGAGCTTCCGGATCTGGTCGATCTCATCCAGGCCCGAGAGCAGCTCGACGACGTCGATCGAGTACGGCTCGAGCGAGCTCTTGAGCGCGGCGCGGAAGAGCTCGTCCTTGCTGGCGAAGTGCCAGAAGATGAGCGCCTTCGACACCTGCGCCTCCTTGGCGACCTGCGCGAGCGAGGTGTTGGCATAGCCCTGCGCCGAAAAGAGCTTGGTGGCCGACGCGAGAATCTTCTCCCGGGTGGAGAACGACATGTTCCATGCACCTGCCGCGGGTGCGGCGCGCACGAAACGTACGCAAGCGCGCGCGGGCTTGCAAGCGTGGCCGCGCGCGCAGCCACAGCGGACCGCGCGCCGCCTGGCGCGCGGTCGGCACGGGCGCCGGCTACGTCGTCGTGCGGACGGTGAGCTCGCCGCCGGCGTGGTCGATCGTGACCCGCGAGCCGTCGGGCACCTCGCCCGCGAGGATCTTCCTCCCGAGCGTCGTCTCGATCTCCTTCTGCAGGAGCCGCTTCAGCGGCCGCGCGCCGTACAGCGGGTCGTAGCCGGCGCTGGCGAAGTGCTCCAGTGCCGCCGGAGTGAGCTCCAGGTGGATCTTGCGCTCGGCGAGGCGCTGGCGCAGGCGCCCGAGCTGGATGTCGACGATCTGCTTCAGCTGCTCCCGCGACAGGCTGTGGAACACCACGATCTCGTCGACCCGGTTCAGGAACTCCGGGCGGAAGTGCTGGCGCAGCGCCTCCAGGACGTCGCGCTTCATGCCCTCGTAGGCCTGCTCGTCGGTGCCTCCGCGGTAGTCGAGGATCACCTGGCTACCGATGTTGCTGGTCATGATGACGACGCTGTTCTTGAAATCGACCGTGCGGCCCTGGCCGTCGGTCAAGCGGCCGTCGTCGAGGATCTGCAGCATGACGTTGAAGACGTCGTGGTGCGCCTTCTCGATCTCGTCGAAGAGGATCACGCAGTACGGCCGGCGGCGCACCGCTTCGGTGAGCTGGCCGCCCTCGTCGTAGCCGACGTAGCCCGGAGGCGCGCCCACCAGCCGCGCGACGGTGTGCTTCTCCATGTACTCGGACATGTCGATGCGGATCATCGCCTGCTCGTCGTCGAACAGGAACTCGGCAAGGGCGCGGGCGAGCTCGGTCTTGCCGACACCGGTCGGCCCGAGGAAGATGAACGATCCGATCGGGCGATTGGGATCCTTCAGGCCGGAGCGCGCGCGGATCACCGCGTCGGCGACGGCGCGCACCGCCTCGTCCTGGCCGATGACGCGCTGATGGAGATGCTCCTCGAGGCCGAGGAGCTTCTGCACGTCGCCCTGCATGAGCTTCGAGACCGGGATGCCGGTCCAGCGCGCGACGATCTCGGCGACGTCCTCCTCGTCGACGTGGTCCTTGATCAGGCGCGAGTGCTCGGCACCTTCCGCCGCCGCGATCTGCTTCTCGAAGCCCGGAAGGATGCTGTACTGCAGCTCGCTCGCCCGCGCCGGATCGTAGTCGGTGCCGGGACGGCGGACCTTGTCGTACTCGGCCTTGGCCGCGGTGAGCCTCTCCTGCAGCTCGGCGACCCCGCCGAGCGCCCTCTTCTCGCTCTCCCACTGCCCGCGCAGGCGCTGCTCCTCCTCCTTCAGGCCGGCGAGCTCCTTCTCCAGCCGCTCGAGCCGCTCGCGCGACGCCTTGTCGTTCTCCTTGCGCAGGGCCTCGCGCTCGATCTCGAGCTGCATCACGCGGCGCGCGACCTCGTCGAGCTCCGCGGGCACGGAGTCGATCTCGGTGCGCAGCTTCGCCGCCGCCTCGTCGACCAGATCGATCGCCTTGTCGGGCAGGAACCGGTCGGTAATGTAGCGGTTGGAGAGCACCGCGGCGGCAACGAGCGCCGCGTCCTTCAGGCGTACCTTGTGGTGGGCCTCGTAGCGCTCGCGCAGGCCGCGCAGGATCGAGATCGTGTCCTCGACGCTCGGCGGCTCGACCAGCACCGGCTGGAAGCGGCGCTCGAGCGCGGCATCCTTCTCGATGTGCTTGCGGTACTCGTCGAGCGTGGTGGCGCCGATGCAGTGCAGCTCGCCGCGCGCCAGCATGGGCTTCAAGAGGTTGCTCGCGTCCATGGCGCCTTCCGCGGCGCCCGCGCCGACGACCGTGTGCAGCTCGTCGATGAAGAGGATGATGTCGCCCTCCGACGCCTGCACCTCCTTGAGCACCGCCTTCAGGCGCTCCTCGAACTCGCCGCGGTACTTCGCGCCGGCGACGAGCGCCCCCATGTCGAGGGTGATCACCCGCTTGTTCTTCAGGCCCTCGGGTACGTCGCCGCGGACGATGCGCTGCGCGAGCCCTTCGACGATCGCGGTCTTGCCGACGCCGGGCTCGCCGATCAGCACCGGGTTGTTCTTGGTGCGCCGCGACAGCACCTGGATGGTACGGCGGATCTCCTCGTCGCGGCCGATCACCGGGTCGAGCTTCCCCTGCTCGGCGAGCTTCGTCAGATCGCGCCCGTACTTCTCGAGCGACTCGTACGTGCTCTCCGGATCCTGCGAGGTGACGCGCTGATTGCCGCGCACCGCGCGGAGCGCCTCCATCACCTTGTCGCGCCCGAGACCCGCCTGCTGCAGGAGGCGCCCGGTCGCACCACGCTCGTCCAGCATGGCGAGCAAGAGATGCTCGACGCTGACGAAGTCGTCCTTGAGGTTGTTGGCCTCGGTCTGCGCCTGGTCGAGCATGCGGGCGAGGCGGGGCGCCATGTACACCTGGGTGCTCGCGCCGGACACCTGCGGCACGCGGGCCAGCTCCGCCTCGACGCGCTCGCGCAGGCTCGCAATGTTGGCCCCGGCGCGCTCGAGCACCGCCGGCACGGTGCCCTGCGGCTGCGCCAACAGGGCCGCGAGCAGGTGCTCGACGTCGATGGCCTGGTGGTTGCGGCGCGTGGCGATCGCCTGGGCGTCGCGCAACGCCTCTTGCGATTTCTGTGTCAGCTTTTCGGGATTCATGCTCCAGGAGAGATAACCACTCTCCGGGAGGCCGCAATCCCCTCTCTACAGGACCGCGACCCGTTGCCGCCGGGCCAGGAGCGGCCCGAGGGCCAGGCCCGCCAGGAACCCCCCGACGTGCGCCCAGAAGGCCACGCCTCCCTGGGCGGCGTGGCCGCCGAGCGAGCCGAAACCGAGCAGCAGCTGGAACAGGAACCAGACCAGCAGGAAGAAGACCGCCGGCACCTCGACGATCTGGATGAACACGAAGATCGGCACCAGGGTGACGATGCGGGCACGGGGGAAGAAGACGAAATACGCTCCGGTCACCCCCGCGATCGCCCCGCTCGCGCCGACCATCGGCACACTGGAATGCGCGTTGAAGGCGACCTGCGCCACCCCGGCGATCAAGCCGCCGATCAGGTACAGGGCGAGGAAGCGCACGTGCCCGAGGCGGTCCTCGACGTTGTCGCCGAAGACGTGGAGGTAGAGCATGTTTCCGAGGAGGTGCATCCAGCCAGCGTGCAGGAACATGCTGGTGAGGAACGGCGTGAGGGTCGCGAGGCGGTCGAGGTGGACGTGGCGAGGCACGAGGCCCCACGTCCGGATGAAGGCCTCGCCTGCGGCGGATCCGAGCCCGGCCTCTCGGAGGAAGATGATGACGTTCGCGGCGATCAGCGCGCGCGTCACCAGGGGGACCGTCGCCGAGGGCAGCGTGTCGCGCAGCGGTATCATCGGCCTCGGCCCGCCTTCCTCAGAGGGCCGCATCCTCGCACGCCCGCGCAACCCTTCCAAATGACTGCGAATTGACGGTTGCCGGGCGGCGCCTGTAAGATTTTGTCTCTCCGTGCCCCCATGAAGCAGCAATTGAAGCGGCAGGTGTGGCGAGTCGCCCGGATCACGGCGGGAGTGGCGCTCCTCTTCCTCGGCGTGATCGGCCTGTTCTTGCCCTTCCTGCAGGGTATCCTCTTCCTGATCATGGGACTGACCTTGCTCTCGACCGAGAGCGAGCGCGCCAAGACCTGGCTCGAGTGGTTGCAGGAGCGCTCGGGATGGCGGCGGGGGGCGCGACGCGACCGTGAACGGGGACTCGACGATGCCTGAGGAGAAGGACCGGTACGGGGACAAGCTGCGCGACGCCGAGCAGGCGCGCGAGGACAAGTTCTTCGCCGAGCGCGATCGGGCGCTACTGGAGAAGATGCGCCACGGCGGCGCCGATGCCGACGGTGCGCCGCAGCACGCGACGCGTGACTGCTGCCCGCGCGACGGCCAGCGGCTCGTGAAGATCGACCACCTCGGGCGGACCGCCCACGGGTGTCCCACCTGCAAGGGCATGTGGCTCGACAAGGCCGAGGTCGAGGAGCTCGCGCGGCGCGAGTCGAACGGCTGGCTCTCGCGCTTCCTCGGCCGTCCCCGCTAGAGGCGCGCATCTTCAGCGGCATCATCGAGACGCTCGGCGAGGTCGCGGCGCTGACGCGCCAGCCCGGCGGCGCACGTCTCACGATCCGCAGCTCGCTCGCGCGGCTCGCGCTCGGCGAGAGCATCGCGGTGAGCGGCGCCTGCATGACCGTCGTGCGGGCACGCGGGGGGACCTTCGCGGTGGACGTGTCGGACGAAAGCCTCCGGCGTACGACCCTCGGCGCCCTGCGGCCGGGCGCGCGCGTGAATCTGGAGCGCTCGCTCCGGCTCTCGGACCGGCTGAGCGGCCACCTGGTGTTCGGCCACGTCGACGGCGTCGGCGAGCTGCGCGAGATCGCCCCGGCCGGCGACGGTGCGCTCTATCGCTTCACCCTCCCGGCGGCGCTCGGACGGCTCCTGGTCGAGAAGGGCTCGATCGCCGTCGACGGCATCAGCCTGACCGTCTTCGGGTGCACGACGCGATCGTTCACGGTAGCGGTCATCCCCCACACCCTCGCGGCCACGACGCTGCACGATCGCGTGCCGGGCGACCGGGTGAACCTCGAGAGCGACATGCTGGCGCGCTACGTTGAGCGCGCCGTCGATCGCCACTTCCAGGCCGCCGCGCGCCGCGCGCCCCGTCCCCGACGACGACGCTAGACGCATAGCATCCCGCTCGACACTCTGCGGCGAGCGGGTCGGGCAAGTGGCATTGTAGGGATTGGATCGTCTCCGGTATACTCGCCACGAGTCGGAGGTAGACACGATGCGTCGACCACACGTGGGAACCTTCACCGTCGGCCTCGTGTTCGGGGCCATCACGGCCGTCGCGCTCGCTGTCGCGGGCGGGATGATCTACACCGAAGGCAAGCTCAGTTGCGTGCTCGGGATGGTCGGTGCCTCGGTCGCGCTGGCGCTTATCTACGACGAGTCGCCGAAGCGCTGGGTGCTCGCGCTCTATGCCGCGCTCCTGGTTTCCTCGTTCATCATGCTGTCGGACCGCCTGCGCGGCGGCGTCGACGGCACCATGGTGCTGGCGGTCGCGGTGGTCGCAGTGGCGCTGCCGATCGGCTTCGACCTGGTGCTGTCCGACATGGGACGACACCTGCGGGTCAGCAACCGTCTCGGCTTCGGCACCGTCGTGAGCTTCCTCACGCTCGTCCTGCCGCTCACGGCGCTCGTGCTGGCGCAAGCGCATCAGCGCGCGCGCACCGAGGACGAGGATCTCCTGCAGGAGCTGGCGCAGAAGCTCCGGCGCGAGCCCGGCTCGATCGTCGTCGGTGAGCTCGATCCGAGCAAGCGCTCGATGGTCGAGAATCGCATTGCGCTCCGCACCAACGACAAGACCTACCCGCTCTCCGACGCCGAGTTCCAGAAGGAGACGCGCGAATACACCGTCCGTCAGGACAGCGAGAAGGCCGGTGTGCGCAAGAGCGACGTGGTCACGCGGGAGGCCGAGGAACGGATGCGGATCATCCTGAAGCTCCAGGGAACGGACGCGCCGGACGACATCGTGCTCTTCTCGCATCGTGGTCCGATGACGATCGTCGAGAAGAAGGTCGCGGTCGGCAAGAGCGAGGGCGACGAGAGCTGATCGTCGGCGTTCGCTCGACGGACGGGACGATCGTTCAGGACGGCTTGCGCGGGCGGCGCGGCAGCGCGCGCGCGGCGAGCAACCACTCGTAGCGCGCCCACACGTCGGGGAACGCCTCGCGTAGCCGGCGCTCTACGTCGGGATCGGGCCGCACGGAGGACGCGCGCGCCGATGACGCCGACGCGCGAGGCGGGAGCGACGCCGTGTCGTATGCGCGATGCTTGTCCGCCATGCGCCGAGCATACGTGCGTCGGCAGCGCTTGCCTAGCGCCAAACGTCGCGCGCGACGCGCGTTGCCTTCCCATCGCGCTGCCCGTAGCATCGCGCCCCTGCATGTCGCCTCGCAATTCCGTCGGCGTCGCATCGACGCACGATTCGCGCGCGCATCTCCTGTCGCCAGCAGCGGAGGAGATGCTTCTCGACCTGACGCGCGAGCTGGCGCTGGCGACGCCGGCAGCACGCTACGATCCGTTCTACGGGCTCGATCGGCCCGCGGGACCGAGCCTGCGCATGCTGGATCACCTCACGCGCCACGGCGACTTCCGCAAGTACGTCGTCGTGCTCGACGTGAGCGCAGGGCTGGGAGGCGTCGCCCGCTGGCTCACCTTGCGCTACGGCTGCCGCGTCGTCGCGCTCGATCCGCGGCCGCGGATCGTCGCCGCGAGCGCCCGTCTCACGCGGCGCGCGCGTCTCGCGGGTCGTGTGCTCGGCGTCGCCGGCGTCGCGACCGCGATCGCCGCGCGCGACGGCGTGTTCACCCAGATCTGGAGCGTCGAGGCGCTACACGCGCACGGCGCGCGTCGGCCGACCCTCGGTGAGCTCTTCCGCGTGCTGCGCCCGGGCTCTCCGATCGCGCTCCAGGAGATCGTCCGCCGCTCGCCCGGGGTCCCCGCGCGGCGCGGCTCCTGGGAGGCCGGCACGCTCGACGAGTGGCGGGCCGACCTGATCGCGGCCGGCTTCCACCAGATCGAGCACGACGACGTGACCGACAGGCGCGCGGAAACGTCGGCGATCGTGCTCTCGGCGCGAGCGCGGCTCGACGAGCGGCTCGCGGCGGGCCTCCCCCCGGACGACCCGTGGCACGCCGCCGCGGCCGAGCGCCGGCGCATGGAGGAGATCGTCACGGGATCGGACTACCGCATCGTGCACCTCTTCGCGCAGCGCCCGAGCGTATGAGCGCGCCGACACCGGCCGGCGCGCGCTTGCATCCGTACGTTCCGGACGGCGACCGCCGCCCCGAGATGACGCCGCTCGCGATCGGTCTCGGCATCGTGCTCTCGCTCACCTTCGGCATGGTGAACGCGTATCTCGGGCTGAAGGTCGGCATCACGGTGTCGGCGTCGATCCCGTCGGCGGTGCTCTCGATGACCGTGCTGCGCGGACTCCTCCGGCGCGGCACCGTGCTCGAGAACAACATCGTCCACGCGATCGCCTCGACCGGCGAGTCGCTCGCCGCCGGCGTGATCTTCACCGTGCCGGCGCTGATCTTCCTCGAGCTCCATCCCTCCGGCGGACAGATCTTCCTGATCGGCGCCGTCTCCGGAATCCTTGGCATCCTCCTCATGATCCCGCTCCGCCACACCCTCACGATCGAGGAGCACGGCACGCTGCCGTTTCCGGAGGGCACGGCCTGCGCCCAGGTGCTGATCGCCGGGGATCGAGGCAGCGCCAGCGCACGGCCGGTCTTCGCCGGCATCGGGCTCGGCGCCGCCTACCAGCTCGCGATGCGCGGGCTCCGGCTGTGGCGCGAGACGGCGATCGTGACCGTCGAGCGCCTGCACAAGGCGACGATCGGCTTCGAGCTGTCGCCGATCTTCCTCGGCGTCGGCTACCTCGTCGGCCCGCGGATCGCCGGCACGATCCTCGCGGGCGGCGTCCTCGGCTGGACGGTGCTGATCCCGTTCTTCGACGTGATCGGCGGCGGGCCCCTCGGCACGTGGCTGGGCGTGCCCGCGCTCGACGGGCGCGGCGCGTCGGAGATCTGGAGCCAGTACGTCCGCTATGTCGGCGCCGGCGCGGTGACGGCAGGAGGCATCTCTGCCGTCGTGCGCGCCCTGCCGGTCATGGCGACCGCGCTCCGGCGGCTGCGGCCGACGACCACGGCCGGCGCGGCGCTGCCGCGCACGGAGCGCGACCTGCCTCCCGCGGTCGTGCTCGCGGGCATCGGCGCGCTCGCACTCGGCCTCTGGCTGCTGCCCGCGTTCCACCTCACGCTCCTGCCGGCCGCGCTCGCGCTGGTGTTCGCGTTCTTCTTCGTGGTCGTCTCGGGCCGGATCGTCGGCCTCGTCGGCACGACCTCGCAACCGGTCTCGGGCATGACGATCACCGCCGTGCTGGCGACGAGCCTCTGTCTCGCCGCCGCCGGCGAGCGCGGGCCGGGTGGGGTCGCGGCCAGCATCACCGTCGGCGCCATCGTCTGCATCGCGATCGCGCTCGCCGGCGACCTGGCGCAAGATCTGAAGACCGGCGCGCTTCTCGGTGCGACGCCTCGCTACCTCCAGCTCGGCCAGATGATCGGCGTGATTGCCGCGGCGCTGCGCGCCGGCTCCGTGCTCTTCCTGCTCGACGCCGCGTACGGTCTCGGCTCGGCCGCCCTTCCGGCGCCGCAGGCGAAGCTCATGGCGACGCTCGTGACCGGCGTCATGGCGGGGCACCTGCCGTGGGCGCTGATGCTGTTGGGCGCGGCGCTCGCCCTCGCCGCCGAGGCGGCGGGCGTCGTCACGCTGGCGTTCGCGATCGGCCTCTACCTGCCGATCACGACCTCGGCCCCGCTGATCTTCGGCGGCCTCCTGCGCGCGGCCGTCGGGCGCGTCGGCGAGTCCGAGCACTCGACCGACGGCGCGATGCTCTTCGCGGCGGGCCTCATCGCGGGCGACGCGCTCATGGGCGTCGCGCTCGCCGCGCTCGTCGTGACCGGTGTCGCCGACGCGATCGCGCTCCGCACGCCGGCCGAGGGCGGCGTCCTCGAGATCGCCCTCACGGCAGTGCCGTTCGCGCTCCTGATGGCGGTGCTGGCGCGCTTCGCGCGCCCGGCCGCGGCGGAGTCCGCCGAGCGGAGGGGACGAGCATGAGCCGCCGGGCCGCGGACGACGAGACGGCGGACGGGCGCGGCGACGCCGACCCACTCGCCCGCTACCAGGCCGAGGTCGCGCGCAACTACCGCTGGAACCTCGGCGCCCATCTCCTCTACGGCCTCCTCGGCACGACCGGCTGGCGCCTCATCACCGCACCGACATTCGTGCCCGAGTACATGTTCCGGCTCGGCGGCTCGAACCTCGCGGTGGGCGTGCTGCTCTTCGCCGGCGGGCTGGCGCGCTTCCTTTCCCCCCTCGCTGGCGCGGCCGTGGTCGCGCACCGGTCGCTCGTGAAGCGCACCGCGGTCGTCATCGGCAGCGGCATGCGCTTGCAGGTGCTCGGCATGGCCCTTGCCGCGCTCCTGCTGCCGCCCGGCGCCAACTTCGTCGCGTTCTTCATCCTGTACTGCGGCTTCAACGTGATGAATGGGTTGCAGGCGGTCGTGTACGGCCTTCTGATGGCGAAGGTGATCCCGCTCGCGCGCCGCGGGCGCTTCATCGGCCTGCGTGATTTCGCCGGTGGCACGACCGCCGCGCTGGTCGCCTGGGTGGCGGCGGACGTGCTGCGCAATCTCCAGTTCCCGGCGAGCTACGGCGTCACCTACCTGATCGCGTTCGGCTTCACCTCACTCGGCCTCTTCTGCTTCGCCGCGATCCGTGAGCCGCGCTCTCCGGTCGTCGACGAGCCGCGCTCGTTCCTCGAGACGCTGCGGGCGGTACCGTCGCTGCTGCGCGCCGACCGGGCGTTCGCGGCGTACTGCGCGGCGCGCGGGCTCGGCGCGCTGGCGTTGATGGCGGCGCCGTTCTTCATCATCGCCGCCGCTCGCTGGCTGCCGCACGACCCCGGGAACATCGGCCACCTGAGCGTCGCGTACTTCCTCGCCAACACGGCGGCCAATCTCCTCTGGGGCCAGCTCGCCGACCGCGCCGGCTTCCGCACGGTCTTCGTGACCGCGGTCGGCGTGTGGATCGCCGCCCTCGCCTACGCCCTCGCCGCGCCCGCGACCTTCGCGGCGGCGACCGTGCTCTTCGTCCTGGTCGGCTGCGGCCAGGGCGGCATGCAGATGGCCTCGATCAACATGGTCTATGAGTTCGGCGACGACACCCGGCTCGGGATGCGGATCGCGGTCGTGAACGCGCTCGGCGAGCTCATGGCGGCCGTCGCGCCGCTCCTCGGCGGAGCGATCGCCGACCACTGGTCGTACGACGCCTTGTACGAGATGGCGATGGCATGCTCGGTGCTCGCCGCCGTGGTCATGTGGACGCGGGCCCGCCGCGTCGTTCCCCGCTCCGCGGCCGCGTGGTAGGAGGCCGCCCAGCCCATGGATCGTACTGCCACCAACCTCGTGGCCTACGCCGCTGGCCCCGGTAACCTCGAGCGGCGGGCGGCTGCGATGCTGCTGCTCTCGGAGCTCGAGCTCGACGAGCCCCGGGTCGTCGCGGTCGTGGCCGACGCGCTTCGCAGCGAGACCGTGCTGCAGGACTACGCTCTGCGCTACGTCGAGAAGCTGCGGCCCGAGGGCGCGCTCGGCGCGGTGCTGGCCCTGCTCGACGCCGCCGACCCCGGCGTCCGCGAGCGCGCCCGGCGCCTCCTGGTTTCCTACGGCGCGGCCGTCGTGACGCCGATCGCGCGCGGCGCGCGCCAGGCGACGCGGCCGTGGCTGCTCGGCGCCGTCGACGTCCTGGCGACGCTCGCGAGCGGCCCCGCCGTGAACGCGCTGGTACCGATCCTGGTCGCCGGCGACGCCGACCTCGCGCGGGCGGCGTTCGACGCCCTGCACCGCCGCATCCGCGACCTCGACGAGCGTGCCCGGCCGGCCCTCTTGCGCCACCTCCTCGCCGCCGCCGCGACGACCGCGGTCGCGACGAGCCCGCCGGCGCGGCTCTTCTTCGTGCGCGCCAGCGGCGCGCTCGAGCTTCCGGAAGCGCGCCGCTGGCTGCTCTCCGAGGCGACCCGCACCGACCAGCCACAGGTGCGCAGCGAGGCGCTCGCCGCGCTGGCCGCCTCCGTGCGCCGGGAGAAGCTGCTCGCGCGGGAGGTGACGGCGCTCGCCGCCATCCTCGACGAGAGCGACGCGGGGCGATTCGTGCGGCCGGTGCTCGAGCTGCTCGAGGGCCACCGCTTCGCCGACGAGAGCCAGGCGCTGCTCCTGCACCTGCGCGACAGCCAGCACGTCACGGTGCGCTCGTTCGCCCTCGGCAAGCTCGGCGAGAGCGAGGCGCCGGGAGCCGTGAAGGCGCTTCTCGGCAGCCTCGACGACGCCGAGGCGGTGCGGCGCTCGGCCGCCGGATCACTGCGCAAGATCCCCGAGGCGCGCCAGGCGCTCATGAAGCGCTTCAGCGAGGCGACCGATCCGAGCGCGGCCTTCACCATGGCCGAGACGCTCGCGGGCTATGGCCTGCCCTGGCGCCGGCCGGTGCTGGAGAAAATCTGGCGCCGCTACCACCAGGCCCTGGCCGCCGAGGAGCGTATCCAGGGCGCCTTCCTCCACTTCCTGCGCACGGCCGCGCCCGACTTCACGGCCGAGGCGCTGCGCAAGGAGTCGCTGAAGCTCATGAAGGCGGGCCGTCCGCGCGACGCCGCGCGGCTCCGCCAGATCGTCTGCGAGCTCGCCGTCGCCTCGGACGACGACACCTACCAGCTCGCGATGGCGTTCGTGAAGACACGCCGCCGCGGGCTCGACGCGCCCTTCCGCCGCCCGGACCCGGCGCTCGATCTCTTCGGCGCGCTCGAGGATCGCCGCTTCGCCACCGCGACCAAGCTGAAGCGTGACCGCTCCCTCGATCCCGAGGAGCTCTACGCCATCGGCTTCGCGCTCAGCGAGGCGGACGGTTCCGCACGCCGCCTCGGCGAGGAGCTCCTGGGCCACCTCGCGACGCGCCAACCGCGCTCGAAGGTCGGCAAGAGCGCGCGCAACAAGCTCGCGCTCGCGACCTGAGCGCCCGGCGCCGCGCGCCGGCCGTCTCAGTCGCCGCTCAACGCCGCGTCGAGCGCATACTTCTCCTCGACGCCGATCAGCCGGTTGAACTCGTCGAAGCCAAGCATCCGATCGCGCACCGCCTTGGTGCTGCCGTCGCGGCGGAGCGCGCCGTAGACCTCTTCCATCGCGCGCGTCGCCGCAAAGAGCGCTGAGACCGGATACACGATCAACTGGAAGCCGAGCGCGGCGAGCTCCGCGACCGGAAGCTGCGGCGTGACGCCCTGCTCCACCATGTTGGCGACGAGCGGCCCCGGCAGTTGCCGGCCGATCTCCCGCAACTCCTCGAGCGACTGCGGCGCCTCGACGAACAACGCGTCTGCCCCCGCCTCGCGATACGCGCGCGCCCGTGCGATCGCCTCTTCGAGCCCGATCGCCTGTCGCGCATCGGTCCGCGCCACGATGAAGCAGTCCGCGTCCGCCCGCGCCCGCACGGCGGCCCGGATCTTCTGCACCTGCTCCTCGACCGGAATCACCCGCTTCCCGCGCATGTGCCCGCAACGCTTCGGCCACACCTGATCCTCGAGAAAGACCCCCGCCGCCCCCGCGTGCACCACCTCTTCCACCGTGCGCATGACGTTCAGCGCGTTCCCATACCCGGTATCCACGTCCACGATCACCGGACACGCGACCCCTCGACAGATCCGCCGCGCCGCCTCCACGATGTCGGTCTGCGTCAGCACCCCGAAGTCCGGCTCCCCGAGATACGTCGCGCTCACGCTGTACCCCGACACGAACAACACCTCGAACCCCGCCCGAGCCGCCACCCGCGCCGACAACGCATCGAACACCCCCGGCATCACCAGGGGCGCCCCACCCTGCAACCGCGAACGAAGCTCATCAGCCCGATTCGAATTGGCGATCATGCCAACTCGATAACCCAGGCCACGCCCACCACACAACCGAGCGAGCGCAGCCGAAACGAGCGCAGCGAGCAAGGCAACCGGAGACGCGCCCGTCACCTCGACCGACGCATCATCCGTGGCCGCGCCAGACGGCGCGAGCGCAGCGAGCGACGAACCGGAGCCGGCGGGATTCACTCCCGCCGGCGACGCCCACCGGAGCACGGTGCGGGCGAAGCCCGCGCCGCGCGCACGGGGGCTACATCAGAACTGATAGCTAAAGCGGAGGCCGGTCTCCGAGCGACCGCGGTTGAGACCACCAAGACCCCACGGCTCGAAATTGACCTCCTTCGTCGGATTGATGATGAACCGCTGCGCAATGTTCACCGCGAAGTTCGGTGTCATGAACCAGTCGACGCCCCACACGACCTCCTGGCTGTAGCTGTTCACCGGATCGAGCAGGTACACCATCGAGGGCACGAGGCTGCCGCCGCGATAGAAGCCGAGGATCGCGAACGTCGCCAGGGCTTCCCAGTCGTGGACGGTGTCGCGGTACGCGACCGCCGGAACCTGGCCGACCGGCCGCGTGGTCGTCGGCAGATCGAGCCCGCCGACCAAGTTCTTATTCTTGTTGGGGATGTAGTTGTAGAAAAACTGGCCGGTGAGAAAGAAGGTCGTCTTCTTGTTGAGCGGCCGGATCCAGGTCGGGCGATCGAAGGCGATGAGACCAGAATAGATATCCTGTTTGCGGACCCCGGGCAGGAAGGGCGCGTAGGTCGTCTGGCGATCGCAATTCGCCCCAGCCGCATTGGGATGGGCATTACACGAGTAGAACGGGATCCCGAAATCGTATGCTTGCTCGGACCGCCACACGATCTTCGTCCATTCGTCGAAGTAGTTGCCGGCGAGACCGATCGTCGGGATGTACGGCGCCGAGTACTCGACGGGAAGCGTGCCTTTGGCGATCAGGTCGTTGGTACGCGAGATGCCGGCCTGCGTCGGCTTGATACCACGGGCGACCGCCGCCTCGGTGCTGGCACCGCCGCTGCCGGTGAACCGCTGGTAGATGAAGCCCGTTTGTAGCTGCATGCCCTCGGGCAGGATCGGCGTATCCATGCCGGTCACGCCGTTGAAGCGGATGCCGAACTGGCTGTTGTCCATCGGATTGCGACTGTAGTCGCCCTGACGGAACAGCTTCGTGCCGTTCATCAGCCGCTCCGCTTTGAAGGGATGATTGAACGCACCGCTTTGCGGATTCGTCAGGGGATTGCCGATCTTCACGCCCCACGGATTGGGCAGGAAGGTCACCTTGGTGGGAGACCAGTCGCCCGGATTCCAGTAGGCCTCGGCAAAGACATTGCTCCACGAGCCCACGCTACCGAAGTCATACAGGCCCTTGATCATCCAGAAGGGCATGCGCAAATCGTCGAAACCGAAGGCGGGCGGCGGCAGCTCCTGCTGGAAGTGCCACGACAGGTCGAGACTGTTGGCGCGGTCGAGCAGGCGGAAACCGTCGGACTCACCCCAGATGATCTGCTGGCGGCCGGCGCGGAGGCTGAAGTTGTGGAGAAACCCGCGGAACTTGACGTCGACGTACGCCTCGCGCAGCACGTTCTCGAACTTGAGCGCGTCGCGCGCGCCCTTGTCGTAGTCGTCGATGCTGTTGAAGCGCTTGTCCGTCTTCTCGCCGGTGAAGTTCCGCCGGTTCTTCGTATCGGGGAGGGCGTCGTACGCGCTGTCGTACACGCCGCGATACAGCAGGAAGAGGTGCGAGCTCTCGATGAGGTCGGAGAGGTCGATGCGGTCGAGCCACTTGCCGTGCTGTACCCAGTCCCAGTCGACCCGCGCGCGGAACGTGTTGCGCTGCTGGATGAACTGGTACGTGCTCGCGTCCGGCGTGCGGATGAGTTGCTGCGATTGCACGTTGCCGGAGAGCTCGAGAGGACCGTACTTCTGTGTCGCCGACGCCGTGGTCGCGAGGCCGGCGATTGCCAGCGCCGTCACGAAGATCGCCAGGCTGCGCTGGGTTCGCCGCATGCTGCCCATCAACATGAAACCTCCTCCGCGTTCGGATCGCGTGTGATCTAAGGCTGCGTGCGGCCCGGGGGGGGCAGCCGGCACAGCGAGCGCTCTACCGCAGGTGACCGTGTACACGCAACAGTCCCGCTGCCCTGGCCGCCGGGGACGCGGCGCGCGCTCAGGCCGACAGCGCCGTCGGGAGGGGGAGCGGCAGCGGCGCTCGCCGCACCGCATCGGAAACGGGGAAACGCAGGACGAACGACGACCCCCTGCCGGGCTCGCTCTCGACCGCAATCGTTCCGCCGAGCGTCAGGGTCAGCCGACGCACGATGTAGAGGCCGAGGCCGACGCCGTCGTGGCGGCGGCGGTCGCTGCCGTCGACCTGGCGGAACATGTCGAAGATGATCGCCTGGTTCTCGGCCGTGATGCCGATGCCGGTGTCCGTGACCGTGATCTGCAGGACACCGCCGTCGTCGGTCAGGCCGGCCGCGACCGATACCGAACCCGATTCGGTGAACTTGAGCGCGTTGTGGACCAGGTTGCGGACGATCATCTTCAGCTTGTTGTGATCGCTTTGCAGGGTCGGCAGGTCCGGCTCGGCCGCCATGACGAGACGCACGCCCGGCTTCACCCACGAGCTCGGGACCTGGCCGGCGAGCTCATCGAGCAATTTCGCAACATCGACCGGTCCAAGGTTGACCGGCAGGGCGCCCGACTCCATCCGGCTGACGTCGAGCGTCGCCTGGATAAGCTCCAGCAGTTGACGCGAGTAGTCGAGCACCTTGAGGCAGATCTCGCGCTGGTTCTCGCTGATCGGCCCGAAGTCGCCGTCGCGGAGCAGCTCGCTGTAGCCGATGATCGCGTTGAGCGGCGTTCGAAGCTCGTGGGACATGGTGCCGATGAACTCCGACTTGAGGCTGTTCGCGGCACGCAGGTTGCGGAGCAGCCGTCCGTTCTCGATCGCGGCCACGGTCTGGTAAGCGATGCCGGTCAGGAGCCGCCGGGTCTTTGAGCTGCACGCGGTCGCGCGCTCGTGCGAGCCGGCCGTGAGCGCGCCGATGGCCTCGCCGCGCAAGGTGAGCGGCACGACGACGAGCGACTTCAGCATCCAGCGCCGCCACCATTCGCCCGGCACCGGGATCTCGCCGTCGGCCTCGCGGCACTCGGCGAAGCCCTGGCGGGCCGCCTGCTCGAGGATGGGGAAGTCGCGCATCTCGAGGTCGAGGTGGCGTGCCTCCTCGAGGATGTGGGCGCGACTCGCGTCGCTGCCCGCGGCGATGTGACAGGTGCCGCGCTCGTGGTCGTAGAGGACGATGTTGACGAAATCGTCGTCGACGAGGGTCCGGGTCAACGCGCAGAGCCGGTCGAGGCGGTCCTCGGCGTCGAAGGTCGCGTCGAGGAGCGCAGCGACTTGCAGGAGCGCCCCGGAGATCTCCGCCTCCTCGCGTTGCGCCGCGTGCAGGCTCGCGTTCTCGATCGCCACCGCGGCGTGCGTCGCGATGCCGCCCGCGAGCTTCCGCTGGAAGGGCGCGAACGGGCCTTTGGTGGCGCGGTAGCCGGTCGCGAAGAGCCCGAGCGTCCGGTTGCCGCACCGCATGGCCGCGAACATCGCCGAGCCGATGCGCCAGTCGTGCAACGCGCGCGCACCGGCGCCGCTGGTCGCGTCGGTGAGCTCGACCAGGCCTTCAGCGGCGACCAGCGCGCCGAAGTCCCAGAAGCCCTCGCCGATCGGCGTCTCCGACGGCGCGCCGAGACCGCGACTCGCCATGAGGCGATAGCCCGACGGCGCCGCGGCGTCGACCAGGATGGTCGCGCACCAGTCGGTCCGCAGGCGCTCGATCGCCACCGTCTGCAGGCGATCCATGACGACCCGGAGATCGAGCGAGGTGCCAAGCGCGCGGCTCACCTCGAGAAGGCCGAGGGCGCTCTCGGCCGTGACGCTGAGCTCGGCGTTCGCCTCCGCGAGGCGCTCGCCCGTGGACGCGAGGTTGCGGTTCTTGTCGCGCAGATGCTGCTTGTAGAAGAAGCTCTGGTTTCCGACCAGGCAGAACACGAAGATCGACGCCGCGAACATCACCCACGGGTTCGCGTGGGCGAGCACGGCCATGTCGCTCAGGTGGAAGAGGCACGCCGAGCACGCCGCGGCGAACGCGGTGATGACGATACCGCAGACGCCCGACACCATCGTCGCGGGCACGATCGTCATCAGGAAGAAGTTCGAGAAGAGGAGGCGGTTGGGGCCGAGCACCGCCAGTCCGGCCGCGATCGACGTCGTATCGACGATGAGCTGCAGGTAGACGAGCGCGTGGGCGTGCCCGCGCGTCGCCATCACGCGGTAGAGCGGATTGAGCGCGGCGGTCGCGCCGCAGATGGCGACGATCGAGAGCCACGGCAATCCGAGGTGGCCGACGCTGCTGATGATCGGCACCCAGACGGTCACGGCCGCGACCGTCCAGAGACGCGTCAGCATCAGCCAGTCGTTGATCGCGGCGACGTCCGACTGCTCGAGCTGCGCGACGGACGCGAGGTCGCGCGGCTTGGCACCGATGGGTGCGGGCGAGGGCGGACGGCGGACTGCCACGCTCCGGAGCGGAGCAAAGCCTATGCCACGGTATCTGGCACCCCGCCCGGAAAACGGGCCCGAAACGGCCCGCCGCGCGACCGCTCAGGCGCCGCGCGCGCTAGCAGCAACGCCCGCGTGCCACTCCGTCATTCCCGTGACGCCGCGCCCCGGGATGCGCCGCTCGCGAGCCTCGCGCGCAGCTCCTCGAGCTCGCGGGTGGTGGCGCGGTGCTTGCGCCCAAGGCGGATCAGGAAGAGCGCGAGCAGCGTCCAGATCGCCGCGTAGGCGCTGAATAGGAACCAGAAGCGATCGGGGTTGCTCATCGTGCGGCCCGAGCCGCGGATGCGTCGAGCGCCCCGATCTCGTCCTCCAGCGCGTGCAGCTCGTCGCGCAGCCGCAGGTCCTCGTAGCGCCGCCAGAGGAGCCACAGGAAGAGCAGCAGGAAGGCGACGAAGGCGACGATCAACGTCGCGATCATGCGGCTGTCCTGGATGCCGGCGCCCGTCCCCGACGGCGCCGTGATGACCGACGGGTGCATGCCGCGCCACAAGCGCACCGACACCATGATCAGCGGCACGTCCAGCACGCCGACGATCGCGAGCACCGCCGCGTAGCGCGCGATCTGCGGATCGTCCTGCGCCATCGCCCGCAGCACGAGGTACACGGCGTAGATCGTCCAGAGGATCAGGGTCATCGTGAGCCGCGGGTCCCAGGTCCACCACGTGCCCCAGATGGGACGTGCCCAGATCGGGCCGCTCACCAGCACCATGGTGCAGAAGAGCATGCCCACCTCGACGGCGGCGTGCGCCAAGCGGTCGAACTCGGCACGGCCACGCCAGAGGAAGAGGCAGCTCGCCGCGGCGGCGACGCCGAAGCCCGCGAACGCCTCCCAGGCGGCGTTCACGTGAAAGTAGAAGATGCGCTGCACCGGCCCCTGCATGCGCTCGTTCGGCACCCAGAGGAAGACGCACGCGAGCGCAATGAACATCGCGACCGTCGCGGCGACGGGCAGGACGCCGTCGGCGAGCGGGGCGAGACGTCGGCGGATCATCATGAGTCGCTCCTCACTCGAGCACGAGCTGCTCGAACAGCATCCAGCCGGCCACGGTGACAATCACGTCGAACGTCGCCAGCACGCGGAGCCACACCCCCGCGCTCGCCGCCGGGCCGCCGGACAGGACGATGCGGCTTGCCTCGACGGCGCAGATGACGACCGGCACGAGGAGCGGCAACACGAGAAGCGGCAGCAGCAGCTCGCGCGCGCGCAAGCGCACTGAGATCGCGGCGAACAGCGTCGCGAGCGCCGAGAAGCCGATCAGCCCGAGCCCGTTCACGAGCAGGAGCTCGACCGGCGACGCGGCCACCGGCACGCCGAGCACGAGCCCGAGCAGCAGGATAAGCACGACGTCGGCGATGGCGAGGACCACCAGGTTCGCGACGAGCTTGGCCGCGAAGATCGCGCCGCGGTCGACGGGCGCGAGCAGGAGCCCGTACCACGCGCCGCTCTCGCGCTCCACGAGGAACGTGCGCTGCACGCCGAGCAGGCCGGCGAAGATCAGCGTGACCCACAGGACCGCGGGCGCGGCGCCGCGTGCGCCGTCGGGATCGAGCGCGAAGGTGAAGGTCAGCAGGATCAGGACGACCAGCATGACGAGGCTCGCGAGCGCCTCCCGCGTGCGCATCTCGAGCAGCAAGTCCTTGCGCAGGATGGGCCAGAGGGAGCGCATGCCTAGGCCGCCACCGCGCCGGTGATGCGGCGGTACGCCTCGTGGAACGCGCCGAGCTCGCCCGCCGTGCGAGTCGCCTGCCAGGCCACACGACCATCGTGCAGGATCATGGCCCGGTCGGCAATCGCGAGGCCGCGCTCGAAATCGTGGGTCGCGACGATCACCGTGCGGCCGTCCGCATGCGACGTGACGAGGAGGTCCGAAAGCAGATCGGCCGCCGCGGCGTCGAGCGCGCTCCACGGCTCGTCGAGCAGGAGGAGGTCGGGTGCGTGCAACAGCGCACGGGCGAGCGCCAGGCGCTGTTCCATGCCGCGCGAGAAGGCGCGCACCGGCCGCGTGCCCGTGCCGGCGAGGCCCACACGCGTGAGCCATTCCGCCGCGATCCGCTCGGGCTCGGGCAACGCATACAGTCGGGCGTAGAACGCGAGATTCTCACTCGCGCTGAGATCCGGGTAGAGGAAGCTCTGGTGCGATACGACGCCGATGCGGCGCCGCGTGCTCGCCTCGCGCTCGAGCGAGCCGAAGAGGCGGAGCGAGCCGGCCGTCGGCGCGTAGATGGTCGCGCAGAGGCGCAGCAAGGTGCTCTTCCCCGCCCCATTCGGGCCGAAGAGGACGAGCGTCTCCCCGGCGTCGACCCGCAGCGTGACGTCGCGCAGCACACGCGTGCGGCCGAACGCCTTGCCGAGCGACTCGGCCTCGACGACGCTCATGCGTCGGAAATACCGAACGCTGTTCGAGAAGGGAAGGCGCGATCCATCAGATCCATCGCGGCGCGAGGCGTGAGCCGCGGCCGTGAAGCGGCCGCTAGCGCCGGTCCAGCGCCGCGAGGGCGGCGAGCGCTCGATCCTCGTAGGTGCGGCGCAGGGTCGCATAGTCCTCGTCGGAGAGCTTGCCCATCTGCAGGTCGAACTCCGCCTCTTTGATCGCGGCGTAGGCGAGGTCGCGCTCCTTCTCGAGCCGGTAGCGCTCGGGGTCGCCGGACGGGGACGGCGGCACGATGGCGCCGCGCAGGAGCGGCGCGGCGACGGCCCACGCGACCGAGGCGACGATCGCAAGCCCGGCGGCGTACCAGTACGACGTCACGTCACGCGTCCCAGCGGTCGAGCTCGGCCTCGAGACGGGCACGGAGCTTCGGGTCGTCGGCGGCAGGCGCCGGGGGCTTGACCGTGTCCTGCTGCCGCCGCCAGCGCCGCGTCAGGATCACGATCAGCATCGTCGAGAGCAGGACCACGGCGAACGGCGTCACCCAGGCGACGATGTTGAAGCCGCTCGTCGTCGGCGCCGAGAGGATCTTCTCGCCGTACTTGCCGGAGAAGTACGAGAGGACCTCCTCGCCCGTCTTCCCGAGCGCGAGCTGCGACGCGATCTCCTGCTTCAGTGGGATGCCGGAGGGGCACTGCAGATGGTTGCAGGCGTGCACCGTCAGGCCACAGCCGCACTGACACGTGAGCGCCTCCTCGAGATCGGTCTGCGACGCGTTCACGCGAACGCGCGTCCCTCGACGGCGAGCGCCGCGGCGAGCGCGCGCTGCTCCGCGGCGGTCGGCATCATGACGATCATCGTGCCGAGCACCATCGTGATGCCGCCGAGCCACAGCCAGACGACCAGCGGGTTGATGAACACCTGCAGCGTCATGAGCCCGGACTGGTCGTCGTAGCTGCCGAGCACGAGATAGAGGTCCTCCCACAGCGTCGTGCGCAGCGCGATCTCCGTCGTCGGCTGCTGCTGGCGCTTGTAGAAGCGCTTCTCCGGATACATCGTCGTGAGGACCTTGCCGCCGCGCGCGACCGTGATCTCTGCCAGCATCGACGCCGTATGCGGCGTGTCCTCGTTGCGGATGCCCTGGTACGTGAGGGTGTAGCCGCCGACCTCGACGGAATCGCCGGGGTGCATCGAGTGCTGCTCCTCGATGCGGAACGCCGCCGACGCCGCGATGCCGACGAACGCCATCACCACCCCGATGTGGACAATGTAGCCGCCGTACCGCCTGCGGTTCTTGTTGACGAGGTGCGCGAGCGCGGTGACGGGCGGCTCGCCCATCAGCGCCTGGCGCGCCCGGGTGCCGCGGTAGAACTCGAGCACGATCGTCGTGAGCACGAAGCCGGCGAGCGAGAAGCAGACGAGCGCGTAGTAGTGGCGCACGCCGGCGGCGAAGAGGCCGAGGCCTGCAGCGAAGCCGATCGCGAGCGGCATGATGAACGCGCGGCGCAGGTTGCGGGCGCTGGCGCGCCGCCAGGCGATCACCGGCCCGACCCCGGTCATGAAGAGCAGCGCAAGGCCGAGCGGGGCGTTCACCTTGTTGAAGAACGGCGGCCCGACCGTGATCTTGATGCCACGCACCGCCTCCGAGATGACCGGGAAGATGGTGCCCCAGAAGGTGGCGAACGCGATGCCCACCAGCAGCAGGTTGTTGAAGAGGAACGCCGCCTCGCGCGACAGGAACGAGTCGATCTCGTTGGCGCTGCGCAGGAGCGGCCGGCGGATGACCACGAGGGTGAGCGAGACTGCGATCACCGTGGTGAGGAAGCCGATGAAGTACGGCCCGAGCCCGGACTGCGTGAACGAGTGCACCGAGGAGACGACGCCGCTCCGGGTGAGGAAGGTGCCGAAGATGGTCAAGGTGAAGGTGAGCAGCACCAGCACCATGTTCCACATCTTCAGCATGTTGCGTTTCTCCTGGATCATCACCGAGTGGAGGAACGCGGTGCACGCGAGCCACGGCATGAACGCAGCGTTCTCGACCGGATCCCACGCCCAGTAGCCGCCCCAGCCCAGCACCTCGTAGGCCCAGCGGCCGCCGAGCATGTTGCCGACGGAGAGGAAGAACCAGGCGAAGAGCGTCCAGCGCCGGGTCGTCCGGATCCACACGTCGCCGAGGCGGCCACTCGCGAGCGCGGCGATCGCGAACGCGAACG
Organism: Binatia bacterium; assembly: GCA_036496285.1. Taxonomy (GTDB): domain Bacteria; phylum Desulfobacterota; class Binatia; order UTPRO1; family UTPRO1; genus DP-19. The sequence goes on from DASXLI010000024.1 coordinate 46,904, forward strand.
GCACCGAGCAGCCGACGTACCCGAGGTAGAGCGACGGCGGGTGGATCATCATCCAGTAGTTCTGCAGGAGCGGGTTGAGATCGGCCCCTTCGCGCGCCGGCACCGGCAGCCGCTGGAACGGGTCGGTGATGAAGACGAGGAGCCCGAGGAAGAACACCGCCGTCGTCATCATCGTGGCGGTGACGTACGGCATGAGCGCCTCGTTGCGGTCGCGGTTCTGCAGGTGCACCAGCGACGACATGCTGGTGAGGATCAGCGTCCAGAACAGCAGTGAGCCCTGCTGTCCGCCCCAGAGCGCCGCGACGGTGTAGTAGGTCGGCAGCGTCGACGACGAGTACGCGGCGACGTACTCGAGCGAGAAATCGTGCTGCAGGAGCGCGCGCAGCAGCACCGCGGCGGCGAGCACGACGAGGCCGTGCACGATGTACGCCGCGGCACGCCCCGAGGCGACCAGGTCGGCACGCCGGCGGCGCGCGCCGAACACGGAGACCACCGTCGCATACACCGCAGCGAAGAGGGCCAGCCGCAGCCCGAGAACGCCGAGCTCGATCATCCGCGTGCGCCCGCGGTGCGGAGCGCCGTCACGACTTCGGTGCCTCGGCTGGACGCGGGGCCTCCGCCTCGTGCGGCACCTCGGCCTCGTACTTCGACGGGCAGCTGGTCATGAGGGTCTTCGCGTGGAACACGCCCTCGCGGGCGTATGTGCCCTCGACGATGACGTCGCGGCCCTCGGCGAACATGTCGGGCAGGACGCCGTTGTACTGCACGTCGACACCGTCGGTGTTGTCGAAGTTGGCGAGACGAAAGCCGAGATCGAGCGTGCCGGCATTCCACCGCATGCTGTCGGCGGCGACGCGTCCCGCGACCCGCACGCCCTCGCCGGCGACGGCCGAGCGCTTCGACAGGAACTCGTCGATCGTGAGGTAGTAGACCGACGTCTCGCGGATGCCGGTGTAGACGAGGTAGGAGACGGCCGCCACGATGATGGCGGCGCCAATGATGAAGCGGCGGTTCTTGCGCATAGGGGGCTCGGGGCCGGGCTTCAGGACTCGTCCGGGGACCCGTCCCCACTAGTACTCGCGCCCGGACGGCCTTTCAACTCGCCGCGCGGCGCGACGCACACTCCGCGGGTGGAGGCGCGGACGAACGCCACGAGATGACGCACATCGTCGGTCAGGGGCGCGCTCTCGAGCTGGTCGAGCGCCCGACCGAGATGCACCGGGCGGCCGAAGAGGGCCGCCACGGCCCGGCGGACATGGGTGATGCGCTCGGAGCTGAATCCGGCGCGCCGCAGCCCGACGACGTTCACCCCGCGCACCGTATGCGTCCCGTCGATCACGCAGAACGGCGGGATGTCGCGGCTCGTGCGCGAAAGCCCACGCATGAGCGCAAGCGTGCCGATGCGCACATGCTGATGCACGACGCAGTTGCCCGAGACGAACGCACGGTCGGCGAGCTCCACGTGCCCCGCGAGGAGCGCCCCGCCTGCGACGATGGCCTGATTGCCGATGTGGCAGTTGTGGGCGACGTGCGCGTTCTGCATGAAATAGTTGCCGTTCCCGATGATCGTGGTGCTGCCGGGCAGCGTGCCGCGATGCACCTGCGCGTGCTCGCGGAAGACGTTGTCGTCGCCGATCGTGAGGAACGTCTCGCCGCCGCGGAACGCGAGGTCCTGCGGCTCGCCGCCGAGCACGACGCCGGGATGGACGACGTTGCCCGCACCCAGGACGGTCGCGCCGCGGATCACGGCGTGCGTCATGAGTCGGGTGCCCGGGCCGATCCGCGCCGGCCCCTCGATCACGACGTAGGGGCCGATCTCCGCGGTCGGATCGACGACCGCGTCGGGGGCGACGATCGCGGTCGGATGGATCATTTCTCGCCGCTCTCGTCCGGGCCCGACTCGTCGTCGCTGTCGCCGAGCTCGTCCCCCGCGACCCGGTAGCGCTCGGTGGCCCAGGCGCCCAGGTCGATCAGCCGGCAGCGCTCGCCGCAGAAGGGCCGGGAGGGGTTGTCCGCCCAGGCGACGGGCTGGTGGCAGGTCGGACAGCGCGGCGCGAACGTCACTACGCCGAGCATAGGACAGGCCCGTCCGGGGTCGCAACGGCCGGCGCGCCGCACGCCGCGATCACGCGAGCGCGTCGGCCTGGCCGGCAGCCGTGGCTCAGTAGCCGAGGCTGCGCTTGCGGGCGCGCAGGTTGCGGCGGCTGCCTTTGTTGCGCGCCGGACGTGCGCTGGCGCCGAACGAGTCACCCCCGAACGGGTCGCCGGCACCGAACATGTCGCGCGGCGCGGAGAAGATCTGCGGCCCGGGCGCGGGACGGGGAGCGCCTCCCCCTCCGCTGCGCGCGGGGGGGCGATCGTCGGCGTCGTTCACACGCAGGCGGCGGCCACCGAGATCGTAGCCGTCGTAGCGGCGGATCGCGTCGGCGGCTTCCGCGTCGGTGCCGTACTCGACGAAGGCGAAGCCGCGTGACCGACCTGTCTCACGGTCGGTGCCGATGTGGACGCGAACGACGCGTCCTGCTTCCGAGAGAACCTGCGAGAGCTCCTGTTCAGTGGTGGTGAAGCTCAGATTGCCGACGAAAATCTTGTTCGAAATGACGCGCTCCTTTGTGTGATGGGTTTGTGAATCCCGGGGCTACTCTGCCTCTGCAGCGTGCCCCGTATACCGGATGGCCGTTTCGTATGCCAATACGCGTTCGGCGGAGGGAAAACCGCGGGCGGCGTCCGGAAGGGCCCTCAGCGGTCGGTCGGGGGATCAACCGGTGCGCCGCTCGGGGCCTCCGAGGAGTGCTCGGACCCTGCCGGGGCCTCGGCGGCGTCGAGCCGGGTCTCGCTGCGGCCATAGTCGGCCCCAGGGGGCCCGGCCTCGCCGGTGGCGTGGCCGTTGTCTCCGGCCGCGGCTTCCGCCCGACGACCACCGCGACGGCCGCGACCGCCGCGCTTCCCGCCACGACGGCGGCGCCGGCGTGCCGGCACGGCTGCCTCGCCGAGCGGGCTCTCAGCGGGGGTGCCCTCGGAATCCTCTTCCTGCGACTCGGCCTCGAGGGTCTCGGCGTGGCCTGCCTCGTCCTCGTAGGGCACGCCATTCCCCGGGGACACCACCGCGGTCTCCGCCCGGGGAACCGGTGCGGGGAGCGCCGCCGACCAGGGATCGTCGTCGACGACAGCGGCAGCGGCCGGCTGCCAGGGTGACGGCGCCTCGGTGGCGATCTCGTGGGCTGCCTCGGGCGGCTCGGCGACAGGCTCGGACAGCCGGTCCGGCCGGCCCAGCTCGTCGGTCACGTCCACCGGCGGGCCGCCTTCGGCCATCATGTCGGCCGCGGCCGACTGCTCCTGCACCGCTTGCTCCTCGCCGGCGCGACGGCCGCGCCCGCCCCTGCGGCGGCGGCGACGCCCGCGCTCGCCCTCGGCGCGCTCCTCACCCGCCGCGCGTGTCGACGGCGAGCGGCGTGACGGCGCCTCCGCGACCGGCGCCGCTGCCGCGGCGCGCATGGCGGCCGAGCGCGCGGCGCCGGCGGCGCTCCGCGACGTGCCGTTGGCCGGCAGGCCTTCCTCGGATGCCGCCACCTCGCCCGGACGGACGACCGGCGTGGGCCGCTCGCTCGCGTCGCGCGTGCGGGTCTCGATCTCGGACTGGTGCGACATCAGCTTGTCGCTCAGCACGATCGTGATCGTGGCGGCGTAGCGGCGCTCGAGCAGCGCCAGATCCTCGCGCTTCTGGTTGAGGAGATAGATCGCGACCTCGCGCGGCAGGCTGACGCGCATCTGCGCGACGTCGCCCTCGGCGATGCGGTTGTGAATCTTGCGCAACGCGACCAGCGCCGCCGACTCCGGCGTTCGGATCGCGCCGTGGCCTTCGCACATCGGGCACGCGGTGTACGAGCTCGCCGTCGCCGCCGGCCGCAGGCGCTGGCGCGACACCTCGAGCAATCCGAGCCGTGAGATGCGGCCGATGTCGTGGCGCGCCTTGTCGGGCTTCATCGCCTCGCGCAGCGCGCGCTCGACGTCGTTGATGTGGCTCTGCTGGCGCATGTCGATGAAGTCGATGACGACGATGCCGCCGAGGTCGCGCAGGCGCAGCTGGCGGCCGATCTCCGCCGCCGCCTCGAGATTCGTCTTGTGTGCCGTATCCTCCTGGTTGCCGCCGCGCATGGAGCCGCCCGAGTTGACGTCGATCGCGGTGAGCGCCTCGGTGCCGTCGATCACGATCGAGCCGCCCGAGCGGAGCTGGACGCGCCGCTTGTAGATCGACTCGATCTGGGCCTCGAGCCCGAAGCGCGAGAAGATCGGCTGATCGCCCTGATAGAGGTGGAGGAGCCGCTCCTTCCCCGGCATGACGTTCAGCAGGAAGTCCTTGGCGCGCTCGTAGACCTCCTCGTTGTCGATGAAGATCTCGCTGATGTCGGGCGTGAAGTAGTCGCGGATGTTGCGCAGCACGAGGTCGTGCTCGCGATAGATCAGTGCAGGGGCGCGCTTGGTCTCGGCGTGCTTGCGGATGTTCTCCCAGAGACGCTGCAGGTAGTGCAGGTCGCGCTCGAGCTCGCCGGACTCCTCGTCGAATCCGGCCGCGGTGCGCACGATGATGCCGCAGCCCGCCGGCGGCTGGAGACGCTCGATCATCTCGCGGACGCGCGCACGCTCCTCGCCTTCGATCTTGCGCGAGATACCCGCGTCCTCGGAGCCCGGCAGCAGCACGAGGTAGCGGCCGGGCAGCGAGTAGAACGTCGAGAGCGTCGGCGGCTTGTTGGTGAACTGCTCCTTGATGATCTGGACCAGGACCTCGTCGCCGGACTTCAGGACCTCCTTGATGCGCCGGCGACCCTTCTCGGCGGACGCGCCGTTGCGGCCCGACGGCAGGTTGCGGAAGCAAATCTCGTCCAGGGGCAGGAATGCGTCGCGCTCGGCGCCGATATCCACGAACGCGGCCTCGATGGCCGGGTGGATGCGCCGAACTGTACCCTTGTAGATGTTGCCCTTCAGGTGTTCGCGGCTGAAGGACTCGATCTCGAACGACTCGAGCTGGCCGTTCTCAACGATCCCGACGCGGCTTTCCTCCGCGTGGGTGACGTTGATCAGCATTACCTTCGACATGTGGGCTCCGCCCCTCCCCGCCTCGCGTCGCTGACATTCCTATCATGCCGTGCCCTTAGGGGGCCAGGAGCGGCCGCGACAAGAATTTCGGGGCGCAGCCGCCTGCGCGGACGCTCGGTTTGGCCGGGTCGGCCATAGGCCGGCGAGCGGGACCGTCGCCGTCGGCATCGTCCGTCAGCTGCCGCGCGCGGCGCCCCACAGGAGGACGTGCAGACGGGTGCCGAGGCGGAAGCCCAGCGCCTGGCAGCGCTCCGCCAACCAGCGAGAGCGGGCCGCGAGCGTCGCGGCGTCGGTTCCCTCGGGCATCAGCGTCACCCGCTCGGCCGGAATGCGATAGGATACGGTGAGCGCCGCTACCTCGTCGACGTCCGCAGGCTCGACGACGACGAACTTGAAATGGGCGTCGGGCCAGGCGGCGAACCAGGCCAGCGCCTCGGGTTGCTGACGCGCCTCCGGCGCGTTGCCCGACGTGGCGAGCTTCGGCGAGACGTTCCACTGATCGACGCTCCCGGCGAGCGCGTCGGCCGGGACGATTGTCGCGTTCGTCTCGACCTCGATGCGCAGGCCCGCGCCGCGCAGGCGCCCCGCCAGATCGGCGAGCTCGCGCTGCTGCAGGAGCGGCTCGCCCCCGGTGAGGACGACGTTCCGCGGGCCGCCCGCGGCGAGCGCCAGCACCCGGCGCGCGACGTCGTCGGTCGGCAGGCTGATCGTCTCCGCGGCGCGGTCGAAGTGCGCCCAGTCCCACGTGTACTTGGTGTCGCAGAAGCCACACGAAAGATTGCACAGCGAGAGGCGCACGAAGACGCTGGGAAGCCCGCACGTGATCCCCTCGCCCTGAACGGACGCGAACAGCTCGGGCTCACCGCTGGCAAGACGGCTCAACAGCACCTCCTCGCTCTACGGCGACGACGGCCGCCCCGCAAACCACGAATCCGTCTTGACGTTGATAGGTTGGTCTGCTAACCAATTTACTCGATGGGACGACCGAGTCTCGCCGAGCCGCGCCGCCGGCAGATCGTCGACGGCCTGCGCACCGCGATCGTGAAGCACGGCCTCGCCGACGCCTCGGTGCAGCGCATCGCCGGCTACGCCGGCCTGCCCGCCGGCCTGGTCCATCACTACTTCGACTCGAAGGAAGATCTACTGATCGCCACGGTCGATCAGGTCGTCGAGGACGCGCGCGAGCCCATCAAGGCCGAGCTCGACGTCCTCGATCCCGAGCGCGCCCTCGAGCGCGCGCTCGACTTCCTCTTCCTCGAGGTGCCAGCCGACCGCGACCGCAGCATCCTCTTCGAGGAGATCGCCGTCGCCGCGCTCCGGCGCCCGCAGCTGCGCCGGCGCCTGGCGGATCTGTCCGCCTACATGACGAACGAGGTCACGGCGCTGCTCGATCGCCTGCCCGATCGCGCGCGCCAACACGACGCCAACATCGATCTCGCCACCATGGTGCTGTGCCTGCTCTACGGAGCCGACGCGCAGCTCCTTTCCGATCCCCACGCCATCCACCCGCGACGTCTCCGCCGGTTCGCCGGCGAGCTGGTCGCTCGTTTTCGAGGAGTGTCCAATGGAAAGGCTGATGCCCGGGCAACGCCGCATGATCGAGAAGTTCGAAGTGATCGAGCACGTCGACGAGGGACAAATCGCCGCGCTACGCGAGCGCACTAACGTCGCGGTCCCGCTGGCGCTGCAGTGGACCTGGGAGTACGGCTCCGAGGTCGAGGAGCTGCGGCAGCTCTACGAGCGCGGCAAGCGCTCGCAGTGGGACGCCGAGACCGATCTCGACTGGTCGATCCCGTTTCCGCGCGAGGAGTGGTTCCTGCCGAAGGAGGGCTCGTCGCTGCTCGCGGGCGTGCTCGCCACCATCGGCGCCGACGACGCCACCTGCCGCGAGGCCGCGTGGGACGAGTTCGCGCATACGATGTCGCAGCTCCTGCACGGCGAGCAGGCGGCGCTCCAGCTCTGCGGGCAGCTCACCAACGCCTGCCCGACCATGGACCAGAAGTGGTACGCCGGCTCGCAGGTGATCGACGAGGTCCGTCACGTCGAGGTGATCTCGAAGTTCCTGGCGCGCAAGATGGGCACGCTCTACCCGGTGAGCCCGACCATCAAGTTCCTGCTCGACAAGCTCCTCGAGGCGCCCACCTGGAAGCTCAAGACGCTCGGCATGCAGTGCCTGTTCGAGGGCGTCGCGGTCGGCATCTTCGACATCATCAAGACGATGACGACCAACCCGCTGCTGAAGGAGATGCTGCGCAAGGTCGAGCTCGACGAGTCGCGCCACGCGGCCTTCGGCATCCTCACCATGCGCCGCCTGGTCGAGGACGCGACCCCCGAGGAGATGATCCAGTTCGAGGACTTCGCGTTCGAGGTGCTCGAGGCGCTGAACGCCAACCAGCAGCTCGACATGCTGCACGACCTCGCGCCCAAGTACGGCGTCGACCCCGAGGCCTGCGTGCGCGTCATGCACAGCCTGCCGAACTGGCACGACCTGAACGCCGAGGTCTACATGCACACGGTGATGCCGAACCTCTGCCGGCTCGGCCTCGTCACCGAGCGCACCGAGGAGAAGTACCGCAAGCTCGGCATCCTCTCCGACACGCGCACCGCGCCCCGGAGCGAGCTGCCGCTGTCTGCCTGAGGCGTTTCCTCAATCCCTGAACGCGAGATCACGCGCGCAGCCGGTAACGGAAGAAGTGCGCGTGGATCTCGCGTCGGGAGAGCTTCCGCTCCCGCGCGATCCTCCGGCGGCCCGTCACCTGCTCACGAGCAACTGAGGCGCTGGGCGCTCCCCCGACAGCGCGGCCGCGCCGCGCTCGACGCGCCCCAGTGGGCCGTGGCGCACTCGTCCACCGCGCCGAAGCGGATCGCCAGATCGACCGGTCCCGCGACCGGAAGCAGCGGGGCGCCGGCGAAGCGCAGATCGAACGTCAGCCGTCCGGCAACCTGCGACGACTGATCGACGATCGTGAGCCGTCGCAACCCGCCGAGCGCGGCGCTCGGGTCGTCGAAGCGCCAGCGTTTGCCCGAGACGTTCGTCGTCCACCCGGCGCCGCCCGGCACCGTGACGTCGAGGACCCCGTCGATGACGATGCGGATGCCGTTGCCCGGCGGATCGACGCCGATCCAGGGCCGCGGGATGAGCGCCCGCCCGACGACATGCATGCTGCCGCCCGCACCGACCCGTAGGCGCGCGCGCTCGATCGAGAAGCCGCTCGCGCACGTACCGCCGTCGCCCGGCGTGGCGCTCGCGCTCGGCACGGGCGCGGTCGGCGTGGCACCGCCGGCTGGCGAGGTGGGCGTGGCCGTCCGCGTGGCCGCCGGGGTCGGCGTTCGCGTCGCCATGGGCGTGACGGTGCGCGTGGCGACCGGCGTCGGGGTCTTCGTCGCGACCGGGGTGGCGGTGCGTGTCGCGACGGGGGTCGCGGTGCGGGTCGCACCGGCCCCGGGCGTCGCCGTCGGAGCGCCGCTCTGCTGCTGCTTCCACTGCGCCAGGAGGCCGTGCAGCGCCTCCGGCTCGTTGGTCGGCGGCGGGGCACCGGTCTGGCTGAGCGTGTTGATGCCGTGGCAGCTCGCGCAGACGCGGATCTCCCCCGCCTGCATGCTGAGCCAATTGCGCTCGCGGACGACCGGCCCGCCCGCGGCGTCGGTGAGCTGCCACGACAGCGCGCGGCGCGCCGGCACGAGCGCCGCGAACGAGCCGTCCGACGCGATCGTCACCGCACCGAGGGGGCCGCCTGCCGCATGCGAGACGTTCGGCTCGTGCATCGGCCGCGCGAGCAGGCGGCGGCCGGGCTGCGGGCTCACCGGGTTGCCGTAGCCGCGTACGGCGTCGCCCTGGAAGATCTGCAGATACGAGACGTCATAGGCGGTGCCGCCCGTCGCGATCGACGCGACCCCCCCCGGCACACGCAGATTGAAGGGCTGCGAGCGATCGGCACGGTCGCGCTGCGTGACGTTGCGGCTCACGATCAGCGCGAGGCCGTTGTTGCGGAGATAGTCCTGGAACGCCGCGACGTCGACGGCCTCCTGCGCGAAGACTGACGCCTCGATCGACGGCAGGGACTCCTGGCGCGGCGCCGGCACGGAACGGGCGACGACCTCGACCGGGTCGAGCTCCCAGAGCATGCCGTTGTACGAGGCGAGCGTGTCGGGCGTCCACCAGCTGACGCTCTTCTGGATGCCGGCCGTGAGGCTCGCGAGCGGCGCGTAGAAGGCACCCTGCTTGCTGAGGATCTTCAGGCGGTACTGATACGACCAGTTCGGCGCGGCGGTGCTGCCGACGTTCTGCAGCTGCCCGGTCGCTGTCGTGTGCGCGGCCAGCAGGGTGCCGTCCGTCATCGGCAGCGGGTTGCGGAAGTAGCCGGTCTGCTGCGGCACCTGCGCGTCGTTGCCGGTCGGCGTGACCGCGGTGAGCGTCATGTCCTCGGCGTTGATCGACGGCGCGCCCGTGAGGCGCATCAAGGTGCCGCCGGCGCCGGTGCCGAACTCGGGCGCGTCGGTCGCGAGGAAGTCGCCCGGCACCCGCGGGTCCTCCCGCAGCTGCAGGAGGCCGCCGTCGCCGCGGATGTCGAGCTGGTTCGCGTGCAGGCTCGGGTCGACGTAGTAGGTCAGGTTCGGGTCGGCGACGAAGCTGCCGTCGGTGTAGGAGCCGCCGAGCTCGTGCCGCCCGACGTGGTTCAGGGTCTCCTCGGCGGTACCGTCCTCGTTCAGCTCCCACGGGAAGAAGTGATTGAAGGTATGCAGCGAGACCGCGGGCGAGTACGCGGGATCCCCCTGCGAGCGCGGCTCGGGAAAGATCTCGGCGCCGGCGAGCGTCGTCGTCGTCGCGGCGTTGGCCGCCTCGCTCGCCCACGTGAAGGACTGGTAGTTGGCGACGACATCCGGCGCGTCGCCCTGCTGGTCGCGCTGCAGATGGTCCCACTTGGTGAAGACGACGCGGCCGAAGGAGTCGATCGACGGCGTGAAGCTGCCACTCGGCGAGTGCTCGAGCAGCTCGAGGTCGCCCGTCGCCTCGTCGAGCGCGTAGATCCCGGCGACCGTGTAGGCGGACTCGTACTCGTCGCGCTGCGGGTAGAGCTGCGGAGCGCCGCTCGGCGGCCGGTCGGACGTGAAGAGGATGCGCCCGTCGGTCGCGTAGATCGGCGAGACGTTGTTGAAGCTCGCCGGCTGGTTGGCGATCCGACGGATCGTCGCAGTCGCGCCCTGCGCGAGGCCGGTCACCTCGTAGATCTGCCAGTGGTACGTGGCAACCTGGTACTGCTGCGTCGGAGCGCCTACGACCATCGCGAAGAGCGCCTTCGTGCCGCTCCAGTGCACGCACGGCTCGCGCACCGCGATCGCGTTCGCGCCCTGCATGCCGGCGTTGCCGAATCCCCCCTCCTGCGTGAGGAAGCGGAGCGACCCGTCGGGATAGCGAATCACGAGATCGCCACCGCGCGGCGCGGACTCCATCGTCGCGAGGTGATTGCCGAACGTGCTCGTCAGCGCACCGAACCCGCCGACCGGCATCTGGGTGACGAAGAGTACAGGGTTGGACGGCGCGACCTGCGCCGGTGCCGTGCACGGGTGCGCGACCACCACGGCTGCCACAAAGCATAGTACCAGGGTCCGGCGTCGCATCGCGTCTCTCCTCGCGCGTTTCCGCGGAATCTGCCGGCAGAGCGCAAAGGCTTGCGCGCCGGCCGCGCAGGAAAAGTGCAAAGAGCGTTCCGGAGCGGCTGCTGGCGCGCGAATGCTCACACGCCGTGTCGAGTAGTTGTCCACGACGCGCCACTCGACTAAGCGTCGCGCTGAAGGAGGTTCGCGCGATGAATTCTCGATGGCCGATCGCTGTCGTCGCCATGATCCTTCTCGCGGTCGCCTCGCCGGCGAGCTCCCAGCAGACGACGGAGACGAGCGAGACGACGGACGTCTCACACTCCACCGCCCAGCACCTCGAAGCCTTCCTGACGCGATGGGAGATCAGCCTCGGCGGCCAGATCGGCGCGCCGAAGGGATTCGTCAAGGTCGGCGAGTTCGACCGCTCCGGCGACAAGCTTCGCCTCAACAACGACCTCAAGATCGACACGTTCGAGGTCGCGAGCCTCGGTGCCGGCTTCCACATCACCGACCGCGACGTCATCCGCGCCCGCTTCGACTACACCTTCCTCTACGGCACGACGACCCGCGGCGACGAGACGGCGTTCAACGGTGCGCTGCTGGCGGCCGGCGAGGCCATCCGCACCCGGCCGGTCTTCACCCGCATCACCGGCCTCTACGAGCACGAGTTCATCCACGAGCCGAGCGGCGCACTCCTTGCCGCCGGCGGTGGCGTCACGTTCGTCTACCTGCACTTCAAGCTGCATGGGACGCTCGCGCCCGACACCGTGGGCCACGAGACCCAGGAGGACTTCTACGCGCAGGAGCTGCCGGTCTGGTTGCTGGCGTTGCACGGCGAGTATCCGATCAGCGAGCGCGTCCACCTGCTCGGCGCCGTCGACGGCGGCTTCCTGCCGAAGGTCGACAGCCTGCGGTCCGAAGGCGGCACGGTGAAGCTCTCGCAGGGCCACGCCGACGTCTTCGCCGGCGTGCGCGTCGCCGTCACCCCCCAGATCTTCGCCGATGCCGGCTATACCTACACGTACTTCTCGCAGCATGAGACGAGCCACGAGGACGACAACAAGTTCCTCTTCCTCGGCCACGCCTTCGGCTTCGGCATGACCTACCGCTTCTGAGCCCCTTCCCCGCCTCGCCGATCGGTCGGCATGGCGCACATACCGGGAGGCGTGCCGCGCCGCGCCAACATTTTCTGGGGTGCTTTCGAGAAGACAGGACGTACTTGCCTACGAAAGGGCACACTCCTACACAATCATACCAGTCAGCGTTTCCCGTACCGGAAAGCGTGCGAACCACGTAATGACTTGCTGGCACGACAGAGGAACGGAAGAGCGCCCGTCAACCCCTTTCCTCGGGCGAGAATCAACGCACCGCAGTCAACCACTGGAGGAAGGGTCATGGCATCCAGCTCGAAGCGCGCCGTCGTCGGCGCCGCCGCGCTCACCGCATTTCTGACGTTCGCAACGATCGCGCTCGCCGCAGCGCCCAACAGGTGCCTGAGCGGCCAGACACGCTGCGCGAGCCAGAAGGCGCAGGGTCTGCTGCAGTGCCACATCACGGCGGAGAGGGACGGCACTGCCGTCGATCCCGCGTGCACCGGGCGCGTGATGACGCGCTTCAGCGGCACTGCCGACCAGCCGAGCTGCTTCGAGATGATCGGGGCGGGAGAAGATCGCAATTCCCAGGCGATCTGCGCCACGCACGACGACACGAACGCGATCGAGCAGAAGGTCGACGCGTTCGTGGAGGACGTCGTGTCGGGTATCGATCCCGACTTCCAACATGCTTCCCCGCCGAACTCGTGCACCTCGGGCAAGAAGAAGTGCGTCGCGGACAAGCTGAAGGACATCCTGCGATGCCACGAGCAGGCGATCCGAAGCGGCCACCACGTCGATCGTGACTGCGTCGCGAGGGCCCGCGCGAAGTTCGACGGCAACCGAGGCTGCTTCGCCAGGCTCGAGGCGAGGGAGAACCCGAGTAGCCCCTCGACCATCTGCAAGAGTCACGGTGACACCGCGGCCGTCGAGCAGAAGGTCGATGCCTTCATCACCGACCTGCTCTGCGAGCTCGGGTCGCCGACGGTGACGTGCGGAACGCCGACGCCGCCGCCCGTCCCGACGCGAACCAAGACACCGACGCCGACCCGCACGCCGACGCCGACACGGACCGCGACGCCGGCAGCCACCGCGACCCCCACGCGAACCGCCACCGCCGCGCTGACCGCCACCAGGACCGCAACTCCCGCGCCGACCGCGACGCCGACGAGGACCGCGACACCCGCGGCCACCGCGACGCCGACCAGGACAGCGACGCCGGTGAGCACCGCCACCTCGACGGCAACGACGGTGCCCACGACGACGGCGACGAGAACCGCCACGCCGCTACCGACCGCCACGCCGACGGTCACTTCCACGCCCGCGCAGACGGCAACCAGGACGGCGACGCCGGCGAGTACCGCGACCTCCACCGCGACCGCGACCGCGGTGCCCACGACGACCGCCACCGCGACGGCGACGGCGACCGCAACCACGGCCGCCACGGCAACCGCGACCAGAACCGCCACCCCGCTGCCGACCGCGACGCCGACGGTCACCTCGACACCCGCGCAAACAGCGACGAGAACGGCGACGCCGGCGACCACCGCCACGTCCACAGCGACGGCGACAGCAGCCGCAACGGCAACCGCAACGAGAACCGCCACCCCGCTGCCGACCGCGACACCGACCGTCACCGCGACGCCCGCGCTGACGGCGACTGCGACGAGAACCGCGACACCGACCGTCACCGCGACACCCGCACTGACGGCGACTGCGACGCGGACCGCCACGCCGACCGTCACCTCGACACCGACTGTCACGGCCACCGCCGTGTTGACGGCGACCGCCACCCGGACCGCCACGCCGACCGTCACCGCAACGCCAGTGCTGACGGCGACGGCCACGAGAACGGCGACTCCGACGGTCACTGCAACGCCCGTCCTGACCGCGACGGCGACGGTGACCGCGTCGCCGACCCGCACCGCCACGCCCACGGTCACCGCGACGCCGGTGCTCACGGCCACCGCAACACGCACCGCGACGCCGACCGCCACCCTCACGCGCACCGCGACTCCGACGCCGACCGCCACCTCGACGCCGGTCTCGCTCTGCGGCAATGGCGTCCTCGATGCGGGCGAGGACTGCGATGCCAGCGCCGGCGCCAGCGGCACGTGCGCTGCGCACTCGAACACGGACCCCGCGTTCACCTGCACCGCTACGTGTCAGTGCGCCTGCCCGACGTTCGTCGAGTTCACTGGCATCCCGCGCTCCGCATGCGATGTCGGCACCAACGAAGGCCGCCTGTGCACCACGAACGCCGATTGCCCCGGCGGTAGCTGCGTGCCGCATCTCGAGGGCGCGCTCGATACCGGCTGGACCGGCAACGGCCACGACTCGACGATCGTGAGCGACGGCAAGATCACGGTCGGCGTATCGGGTTGCGCCGGCTCGAGCCGTCCGTGCGGAACTTGCTCGCTGGTCGGTCCGGTCGACAACCTGAACGCGGCGACGTACCCGAGCGCGGTAGGCCCGAGCAAGGACCTGAACGATCACCGCTGCAGCAACAACACGTCGGTCCCGTGCAGCAACAACACGCCGTGCTTCCAGCAGTGCCTCGGTGGTACCAACGACGGCAATGCCTGCACGGCCGCATCGGCCTGCCCCGGTGGTGTCTGCCCCGCGGCGGGCACGTGCGAATACGCGTTCGGCACCTACCTGCCGCTCGCGGCCGGCGGCGTGTCGACCTGCGTCGGCAACCAGATCAACGGCAACATCACCGGCACGGCCAACATCGAGAGCGGCGCGTCGGCGACCACTGCCAAGCTGACGTCGCGCGTGTACAACGGCATCACGCTTTCGAACCCGTGTCCGCAGTGCAACGGCGACACCAATACCAACGACGGCGCCCGCGGCGGCACCTGCTCGGGCGGCCAGCGCGCAGGCAAGGCCTGCGACGTCAATGGCTCATCGCCGAACGCCTCCTTCGGGAAGACGAGCCTCGATTGCCCGCCGCTCACCGGCGCGCTCATCGCGACGCTCGGGATCGACCTGAGTAACACGACGGGCTCCAAGGTGCGGACGCTCTCCACGGCCAACCCGCTCTGCCGCGCCCCAGGGTGGACCACGCAGCGCTGCCAGTGCGATACGTGCGCTGACCTCGCCGCCGAGGCCTGTTCGACGAATGCCGATTGCCCCGCAGGCCACCCCTGCGGCGTCAAGCGCTGCACCGGCGGTACCAACGGCGGCGCGCCGTGCACCTTGGCGAGCGAGTGCCCGGGCAGTGCATGCAGCACGCCGGGTGTTCAGACGGCGGGCAATCAGTGCGACGGCGCGTCGGGCGATTGCGTTGCTGATGCCGGGACGCCGAGCCCCAATGACCGCATCTGCTCCTCCGGTCCGCTCGAGAGCTTCTGCGGCCCGGTCGAGACGTTCCGTGGTTGTACGGGCGACAGCGACTGCACGTTCGCGGGCGACACCTGCAGTGTGACGCGCTTCCGCGATTGCTTCGACAACGGCATCCCCGGCGAGCTGATCACCGCGACCGGCTTGCAGAGCGCGCCGGTGAACGACCAGTCCGATCCGACGCTCGCCGCGCTCTTCTGCGTCGGGCCGACGAGCTCCGGGTCGATCAACTCGGCCGCGGGTCTCCCAGGTCCGGGACGCCTCGAGCTACCGGGTCACGCCCACGGGCTGCCGTAACCACTGAAACCCGAACCCGAAGAGGAGCGGACCGCGAACGGTCCGCTCCTCTCGTTCGCAGACGCGGATCAGAACTCGACGACGACGTCCGGCGTGCCGTCGAGGCGCACGCTGTCGACGAAGCGAATCATGTGGTCGTTCAGCGACATGAGGAGCGAGCTCGTCCGGCAGCCGTGGCCGAAGTAGCGCACGCCGCGCATGAAGCTCCCGTCGGTGACGCCGGTCGCCGCGAACATGATCTCGGGACCGGGCGCGAGGTCGCGCTCGGTGAAGATGCGCTTGGGGTCGGTGATCCCCATCTCCTTCATGCGCTCCTCCTGCCCGTCCTTCGTGGGCACGAGACGGCCCTGCATGCCGCCGTTCAAGCAGCGGATCGCCGCCGCGGCGAGCACGCCCTCGGGCGCGCCGCCGATGCCCATCACGGCGTGGACGTTGGTGCGGCGCACCGCGGCGGCGATGCCGGCCGACAGGTCGCCGTCGGAGATGAGACGGATGCGCGCGCCCGCGGTCCGGATGTCCTCGATGAGCTTTTCGTGGCGCGGGCGATCGAGGACGATCACGACGAGATCCTTGACGCCGCGGTTCAGACGCTTCGCGATCGCCGTGAGGTTCTCCTTGGGCGTGGCGTCGAGGTGCACGACGCCCTTCGCCGACGGCCCGACGATGATCTTCTCCATGTAGCAGTCGGGCGCATGCAGCAGGCCGCCCTTGTTGGAGGCCGCCAGCACCGCGATCGAGTTGGGCTCGCCGGTGGCGCAGAGGTTGGTGCCCTCGAGCGGATCGACGGCGATGTCGACCTCGGGATCCTCGGCGTGCTGGCGCCCGACCTTCTCGCCGATGAAGAGCATCGGCGCCTCGTCGCGCTCGCCCTCGCCGATCACGACGGTGCCGCGCATCGGCAGCGTATCCATCGACTTCCGCATCGCCTCGACGGCGCAGTGGTCGGCGTACTTGCGGTCGCCCTGGCCCATCGTGCGCGACGCGGAGATCGCCGCCTCCTCGACGACGCGCAAGAACTCGCGCGACAGATCCTGCTCGATGCCCATGCTCGACTCCTCCTCGGAACGACGATTCGACGTGGATAGGCGCGGTGCGCGGCGCCCGCCGGCGCGCCGGCTGCGGCGCGCAGTCTGACACAAAACCCGGCGGCAGCGGAAGCGGCAAACGCCGCCGGGCCGCGCCGCCGCGATCGCTCAGCGGCCGCGGAAGCGCGGCGGCCGCTTCTCGAAGAACGCGCTCACGGCCTCGCCGAGATCCTCGCTCGCGACGAACGCCGCGTTCCAGGCCGCCACGTAGGCGAGCCCGTCCTCGACACTCTTGCCGGCGCAGTACTCGAGCACGTGCTTCGTGCCGGCGACCGCAAGCGGTGAGTTCGCGGCCATGCGCGCCGCCATGGCGAGCGCCGCATCGACGACCGCTTGCTGATCGGCGTGGATGCTGTTCACGAGGCCGATCGCGCGGGCGCGTTCGGCGTCGAAGTCGTCGCCGGTGAACGCGAGCTCGGCGACCTGCCCTTTGCCGATGATGCCCGGCAGGCGCTGCAAGGTGCCGACGTCGGCGACCATGGCCATGCGCGTCTCGCGGATGCTGAAGGTCGCGGCGGCGGCCGCGAGCCGCACGTCGCAGGCGGTGATCAGATCTATGCCACCCCCCAGGCAGTAGCCGTGGATCGCCGCGATGACCGGCTTCGCGCAGCGCGCGACCGCGGTGATCGATCCCTGCAGACGGGCGATCGTGTCGAGGAGGCGCCGCCGTCCTGCTACACCCCCGCCGCCCTCGGCGATGCCACCACCCATCGACTTGAGGTCGAGGCCGACGGTGAAGTGCGGGCCGCGCGCGGCGAGGACGACGGCGCGCACCGCATCGTCGGCCTGCAGCTCGGCGATCGCCCGCGGCAGCTCGTCCCAGAATGCCGGGCCCATGGCGTTCCGCCGTTCGGGGCTCGCCATCCAGAGGGTTCCGACGTGCTCGTGCCGATCGATCGCGAAGACTTCGTAGGCGGCCATGGCGCCGCCATATGCCAGCCCCGCCGCCCCGGCAAGCGCGGCGGCCGCAGGTTGGACAGGCGCCACCCGCCCCGCTAGGAACGGGGCGTGTCGGTCAACACGGCGCACAAGATCCTGATCGCCACCGCCATCGGCTTCTTCCTCATGTACGCCCTCTGGGAGCTGGCCGACTACACCCAGTCCGGCGAGGCGACCGCGCTCGTCTGGAGCCTCGCGGCCGGCACCGGTGCGATCGGGCTCGGCCTCTACCTGCGGCGCTTCATCCGCTCGCTCGGAACTCCGTGACCGCGATCGTCCACGACATCGACCCGTCGCGCGTCCAGGCAGCGGTTTTCGACCTTGGCGGCGTCTTCCTCGCCGGCGGCGTCGAGTCGGTGCGGGGCTTCGGCGCGCGTCACGGCCTGTCGCCGGAGACGTGGGATGCGATCCGCCTCGAGCTCTTCCACGAGGCGGGCATCTGGTCGGCGTGCGAGCGCGGCGAGGTGACGCTCGAGCGTTTCGTCGCCCGCCTGCGCGAGCTGGTGAACGAGGCCGGCGGCTACGTGTCGCGCGGCGATGCCGAGAACTTCATGGGTGCGATGAGCGATCAGGAGGCCGGGCAGCGCCTGCGCCGCGAGATCGTCGACGCCGCGGGTCGCGTGCACGCCGTCATGCCGACGGCCCTCCTCACCAACAACATCCTGGAGTGGCGCCAGGGCTGGCGCGGACTGCTCGATCTCGCGACGCTCTTCGACGTCGTGATCGACTCGTCCGAGGTCGGCATCCGCAAGCCCGAGCCCGCGATCTACGAGCTCACCCGCACCAAGCTCGACCTGCCGCACGAGGCGATCTTCTTCCTCGACGATCTCGGCGTGAACCTGAAGCCGGCGCGCGCGCTCGGCTGGCAGACCCTACGCTACGACGACACGGAGCGCGTCCTCGCCGTGCTCGAGGCGCTCGTCGCGAGCCGTCCACCCCGCCCCTAGCGCCGCGCCGCCCCGTTCAGGGCCGGTGCGCGGCGACGAAGGCGGCGATGAACTCGGCGCCCTTCGGGCTCGGGTGGTAGTGGTCCGTGAAGAAGTAGCTCGCCTTGTCCGGCAGCGACTCGAACGCGGCCGCCAGATCGATCAGCGCGACGCCCTGCTCCGTCGCGAGCGCGCGCAGCAGCTCGTTGTTGTGGTCGAGCAACACCTTCCGGCGGCCGTCCATGTCGTGCATGAAGGTGACGATCACGGGCGTCACGCCCTTCGAGCGGCTGATCAGGCAGAGCGTCCGCACGTTCTCGGCGTAGGCGTCGCCGATCGTCGCGAGCAGCTGCCGCAGCTCGTCGCCGGGGTGGGCCTCCGGCGTCCACGTCGCGGCGGTCTCCTCGACCGGCGGCGGCCGCATCACCGCCGCGAGCGGCGGGACGTACTGCTGTACGACGTAGAAGAGGAGGCTCCGCGCGTACGCATTCTGTCCGCGCGTCGCCGACGCCCAGAACTCCGCCACGGAGCCGCTGAACAGGATGTCGTCGGAGATCAGCAAGCGGTCGCGTCCGGTACCGAACAGGTCGTTCGGGCCGAGGTAGAGGACGACCATCGTCGGCTTGTGCGGCAGCACGCGCACGTAGAAGCGGATCAAGGTCTGGAGCGAGGTGTAGCCGTTGTTGCCCGCGTTCACGACGTCGAGGGCCGGGTCGGGTCGTTGCGCCCGCAGCTTCTCCTCGAGGAGGTGCGGCCACGTCTGGTCGTCGTTCAGGCCGTAGCCGAAGACGGACGACTCGCCGAGCGTGAAGATGCGCGGGCCGGCGTCGTCCTCCCACCGCCCGCGCAGATGCGTACGGAAGCCGAAACCGTCGGTCGTGTACGTCGCGCCGGCGTTCGTCCAGGTGTTGCTCGGCTTCGCCTCGAACCCGAGGAGGATCGAGCGCTCGTGTCCCCACGCGGCGTACTCGGCGAACGCGTCCTGCGTCCGCAGGCGTTGCGTCAGCACCGTTTCGGCCAGCACGGCGGCGATGACGAGACCGCCGAGCGAGAGAAGAAACGCGGCGGCGGGACCGGCGCCCCCGGCCCGCCGGCACGCCCACGCGACGACCAGGGGCACGAACAGCAAGCTCGCGCCGCAGACCAGCAGGAAGCGCGCGTAGCGCGCGCTGTACGTCAACACCGCGGCATCGGGCGAGCGGTGGAAGACGAGGGGCAGGAGCAGCAGCCCGAGCGGCACGGCACACAGCAGGTATCCCCGGGCGAACGGCCGCATGAGTGATGCGGTCAGGGAGCCGAGCGCGGGACGCAGTTCGCCGTAATAGGCATGAGGACGCCATACGGAAGCCCAGGGGGTCTCGGCAAGGACCGGTAGGACATGCGACATTGACGCCCCCACCCCGTTTCCTTCATCATCGTCACCTGCCGTAGCGCGCCGGACCATGTCGACCGAACAGCCCCTGCGAATCGCGGTGATAGGTGCAGGACGCTGGGGCCCGAATCACGTTCGAAACTTCCACGAGATCGGCGCAACCGTCGTCGGGGTCGCCGACCTCGAGCAGTCGCGCCTGGCCGCATTGCGTCAACGGTATCCGGGCCTCGTCGTCAGCACGGACTACCGCGACTTCCTCGCGCGCGACGACGTCGACGCGGTCGTCGTCGCGACGCCCGTCACCACGCATGCGCGGATCGTCGCCGACGCCCTCGCCGCCGGCAAGGACGTACTCGCCGAGAAGCCGCTCGCCGCGACGACCGCTGAGTGCGTCGAGCTCGCGGACGTCGCCCGCGCACACGGCCGCCTGCTCATGACCGGACATGTGTTTCTCTTCAACTCCGGCATTTTGAAGCTGAAGGAGCTTCTGCAGTACGGCGAGCTCGGCGACGTCTACTATTTTCACATCACCCGCACGAACCTCGGCCCCATCCGCCAAGACACCAACGCCGTCGGTGATCTGGCGAGCCACGACATCGCGACGCTCAACTTCCTGATCGGCGCGAGCCCGACGCACGTGAGCGGCACCGGGATGAGCTACCTGCAGGAAGGGCGCGAGGACGTGGCCTTCGTCACGCTGTTCTACCCGAACCGGACGATTGCCAGCCTCCACATCAGCTGGCTCGATCCCATGAAGGTGCGCCGCATCACCGCCGTGGGATCCAAGAAGATGGCGATCTGGGACGATCTCTCGCAACAGGGCCCTGTCGCCATCTACTCGAAGCGAATCGTACGTGAGCCGGTCGATCCCAGCATGCCCGACTACGGGGACTTCCAGCTTCTCGTGCGCGAGGGGGAGATCAACATTCCCCTCGTCCATCAGATCGAGCCCCTCCGGGCGCAGGCGCAGTACTTCATCCAGGCTGTTCGGCAGCGGGCGCTGCGGGTCTGCGATGCGCCCTTCGCCACCGAGGTCGTGCGCATCGTCGAATGCATCAACGAGTCGATCGTTCAGGGGGGGAGCCGCGTCGCCGTTTCGTGAGCGACCGGCGGAGCAGCCGACATGACGCCGCTCCGGCTCCTCGTCACCAGCGCTGGCTCCGCTCCCGCCGTCGCGGTGATCAAGGCACTTCGACAGCAGTCCCGCTATTCCGTGGAGATTGGCACCGTCG
The DNA here is from genome assembly GCA_036496285.1 of Binatia bacterium. Taxonomy (GTDB): domain Bacteria; phylum Desulfobacterota; class Binatia; order UTPRO1; family UTPRO1; genus DP-19. The sequence continues at coordinate 67,883 of DASXLI010000024.1, forward strand.
ACGCACAGGAGCGCTCCGTGGGGAAGCTGCTCGCCGACCGGTTCGATCTGGTCCCCCACGCGGCCGACCCGACCTTCGTCCCGCACCTGATGGATCTCTGCGTCACTCACGGCGTGCAATACGTCTTCCCGATCATCGACGAGGAATTGCCCGTGTGGGCCGCCGCCCGGGACCGCTTCGCCGCTGCCGGAGTCACCGTCTTCGCCAATCCGGTCCAGTGTGTCGAGCTCGCCAACGACAAGCTGAGCACGGCGAGCCACTGCCTCGCCCACGGCATACCCCACCCGCGCTGCTACGACTCCGCGGAAGCACGCGCACTCTCGTTCGAGGCGTTTCCGCTGTTCGCCAAGCCACGCTTCGGACGCGGAAGCGTGGGTGCGAAGCGCATCGAGAATCCGGGCGAGCTAAACGATTTTCTCCGGCGCCACCCGGACGGGCTGGTGCAGGAGCTGCTCGCTGGTGTCGAGTTGACCGTCGACGTGCTCGTGAGCGCGGAGGGTGAGCTGCTCGCCGCGGTGCCGAAGGAGCGCCTCGAGGTGAAGGCGGGCATGGCCACGAAGAGCATTACACGCCCGGGTGCGGAGGTGCTGCCGTTGGTCCGCAAGGTGGTCGCGGACTTCGGGATCCGCGGCGCCGCGAACGTCCAACTCATGGGGACCGGTGGACGCTGGAGCCTCATCGAGGTCAATCCGAAGTTCGCCGCGAGCCTGCCGCTCACCGTGGCCGCGGGCGTCAACTTGCCCTTGCATCTCCTCGAGCTGGCACGCGCCGAGTTCGCGCACCCGACACCGCTGCCGTTCACGCAGGATCTGTTGATGCTGCGCCGCTGGGAGGAGCACTTCGTGCGCGAGGGGCCCCGCTCGTCGGCGGGCGCCGTATGACCGACCGTCGCATATTGGTGACGGGCGGAGCCGGCTTCATCGGCTCACACATCGTCGAAGACCTCCTCTTGCACGGGTACGATGTCACCGTCCTCGACAACCTGAGCAGCGGCCGGCGGGAGAACCTCGCCGCCGTCTCCCGCGACGTACGGTTCGTCGAAGGCGACCTCGCGGACGGAAACCTCCTTGCCCGTGCGATGCGCGGCCAGCGCTTCGTTTCGCACATGGCGGCGCAGCTCGAGATCATCCGCTGCAGCAAGGATCCTCTCGCCGACCTCGACGCCAACACGGTCGCGACCCTGCGCGTCCTGAACGCCGCGGTGGAAGCGGGACTCGACAAGATGGTCAACGCGTCGTCGGCATGCGTCTATGGTCAGGCGGTGCACGTACCCGCCTCCGAGGACGGACATCCGAAAAATCCGAACTGGGCGTACGGGGTGAGCAAGCTCGCAGCCGAGCACTACTGCCGGCTGTTCCACGAGAGCGGCCGCCTCGCCACGACGAGTCTGCGCTTCGCGATCGTCTACGGACAGCGCGAATGGTGCGGACGCGTGATCACGATGATGCTTCGGCGCGCCCTCCGCGGCTTGCCGCCCGTCGTCTTCGGCGCCGGAGACCAGTCACGTGATTTCATCCATGTCGACGACGTGGTCCGCTGTCACCGGCTCGCGCTGGAATCGGACGCGGCGAACGGCCTCCCCTTCAACGTCTCGACCGGCATCGGCACCGACGTCTCCACGCTGGCAGGCTTGTGCGCGGAAGTGACCGGACTCGGGCAGCCTCCGATCTTCGAGGACACGGCGCAAGGCGAGACGTCGCAGGCGATGCCCGACCGAGTTCGCCTGCCACAGGAGCTGCACACCATGATCCTGGATCCCACCCGGGCGAATCAGCTGCTCGGCTTCCGAGCGGAGACGCTGCTCCGGACCGGCCTTGCTCGCGAATGGGCGTGGATCCGGAAACAACCCGACCGTTGGAACTCGCTCTCGATCTGAGTGGCGTGCCGATGACCAGCGTACCCCGACCATCCGGGAGCGAGGGCGCGGCACAGCGTGGCGCCGGGACCTGGACGAACGCACAGCGCGACTACTTCGAGCGGAACCTCGAGGAATACGATCGCGAACGGGCGTTGCGGGCGCGAGCGTACGCGCGAAAGGCGCGTATGCTCCGCCGTGAGCTCGAGAAGTCGGACGTACACGACGTCCTCGAAGTCGGCGCGGGGAGTGGTCTCGTGACGACGTTCCTGGCCCCCGCGCTGCCGCGCGTCCGTTATGTCGCCCTCGACTTCGCGACCGCGATGCTCGCGGCTGCACGGAGCCGGGCGGCCACGCCGCGCGTGCACCTGATCGCAACCGATGCCGGCGCGGCGGGGCTCGCCAGCGACTCCTTCGACGCGATCGTCGGCGTCGACATCGTGCACCACCTGGAGTCTCCGGTGCAGGCAATGCGCGAATGGTGGCGGCTGGCGCGCCCGGGCGCGCGGCTGGCCGTGCTCGAGACCAACCCGTATCACCCGGTGAATCTCCGCTTCGTCGGCGTCGCACACGAGCTCCGTCTCTTCCTGAACAGCCCGGCGAACCTCGTCGCCTGGGCGCGCGAGGCCGGGTGGCAGGAGGTCGCCCTCGACGCGACACCGACCTTCACGCCCTCGGGTCCTCCCTGGCTGGCCCGCGCGCTCGACGCCGTGGATCATCTCGCGGTACGAATGCCGGGCGCACGCTGGCTGGCCGCACTCTGGTTGCTGACCGGACGCAAGCCTCTCGGGACGGGAACGGCGGGAGCGCCCTGACGGCATGACGACCAACCGCGACCTCGACCAGATTGCGTCGGAGTATGACTCGCTGAGCGACTTCGACCACCACGCGATCGCCCACGAGGCCGATCTGTTCCTCGCAGACTACGTGGATGGGGCTGTGCTCGAGCTCGGCTGCGCTCGAGGCGGGATGACGCGCAAGCTCGCACCCATCGTCGATCGCCTGGTCGTCGTCGACGGCTCCGAAACGTACCTTACAGAGCTGCGTCGGGATCTCGGACAGCAGGCGGAGTTCGTCTCGAGTCGATTCGAGGACTACGACCCCGCGTCGACGTTCCGCCACGTGCTCGCGGCGCGCATCCTCGAGCACCTGCAGGAGCCCGTCGCCTTCCTGAAGCGCCTGCGCGGCTGGCTCGAGCCCCACGGGATGCTCCACGTCATCGTCCCCAACGCACGCTCGTTTCACCGCCTGCTCGGTCTGGAGATGGGTTTGATCAAGGACCTCCACGAGCTCGGCGAGCGCGACCGCCGGGTCGGCCACGTCCGGGTCTACGATTCGGACATGCTCATGCGCGACCTCGAGAGCGCAGGCTTCCGCGTGACATGGCGGAGGGACGTGATGTTGAAGCCCCTGTCGAACGCCCAAATGGAGACGTGGGAGCCCGCCATCATCGACGCACTCTTCCGCATGGCGCGCCACTTCCCCGATCACGGCAACGAGCTCTACTTCCGATGCGAAGCGGCCAGGGTGCGGCCCTGACGTGGCGGCACCCTCGCCCCCGCTTCTCGTCGTCACGTTTTGCTACAATGAGCGCATCAAGATTGCTTCGACGCTCGAGCGATTCTGCGGCCACCCGCAGTGGGACGTGTGGGTCATGGATGACGGCTCGACCGACGGCTCAACCGACACGCTCGAGCAGACGCACGGCGTGCGCATTATCCGACACGACCGCAACCGCGGCGCCGGCGCAGCTGTGCGGACCGTCTTCGAGGAGTTCGTGCGCTCCCCCTATCAGGTGGTCGTCCTCGTCGCCGGCAACGACAAGGACCGGCCAGAAGACGTCATGCGCGCCGCAACGCCGGTCCTCACCGGAGAACGCGACGTCGTGCAGGGCTCGCGTTACCTTCCCGGAGGCGAGATCGCCAACATTCCCGTCTATCGCCAACTCGCGACGCGCTACGTTCACCCGATGATCTTCAACGTCGTCTCCGGACTCCGCATGACCGACACGACGAACGGGTTTCGCGCGATTCATCGCCGTGTGCTGGAAGATCCCCGCCTCGACCTCTCGTCTCCGAGGCTCGATCAGTACGACCTCGAGCCCTTCTTCCTCCTGAAGACCGCCCGCCTCGGCTATCGCCTCGCCGAGGTCCCGGTGCGAAAGATCTATCCGAGGGGTAATCTCAGCTATACGAAGATGGCTCCGGTAACTGGCTGGTGGAGCATTCTGAGGCCGCTCATCTATTGCGGCCTGGGCATCTGGAAATGAACGACACCGGCTACATTCCGCTCGTCGATCTCACGCGTCAGTATCGCGAGCATCGGACTGAGCTCGATGCCGCACTGACGGGCGTCCTCGAAGCCGCCACCTTCATCAACGGACCCGACGTCACGGCGTTCGAGGCTGAGTTCGCCACCTTCTGCCAGGCACGCCATTGCGTCGGCGTATCGTCGGGGCTCGAGGCACTGCGTCTCATTCTCGCCGCACTGAGCATCGGACAGGGCGACGAGGTCATCCTTCCGGCCAATACGTTCGTTGCGACGGCCCTGGCAGTAAGCGCAGTCGGCGCAACCCCCGTCCTCGTGGACTGCGACCCCGTGACGGCCAACCTCACCGCGGAGCTCGTGGCCGAGGCGATCACGCCTCGGACGAAGGCGATCATCCCCGTGCATCTCTACGGCCAACCGGTCGACCTCGATCCTCTGCACGCCCTCGCCCGGGCTCACGGCATTCCCTTGATCGAGGATGCGGCGCAGGCGCACGGGGCGGCATATCGTGGACGGCGCTGTGGCAGTCTCGGCCTCGCAGCGGGCTTCAGCTTCTACCCCACGAAGAACCTCGGCGCGTTCGGGGACGGAGGGGCCGTCGTCACCAGCGACGACCGGATCGCAGACTTCGTTCGCCAGGCGCGCGACTATGGGCAGCAGCGCAAGTACGAGCATGTCGTCAAGGGAGGCAACGCTCGGCTCGACAGCATGCAAGCCGCGATACTGCGGGTGAAGCTACGTCATCTCGACGGCTGGAACGCCGCGCGGCGGCGGGCCGCGGCCGCGTACGAAGCGCACCTGGCCGGTCTCCCAGGCGTCCACCTGCCCACGATGCGACCGGACGTCGAACCCGTCTGGCACCTCTACGTGATCCAGGTGAAGGATCGTGACGCCCTCGTCTCGACGTTACATGCCGCGGGCGTTGGCGCGGGTATCCACTATCCTGTTCCGATCCATCTCCAACCCGCCTACGCGGACCTTGGTCATTCGGCGGGCGATTTCCCGCACGCCGAGGAGCGCGCCAAGAGAATCGCGAGCCTGCCTCTGTTCCCCGAGATCCGCGAAGACGAGATCGAGCGTGTCTCGGCCGTTGTCCGACGCTTCGTCGCCGGCTGATCGGCATCTGCTGGTGACTTCTGATCGCAGGCGAGCGCGGCCGCCCGGAATCAACTGGGCTTCACTCGCCCTCGCATGTTGCGTCTTCCTCGCGGCTGCGCTCGTGATGTTCGGCGACGTCCTCCTGGCCGGCAACTCCCGAATCCTCTCGATCCCGAACGAGGACATCACGCGTCCGCTCTTCTACTCCCTGCCGTTCGGATTCGGGGAGCTCAGAAAAGGACACCTCGTCCTCTGGAATCCCTACAACTACGCCGGGCTGCCGTTCCTCGGAGCCTTCGGCCACGCACTCCTCTATCCACCGCATTGGCTGCACATGTTCCTCGCTCCCGCGCTCGGCATCGACGTCGAGATTGCGCTGCATCTGTTCCTGGCGGGCGTCTTCGTCTACCTCTGGACCTCGCACCGTCGCCTGCATCCCGCGGCGTGCATCCTGGCGGGGCTGGTCTTCATGTTCTCGGGCGCGGTGTTTCTCCAGATCTACCGCGGCCATCTGCACTGCATCATCTCGCTGACGTGGGCCCCGCTCATCATGCTGGCCATCGACGGAGTGCTCGACGGTACGCCCCGGCCGTCCCCCCGCGTGTGGACGATGATCGGCATGGTGGCCGTCGCCATGCAGATACTCTCCGGACACGTTCAGTACACGTTTTACACAGCCATCATCGCCGGCATCTATGCGCTGCTCCGCTGGCTGACGGCGAGCCGACGGCTGCGTGACGTCCTATGCCTGGCGATGATCTATGCAGGAGGCGCGAGCCTGGCGGCCGTGCAGCTCTTCACCGGACTGCAGGCGGCCTCGGAAGGCTATCGCACGAGCATCAGCTACGACGTTGCTGCGTCGTTCGCCTTCCCACCCGAAAACGTCCTCACCCTGATCTTTCCCGGCTTCTTCGGCGACATGGTCTCCACGCCCTATTGGGGTCGATGGACGCTCACGGAGATGTCGCTGTTCATGGGCGTCTGCCCGTTCGTGATCGCTGTATGCGCGCTCGTACACGGCGCCAAGGGCGTGCGGCGCTTCAGCCTCCTCATGGCGGTGATCGTTCTCGTTCTCGCCTTCGGCGACTACACCCCGCTCTTCCGCCTCTTGTACGATCACGTCCCGGGCTTTCAGAACTTCCGCGGGACGACGAAGTTCACGTTCCTCGCGCTCTTGTTCCTCTCGATGCTCGTAGCGGTGGGGTTCGACTACCTGCTGCGGTCGCGCGTTCCCCGGTGGCTCGCCGTGAGCGCGTTCCTCACTAGCGCCTTGTTGACCGCGGGTGGCCTGGCGCTGGCGTCCGATTGCCGGTCGGGAGGACGCGACATCTGGACTCCGACCCTTTCGAGGATGTCCTTCCTCGCGGAGGCCTACCAAAGCTTCATCGTCGAGCGTGCCACCGGGTCGCTCGCGGCGTGTCAGAACGCTTCGCGATCGTTGTGGATCACCGCCGGAACGTTGGCCGTGTTCGGCGCGCTGTCAGTGGCGGCACGTCGTTGGCACCGCCTCGTCTACGTCATCGGGTTGGTCGGTGTCATCGAGCTCATGGCGTATGCCCGATATACGCGGCCGACATTCGATCCGACACCGCTCGCCGAACGCAGTGTGACCTTGCGCCGGCTACTCGATGAGCGGGATGCCGGCGACGCGCGAATCCTGAGCTACGACCCGTACTCGTACATCGCGATGGGCGCGCGCGCATACGATCTGTGGGGGGCCGAACCCGCCCTGCTCGGTCGCTACGCGCGCTTCGTCGCCCTCACGCAGCGATGGCCGACGGATGCGATCCTCGTGACCTCGGGCATGCGCACGCCTACCCCGCTGCTCGGAATGTTGCGTCTTCGATACTTGCTCCGGATGAACGCCGAGCAGATGACGCTGCTACCGACCAACCTGCCGCAGCTTCCGCGGGCCGCCCTCATCTCCAATTGGAACGTGCTGCCGGATTCCGATCACGTCCTCGCGGCTCTTCAGGACACGACTTTCGATCCAACGCGGATCGCTCTCCTGGAACACGATCCGGGACTCACTCCGAGCGGATCCGAAGAGCCTGGACAGATCTCCATCCATGACCTCTCGACGGAGGAGATCGACATTACGGTCGACGCGCCACAACCGTCGATCCTGGTCATCAGCGACAACTACAGTGCAAGCTGGAAGGCTGCGCCTCTCGACCCGGGAGACACGCGCTCATACGTCGTCGAGCCCGCGGACTATCTGCTACGCGCGATTCCCTTGCCGGCCGGACATCATCACATCCGTCTCGAATACCGACCGTCGGCGCTGATCCTCGGGACGTGGGTAACGGTCTCGACGATCGCGGCGTGCCTGGTGGTTCTGGCGTTGGAATGGCGGCGCGTGCGCAAGCGGTGAACACGCCCCGCGAGTCTTGGGAAGATCAGGCGCGCTCGCCCGAAAGGGCGGCGACCGACGTGAGGAACGCCCCCATTCCGGCTGCGATCCTGTACCATTGCCAGGCGCTCCATCGGACGAGCTCGGCAGGCACCTGGGCGACGTCGATCGTCCCGGCAGCAAATCGCGCGTTCACCTCGCGGAAGTACGCCGGGTACAGCGCCAACACCGCGACTGCCAACAACATGGAGCACGCGAGCCAACCGATCCCGGCGCGTCGCCGCAGCGCGTGCAGCAGGGTCGCCAGCACGGCGAGCGTCATGGCAGCGATTTCGAGCGGACCGTAGAACGCGACGAGCCGCGGCTCGTTCTCAGCGAACCAGCGCAGGAAGTCCGCCGGCGGCAGCGACCGCCAGTACGGCACGAGCACCATCTGCTCGGCGAGCATCGCGCCGGCGGAGATGCCGAGCACGGCCGTCGCGACGGCCGTCAATTGATTTCGCCCCCGCGCGGCTGGCGCCGCGCGATGGGCGTCGCCACCCGGAGTGAATCCGGGTGGCTCCCAACTCACCACGGGCCCCTCGTCCATCGAGGGCGCGTGGGCGTCACCAGCCGGCGGCGGCGAGGGCTTTCTCGAGCTGCGCCTCGGTCGAGCCGTAGAACTGCTCGAGCGTCTTGGCGCGCTTGAAGTAGAAGTGCAGGTCGAGCTCCCAGGTGAAGCCGATGCCGCCGTGCATCTGGATGGCCTCGCCGCACACGTAGCGCGCGGCGTCGCCGGCATAGGCCTTGGCGGTGGCGCACGCGAGCTTGGTGTCCTTGTCGCCGGTATCGAGGCACCACGCGGCGCGATAGACAGCCGAGCGCGTCGACTCGGTCTTGAGCAGCATGTCGGCCATGCGGTGCTGCAGCGCCTGGAAGGCGCCGATCGGCCGCTTGAAGGCCTGGCGCGTCTGCACATAGCCGAGGGTGATCTCGAGCGAGCGGCTCATGAGGCCGAGCATCATCGCGCTCGCGCCGACGGCGCCGAGCAGATCGACCTTCTCCAGCAGCTCCGGGCCGCCGATCAGCGTGCCCTCGTTGTCGAGCTTCACCTCGGCGAAGCGCTGCCCGAGGTCGATCGTCTCGAGCGGCACGACGTCATAGGGGGCGCGGACGAGGACGATGCCTTGCGGCGTCGTGACCAGGAGCGCGTCGGTACGCGCCGCGAAGGGCACGAAGTACTTCGTGCCGCGCACCCGGCCGTTCTCGAAACGTGCCGGCTGCACGTGGTTGCCGCTGAACGGTGAGTCCTGCCGCGCGATCGTGACGAGGCTCTTGCCGTGGACGACGTCGGCGAGGAGCGCCGCCTCCTTGCCGGACGCCGCGAGGAGCGACGCCGCGAGCACGACGTCGAGGAACGGTCCGGGCGCGCACACCCGCCCCATCTCCTCGAGCACGATCGCGAGCTCGATCGTGCCGAGGCCCTGGCCATTGGCCGTCGCGGGCAGGGTGAGGCCGATGTAGCCCATGTCGGCAAGGCTCCGCCATTGCGCCGCCTCGTAGCCGTCGGGTTGGTGCTCCATGACGTTGCGCGTCTTCTCGAGCGGCAGCTCGCTGCCGAGGAAGTCGCGAGTGGAGCTCTGCAGCAGCGCCTGCTCCTCGGACAGATCGAACTTCATCGCCCCTCCTGCGGCAGGTTCAGCACCCGCTTGGAGATGATGTTGCGCTGCACCTCGGACGAGCCCGAGTAGATCGTGCCGGCGCGCGACCAGAGGAACTCGCGCGACCAGTCGACGTCGGGACGCGCCTCGGGGCTGGTGCGCAGCAACTGGCCGCCCGGGCCGAGGATGTCGAGCGCCGTCTCGCGGAAGCGCTTGTCGAACTCGCTCCAGAAGATCTTCTCGATCGACGACTCGGGGCCGGGCACCTTGCCGTCGGCGAGGTTGGCGAGCATGCGGAGGCCGTTGGCGCGCAGCACCTCGTTCTCGACGAGGAGGCGCGCGAGCTTCTCGCGTACGGCGCCGCCCTCGCGGCCGAGCTCCTTGCAGGTCTGGGCCAGGAGCCGGAGGTCGCGGCCGTAGCGCTCCGAGGCCGCCAGGCCCATCGCGCCGCGCTCGAAGGCGAGCACGGTCATGGCGATCCGCCAGCCCTCGCCGATCTGGCCGACGAGATTCTCGCGCGGCACGCGCGCGTCCTCGAAGAAGACCTCGCCGAACTCGCTCTCGCCGGTGATCTGCCGCAGACGCCGGACGGTCACGCCGGGCGTGTCGAGCTTGCAGAGGATGAAGGAGATGCCGCCGTAGCGGTCCTTCGAGTCGGTGCGCGCGAGCACGAAGATCCAGTCGGCCCACGGGCCGAACGTCGTCCAGATCTTCTGGCCGTTCAGCACGAAGTGGTCGCCGTCGATCGCGGCGCTGGTGCGGAGTGACGCGAGGTCGCTGCCGGCGCCGGGCTCGCTGAAGCCCTGGCACCAGATCTCGTCGCCGGAGAGCATCGGCGGGATGAAGCGGCGGCGCTGCGCCTCGCTGCCGTGATGGATGAGCGCGGGGCCGAGGAGGCCGATGCCGAGGGAGTTGAGGATCGGCGGCGCGTCGGCGCTCGACATCTCCGCCTCGAAGATCGACTTCTCCACCTCGGTCGCGCCGCGGCCGCCCCACTCGGCCGGCCAGTCCATGCCGAGGTAGCCGCCCTCGTAGAGCTTGCGCTGCCAGCCGCGGCGCAGCTCCATCAGGCTGTCCTCGTTGGCCTTCGGGTCGCGCAGCTCCTCGCGCCAGGGCCGGCCCATGTTGGCCTTGAGCCAGGCGCGGAGCTCATCGCGGAACTTGACGTGCGTGTCCGATAGCTGGAGGTCCATCGTTCGTCCTTCGTGGTTGTGGGGAGTGCGCGAACGGCCGCCGCTCGGCGGCGTGCCGAACCCGCTACAGAAGCCTCGCTGGAACGATCAAGTCAATAGCGCGTGGGGCGTCCGCCGATCGCGCTCAGGCCAGCTCGACGGAGAAGCGGATGTTGCGCTTGCTGATGCCGTCGAGGACGATCTGCACGCCGCCGCTGCGGAGCATCCACTCGACCCGGTGGTCGCGGTACTCGCGCACGAACTGGCCCGACTCGACGAGCTGCGGCAGCATCTCGAAGCCCGCCATCGACTCCGCGGCGGACGTCAGCACCTTCTGCACGCTCGGACGCTGGCGCATGCGGTCGAGCCAGCGCTCGAGCGCCGACCCCGCCTGCGGCGGAAAGCCGCTGAGCGCCGCCGCGTTCACCGCGGGCAGGACCGAGATGTCGCCCCAGCCGACCGCGCTGCCGTTGAAGTACTCGCGCCCGCCGAGCTCGCGCTCGAGGCGCGTGTTCACGCCCGCGATCTGCTCGCCGGCGCGCGCCATGAGCGTGTCGGCGAGCGCACCGGTCGCGCGCTTGAAGAAACGGATCTCGTAGAGCGCCCAGTTGATCGCCTCGTAGTACGTGTCGCAAATCTCCTCGATCATGCGGACGCGCGCGCGCTCGGCCGGCGTCGACGGTAGCATCGGGGGCTGCGGCCACTTGTCCTCGAGGTACTCGAGGATGATCGTCGAGTCGAAGATCTTGACGTCGCCGTCGACGAGTGCGGGAATCTCGAGGCGCGGATTGGCCGCGGCGAACTCGGCCCCGCCGCCGGCGAAGATGTCCGGCACCGCCGTCTCGAACGGCAGGTTCTTCTCGAGCAGCGCGAGCTTCACCTTCTGGACATAGGGCGAGAGCGGGTGTTCGAAGAGCTTCAGCATGGCGGCGTCCTCCGTGACTGGCGGGATGAGCCGTCGTCATGGCACGTCGGGTGTGGTGATCCAAGGCCATTGACATATTTGGTCGAGTGACCTAACAGGTCCGTGCATGATGTTGGACGGACGCCCAACCGTCGGACGTGACAGCGGCAACGGCTCGTCGGGGACGCACTCCGCGTCGCCGGGCCTCTCGCGACGCGGCTTCCTCAGGGCGGGCGTCCTCACGACCGGCGCGCTCGCCTTCGGCGCTACGATCGCGGGCTGCTTGCGCGACACTCGCGCGGTCGAGGGTGAGGAGCCCGAGGTGCTCTCCCGCGGAGAGCTTGCGACGCTCGCCGCGGTCGCCGACCGGGTGATCGCCGCGGGCGAGGGCACGCCGACGGCGCGCGAGGCGCGCACGGCCCGCCGCATCGACCGCGAGCTCACCTTCAACGAGGGACAGCTCGTCGGCGACGTACGGGCGGCGCTCGCCATGATCGAGTACGGCCCCTACCTCGATCTCCACCTGCGGCCGTTCACCCGTCTCGACCCGGCGGCGCAGGACGCCTACCTCCAGGCCTGCGCCGGGTCGTCGTGGACCTTGCGCCGCAACGCGTTCAGCGGCCTGCGCTTCCTCTGCCTCTTCTTCTACTACACCGACGATCGTACCTGGCGCTCGATCGGCTACGGCGGCACGATGGTCGACCGCAAGCTGCCCGAGGCCGCCAACGCCCGCGAGGTGCTCGACCAGAGGGCGCGCGCATGATCGTCGAGTACGGCGAGGTCACCGGCGACCGCCGCGAGCAGGTGGACGTGATCGTCATCGGCTCGGGCTGCGGCGGCGCGACCGTCGCGAAGGAGCTGGCGGCCGCGGGCCACTCGGTCCTGATCCTCGAGCGCGGCGGCTACTACACGACCGCGCGCGGCGACTTCGACCAGCGTGCCGACGACATGCTGGCACGGATCGACGGCGGCCGCGGCCTCGACACCACGACCAACGGCCAGATCGGGCTGCTGTACGGCAACTGCGTCGGCGGCGCGAGCGTCCACTACTGGGCCGACAGCTGGCGCATCCCCGCCGATCGCTGCGACCGCTACGCCGAGCTCGGCGTCGAGGGCCACGCCGACGCGGATCTCGCTCCACACTACGCCCGCATCGAGCACGACCTGAACATCCACCCCGCGCCGCGCGAGTACTACAACCGGATGAACGAGCTCTTCGACGTGGGCGCGCGACGCCTCGGCTGGCAGGTCGAGGCCGTGCCGCAGGCGCGGAAGGGCTGCATCAAGAGCGGCCACTGCTACCAGGGCTGCGCCTTCGACGCGAAGCAGTCACAGCTCGTCACCCACATCCCGGCGGCGATCGCCGCGGGCGCGCGCCTCTTCGCCGACTGCCGGGTCGAGGCGATCACGACCGACGCGCGCGGGCGGGCGAACGGGGTGCAGGCGTCGTTCATCGACCGGCGAACCGGGAAGCCGATGGGCCATACGCTCACCGCGACCGCGCGCTGCGTGGTCCTGGCGGCCGGCGGCTACGGCTCCCCGGTCGTCTGGCTGCGGTCGAAGCTGCCGAACTCCTCGGGCCAGGTCGGGCGAAACCTCTACTGCAATCCGACGCCCTACCTGCACGCGATCTTCCCCGAGAAGGTCGAGCAGTGGTGGAGCATCCCCACGGCGACCGGCACGATGGACTTCCGCCTGCCGCGCTACGAGGGCAGGCGCTACGTCGAGGGCGGCTACCTGCTCCACCCGAACCAGCTCCAGCCCGAGCTTCTGGCGGTGACCCTGCCCGGGTTCGGCATCGAACATCGCCGGGTGATGGACATCCTCCCCCGGCTCGGCGGCGCGGTCTCGTGGATCGACGACGAGGTCCCGGGCGAGATCACCCTCGACCGCCGCGGCCGGCCCGTCTACCGCTACGAGATCCGCGGCGTCGACGTCCTGAAGATCCGCGACGCGATGAAGAAGCAGGCCCTCCTTCTGCTCGCGGCCGGCGCGACCGAGGTCATCGCGCCCGACCCGACGGGCACCCGCATCCGTGACGAGAAGGAGATCAGCATCCTCGACACCCTGGACATCGCGAGCGGGGCGATCCTCTTCGGCGCCCCCCACCCCGCCGGCACGCTGCGCATGGGCGCCGATCGCCGCACCTCCGTCGTGAGCTCGAGCCACGAGGCGCACGAAGTGCCGGGCCTCTTCGTCGCCGATCCGAGCGCCTTCCCGCTGCCGCCGAGCGTCGATCCCTCGCTCGGCATCATGGCGTGGTCGTACGTCGCGGCGGACGCCGTCCGCCGGCACCTCGCATGAGCGCACCGTCGCCGCAGGCCGGGCCCGCACCGCAGCGTCCCGCGCGCCACCGACCGGGCACCGCCGTCCTGCCGAAGGGCCGCGAGCGCCGCGACACCATCCTCGACGCCGCGACCGCGATCCTCGTGCACGAGGGCTACGCGCCCCTCTCCACGCGCAAGATCGCGGCGCGCGCCGGCATGCGACCCGGCAATCTCCAGTACTACTACCGCACCAAGGAGGACGTCGTGCGCGCCGTCCTCGAGCGCTACCTCGACCGCGCCTTCCAGGCGCTGGAGGCGCGTCTCGCGGAGGCCGACGGCGGCCCCGCCGCGCGCCTGCACTCGGCCCTCGACGCAGCGCTCGCCGACCAGCGCTCCGCCGAGAGCTGCCGTTTCTTCTTCGAGCTCTGGGCGCTCGCCGCCCACGATCACTCGGTCGCCGAGGCCATGCGCGACTTCTATGCCCGCTACTGGCGCCGCGTCGTGGCCCTGATCCTCGACGTCAATCCGGCGCTCGGCCGCCCGCGTGCCGAGCGGCGGGCCGCGCTCCTCATCGCCACGCTCGAGGGGCTGCAGCTCTTCCGCTCGCGCACGCCGCCGCACGAGCTGCCGCTGCCGGCGCTCGAGCGCGAGCTGCGGCAGGTCGTCGATCACCTCGTGCTGGAGGGCGCATGATTCCGTCCGCCGAGCTGCCGCGCTTCCTCCGGGCCCGGCGTGTCGCCGTGCTCGCGATCCCGCGCGACGGGCGCTCGCCGCTCACGACGCCGATCTGGTACGACTACGACGGCGAACGCTTCCGCATCCAAGTCGAGGCGACGAGCGCCAAGGCCAAGCTGCTCGGCCGCCGCGACGTGACGCCGGTCTCGCTCGTCGTGCAGAGCGAGGTGCCGCCCTATCGCTACGCCATCGTGTACGGCAGCGCGCTCCTCCGCGCGGACGCCGATCCGGCGCTCCGCCGCCGCGTCGCGCGCCGCTACTTCGGCCGCATCGCAGGCGACCAGTACATCGCGCAGGAGGACGCCGCCGGCCGCGGCGTCGACGCGCAGCGCATCATCGAGATCACACCGGAGCGGCTGGTGAGCCACGACTTCCGTCCGGAGGCGGGCTGGTTCGGCCGGCTCTACTTCGGTATCTATCGCTGGTTCCGGCCGGTGCCGGCGTAGGAGGTAGGCCCATGCTCGTCGTCCATCACCTCAACGACTCGCGCTCGGACCGCATCCTCTGGCTGCTCGAGGAGCTCGGCCTTCCCTATGAGATCCGCACCTATCAGCGGAACGCCACGACCCGGTTCGCGCCGCCGGAGTTGAAGGCGATCCATCCGCTCGGCAAATCGCCGGTCATCACCGACGGCGATCGCACGATCGCGGAGTCGGGCGCGATCATCGACTACGTCATCCGCCGCCATGGCGGCGGCCGGCTGCAGCCGAATCCCACGTCGCCGCTCTACGACGAGTACGTACAGTGGCTGCACTACGCCGAGGGCTCGGCGACCTTGCCGCTCCTCGTGCTGTTGTTCACGACCTGGATGGGCGGCGGCGCCGCCGAGCCGCTCCAGCGCCGCATCGACGAGGAGATCGCCAACCACCTCGGGTACGTCGAGCGCGCGCTCGCCGGGCGGGAGTTCCTGGTCGGTACCGAGCTGACCGGCGCCGACGTACAGATGACGTTCGTCGCCGAGATGGCGAAGCTCCTGGGACGGCTCGGCGACTATCCGAACCTGAGCGCCTACGTCGCGCGCATGCACGCGCGGCCGGCGTACCGCCGCGCCATCGAGCGCGGCGGCCCGTCCATGCTCGACGTCTGAGCCGCGGCGCGCTCGCGCCTACGACGCCGCGAGCTTGATCAGCAGCGCGCGGGTGCGCGCCGTCGCCTCGTCGTCGCCGGGGACGCGGAACGGGGCGGCGAGAAAGTCGGTCGCGCCCGAGTCGGCGAGACGCCGCAGCGCCTCGCCGACGGCGCTCTCGTCGCCGACGATCGCGACGTCGGCGGGGCCGGCCGCGCCCTCGCGGTCGAGCATCGCGCGGTACGAGGGCAGCGTGCCGTAGATCTCGAACTGCTGCGCCGCGACCTGGCGCGCCGCGGCCGTCTCCTTGGTCACCGCGATCGGCAGCCCGACGACGACGCGCGGCGCGGGGCGGCCCGCCGCCGCCGCGGCCTCGCGGATGCGGGGCACGGTGTGCTCCCGGATGGTGCGGAGCCCAGTCATCCAGGTGATCGTTCCGTCGGCCTCCGCGCCGGTGAGCGCCAGCATCTTCGGCGCGAGCGCGGCGACCAGGATCGGACACGGGGTCGCGCCGGGGACATTGACGCTCGCCGACACGCGGTACTCCGCGCCCTGATGGCCGACGCTGCCGTTCCGGATGAGCGGCCCCAGCACGGCGAGGTACTCCTTCATGTGGCTGTACGGCTTGGCGAACGAGAGGCCGAACATCATCTCGATCACGACCTGGTGCGAGAGGCCGATGCCGAGCGCGAACCGGCCGCCGGCGGCGGCCTGCGCGGAGAGGGCCTGCTGCGCCATCGCGACGGGATGGCGCGGGTACGTCGGCACGACGGCGGTGCCGAGCTCGATGCGGCTCGTTTCGCGGGCGCAGAGGGCGGCGGCCATGATCGCGTCCATGCCGAAGATGTTCGCGAACCAGCCGGTCGCGAAGCCGTCGGCCTCGGCGCGCTTCGCCTGGGTGATGAGCCCGTCGACGGTGGCGGGCGCGCCCGCGATGTCCCCGATGCCGATCCCGATCCTCATTGGCGGTCCTCCCGGCTCGCGCGCCTCATCGCCCCGGCTGTCCGGGAGCGAGGGCGCGGAAGCGGTAGATGTAGTGCGGGCCGAGCTTGGCGATCTCCCGGCTCGAATGGAAGAGCACCCGGTTCAACTGGCTGTCGGTCACGTAGATCCAGCCGTCCGGTCCGAAGCTCATGCCGTCGGGCCACACCAGGCGCGGATCGCGGACCATGGTCGCCTGGCGGGCCGTGTCGTCGCCGGCCGCGGGCGGACGGAGCACGGTGACGGCGCGGTCCTCGATCGCGGTCAGGTAGATGTTGGCGTCGCGATCGATGGTGATGCCGTCACTGATCGGCTTCGGGCCATAGTCCTCGACGGCCGCGGCGAGCCCGTCCGGGGAGAGCGTCGCGTCGCGCAGCGCCGCCGTCCGCACGCGATACATGCGGTGGCCGGAGAGCGGCCCGAAGTAGAGGTACTCGTTCGGCAGGTCGAGCACGATCGAGTCGACCGCGACCCGGATCGGAATGAACGCGAGCTTGATCGTGTGCCCCTCGACCGCCATGTCGATCGATTCCGCCTGGACGGACTTGTGGCCCTGCAGCAGGCGCCGGGCGCGGCGCGCGCCGACATCGTACACGACCAGCGCCGGGCGCATGCGGTAGGAGCTCGTGTCGGCGACGTAGATCACATCGTGGTCGGCATCGATCGCGAGGTCGTTCAGGTAGGAGCCCCAGCCGACGCCCTCCGCCGAGCCGAAGTCGTACTCGTGGACGAGCTGCCCGCTCGCGATGTCGAACCCGTAGAGCGCCGGCTTGCCGAAGCCGTTCTTGCCGTGGTCGAGGACCCAGAGCCGGCCCTTGGCATCGAGCTTGATGCCCTGCGGGGTCTCGAAGCGCTCCTGCCAGGCGTCGTCGGGATACGGACGCGACACGTTGCCGGCGGAGATCTCGGCGACCTTCACCTGCGGCGACGCCGCCGGATGGTAGGTGATGAAGATGCGCCCGGTCGGCGAGACGGCGACGTTGCCGACCACCGACCCGAGCTGTGCCACCACCTCGAGGTCGTCGGGTCCACGGAGCGGCGTATCGGAGTAGGTGCGCGGCGGCACCCGGTCCGGGTGGCAGGCCGCGGCGAGAAGCCCCACGAGGAGGACGGCGGCGCACAGTGCTCGCGGCGGACGCATGGGGCGCGTCAGCGGCGGCGGACGGTGACCGCCGTCCCGTAGGCCGCGACCTCGCTCATGAGATTCGCGATCTCGTTGCAGTCGAAACGCATCGCGAGCACGGCGTTGCCGCCCTTGGCCTGCGCAGCCTTGCGCATGCGCTCGATCGCCTGGTTGCGGCTGTCGGTCAGCAAGGTGGTGTAGCCGCGCGCCTCGCCGCCGAACACGGTCCGGAAACTCGCGCCGATGTTCGAGAACACGTTCCGTGCCCGGACGACGAGCCCGCATACCTCGCCGTGCACCGCCACCACCTCGTAGCCGGGGAGGTCGTTCATGGTGCTGACGATCATCTCGTCCATCGGCGCGGTTCTAGTCGCGCGCGCCGCCCTCCTGCAAGGACATGGGTGAGGGCGCGGCAGGCGACGGGGATGCAGCATCGGGACAGCAGGAGCAATGGACCGGCTCCCGGCGGGTCGGGGATGCGCCCCACGCGTCGCCAAGAAGGCCACTGTTCACCCAACGCAGCAATTCCGACATGACCTCGCGGCTCGCGTCCCGGGAGTGCCACCAATCGTCGGGCGAAAAGGTATCGTACGGGCCGCTGCGGACGGCCACACGCACCGCGGGGGGCAGACGTCGGCGGAGCAGCCATCGCACCCGGGCCGTGTGGGTGCGGGGCGCCAGAAAGAGCACGCTCCGCACCGATGCGTTGGCGCGCACGTAGGCCACGGTCGCGGCGACCTCGTCCTCGGTACCTTCCGCCCGGCCGGGCATGACGAGGATCGCCGCCGCCGGAACCCCGCTGCGCTCGAGGATCGCCCGCGCCAGGTCGGTGGGGTCGAGCAACGGAATGCCGAGACAGTGGATCTCGGCGCTCACCGGATCGACGTACCACTCGGCGATCGCAATCCGGGCGCTGATCTTCTGGTCATAGAGCCGCGCGGCCTCGAGCGCGTCGGCGCGTGTCGCCGCGTTCGACACGACGAGAAGATCGGCGGGGCCAAGCGCGTCCTCGGCAACCAACGCATGACCCACGCCCACGAGAATGGGCCGCCGCCCGACCCAGAGCGCCGCCAGGAGCGCCGCTGCTCCCAGGAGGACGAGCCGTCCGCGCCGCACGCGTCCCGACTTCCGCCCGGTCCCGGACACCATTCCGATGCCACCCATCCGTCGGAAAATGCTCGCACAGGCGGCCATCTATTGATACACAGCGAATTCGGCGGAGGGGGGTTGTGATGGACTCGAGCATCACGCTGAGCGGGATCGGCTTCGCGGCGGGACTGGGCACCGGTCTGGCCCTCGCCTGGGCGGCGTGGACGGCGGCGCGCCAGGCATGCTCGGACGAGGTCGCGGAGGCGGCGCAGCGCGCTGCCGACCTCGCGGCGCGGCTGGAGGAGCGTACCCGGCGCCTCGCCGTCGTCGAAGGTCAGCTCACCGCCGCAGGCGCGGCCGAAGACCGGCTGCGGGCCGATCTCGGCGGCGCACTCGAGACGCAGGCGCGGCAGTCGGCCGAGCTCGAGGGGGAGCGCGCGGCGTCGCGCGACAAGCTGGCGCTCCTCGAGCGCGCCGAGCGCCAGCTCCGGGAGGCCTTCCAGACGCTCTCGGCCGAGGCGCTGCGCTCGAACAACCAGTCCTTCCTCGATCTCGCGCGCACCGCGCTCGGCGAGTTCCAGCGGAGCGCCCTCACCGATCTCGAGGGCCGCCAGCGCGCCATCGACGAGGTGCTGCGTCCGATCCGCGAGTCGCTCGCCAAGGTCGATGCCACCCTGCAGCAGGTCGAGACGCAGCGGGTCGGCGCATACGCGCAGCTGAGCGAGCAGGTCCGTTCGCTCGCGGTCACCCAGCAGCAGCTGCAGGGCGAAACCTCGAACCTCGTGCGCGCGCTGCGCACCCCGCACGTCCGCGGGCGCTGGGGCGAGATCCAGCTCAAGCGGGTCGTCGAGCTGGCCGGCATGATCGATCACTGCGATTTCACCGAGCAGCGCACGTTCACCGGCGAGGACGGCCGTCTCCGTCCCGATCTCGTCGTCCACCTGCCCGGCGGCAAGTTCGTGGTGGTCGACGCCAAGGCGCCGCTCGCCGCCTACCTCGACGCCCTCGAGACCGACGACGACGAGCAGCGCACCGCCCGCCTGCGTGAGCACGCCCGCCAGGTGCGGACGCACATGACGAAGCTCGGCGCCAAGGCGTACTGGGAGCAGTTCCAGCCGACGCCGGAGTTCGTCCTGATGTTCCTCCCGGGCGAGACCTTCTTCAGCGCCGCCCTGCAGCACGATCCGTCGCTCATCGAGTACGGCGCCGGCGAGCGCGTCGTGCCCGCCAGCCCGACCACGCTGATCGCGCTCCTGCGGGCGATCGCCTACGGCTGGCAGCAGGAGCGCGTCGCGGCCCACGCGGAGGAGATCAGCCTCCTCGGCCGCCAGCTCTACGACCGCATCCGCGTGATGGCCGGCCACTTCGACGGCGTGCGCCGCGGCCTCGACGGCGCGACCGACGCCTACAACCGCGCCGTCGCCTCGCTCGAGACCCGCGTCCTCGTCACCGCCCGCCGCTTCCGCGAGCTCGGCACGGGCGGCCGCGAGGAGATCCCCCCGCTCGGCGTCATCGAGCGCGCCGCCCGCGGCCTGCAGTTCCCGGAGAGCGAGCTTCCCCTCGTCGGCGACGACGCCGGCGACCCGGCGGAAACCGGACAGCTGCCCTTCGACGACGCTGCGGAGGACGCGCCGCCCCCGCTCGCGGTCGCCCGCCGCTGAGAGCGCGTCACACGATGCCGCGCTCCGCAAGGCCGGCGAGCGCGGCGTCATCGATCCCGAGTGCGCCGTAGATTTCCCGGTTGTGCTCGCCGAGCTCGGGCGCCAGGGCGCGCGTCCGCGGCGAGGCGCCGTCGAAGCGCACGGCGTTGCCGTGCAGGAGGATCTGGCCGAGGCCGGGATGCGGGTGGCGCTCGATCATCCCGCGGGCGACGAGCTGCGGATCGTCGATCAGCTCGTCGGGGCGGGCGACGCGCGCGCAAGGCACATCGGCCCCCGAGGGCCCGAATGCCGCGAGCACCTCGTCGCAGGTCCGCACCCGGACCCACTCGCCGACGATGCCGTTCAGCTCCTTGCGCCGGGCGGCCCGTCCCCGATGGTGCTTGAAGCGCTCGTCGGAGGCGAGCGCGGGCGTGCCCATCGCCGTGCAGATGCGGCGGAAGAGCCGGTTGCTGGCGGAACCGACGACGACCCAGCCGTCGCGCGCCTCGAACGCATCGTACGGGGCGCTGAACGAGTGCTGGTTGCCGACCCGCTCGGCCGGGATGCCGAGGCCGGCGGAGATCGTTGCCCAGGAGTCGGTGATGGCGAAGATCGCGTCCTGGTTGGAGAGATCGAGCACCCGGGCGCGGCCGGTCCGCTCGCGCTCCAGAAGCCCCGCGACCACCCCGAAGGCGAGGAAGAGCCCGCCGACGAAGTCGGCGAGCGCGCCGCCGCCCCGGACGGGCGGGCCATCGGGAAACCCGGTCATGGCAAGGAGGCCGCCCGCCGCCTGGGCGACGATGTCGTACGACACCTGGCCGGCGCGCGGCCCGGTCGCGCCGAAGCCGGACAACGCGCCGACGACGAGCCGCGGGTTGCGCGCCTGGAGGACCCCGGGGCCGAGACCCTTGGACGCCATCCAGCCGGAGCGGAAGTTCTCGACGACCGCGTCGGCGCCGTCGACCAAACGCAGAAAGATCTCGCGCCCTTCCGGCTGGCCGACGTCCAGCGTGATCGAGCGCTTGCCACGGTTCACGTTTTCGAAGGCGAGCGAGGTGTGCCCTTCCGGCGCAGGTCCGTAGCGGTAGTCGTCGCCCGTACGCGGGCGCTCGACCTTGATCACGTCGGCGCCGAGATCGGCGAGCATCGCCGTCGCGAACGGTCCTGCGACCACGCGCGTGAGATCGAGGATGCGCAGCCCTTCGAGAACGCGCCCGGACACGGCGGCATGCTAGCAGCCCGAGGCGAATTCACCAGCGCGACCTTGACGGTTTCGGGCGTGCGGCGCATTCTGACCACGCACGCTGGGGGAGTCGCGGCAGGCGCGACTGAGAGGGCAAGCCGGCCGCTTGCCGACCCCTCGAACCTGACCCGGATCATGCCGGCGGAGGGAAGCGAGATGACGACGGACCTGACGCAACTCGAAGCCGCGCGCCGCGGAATCGTCACCGACCAGATGGCGCGCGTCGCCGAACGCGAGAACGCTGCGCCCGAGCTGATCCGCTCCGAGGTCGCGCGCGGCCGGCTCGTCATCCCCGCCAACGTCCGGCATCTCGCCGGCAGCGGTGGGCAGCCCGTTCCAACCGGCGCCGACGCGTCGGCAATCCACGCGGCCGACGCCGCGGCGAGCGGACATCCGGGCGCGGCGGCCGAGGCGCGCTACTGGGTGAACCAGACCGTCGCGCAACGCTGGAGCGAGATCACCGACGACGCCGCGCTACGCGGCGTGCACGCGCCGAAGCGGCTCGATCCTACCGGCATCGGCCGCATGGTCACGACCAAGATCAACGCCAACATCGGTGCGTCGCCGGTCTCGAGCGGCACGGCGGCCGAGGTCGAGAAGCTGCGCTGGGCGCAGAAGTACGGCGCCGACACGTTGATGGATCTCTCGACCGGCGGCGATCTCGCCGCCTGCCGGCAGGCGATCATCGATCACGCGACGATCCCGATCGGGACGGTGCCGATCTACTCGATGATCCTCGGACGCGCGATCGAGGACCTCACGTACGACGTCATCCTGCGCGAGATCGAGCACCAGGCGCAGCAAGGCGTCGACTACTTCACGATCCACGCCGGGGTGCTGCGCGAGCATCTGCCGCTGATCGGCTCACGTGTCACCGGGATCGTCTCGCGTGGCGGCTCGCTCCTCGCGAAATGGATGATCGTGCACGGCAAGCAGAACCCGATGTACGAGCTCTTCGACGAAATCAGCGCGATCATGCGCGCTTACGACGTCACGTACTCGCTCGGCGACGGCCTCCGGCCCGGCTGCCTCGCCGACGCCTCGGACGCCGCGCAGCTCGCCGAGCTGCGCACGCTCGGCGAGCTCGTCCACCGCGCCCGCGAAACCGGGGTGCAGGCGATGGTCGAGGGTCCGGGACACGTCCCCCTCGACCAGATCGAGCGTAACATGCGGTTGCAGCAAGAGGTGTGCGACGATGCGCCCTTCTACGTGTTGGGACCTCTCGTCACTGATGTGTTCCCCGGCTATGACCACATCACCAGCGCGATCGGCGCGACCGAGGCTGCTCGTCATGGCGCTGCCATGCTGTGCTACGTGACCCCCAAGGAACACGTCGGACTCCCCCGGGCCCAGGACGTGATGGCCGGGTGCGTGGCCTACAAGATCGCCGCCCACGCGGGCGACATCGCGCGCGGCATCCCCGGTGCGCGCCGCTGGGACGACGACCTCTCACGCGCGCGCGCCGCCCTCAACTGGCCGAAACAGTTCGAGCTCGCGTTCGACGGCGACACCGCGCGCGCGCTGCACGACGAGGATCTCGAGGTCGATACCGACTTCTGCGCGATGTGCGGACACGACTGGTGCAGCATGCGTATCTCGAAGGAGATCCAGGAGTTCGCGAGCGGCAAGGACGCGGCGTTTCAGCCCGAGCGGCGCGCCGTACGGAGTCCCGGCGTGAGCGAGGACGGCCAGGCGCTCCTCGCGCGCCGCGGCACACTGCCCGTGAGCGAAGGTCGCCACGCCTGCCACAGCGAGCTCGTACCGGACGCCGAGTCTGCGCGGCGCGTCCAACGCGACGCCGCAGACGACACAGCGGACCCGACGGCAGATCGTACAGCGACGCCATAGCGGAAGCACTGCGCAACCCGCATCAAACCGGATCGTTTCACCGTCTCGAGAAGCGCATGAGATCACGTCTGCGAATTGACACTCCGATTTGGACGCGGTACTCCGCGCTTCTCGGGCAGGTGTGGAGTGGAGTGGGGCGGCCCTCTGGCCCGCACGATCGGTTCGTGAACGGCCACTGTGGAATGTCGCCCGAGTGCCTGCTCTCCCCCCAGTCCAGAAGGGTGATTTTCCCTCCCGTCTTTGCGGGGTTTCGAACCGCGCACCCGGGAGACACCACTGGCACTGCAGTGCCGCAAACGTCACGGCGTGCGTCACTCGCCGCACCGTGGCACACGATGCCCGAAACTGGTGCACTGCTATGGGTTTTGGCGGAGCGATCCGACACGAGCGCAATCGCCGCCCAACAATGCACGATCGCAACGAATTGCGCGCCGGAAGGGAAATCAAGGACTTGTATTTCGCGCTGTCGGATGCCGCTTGGAACGATTCTTGATGCCCTGCGTGATCACTCTCTGGCGGCACGATGAGCGCGATTTTCAAAGCGGGGTCGATGATTCGCGCAAGTCCGACATCGCCGGCGAAGACGCGCGACCAAAGGCATGTACATTCGCACTCACGGCTCCCCGGCATCCAATGGCGCACAGCTTGCACACGACTTCACGTGCCTCGGCCTCGCGCCGCGACCCGGTCATGCCGATACCTGCGTATGGACTCACAGCGAACGCCATCCCCTTCCGCCGCCGTCGCCCCGAGGCTCGCATGACGCCCCGAAGCGCGATGCGCGCGACGCTCCCCCTCCTGGCCGTGCTCTGCACGCTGGCGGCCTGCAGCTACCCGAAGGCGCCCTACGATCCGCCGCTGCCGACCCTGGCCCACCCAGCGACGGGTGCGCCGGGCGCCTACACGATGCTCGTCGGGGATGCGCTCTCGATCAAGTTCTACAAGAACCCCGAGCTGAACGAGGACGTCGTAGTGCGCTCCGACGGCATGATCAGCTTGCAGCTCGTCGGCGACGTGCCGGCGGCGGGGCGGACGCCGATGGAGCTCGGCACCGATCTGAAGCAGCGCTTCTCGTCCGAGCTCCAGGATCCGTCGATCAGCGTGATCGTGCGGAAGCCGGTCGCCGACCGCGTCTACGTCGGCGGCGAGGTGGGCAAGCAGGGGTTCATCGATCTGACGGGCGGGCTCACGGTCTTCCAGGCCATCCAGGCGTCCGGCGGCTTCGCGAAGACGGCGCACCGCGCCCAGGTGATCCTGATTCGTCGCACGCCGGACGGCAAGGCGACGGGTCGCAGCATCGACGTACGTCCGGTCCAGGAGGGCATCCATCCGGAGGACGACGTGGTGGTAGTGGCCAACGACGTCGTGTTCGTACCGCGCTCCAAGATCGCCAACGTCGACAACTTCGTGGACATGTACATCCGACAGGTACTGCCGATATCGACTTTCCCGCTACCCACCTTCTGAGGACTGCATGACGGAGCGAGAGTTCCCATGGCGTGAGATGGTCGCCGTACTGCACCGGCGGCGGCTGCTCATCGCCCAGGTGTTCATCGCCGGCGTCGCGACCGTCACCGTCGGGCTCTGGATCAAGGGGCCCACGTACCGGGCGACCGCGACCATGATGGTCACTGCCGATCGTGCGAAGAGCATCGTCACGTCCGACGCGAACACGCACGCCGTCGTGGACCAGGTTCGGGAGGGCGATCTCAACTCCGAGGCAACGCTGCTCCGTAGCGACGCGCTCATTCGCGAGGTCTTGAGTCCGTACTGGGAGAACCGTCAACCTCGCAAGCCGGGCAGCATCTTCGGCCGCGCGGTGTCGGGGGTGGTCCGCATCGTCACGCTTCCGTTGCGCATACCGGGCCACGTCTATCGCCTCGTGCACAACATCCCGCCGCCGACGGAGTTCGACGGCTGGGTCGCCGAGACGGAGAGCCATCTCACCATCAGCCCCATCCTGCACTCGAACCTCATCGAGGTGTCGGTTGACGACACGGATCCGAAATGGGCGGCGGATCTCGTCAACAAGGTGATCGCCCAACACATCGAGCGCCACGCGCGGCTGAATCAGCAGGCGGAGGCGCGGCAGTTCTATGAGAAGCAGCGCGAGCTGCTCGCGCAGAAGTCCGCCGATGCCGAGCAGTCATTGCAGCACTTCTACCAGCGGGAGCACGTCGATCCGGGCGCGGAGCAGCGCAGCGCAATGCGCGCACGGCTCGGGGAGTTGCAGACGAACCTCGCGAACTCGGAAACCGAGCTCGCCGAGGGCACCGCGCGCGTCGAGTTTCTCACGACCGAGATCAAGAACTACTCGCGCAACATCCCGACGTCGGCGCGCGTGGCGGAAAGCCCAACCGCCCAGCTCATCAAGCCGAAGATCATCGAGCTCGAGATGCAGCGCAGCCAGCTGCTCTCCACCTACGCACCGACGAGCGTGAAGGTGAAGGATCTCGACCGCCAGATCGCCGAGGCCAAGCGTCTGATGAACGAGTCGAAGGACACTACGAGCGACACCACGACCGCGGTGAATCCGACCTACCAGACGATCGAGGCGGATCTCGCGTCCACCAAGGCGCAGATGGCGGCCGTGCGTGCGCGCGTCGAGACGCTGCGCACGCAGATCGCCGATTCGCGCGCGAAGGTCGACCATCTCGACGAGATCGGCGCCGAGCAGGAGCATCTCGAGCAACAGCTCGCCGCGGCCAAGGAAGCGTACGGTACCTACGCCAAGAAGGAAGAGGAGGCGCGCTTCAGCAGCGCCCTCGACGAATCGAGCATCGTCAACCTGGCGATCGCGGAGCCCGCAGAGCCGCCGGCGACGCCGGAGAAGACCAAGAACATCCTCGTCTTCTGCATCGGAATGCTTCTCAGCCTGTTCGTCGGCGTCGGCCTTGCGTTCATCCGTGACCGTCTCGATCCCGCCGTGAAGAGCGCCGCGGAGGCGCACGGCGTCACCGGCCTGCCGATCCTCGCGGAGGTGTCGTCGTAGCCGGAGCATTGTCCGACACACGTTCCCCATCGCCATGTACACGGGTCACTTCCACCTACGTTCCGAAGCCTTCTCCCTCACGCCCGATCCGGCGTTCCTGTATCTGAGCCCGGGCCACGCCGAGGCCCTCGCGGGCCTCAAGGTCGGCCTCGAAGGCCGCCGCGGCTTGATGGTGGTCGTGGGCGAGGTCGGGATGGGGAAGACGACGGTGCTCTACTCGCTCCTCACCGAGCTCGGCGAGGGCATCAAGACCGCCTACATCTCCAACACCAAGCTGCCGTTCGACGACATCCTGCGCCAGGCGCTCTCCGACTTCGGCGTGCCGTGCGCGAGCCGCGACCGGGTGGAGCTGCTGTCCGCCCTGAACGGCTTCCTGCGCGAGTGCGCCTCCGACGGCACGACCGCCGCCCTCGTCATCGACGAAGCCCAGAACCTCGAGAGCGACGTCTTCGAAAACCTCCGGCTGCTGTCGAACTACGAGACCTACACCGAGAAGCTCTTGCAGATCGTGCTGGTCGGCCAGCCCGAGCTGGAGATGAAGCTGCGCCACCCGAGCCTCCGCCAGGTGGTGGAGCGCGTCGCGGTGCGCTGCAACATCAATCCGCTGAGCCGCGCCGAGAGCATGCGCTACGTCGAGCACCGCCTGCAGCGCGCCGGCGGCTCGGCGTCGGCCATCTTCACGACGCCGGCGCTCGAGTTCTTGCTGGTGAAGGCGCGTGGCATCCCGCGCCGTATCAACATCCTCTGTCACACGGCCATGCTCTTCGCGTACGGCCGCGGCGAGCAGCTCGTGACCTTTTCCATGGCACGGGCCGCCGCGCGCGAGAAGGAAGGCCGCGGCCTGATCACGCTGCGCCGCGGGCTGCTGCCGAGCGCCGCGCCGGCGGCCGAGGCGCAGACCACGCCGCGTTTCCGTCCCGCGTGGGCGGGCGTGGGCTTCGTCGCCGGCATCGTGGTCATGGTCGGGCTGGGCGTTCTCGACGGCCGGACCGCGCCGCGCGACGCCGTGAGCGCGCCGGCCGCGCAGCCGCTCCTCGACGAAAGCGCCGAGGCGTTGCAGCGCGAGCGCGCCGACAAGCGCCTGAACGAGGCGATCGAGACGCTCACCGCGGCCATCGCGGCCCAACAGAAGGCGAACGCCGAAGCTCCCGCGGTGGTGACACCGAACGCGGAAGAGCTTCCGGCGCCGACGCTCGAGCCGCAGTCGTACAAGGAGATCCGCGTGCGCCGGGGCACGACGCTCCGCGCGCTCGTAAAGGAGGTCTACGGCCAGGACAAGCCGGACCTGATCGACCGTATCAAGACCGCCAACCCGCAGATCGTGAATGCCGACCGCATCATCGCCGGCGATATGTTGCGTTTCCCGGACTCGGCCACGGTACGCGAATGAGCAACTACTTCCAGGTACTGAAGCGCATCGAGAAGGACCGCGCCGGCAAGGTCGCGGCACTCCCCGCCGCCGAGGCCGCGCCGGCTCCGTCCGTTGCGCCGCGCGAGCCCGCGCCGGCACCGCCGGTCGTCGAGGAGCGTGTCGCGCGCGAGGTGCAGCCGATCATCCGTGCCGTGCCGCCGCCGCGCCCGTCGGTCACGACGTTGCAGCCGATGGCTCCCGCGGCGCCGCGCACGCCGGCACCGCGTCCCGCGCCGTTCGTCCCACCTCCGGTCCGTCCGCGCTCGTCGGCGCCGCTCTCGCACGAGCGCCAGCGCGGCATCGCGACGCTCCTCGACAAGATGCGCGCGCTCGGCAGCGGTCAGTCGTCGCGCACCTTCGTCTTCGCCGGTGCGGCGCCGTCCGACAGCGTCCACAGCGTGAGCGACGGCCTGGCCCGCCACGCCGAAGGCTTCGGGATGCACGTGTTGATCGCGCAGCTCTTCGTACACGGGGGCGGCCACAAGCTGGTCGCCGTCGGCCCGATCGAGAACGACGCCGACCGCACGGCAACGATCGACCTGCACGGCCCGGCCGCGCCCGACGAGCTGAACGCGTGGGTCGACCGCGTCGCCTCGACGCACGACCTCGTCGTGCTCGAGGGCCCACCGCTCTCGGAATCGATCGACGCGGCGCTGCTCGCCTGCGCCTGCGACGGCCTCGTGATCGTCGCGGACGCCGAGGTCACGCCGCGCGCGGCGCTGCAGACCGCGGCGGAGCGTGCGCATACCGCGGGCTGCCGCACGCTCGGCGTCGTGATGAGCGGCACCAAGGAACGTCTCCCGGGCTGGGTTCGCCGGCTCGGCATCGGCGGGAACGGCTGATGGCCCCGCGACGCAAAGCGCTGATCACGGTCCTCAAGCTGACCGACCTCGCCGTCGTGACGGCGGCGCTGGTCGCCGCCGTGGCCATCACGACCGACGGCGCGAGGATCCTCGATTGGCCCGCGATCCTCGAGCTGCGCCTGTCGATCGGCAACGTCCTGGTGTTCGCGATGTACATCGTCGCCTGGCACTTCATCCTGAAGGTGCGCGGCCTGTACAAGTCGTACCGGCTGTCGCCCGCGTCGCGCGAGCTGCGCGACATCGCCATCGCGGTGCTGATCGGCGCCGCGCCGATCGCCCTCGCCGTCCTCCTCGGCGCGATGAGCGAGCGGTTCCTGGTCGCGTTCTCGCTGGGGAGCTTCCTCGGCCTCGCCGTCGAGCGCCGTTGCCTGCGCGCCGTCGCGCGCCGCGTCCGCGGCTTCGGCCGCAATCTCCTCGACGTCGTGATCGTCGGCGACGAGACGTGCGCGCTCGACGCTGCCGTGCGGCTCGTGCAGCGCGAGGGGCTCGGCTACCGGGTCATCGAGATCGTCGGCGTGGGGCCGTTCGACGCTGATCCGCAGACGCACAAGGACGTCCTCGCGACGGTCGAGCAGATCCTCGAGCGCCAGCCGATCGACGAGGTGTTCCTCGCGATCCCGCTCGACCGCACCCAGCCACTCCTCCAACCCCTCATTACGATGTGCGAGGAGCAGGGCACCACGCTCCGCCTGGTGGCGAGCCTCGCCGTCCTCGATTGGTCGCGTGCCGCGGTCGACTCACTCGCAGGACAGCCGGTGCTCACCATCTCGTCCGGACCGCCCGACTCGCTGCGCCTGGTCGTGAAGCGCTCCATCGATCTCGCCGCCTCGGCAGTGGGCCTGGTCCTCTTCCTGCCGCTTTTCACCGCCATCGCGATCGCCATCAAGCTCGACTCGCAGGGCCCGGTGCTCTTCGCCCAGGACCGCGTCGGCCTGAACCGTCGCCGCTTCAGAGCGCTCAAGTTCCGCACGATGATCCAGGGCGCCGACCTCATGCAGCCGGACCTCGAGTCGCTGAACGAGGCCGAGGGCCCTGTCTTCAAGATCCAGGACGATCCGCGCATCACCCGGCTCGGGCGTGCGCTCCGCCGCTTGAGTCTCGACGAGCTTCCCCAGCTCTTCAACGTCCTGGTCGGCGACATGAGCCTCGTCGGCCCGCGTCCGCTGCCGGTGCGCGACGTGAGCCGCATCGACGTGCGCTGGCACAAGCGCCGCTTCAGCGTGAAACCCGGCATCACCTGCCTGTGGCAGATCAACAGTCGCGAGCCGAAGTTCGAGGAATGGATCCGCTCCGACATGGAATACATCGACAACTGGTCCCTCGCGCTCGACATGAAGATCCTTGCCAAGACTCTGCCCGCCGTCATCTCGGGGCAGGGCGCTCACTGACGCGTACTCTTCCAGGAGACCCATACCTTGCGCACCGACAGCGCGCCCGTCACCGTCATAGTTCCCTGCTACAACGAGGAGGACGGCCTTCCCGCCTTGCTCACGCGACTGCGCAAAATGCGCACGAACGGGGCGAGCGATTGGCACTTCCTTTTCGTCGACGACGGCTCGACCGACAACACGTTCGGCCGCTTGCTGCGCGCGGCGCGCAGCGAGTCGTGGATCGAGGTCGTGCGCCATCACGAGAATCTCGGCCTGGGAGCCGCGCTGCGTACGGGCTTCGCCCACACGCGCTCGCCGATCGTCTGCACCATCGATAGCGACTGTACCTATCCGCCCGAAAAGCTTCCCGAGCTTGCCGAGCTCGTCTCGAGCGGCTCCGAGATCGTCACCGCCTCCGCGTGGCATCCCGAGAGCGCAAGCGCCGAGGGAAGCCGCATCCGCATCCAGCTGAGCCGCATGGTCTCGGCGCTCTACAAGCTTCTCATCGGGCAAGACGTCTACACGTTCACCTGTCTGTTCCGCGCGTATCGGCGCGATTCGATTCAAAGCATCCACTTCCGCTCCAACGGCTTCGCGGCGGTGGCGGAGATGATGCTGCGCGCGATGTTGGCCGGCTATCGCGTCGCAGAGGTCCCGATGCGACTCGAAAGCCGGCGTTTCGGTGAATCGAAGCTCAAGGTCAGTGACGCTATCGTCGCCCACTGTCGCCTGCTCCTGATGACGGCGCTGATGGTCAGCACCCGGCAAGCGCGTGGTTTACGCAGAGAGAAGCTCGCCAACTGAGGCGGGCGAAAGGACCCCCCACATGCGATTCGGTCTCATCGGTCTCGGCCGCGCTGGCGGCGTGCATTTCGATTCGTTCAAGCACGTCGAGGGCTCGGACGTGACGGCTGTCTGTGATCCCTCGCCCGTCGCACGCAAGCGGGCGCGTGATCTCGGCATACGCACCTACACCAACCCCGACGTCATGCTGGAGGCAGGCGAGCTCGACGCGGTCGTGATCGCGGCGCCGCCGGCGGACCACACCGAGCTGGCGATCAAGTGTCTCGAGGCGGGGCTGCACGTGCTGTGCGAGAAGCCGCTCTCGCTCACCACGTGGGACGCCATGAAAATGCTGCAGACGGCACAGCGCCGCCGGCGCACGCTCCTCCTGGCAACCAAGTTCCGCCACGTCCCCGAGCTGGCGCAGGCGCGCGAGCTCATGGCCGCGGGCAAGATCGGTGATCCGGTCGCGTTCGAGGTGAGCTTCTGCAGCCCGGTCGACATGTCGAAGCGCTGGAACTGCCAGCGCTCGCGCGCCGGCGGCGGCGTCATCATCGACAACGGCTGCCACGCGTTCGACATCGTCTCCTATCTCTTCGGGACGGTGACGTGGGTGCAGGCCAACCTGCACAAGTCCGGGCAGCGCCTCGCGGTGGAGGACAGCGCCTCCATCCAGGTGCGCGCGCTCGACGGGGTCATCGGCCGCGTCGACGTGAGCTGGAGCCTCTCCACGGGCCGCGACAGCTACGTCACGATCTACGGCTCGAAGGGCACGATCGAGGTGGGCTGGCGCAACACCCGCATGAAGATCGGCAACGCCGATTGGGAGGGCTTCGGCGCCAACTACGACAAGATCGACGCCCACCGGCGCATGCTCACTTGCTTTGTCGAGGCATGCTCCGGCAACGCCGCGCCCTGGATCAGCACGGTGGAGTGCTTGCGGACGGTCGCAGCGGTCGAGGCGGCGTATCGCTCGATTCACACCGGGGGTTGGGAACGGGTCGACATGAAGGGCATGCGCGAGCGCCGCGGCGTGGCGCGGGCCCGGGCGACGACGCGCAAGCGCGCGGCGACGTCCATCGGCGCATGAGCGCCGAGACACCTCCCTCCTCCCCCGCTCCCCGCATCCATCCGACAGCCCTCATCGAGCCCCGGGTCGAACTCGGCCCGGGGACCTCGGTGTGGGACAACGTCCACATCCGTGGTCCCGCGTGGATCGGGGCGGACTGCATTATAGGGGAGAAGACGTACATTGCGTATGGCGTGCACATAGGGAGTTGCGTCAAAATCAATGCGCAAGTCTATGTGTGTACCGCCGTCACCATCGAGGATCGCGTCATGATCTCCGCGGGCGTGATCTTCACGAACGACCGGTATCCGCGCGCCTTCGGCATCGACGGCGACGGCCTGGCGTCGTCCGACCCGAACGAGGACACCCTGGAGACGGTCGTACGCGAGGGCGTTACGATCGGCGCCGGCGCGATCATCGGTCCGGGCCTCGAGCTCGGCGCCTACTCGATGATCGGCATGGGATCGGTGGTCACCGCCAACGTGCCGCCGCACGCGCTCGTCTACGGCAACCCGGCGCGCGTCCGCGGCTGGGTGTGCGTCTGCGGCGAGCCGCTGCCGTCGCCCGAGCGCCAGGCCGATGCCTCGGCCGCGTGCAAGCGCTGCGGGCGAGCGCGGCCGGTCACGGGACTGCAATGATCCGCCTCGTCGCACGCGACGCCGAGTCCGCTTTCGGCGTGCAGGCCATCCTCGACACCGAGAAGGTGCCATACGGGACGGCTGCGTGCGGCGACGACACTCCGCTCGTCGCGGGGCGTGGCGCCACGAGCGCCGACCTCGCTGCGCTCGCCGGGCGGCGCGGCCTGATCCTCCACGGCGGGGCGGACGTCGCCCGCCGCCTGCTCGGCGCGTCGAACGCGAAGGACGCCGAACGCACGGTCGTGCTGCCGATCACCGAGACGCTGTGGCGCCCCGCGACCGTCGCGCGCGCGCACGCCCTCGGCGTCAGTACGCTCACCCTGCCCGCGACGCCGCTCTGCTCCATCGCCGACGTCACGCAGGGCCGCGTCGTCGCGCGCATGACCGACGGCACGCCGGCCGTCGCCGAGCGCGACGGCACCACGTGGTGCGCGATCGATGTCGGCGCCGCGTTCACGCGCCTCCTCACCGAGCACGCGGTGCCGGTGCACGCCGAGGCGTCCACGCCCTCGGCATGGCGGCTCGCGGCTCGCCGGCTCGCGGAGCACGCATACTATGCCGCGCCCGAGGCGCTGCGGCAGAAGGTGCAGCGCCGGTTCTACGCGAGCCTCGAGGCTCGCCTCGCGACGCTCGGCGGCGCCGCGTCGTCGTACCCGGTCGACCCGAGCGGCTGGCTCGTCGCCGAGCTGCTCCTCGGCCTCGTGCGCCGCCTCGGCGCACCGCTCGTACGGATCGCGCGCTGGCCGGCGCCATTCACCGCAGCCGCGACCCTCACGCACGACATCGAGCCGCGGCGCTTCGCGTACACGCGCGGCCTCACCGCGCTTCTCGGCGAGGTCGCGGCGCTCGGTCATCCGGCGACCTTCGGCCTCGTCGCCCAATCGAGCACGCGCTGGCTCGAGGCGGAGACCGTGTCGCGCCTCGGCACGCACGGCGTCCTCGTGCACGGGCTCGCCCATCGCGGCGAGAACGTCGTCGGCCGCGACGACGTGCGGCGCGACGTCGAGACCGCGCGAGCCCAGCTCGAGCGTCGCCTGGGCCGTTCGGTGCGCGGCTACCGCAGCCCGCGGCTCGACCGCTCGCCCGATCTCGCCTGGGCGCTCGATCAGGCCGGGTTCGCCTTCGACTCGTCGTATCCCGACGTCGATCGCGAGAACATCGCGCACTTCGGCGGCGGCGTGCGCGTCAACGTCCCCTATCGCCCCCCGCTCACGACCGACGACGGGCAGCTGCGACCGAGCCGCTGCCTCGAGCTGCCGCTCACCGCGCCCGACTGCATCCAGCCGCTCCTCGGCGGCGCATCGGAAGACGAGCTGCGGGCGACCGTCGCCGCGAAGGCGGCGTACGTGCGCGAGACCGGCGGGCTCTACGTCGCGCTCGTCCACGGTGGAGTCTTCGGCGAGTCCGACCGCGCCCGGCGCGCGGCGCACCTCGAGTTCGTCGCGGCTGCACTGCGCCACCCCGACGTGTGGCTGGCGGGCACGGCCGAGGTCGCCGACTGGTGGTGCCGGCGCGAGGCGCTCGAGCTGCGCGAGGGCGCGGACGGCCCATGCATCGTGAACGGCGGCACCGAGACGATCAGCGGCGTGCGCGTCGTCGTCGAGCGCGACGGCACGGAGCGGACGCTCGATGTCCCCGCGCTCGCCCCGGGAGCGGCATTGGCGCTCGCCCCGACCGGCTCCGCACACCTGGCCGCGCCGGCCCGCGCCCGCACGCAGCCGGCGGCCTGAGGGAAACGATGGCAACCAACGGCAAACGCATCGGCATTCTGGGCGGCGGCATCGCCGGGCTCACGTCCGCCTACTATCTGCAGAAGCACGGCCACACGCCGGTCATCCTCGAAGGCTCCGACCGGCTCGGTGGCATCGGCACCCACTTCGAGCACCAGGGCACGACGCTCGACCGCTTCTACCACGTCATCCTCGACTCCGACGCCGACCTCTGCGGGCTCCTCGCCGAGCTCGGCATCTCGGATCGCCTCGTCTGGGCCGAGACCGGCATGGGCTTCCACCTCGGCGGCACGCTGTACGGCTTCAACAGCCCGGCCGACCTGCTGCGCTTCCGCGCGCTCTCGATGGCCGACCGCGTGCGCACCGGCCTCGGCGCGGCCTACATCACCAAGCTGAAGCGCCACGCCCTCGATCTCGACGACGTGCAGGCCGGCGAGTGGCTGCGCTCGATCTTCGGACGTAGCGT
Source organism: Binatia bacterium (assembly GCA_036496285.1). Taxonomy (GTDB): domain Bacteria; phylum Desulfobacterota; class Binatia; order UTPRO1; family UTPRO1; genus DP-19. The sequence goes on from DASXLI010000024.1 coordinate 102,487, forward strand.
CTTCGAGCGCATCTGGCTGCCGCTCCTCCGCGCCAAGTTCGGCGACCACGTCGACACCGTTCCCGCGTACTGGGTGTGGAATACCCTCAATCGCGAGAAGAACGGCGACCAGGAGGTGAAGGGCTACATGCGGGGCGGCTACCGCGGCCTCGCCGAGACGCTGCGCGACACCGTCCTCGCCCGCGGCGGCGAGATCCGCCTCGACAGCACGGTCTCCGCGGTGGAGTCGAACGGGCGGGTCGTGCACGTCGACGTCGCCGGCAAGGCAGAGGACTTCGACGCGGTCGTCTCGACCTTACCGCTCCCGCTGCTGTCGCAGGTCGCGCGCGGCTCGCTCGCCTCGCAGGTGCCGCTCCCCGACCTCAAGTACCAGGGTTGCGTGAACGCGCTCGTCGTCTCACGGCAGCGCCTCGAGCGCTTCTACTGGACGATCGTCGTCGACCCGCGCTTCGCGTTCCAGGGCGTGGTCGAGACGACGCACGTGATCCCGTCCGAGTGGATCGGCGGACGCCACCTCGTCTACACGATGAACTACTGCGATGCCGGCTCCGAGACCTACCAGCGCTCGGACGCCCTGGTGAAGAAACAGGCCCTCGAGGGCCTGGCCGCGATCTACCCCAAGTTTCGGGCGGAAGATGTCGAAGAAGTGTACGTGTTCCGCGCCCCGCACGTGGAGCCGGTCTGGTCCGTCGGCTACCTGCGCAAACGCCCCGTTCCTCGCGTCGGCGACAGCCGCGTCTACGTCAGTACAACCGCCCAGGCCTACCCCCGAGTCACGGCCTGGAATACCAGCGTCGGGCTCGCCCGCGAGACCGTCGACGCCCTCGTAGGAGATCTCGGATGAGCGACACCATCACCCTCCCTTCGGATGCCGACAAGAGCGGCCGCGACTTCGGTCAGGACGAGCTCGCCCTGCTGCGCGAGGTCATCGAGTCCGGCACGCTGAACTGCACGAAGGGCACACAGGTCAAGGCGTTCGAGCAGGCGTTTGCGCAGCGCTTTGGCGTGCCACATTCGCGCGCCGTCACCTCGGGAACGGCGGCGGTCCACACCGCGGTCGCCGCAATCGACCCGGAGCCCGGCGACGAGATCATCACCACGTCGATCACCGACATGGGTGGCATCGCGCCGATCCTCTACCAGGGCGCCATCCCGATCTTCGCCGACGTCGACCCGGTCACCCTCAACGTCACCCCAGAGGCGATCGCGGCGCGCATCACCAAGCGCACGCGCGCCATCATTGCGACCCATCTCTTCGGCAACCCCTGCGACATGACCGGCATCATGCGCGTCGCCGACAAGGCCGGCATTCCGGTCATCGAGGACTGCGCGCAGGCGTTCCTCGCGACCGACCAGGACCGCCTGGTCGGCACGATCGGCGCGATCGGCGCCTTCAGCCTGCAGCAGGGCAAGCACATGACGACCGGCGAGGGCGGCATCGTCGTCACCAAGGATCCGAAGCTCGCCCGCTGGATGATCCTCTTCAGCGACAAGGCGTGGGGCTACGGCGACCCGAAGCCCGACCACTACTTCCTCGCGCTCAACTACCGCATGACGGATCTCCAGGGCGCGGTCGCGCGCGCGCAGCTCGCGAAGCTCGACGGCGTCGTGGCGCGCCGCCGGAAGACGGCGCAGCAGTTCACGGAGATGCTGGCGAACACGCCGGGCATCACCCTGCCGCGGGCGCACAAGGGCGCGACGCACGTGTACTGGAAGTACCCCCTCATCGTCGATCCGTCGGTGATCCAGGGCGGCTCGGACGCGCTCGGCGCAGCCTTGAAGGCGAACGGCGTGTTCAGCGCGCCGCGCTACATCCAGAAGCCGGCATTCGAGTGCCAGGTGTTCACCGAGCGCAAGACCTTCGGCAAGAGCCAGTTCCCGTACTCGCACCGCGAGCGCGAGGACGGCACCAAGATCGTCTACGACACGAAGGAGTATCCGGGCACGATGCAGGGCCTCGAGCGCGTCGTCGTGCTACCGTGGAACGAGTTCTACACCGACGAGCACGTCGAGTTCATCGCGCGGGCGGTGAAGTCGGCGGTCGCCAAGCTCGCCACGCGTCCGAAGTCGTCGGGCACCGGCGCCAGCGCGGCGGCGTCGTGAGAGGGGAGCCGTCTCGCTCGTGAGCGCGACCCGTCCATACGCGGTCTTCTCCTGCGACCTCGACACCGTCGACCGCCACCTCCAGGGGTACGGCATCGAGGACCTGCCCGCGTGTGACCGCATCTATCGCACCGCGGTGCCGCGCCTCCTCGAGCTGCTCGACGAGCTCGGCGTGCCCGGGGTCTTCTTCTTCATCGCCCGCGACGCCGATCGCGAGGCGCCGCTCCTGAAGCAAATGGTCGCCGCCGGCCACGAGGTGGCGAGCCACTCGATGACGCATCCGCAGCCCTTCCGCACGCTCGACGACGGCAGCCTCGCCCAGGAGCTCGACGCCTCACGGCAGCGCCTCACGGCGGCGTGCGGCACCGAGGTCATCGGCTTCCGCGCCCCGGCGTGGGACGTGGACGAGCGCGTGCTCGCGCGCATCGCCGCCGCCGGCTACCGCTACGACGCCTCGATCTTCCCGACCCCGGTGCTGATCGCGAGCCGGCTCTCCGCCTATCGCCGCAGCACCAACAAGGGCTCGATCTTCTCGATGGATCTCATCGGCCACGCGTTCGCGCCGGCCCTCCCGCATGATGCGGGCGCCGGCACGAACGGGCTCGTCGAGTTTCCGATCTCGGTCACGCGCTGGCTGCGGCTGCCCGTGTACCACACGTTCCAGTACTTCGTTCCGCCGCGCATCTTCGGGCGCGCCGTCCGCGCGCTCCTGCGGTCGGGACGGCCGGTCTGCTACGAGTTCCACGCCGCCGACCTGCTCGACCTCGCCGGCGACGACATCGACCCGCGCATGGACCGCCATCCGGGCATGCGGCTGCCGCTCGCCAAGAAGCGGGCCATGCTGCGCGACACACTGGCGACGATCGCGCATGAGCGCGACGTGGTCACGTATCGAACCGTGCTCGAGGAGCGCCGCGCGGCGTGAGCGCACCGAATGCCATCAGCCCGGCTACCCGCGAAGCGCGGGCGCCCGAGCTCGCGACGATACCGCCCGAGTCACTGTGGATCTGCGGCGTCCGCATCGAAAACCTCACGAAGACGGACGCATGCAATCGCTTGCGCGCCTTGATCGAGCGGCGGACGGCACCGCCGCGCACCGTCTACATCGTCAATGCGCACACGATCAATCTTGCCTGCGACCGGCCTGCATTCCGCGACGTGCTGAACGGCGCGGATGCGGTTTGGGGCGACGGTACGGGCGTCCGCTGGGCGGCACGCCGCAAGGGCGTCCGGATGCGCGACAACCTCGTCGGCACGGATCTCGTCCCGCTCTTCATGTCGACCGCTGCCGGCAAGCGCTATCGCTATTTCCTCTTCGGCGGGCACGAGCCGGTCGTACGCACCGCCGCCGCGCACGTCGCGACGACGTTCGGCGTGACCATGGCGGGTCACGCGCACGGCCACTTCGAGCCGAGCGACAATGACGCCGTCATCGAGCGCATCAATGCCTCGCGCGCGGATGTCCTCCTCGTCGCGATGGGCAATCCGGTCCAGGAGCAGTGGATCCACGACAACCGCGCCGCGCTGCGCGTGCAGCTGTGCATCGGCATCGGCGGGCTCGTCGATCATTGGGGCGGTGCGCTCGACCGCGCGCCCCGGTGGATCCGTGACCGCGGCTTCGAGTGGGCGCACATCCTGATGCGACAGCCGCACAAGTGGCGTCGCTACGTTCTCGGCAACCCCAAGTTCGTCCTCCGCGTGCTCCGCGATTCCCGGTCCCATCGTTGAGCGGCGGGCGGCGATGCGCTGGCTATTGAAGAAAATCGCGCGGACGGCGATCGCGGAGCTGGCGTGGGTTTCCGGATGGCTCTTCGTGAGCCGTTGGCTGCCGGGGCGCGGCGACGTGCGGGTGCTCACGTACCATCGCGTCGGCGACGCGGATCACGATCCCTTTTGCGTCAGCGAGGGGGACTTCGACCGCCAGATGGCGTGGCTCGCACAGCAGCGGATCGCGATTTCGTTGGCGGACTTGCAGCGCTACCTCGCCGGCGAGGGCTCCTTGCCGAGGGGTGCCGTGCTCGTCACCGTCGACGACGGCTGTCCGTGCATCTACGATCGGGTTGCACCGATCGCGCGGCGACACGGCATTCCGCTCATCGCGTTCGTTCCCGCCGGCGAGCTGCGCGAGGATGGCGGGACGCCCCCGGCAGCGAAGGCGACGGACCCCGACGCACGCATCACCCGTGGTGAGCTTCGCGAGCTCGCGCGCGCCGGCGTGGTGATCGGATCGCACAGCTATACCCATCGCTCGTTCGCACGGCTGTCGCCGGACGAGGCGCGCTTCGAGGCCGAGAAGTCGCGCGCCATCCTGCAATCGGAAAGCGGCCAATCGGTCGAGGCATTCGCCTACCCGTTCGGTACCCGCGCCGACTACGACAGCGCGTCGTCGGCGATCCTGCGACACGCCGGCTACCGGTTCGCGTTCACCTCGCAGCACGGCGCCATCAATCGCCGGACCGATCCCTACACCCTGCCACG
>DASXLI010000025.1:0-79335 GCA_036496285.1 Binatia bacterium
ACCGCTACCGGCTCCGCGTCGTCGTCCACCGCCGCCAGCACGCGCGCCCGGTCCTCGCGCAACCGCAGTGCCTCCGCCTGGACGACGGCCAGCTCGGTCGCGATCTCCTCGGCGCGGCGCTCGGCCTCGCGCCGCCGCGTCTCCGCCCGCTCGCGCTCGGCGCCGAGCGCGGTCACCTGGACGCTCCGCTCCGCCTCCGTCGTCGACAGCCCGGCAACGCGCTGGCGGAGCGACTCGCGCTCGCGCTCCGTCTCGCCGAGCGCGCCGCGCATCCGGGCGAGCTCCTCGGCGAGCGCGGCGGCGCGCTGCGTGACGTCCGTCCGCTCGCCGGCGAGCTCGCTCTGGGCGCGCTCCAACTCGCCCAGACGCGCCTCGCGCTCCGCCACGGTGGTACGCAGCTCGCGGGCCGTCGCCATCGCGGCATCACGGTCGTACTCGAGCTGCGTCAGCGTCGCGCGGCGCTCGCCGTCGATGCGGTCGGCGCTCATACGCAGGGTGGCGATCTCCGTCCGATGGGCAGCCGCGTCGGCCTCGCGCTCGGCGCGATGCGCCGCGTGGGCCGCTTCGATCTCGCGCCGCGCTACCGCCTCCGCCTCTTCCAGCGCCGCGCGGTGCGCGCTGCGTGTCTCGGCGAGCTCGCGTCGTTGCACCGCCAGCCGGTGCTCGGCCTGCTCCACCTCCGTGGCCGCCCGCTGCATCGCCTGCCGCTTCTCCTCCTCGAGCGACTGCACCAGCGCCTCGGTCGAGCCGACGCGCTCGCGCAGGGCCTGGATCACGGCCTCGGGCTCGGCGCCCGGATCGTCGACGACCGCGAGCACGCGCGCGCGGTCCTCGCGCAGCCGTTCGATCTCGCCCTGCAACTCGACCTGCTGCGCCTCGAAGTCCTCCGTTGCGTGCGCCGCGGCGGCGAGCCGCTCGTCGCGCGCCAGGATGTCGGCCTCGAGCGCGGCGAGCCGCGCGGCGTCGTCGGCACGTCCCTGATCCATCGCCGCACGCTGCAGGTCGAACGCGGCCCGCATCGCCTCCGACTCGCGCCGTTCCGTCTCGAGTGCGGCCAGCGCCGCCCGCTCGCGCACGGCCGCGGCAGCCGCAACCTCCTCGCGCTCGGCGAGTGCCCAGGTGAGGCGGGCCTCGAGGTCGTCGCGCTCGACGCTCAGATGCTCCGCCTCGTCACGCGTCACGTCGCGCTCGGCCAGGAGGCGCGCGAGCGTCTCGGCCTGCCCGGCGCGCAGCGCCGCGAGGGCCGTCTCGTGGCCGGCGTCGGCCTCGGCGCGGCCGCGCTCGTGCATCACGGCCGCCTCGGCGATCACGCGTGCGTGCTGCGCGCGTTGCTCCTCGATCTCTCGGCCGTACGTCGCGCGCAATCCCTCGACCGTGCGCTCGTGCGCCGCGCGCAGCTCCTCGACCTCCTGCCGCTGCGCGGTGAGCTCCTGCGCGACCTGCTCGGCCTGCGTGGCGCTCCGCCGCGCCAGCTCGGCGCGGTCCGTCGCCTGCGTCCCGACCTCGCCCTCGAGGGCGACGATCTTCTCGCGCAGCGCGCGTACCACGGCCGCGGGCTCGGCGCCCGGCTCGTCGACGGCGGCCAGCACGCGGGCACGCTCGTCGCGCAGGCGCGCCTCCTCCGCCCGCAGGGCGACACACGTCGCCTCGAGGCGGCTGATCTCCTGGGCCGCCTTGCCGGCACTCGCGGCCAGCTCGGTCCGCGCCGTGCGCAGCGCATCGCGCTCGCTCTCGATCGTCGCGATCGTCCCACGCAGCGCGCGGACGGTCTCGCCCGTCTCGGCGGCGGCGTCGCGGGCGCGGTCGCGTTCCTCGGTGAGGACCGCGAGCTGCCGCTGCCGCTCCGCCAGTACCTTGGCGCGCTCGTCGTCGCCGCGGTCGATGTCGGAGAGGCGCGTCTCCGCGTCCGCCAGGCGGGCGGCGATCTCGGCGCGCGCCTGCTCGGTCTCACGGAGCTCGCGCTCGAGACGCGCCGCGATCTCGCGCGGCTCGACCCAGGGCTCGCAGACGAGCGACTCGCCGCTCGCCGCAGGATCGGCCTCGGCCGCCATGCCGGGGACGTGGGACCGGGCGCGGATGTAGCCGTCGAGGGCGAGCGCGAGCGTGTCGAACGCCAGTACCTGCGTGAGGATCTCGATCTCGAGGATCGGCCGGCGATCGGCGATCACCAGCAGCACGCCGACGGGCAGCTGCCCGCGATAAAGGGGGATCGAGGCGAGGTTCGATGTGCGCGGCACGAGCTCGCGATCGACCAGCTCGGGGACGAACGGATGCTCGTCCGGGCCCTCGATGACGTATGCCTTGCGGTTGAGGAGTCCGTGCAACGGAATTTCCCACGAATCCGCGGCGCCGCGACGCAGTGCCCGCAGGCGCTCGCGGCCCCCGGCGGAGAGTGCGCGCGACTCGAGCAGCGCCAGCGTCTCCGACTCGCAGCCGTAGAGCAGGAGGGCGCCGGCCGGCGCGTCGAAGGCGTCGAGCAGCATCGGCACCAGGTCGGACGCGAAGAGCTCGAGCGGCACCTGCCGCATCTGCAGCTCGGTGATGCGCTCGACGACCTTCAGCGTGGTTGGCCGTGGACCGCCGCGCCGCGGCGCCGGCGTCGCCGAACTCGTCGGCTTCGACGGCCGTCCCGGTCGTGCCGGACGTTTGGACGTGCCTTGCATACCCACCTCGACGGTCACCGGGGGGTGATCGTCATGCGCTACGAATCGTTCGGGAGATCTTCAACAGTTTGCCAACAGCAACGCGTGTGCCATCGGCTCTTCGCTGCCCACCGCGGATCTCTGGCGCTCGCCACCGCTGTTGCCTTGGCTTGTGGATGACGGATTCGCGTCGCTCGCCACTTCGCGTCGCCGCGAGACTCGCAGCCTCGCGCACGCGAAACGTCGTGGCGTTCACCCATTGGCCGCCGTACGACGCGCGGTGGCGTTGCCCGGCTCCGCCTGGCGCAGCGGGCTCACGCCGCCCTGCTTGTTGGCGGTAGCGGTCGCGGTGGCCACGATGCCGCGGCAGACACGCGACAGATCCTCGGTGTTGAGCGTCCCCGGGCGCAGCAGGCGCTCGAGCGCGCGGCGCAGCGCTCCGCGCGCCGGGTCGCCGTGGACGAGCATCGTGAGGATGCGGCCGCTTTCCGGCGCGAGCCCGTCGACGAACGCCGCCGCCGCCTCCGGCGTCGCGCGCAGATCGACCAGCACGGCGTCGGGGTTGAGGAGCGCGAGGAGATCGATCGCCTGCTTGTCGTCGCAGGCCATCGACGTCGAGTAGCCGAGCTTCGAGAGCTCGGCCTTTGCCGGAATGAACGCGTCGATGTCGTCCGAGAGCATGATCATGCGCTTGCCGCCACGCGGCTGCGCGTCGAGCGCGGCCGTGACCTCGCCGGGGGCCGGCGGATCGGTGAAGCAGCGGACGCCGCCGAGGATGCGGCTGCGGGTCGCGTCGGCGACATAGCCGAGGATGGTCGCGCCCTGCACCGCGGCCGCCGCGACCTCGCCCAGAACCTTCGCGTCGGCGTCGAAGAGGTTGGCGATGACGAGCCCGCGGGGCGGCGGCGTCGGCAACACGCGCGCGATTGCCGCCGCGATCTGCTCGCCGCGGGCCGCGTCCGGATCGAGGATGCGCGTCGCGACCGACGCAGGCGCCGCCGTGGAAGCGTCCGCGGCGATGGGCGGCGCAGCCTGCTCCGGCGTCGCGGCCGGCTTGTCGGCGGCCGGGCGCGCCGTCTTGGGGGTCGCCACCGCAGCGGCCGGAGCTGCCGGCGCCGGTGCCGGCGCCGCGCTGGACGTGGCGCGCGTCAGGTCGGCGCGGGCCTCGGCAAGGAGGGCCTCGTGGCGGCCGAGCTCGCGCTCGAGCGACGCCGTACGCGCGGCGTGCTCGGCGCGATCGTGCTCCGCGGCCGCGAGCCGCTCCGCCAGCGCCGTGCGCTCCGCTTCCTCGAGCCGGCGCTCGGCGCGCAGCGCGTCGACCGCGCCGCGCAGGTCCTGCAGCATCGCGTCGATCACGGCCCGGTCGGCCACGCGCCCGTCACTGGCACCGGCGCCATCCGCCACGCGGACGCGCAGGTCGACCCAGGCCTCGCAGATGAGCGTCGGCGGTGCGGCCGACTCGTCGATCGACGCCGCGCGCGGCCCGCCCCAGAGCGCCGACGCGAGCGCCATCGCGAGCACGTCGTAGGCGAGCGCGTGCTCCAGGACGCGCGCCGTCTCCGCCGGATGATCGGCGAGCGCCAGGACGATGCCGACCGGCTGCTGCCAGCGATGCAGCGGGATGCCCACGACGCTCATCGCCGTCGCCGCCTCCGCCGGACCGACGAGCTCGGCCGCGAACTCGCGCAGGTCCGCCGACTCGACCAGGTACGCCTTGCGCTCGGCGAGGGCGCGGAGCGGCATCTCCCACGCACCCGATCCGCCCCAGCGCAGGCTTCCGAGGCGCTCCGCACCTTCGGCCGAGAGGCCGCGCCCGGCGGCGAGCGCGAGGGCGCCCTCGTCGCGCCGGTAGCACAGGAGCGCCCCGGCGCGGGCGTTCAGGGCCTCGAACAGCGGCCCGAGGATCTGGGTCGCCAGCACCTCGACCGGCGCCTGCTGCAGCTCCAGGCGCACGATGCGCTCGATCAGCTCGAGGGTGCTGACCGGTGTGCTCATGCGCTCGCCTGCGCGCGCCGCGACTGCGCATGAGCGATGCCCAGGCGCGTGCCGACGGAAGACGAGAGGGGACGCGCGAGCAGCCGCGCTGAGGGCGGAGCGATCATGAGGGGACTCGGATCCTCCGAATCAGCAACGGATGTGCCAGCGTGCTCGGGACGGCGACCTCCCGATCGCCCTCTCGGGAGCATCGCCGCACGACACGACGGAGCGTGCGCCTCGACAAGTGGCTGTCGGAAACGCGGCGACCGGCATCCCGGCGCTGCGCATCTGGTATCGCGTCGGGTTGGTTGCAATGCGAATTGTCATCCGGCATGAAGGCGCAGAGGCTCATCGGTTGCTCAAGAACTCGCGCCTTCTCGCCCTCGTCGCCCTCCTCGTACTTCCGGTCTCGCTCGCCAGCGCCCAGGTCAATCCGTACCGGGTGCAGCAGCGTTACAAGGAGGCGCAGAAGGGGAAGAGCATCAATGAGTGGACGAAGAAGCTGAACGATCCCGATCCGCAGGAGCGGCTTGAGGCCGTGAAGTCGCTCGGCGAGTCCGGTCAGCCGGAGGCGATCGAGTACCTCATCCAGGCAACCGGCGATCCCGACGACGGGGTCAAGATCAAGGCGCTCGATTACCTCGGCAAGCTGCGCGCCACCGACGCCACGCAGGTCCTGGTGCAGAAGCTTTTCCTGCGCGACACGCCTACACCCATGAAGCAGCGCATCCTCGTGACGCTCGGCCGCATGGGCGACTCGAAGGCCGCGCCGCCCATCACCGAGTTCCTGAACCACGACGATCCGGCGATGGAGGGAACGGCGGTCTTCGCCCTCGGCGAGATCGGCGACGCCGCGACCGTGCCGAAGCTCGAGGCCCTGCGCGCGCGCACCACCGATCCCCACCTCGAGCAGCTCACGGGCGAGGCCATCGCCAAGATCAGGCTGCGCCTGACGCCGGCGTCGGTCGCCGTGACCGTCCCTGCCCTCGCCGACGAGGATCACCCGTCGAAGGCGCAAGCAAAGCCCTGACACCGGGCTGCTGCCGCCGCGGCGCACGACGCCGCCCCGGGGCTCCCGGCATCCAACGTCGCAGATGCCCGACACCCGACCGACCCGCAGCGCCCATCACACGGCCGTGCTCCTCACGATCGCGCTGGTCGCTGCGTCGGTCGCCGTCACTCACGCTGCGGGAGATCCGCCCATGAACACCACGACGAAACCGAGCGACGCCGAGCTGCGCGAGCGGCTCACCCCCGAGCAGTACCAGGTGACGCAGAAGAACGGCACCGAGGCGCCGTTCCACAACGCCTACTGGGACAACCACGCCGCCGGCATCTACGTCGACGTCGTGAGCGGCGAGCCGCTCTTCAGCTCGCTCGACAAGTTCGACTCGGGCACGGGATGGCCGAGCTTCACGCGCCCGATCGACGGCGGCAGCGTCCACCAGAAGGACGACCGCTCGCTCCTCATGAGCCGCACCGAGGTGCGGTCGTCGAAGGGCGACTCGCACCTCGGCCACGTCTTCGACGACGGCCCCGGGCCGACGGGACAGCGCTACTGCATCAACTCGGCGTCGCTGCGCTTCATTCCGGTCGAGAAGCTCGAGGCCGAGGGCTACGGCAAGTACCGCGCCCTCTTCGCCAAGACCGACGAGGCCGGCGCGACCAAGCCCGCGGCCGGCGACGGCGCCAAGTCCGCCAAGCCAGCGACCGAGGAGGTCGCGACGCTCGCCGGCGGGTGCTTCTGGGGCATGGAGGAGATCCTGCGGCAGGTCCCCGGCGTCATCCGCACGCGCGTCGGCTACACCGGCGGCACGACGTCACAGCCGTTCTACCCCGACGTGCACGCCGGCACGACCGGCCACGCCGAGGCCGTCGAGGTCGTCTTCGACCCGAGCCGCATCACTTACGAGGAGATCCTCGGCTACTTCTTCCGCATGCACGACCCGACCACGCTCAACCGCCAGGGCAACGACGTCGGCACGTCGTACCGCTCGGCGATCTTCTACCACGACGAGGAGCAACACCGGACCGCCGAGCGCGTGAAAGCGAGCGTCGACAAATCGGGCAAGTGGAAGAAGCCGGTCGTCACCGAGATCGTCCCCGCGAAGGAGTTCTGGCCCGCCGAGGCGGAGCACCAGAAGTACCTGGAGAAGCACCCGGGCGGGTACACCTGCCACTATCTTCGCGAGTGACTCATGACTTGCTGGGACGGACCAGCGCCACGAACCGCCGAACGTCGCGTGACAGCCGAACGTGGTAGATCGGGCGTCGCCGTCCCTGCTCAACCCGGTACGTTCGCGGCCGGAACCCGAGCTTCGTCATCGCGGTGGCAACATCCTGCGCGAGGGGCTCGCAGGCGCTGACGAACATCGCCATCGGATAGCCGCGATCGACGTAGATCGATCCATCCGTCTCGAAGAGGCCACGCAAGCACGCGGCCAGGTACTCGTCGCGCTCCTTGACCCATGGGGGGATCGTCACGCACTGTGCGATCTTCGATCCGCGACCCACCCGCCAGCCGAGAAGCGCTTCCCATTGATTCGAGTAGCAGCTGACGTCGATGCACCGTTCGCGTCTCGGAACGACAGCGACGCGGTTGGCCGGAAGAAGACGACGAACACACCGCACAATTCTCCGGGCGAGCCGTGGGTACCGTAGGTCGCAGGTGACCCTCAGCCGCGTCGCTCGTCCGTTCGGGTTCGAGAGATTGCCGTCGCCGAGTGCGATTCCAACGACGTAGGCGAGCAGCCGTCCGCGGCGAGGATGGGCAGCCGAAGAGTGCCGGGGGTGGGACTTGAACCCACACGGGCTTTCGCCCACGTGATTTTGAGCCACGCGCGTCTGCCGTTTCGCCACCCCGGCGCTGCCTACGACTGCGAAGCGCCGTGTACTCTACTCACTTCATCGTGGCGCGCCAACCACCGCGGGTGTCGCAACGCGGCGACCCCACCGGAGACATCCCGCTGATTGCGGTACCGTCACGGGCACCGTGATCCTTGATCGTATCCGGCGGCGGCGCGTCGCAACGGCTACCTGTATCCCTCCAAAGAACGTACAGCGGTTCATCATCTGCAGGCACATTTTCGACGAACACGGGGTTGCCGAGCAGGGTCAGCGAGGCACCGATTCCTGTGGCGTGTGGCCGTCCCGTCGCCCCGTTGAGCTTCACCACGACTGGCCCCTGATGATCGAATGGGATCGGGAGAAGATTGCCGAACACGCGCTCTCCGACTTCGATCGAGCCGTCGAGGATCCAAAGGGGCGCGGTCAGCGGCGCCTCAAGCAGAGTCGCCATACCGACCCGCAGGTCTGCACCCTGCGTCCAACCCGAGCCGCGATCCTGTCGGGGCGTCCGTCACTTTGATGGAGATATGCTGACAGGCGCACCACGAGGTCCTGCCCAGACCACGTCGTTGCGACCACCTCTGAATCATGAAGCTCGACGGCTTGATTGGCCATGGGGAGGTCCTTCTAGTCAGGCGACCGCTTGACGCTCTTGCGCACGGTACTGACGCGGGCTCCGATAGCCGAGCGCCTGATGCGGTCGGCGGTCATTGTACCAGTCGATCCAGCAGCGGATCGCGCGCCGGGCTTCGGCGAAGCTCGCGAAACTCCGCTGCCACACGCATTCTTCTTTGAGGCTCCGGAAGAAGCGCTCGATCATCCCGTTCTGCTCCGGGGTGTACGGCGTGATGAATTCCTGACGGAGCTGGTAATCCCGACAGGCCGCGCGGAATCGACGGCTCTGAAAGATCAGCCCGTTGTCCGAGCGGAGGATCGGCGTCCGCCCCGCAGGCCGCAGGGTTCCGAAGCGGGCGATACAGGCACTCTCAAGCGCCCGCTCCGCCTCCTTCGCCCGCCCGCGCAGCGCGAACTCGTAGCCGACGATTTCACGGTCGTGGCAGTCGATCACGGCCGCTAAGTGCGCCCACCCATCGACACCGCAGTCGATGTGCGTCACATCCATTGCCCAGCGTTCGTTGCTGCGGGCGCCGCGGCTCCGCCGTCCCTGGACGCGCGGCCGGGGCGTGACGTGTCGCTGATGCACAAACCAGCGTTTCGCCGCCAGTACCCGGTACACGGCCTTGCGATTGATTGGCACGCCCTCGTGGAAGCGCAGTAGCGCCCACAGGCGTCGATACCCGTACGTCGGATGATCGGCGATCAGCCGCGCGAGGCGGGCCGTCAGCACCTCATCCAGCACCATGCTGCACACCCGACGCTCGGAGACGTTCGGCATGCCCTCTTTCACTCGCCGGACGTCGTCGGGTCCGAAGGGCGGCCCCTCGTCGCCTCCCGCAAGATGTCGATGTCCACGACGAGCTCGCCGATCTTCCGCTGCAGCTTCTTGATCTGCTCGTCCTTGAGCGCCTCATCCTCCTTGGGTCGCGTCCGCAGCGCGTTCTCCGCACCCAGGACCAAGCGCTCCCGCCAATCTTCGATTTCTGCGACGGTCAGCCCGTGCTTGCGCGCGGCCTCCGGCACGGACGTCTCGCCCTTAAGGATATGCTGACGACCAGCGCCACACGGCGCTTCGCCGTCCAGCGCTGCACGTCATCGGGAATCTCCGGGACCATCGGCCACCTCCCCGTGGGCTCTTCCCACGGTCGTCTGGGTGGCTTCAACCTGGAGGGGAGCAGGATAGCATCACTACAGCGCGCTGCGAGCAGCCCGTTGGCCCCGAAATTCCCTGGAGGCGGGCGACGACCTCGGTTCCCAGCGCCACCACAAGCATCCGACACGCCCCCTCGCGGGCGATCTCGTCGAGCATTGAACCCATCGGCGACGTACCGCGGTTGTGGCCTTCGCGTGACTGTGCAAGGGACGGCCGCAGCGCCGTCGCGACATGAATAGACCGCTACCAGCGGCAAGGGAGGCACACACGATGATCGTCGTTCAAGTGGAGGTGATGGTCGAGCCGGGTTCGGCCGCCAAGGTCGTCGACGCCGTTCGAGCGATGGAAACGGCGACGCGCCAGGAGTCGGGATGCCTCAAGTACGCCTTCTCGGTCGACGTCACGGATCCCGGCATCGTTCGCGTCGCCGAGCGCTGGGAATCGCTGGACGCGATCAAGGCGCACATGGCGAGCCCTCACATGGCGGACTTCAACAAGGCCGTCATGGCGCTGCAGCCGAAGGGCGTGGACATCAAGGCGTACGAGGTGGCGCGCGAGGTGTCCCTGCGCTGAAGGGGCCGCGTGATGATCGCGAAATAGCGGCGTTTCCGATCTTCCGCTGGCGTCACCACCCCCGGACGCGCTACACGGAGGACTGTGCCGCGCCTGCAGCGCAAAGGATTCGGCGGCCCCGACGAGGTCCGGAAGTTCCCGAACGGGCTGGTCGAGATCGTCACCCTCGACGAGATTGCGGTCAGCCACTTCGTCTTCCAACCTGGCTGGCGCTGGGCGACGGACGTGGGGCCGATCGCCGGCACCACCTCGTGCCAGCACCGCCACGTCGGCTTCACGATCGGCGGGCGGCTCGTGGTGCGGACCGACGACGGCACGACACTCACGATCGGGCCGGGCGACGCCTACGAGATTCCGCCCGGCCACGTCGCCTGGGTCGAGGGCGACGCGCCGTGGGAGTCGGTCGAGTTCACGAGCGGACATGCGTACGGCAAGTCGCCGAGCGACCTCGGCGAGCGCGTCGTCGCGACGATCGTCTTCTCCGACATCTGCGAATCGACGGCGACCCTCGAGCGCCTGGGTGACACCGAGTGGACGCGGGTGCTGCGCGAGCACAACGAGCGCATCCGGACCCTGATCGACCGCTTCCGCGGCCGCGAGATCACGACGCTCGGCGACGGCTTCCTCGCGCTCTTCGACGGCGCCGCCAAGGCGGTGCTCGCCGCAGCGGCCATGGACGCGGCGATGGCCGACCTCGGCATCCACGTGCGCGCCGGCGTCCACACCGGCGAGGTCGCGATCGTCGGGGGCCAGGCGCGCGGGGTCGCGGTGCACGCGGCCGCGCGCGTGTCGGCGCTGGCCGGGGCCGGCGAGGTGCTGGTGTCCTGGTCGACGCACGACATGCTCGACGGCTCCGGTCTCGCGTTCGAGTCGCGCGGCACCTACGAGCTCAAGGGGTTGACCGGCGCGCGCCCGATCTTTGCCCTGACCCGTTAGCGGCTCGCCGGAGCAAACACGGGAGTCGTGCGCTCCCCGATTCCTGCGGCTCCTCCCCCGTCGATTCCCACGTCCGTGCCGGTCGGACGTACTTGACTGGAACCGTCCGGAGGAGTGTACGAAGTGCACGGCCCCGCGCTCCGGCGCAATCACCTCAGCTTCCCCGTGGGACGGGACCCGGCGGAGGAACCATGACGTCATTGCGTATCTGGATCGGTCTCCTGGCCATGGTGCTGCTGTTCCCGGCGCGTGCCGGAGCACAGTGCACCACCAAACCGGACGCGGCCGCGGTGTTGAAGAGCGCCAAGCTCGCCGCGAACTGCAACTACAAGAAGATCCGCAGCGGGCCGACGGCGACCTGCAAGAGCAGCCCCCCGCCCGCCTGCTCGGGCACGATCGTCAGCGACTCGATCGCGCTCGCCTGGGGCTTGAACAACCCGGCCGCGTCGGCCGTCGACAAGAGCGGCGTGCGCTCGCAGCTCACCTGCCAGAAGACGATCAGCACCGGCGTCGTCAACTTCATCGGCAAAAAGCTACGCTACCTGATCCAGGGCCTGTCCGAGGCGGACGCCGAGGCCAAGGCGCGGAAGTCGATCGACAAGATCCCGCTGAAGTGCTTCGTGCCGGTGGCCGAGGATCCGAGCGGCATCGTCGTCCCCGACGTCGGCCCGCAGATGGACGCGGCCGTGCCCGGTCCGGGCGGCGTCGTGCAGAGCCAGACGCTCGCCGACGCGCTCATCACGCTGCTCAATACCTGGGTCGACCGGGTCGGGCCGAATCCCGCGCCGCTCCGGCCGAACATCATCCTCATCCTCACCGACGATCAGCGCTACGACACGATCGGCCTCACGCACTCGATCGACGGCACCACGCCGGTCATGCCGACGGTGCAGCACGAGATCGTCGACAAGGGCGTGAGCTTCCTCAACAGCTACGCCACGACCGACCTCTGCGCGCCAAGCCGCTCGAGCCTGCTCGCCGGCAAGTACGCGCACACGACCGGCGTGCACACGAACGGCGGCGCCGACGGCGGCTTCGGCGTCTTCGACGACTCGTCCACGCTGCCGGTCTGGCTGCAGGCCGCCGGCTACCACACCGGCATCTACGGCAAGTACCTGAACGGCTACGTCTCGCCGTACATCGCGCCGGGCTGGGACGAGTGGCACGTCTTCAAGAACGTCGCGTACTTCAACTACACGCTGAACGACAACGGCGTCGAGACCGCCTACGGCAGCGCCGATACCGACTACTCGACCGACGTCCTGCGCGACAAGGTCGTGCAGTTCATCCAGGACTCGGCGACGCAGCAGCCGTTCTTCCTCTACTTCGTGCCGAAGGCACCGCACGGGCCGGCGACGCCGGCGCCGCGCCACGCCGGCATGTTCTCGGGCATCCCACCGTGGCGGCCGCCGAACTACAACGAGGCCGACGTCTCCGACAAGCCGGCATGGCTCCAGGCGATCAGCCCCTGGACCGCGAACCAGATGGACACCCACGACACCTTCAACCAGATGCAGCTCGAATGCCTCCAGGCCGTCGACGAGGCGGTCGCCGCGATCCTGCAGACCCTCGTCGCGACCGGCCAGGACAAGAACACGATGATCATCTACGCCTCGGACAACGGCTACTCGTGGGGCTCGCACCGCTGGGAGCCGAAGCAGTGCCCGTACGAGGAGTGCATGCGCGTGCCGCTCGCGATCCGCTACCCGCAGCTCGCGCCGCTGCCGCGTACGGAGTCCGGCTTCGGCCTCAACATCGACCACGCCGAGACGCTCTCGGAGCTGGCGGGCGCCACACCGGACGCGGGCGTCGAGGGCATGAGCATGCTGCAGCTCCTCGACGGCACGGCGCCGGCCTGGCGTGACGACTTCCTCGAGGAGCACTGGACCGGCAAGATCACGACCTACGCCCAGGTGCGCGGCGATCCCTGGAAATACACCGAGTACACGACCAACGAGAGCGAGCTCTACAACGAGCCGAGCGACCAGTTCGAGCTGTCGAACGTCGTCACCGACCCCAACAACGCCGCGGTCGCCGCGGCGCTCGCGCAGCGCTTGCGCGAGCTGCGTCCCGGCTGGCCGAACGACTAGCCGCGCACACGGACGCGCCGCGAGCCGCGCCATCCTCGTGGTGGCGGGGCTCGCGGCGGCAGTCGCCGTCGCGGGCGGCGCCGCGACCTCGGCGACGCCCGCGGGGCGGCCGGAGGCCATCGCCGGCATGGTCGCCTTCACGGGCGGCCACACGTGCATCGGCTCCGACGCCGGCGCGCCGTCGGAGGCGCCGCCCTTCGTCGCCGACGTGAAGCCCTTCCTGCTCGACGTGCACCCGGTCACGGTCGGCGACTTCCGCACCTTCGTCGAGGCGACGCACTACGTGACCCAGTCGGAGCAGGCCGGCAGCTCGGGCGTCTTCGACTTCTCGGGAAGCGGCTGGAGCCTCGTCGACGGCGCCAACTGGCACCACCCGCAGGGCCCGTCGGCGCCGGCCGCCGAGCCGGATCATCCGGTGACCCAGGTGTCGTGGAACGACGCCGCCGCGTACTGCGCGTGGCGCGGCAAACGCCTGCCGAGCGAGATCGAGTGGGAGCACGCGGCGCGGAACGGCCACAGCGGCGGCCCGCAGTACGCGTGGGGCGACGCGCTCGTCGTCGACGGCCACTACAAGGCGAATACGTGGCAAGGCACGTTCCCGAGCCGCAACACCGTCGCGGACGGCTACCGCTACACGTCGCCCGTCGGCGCGTTCGGCGTGCTGCCGTCGGGCCTCACCGACATGGGCGGCAACGTGTGGCAGTGGTGCCAGGACTGGTACCGCCCCTACCCCGACCGCGACAAGCCGTACACCCCGACCGCCGAGAGCGAGCGTGTCACCCGCGGCGGCTCCTTCATGTGCGACCCGAAGTTCTGCCACGGCTTCCGCGTCTCGGCGCGCGGGCACGCCGCGCCGGACACGGGCCTCATGCACATCGGCTTCCGCTGCGCCAAGGACGGCTCCTGAACGATCGCGGGCCGGCGGTGGTCCGCCGGTAGACTGTCGGCTCCGTCGCCGGTCTAATGGTTGGGGTAATGCGGGGAGCGCAGGGGACCGTGTGGCGGTGGAGCGTCGCGATCGCGATCGGCATGGTCGCAACTGCCGACGTGCCGCGTCGCGCGATGGCGCAGGCGACGCCGACCGCGACCGCGACGCGAACGGCAACGCCAACCGCTACCGCGACGCCGACGGCGACCGCAACGCCGACCGCGACCGCGACGCCCGCATTGACGGCTACGCCCCAGCCGAGCGTCTCGCCCGAGCCCGGCGCCGCGTCACCGACGGGCGCAACGCCGCGGCCGACGCCGAGCCCGATCGACCCCGGCGCGGTGAACGACCCGGCGCTGCGCGACGTCGTCCGCCCCCGGGCGCTACGCGCGGCGATCATGCGCGCGCAAATCCTGCTCGATCGCGCGCACTACTCGCCCGGCGAGATCGACGCGGTCTATGGCCAGACGGTGAAGCGCACCGTCGCGGCGTACCAGCGCGCGCACGGCCTCGCGGCGAGCGGCGAGGTCGACGACGCCACCTGGACCGCGCTCGACGCCGACACGGCCCCGGCGCTCGGCTCATACACCCTGACCGCCCAGGACGTGGCCGGGCCCTTCGCGCCGATCCCCACCCGCATGATGGACAAGGCAAAGCTCCCCGCGCTTCCCTACTCGTCGCTGCTCGAGGAGCTCGGCGAGAAGTTCCACGTGAAGCCGGCGCTCATCACCGAGCTGAATCCGGGCGCGAGCGTCGCCAATGCGGGCGACCGGATCGTCGTGCCGGCCGTCGGCACGAGGCTTTCGTGCGACGTGCGCGAGGTGGTGGTGAGCGCGTCGGACCGCTCGCTCTCGGTCGTCGACACGAGCGGCGCGGTCTGCGCCCGCTACCCGGCGACGACGGGCAGCAGCCACGACCCGCTGCCGATCGGCACGTGGGCGGTGCTGGGCGTCGGCCACAACCCGACGTTCCACTACAACCCGCATCTCTTCTGGGACGCGCCGCCGGGTGACCGCGGCGCCCCAATCGCCCCTGGACCGAACAACCCGATCGGCGTCGTCTGGATCGACCTCTCGAAGGAGCACTACGGCATCCACGGCACGCCGTCGCCCTCGACCATCGGCCACACCGAGTCGCACGGCTGCATCCGGCTCACCAACTGGAGCGCCGAGCAGCTCTCGCATCTCGTACGATACGGCACGACGGTCCTGCTCGAGCCGTGAGAGCACCGGCCGCACTCGTGCTCGCGGTGCTCGCAGCGGCGCTGCCGCCCCGGCGGACGCCGGCGACTCCGCGGCCAACGCCGATCGCGACCGCGGCGGACGTCGAAGCCCTCGCCGCCCGCCTGGGCCTGCCGATCGCCGGCCTCGCGCCCGCCGCCATCCACGATACGTTCGCCGAGGCGCGCGGCGGCCACCGGCACGAGGCGACGGACATCGTGGCGCCGCGCGGCACACCGGTCGTCGCCGTCGACGACGGCGTGGTCGCCCGACTCTTCACCAGCGTCCCGGGCGGCCTGACCGTCTACGAGCTGAGCACAGACGGCGCCTGGACGTACTACTACGCGCATCTCGACCGTTACGCCGAGGGCCTGCGCAAGGACGCGCTGGTCCGGGCCGGCGACGTGCTCGGCTACGTCGGCACGACTGGCAACGCCGGCGCCACACCGCATCTCCACTTCGCCATTCTCAAGCGCGATCCCGAGAGCGGCTGGTGGGAGGGCACGGCGGTCGATCCATATCCGCTGCTACGCGCCGCACGCGCCCGCTAGTCGGCCGCTCGGACAAGCTGGGCTGCCGCGGGCGAACGCGCTAAGAGGGCGGCGTGGAGCCGCTCATCATCGAGGCCGCGATCAACGGCCCGACCTCGAAGGCCACGAACCCGCACGTGCCGCGCACGGTGCCGGAGATCGTCGCGAGCGCGCGGGCGTGCCTCGCGGCGGGCGCCGCCATCGTCCACAACCACAACGACGAGACGCTGCTGCACGCCTGCCATTCCGCCGAGCCGTACCGCGCGGCGTGGAGCGCGATCTACGACATGCGCCCCGACGCGGTGCTGTACCCGACGATGGGCGGCGGCAACGCCCACACGACAATCGGCGAACGCTACGCGCACGTCGAGGAGCTGGCGCGCGACGGCCTCCTGCGGCTCGCGATCCTCGACCCCGGCTCGGTGAGCCTCGGCCCGGTCGATCGCGACGGGCTGCCGGCACCGATCGATCTCGTGTACCAGAACACGTTCGCCGACGTGCGCTACATGGCGGACGCCTGCCGCGCACGCGAGCTCGCCGTGCACGTCTCGATCTTCGAGCCGGGGTTCCTGCGCGTCGCGCTCGCCTACCACGCGGCGGGACGCCTGCCGCCGGCGAAGATCCAGCTCTACTTCGGCGGCCCCGCCCTGCCCTTCGGCCTGCCGCCGACCCGCCCGAGCCTCGACGCCTATCTCGCGATGCTCGAGGCGAGCGCGTTGCCAGAGCTGACCACGTTGCCATGGATGGTCGGCGTCCTCGGCGGCGACGTCTCGACCACGCTCGCCGAGCTCGCGATCGCGCGCGGCGGCCACGTCCGCGTCGGCCTCGAGGACTACGCCGGCCCGCGCCAACCGCGGAACGAGGAGCTGGTCGAGGAGATCGTCGCCATGGCGCAGCGCGCCGGGCGCCCGATCGCAACGAGCGCGCAGGCCGCGGCGATGCTCGGCGTTCGCGCGGTCGACCACCCGGCGCAACTGCGATAAAGCGCGAGCATCATGCCCGCTCAGCCAGCTCATCTGCACGCACACTTCAGCGCCATCTGGGAGGCCATCGCCGACGCCACGCCCGAGGCGCCCGCCGTCATCCAGGGCACGCGCCACATCGCCTGGCGCGACTACGAGACGCGCGCGGCGCGCCTGGCGCGCGCGTTCCTCGACGCCGGGCTCGCCGCGCACGCGAAGGTCGGCATGTACCTCTACAACTCACCCGAGTACTGCGAGACCAACTTCGCCGCGATGAAGATCCGCGGCATCCCGATCAACGTCAACTACCGCTACCTCGACGACGAGCTCGCCTACCTGCTCGACAACGCCGACGCCGAGGCGGTCGTCTTCCACTCCTCGCTCGGCGACCGCGTGGCGCGGGTGCGGGCGCGCCTGCCGAAGCTGCGGCTCCTGGTCGAGGTCGACGACGGCCCCGCCGCCGACGGGTCGCACCACGTCGACGGCGCCGTGCCGTACGAGGAGCTGCAGCGGACGCTGGCGCCGGCCGCGCGCATCACGCCGCACGGCGACGAGATCTACATGCTCTACACCGGCGGCACGACCGGCATGCCGAAGGGCGTCATGTACTCGATGGACGACTTCACGACCTTCTTCCTGCGCACGTACCCGTCGATGGTGGGCCAGGGAAAGATCGCGGACCCGGCCGCGCTGCCGGCGATGGCGCGCGAGCTGCGCGCCCGCGGCGCCGCGCCGATCAGCATGTCCGGCCCGCCGCTCATGCACGGCACCGGGTGCTGGCTCGGGATGATGGTGCCGCAGATGCTCGGCGGCACGGCCGTGCTGCTCGAGCAGCGCTCGCTCGACCCCGTGGAGCTCTGGTCGACGGTCGCGCGCGAACGCGTGAGCCTCGTCGTGGTCGTCGGCGACCCGTTCGCGCGGCCGCTGCTGCGCGCGCTCGACGAGCACCCCGGCCGCTGGGACGTCTCGTGCCTGCGGCTCATGGTGTCGTCGGGCGCGATGTTCTCGCTCGAGGTGAAGCAGGGCCTGCTGCGCCACATCCCGGAGCTCGCCATCGCCGACGTCCTCGGCTCGACCGAAGGCGGCATGGGGCAGTCGATGGTGCGCGCCGGTGCGACCGCCGAGACCGCGCGCTTCAAGCTGAATCCCACCACCAAGGTCTTCACCGAGGACGGACGCGAGGTGCCGCCGGGCTCGGGGGAGATCGGCCTCGTCGCGAACGGCGGCATGGTTCCCCTCGGCTACTACAAGGACCCGGAGAAGTCGGCGCGGACGTTCCGCGAGGTGAACGGCGTGCGCTACTCCTTCCCCGGCGACATGGCGACGGTCGAGGCCGACGGCCGGATCACGCTCCTCGGCCGCGGCTCGAACTGCATCAACACGGGCGGCGAGAAGGTCTTTCCGGAGGAGGTCGAGGAGGCGCTGAAGGCGCACCCCGGCGTCGAGGACGCGCTGGTCTTCGGCGTTCCAGACGAGCGCTTCGGGCAGCGCGTCGTCGGCGTCGCCTCGCTGACGCGCGGACATGCGCCCGAGCCGGACGCGATCGTCGCCGACGCGCGCGCCCGGCTCGCGAGCTACAAGCTGCCGAAGCAGCTCCTGGTCGTCGCGCGCGTGCCACGGGCGCCGAACGGCAAGCCGGACTACGCGGCGGCGAAGCGCCTGTTCGAGTCGGAGCGCTGAGCGCCGGGCGCGGCCCGCCGACGGCCCTCCCGCCCGCTGGCGGCGCTACGCTCCCGAGAACTTCGGCTTGCGCTTCTCGACGAACGCCTTCGCGGCCTCCTTGTGGTCGCTGGTGGTGCCGGAGAGCCGCATGTTGAGCGCCTCCTGGTCGAGGAGTGTCAGGAGATCACACGACATGGCGCGGTTCAGGTTCTCCTTCATACGCGCGTAGGCGAGTGACGGCCCGCTCGCGAAATGCGTCGCGAGCGCCATCGTCTCGTCCGCGAGCCGGTCGTGCGGGACGACGCGCGTCACCATGCCGATGCGCTGCGCCTCCTCGGCCTCGAGGATGGCGCCGGTGAAGTAGAGCTCGCGCGCCTTCTCGACGCCGACGAGGCGCGGCAGGAACCACGCGCCGCCGAAGTCGCCGCTGAAGCCGACGTTGCGGAAGACGGTGCCGAGCCGGGCCTGCTTCGACGCGATGCGGATGTCGCAGGCGAGCGCCAGGCTGAGCCCCGCGCCGACCGCCACACCATTCACCATCGCGATGGTGGGCTTCGGCATGGCGTGCAGCGCGTAGCTCGTGCCGCGCTGCGCCTCGCGCAACGCCTCGACGCCGTGCGCGAACGACGCCGCGGGAGACGCCGGCGCCTCGCCGCCGCCCACGACGTCGCGTGCCGCCGCCATGTCCTTCACGTCGCCGCCGGCACAGAACGCGCGGCCGGCGCCGGTGAGGACGACGCAGCGCACGCGCGGGTCGCGCGCGCAGTCGCCGAGGTGTTCGGCAAGGAGCGGCAGGAGCTGGCCGCCCATGGCGTTCAGGCTGTCCGGGCGATTGAGCGTGACGAGCGCCACGCCATCCGCGCGCTTCTCGAGCAGTACGTCGGGCATACGGTCCTCCGATCGTCTCGCAGGGGCGAGCCGCGCCCACTCTGGCGCAACCGCCTCGGCCTGACAATCGTCGGTCATCCGGCGCGCGGCATGCTAGAGAGCTCCCATGGCACCCGCGCAGCCGACCATACGATTCCTCGGCGCCGCAGGAACCGTGACCGGCTCCAAGCATCTCGTCACGGCAGGCAACCTGCGCGTGCTCCTCGATTGCGGACTCTTTCAGGGACTGAAGGAGCTCCGCCTGCGCAACTGGCAGCTCGACTTCGACCCTGCCGGGATCGATGCGGTCGTGCTGAGCCACGCGCACGTCGATCACTCCGGGGCCTTGCCGCTCCTGGTGCGCAAGGGGTTTCGCGGCCGCATCTACTGCACCGCCGGCACCGCGGACCTCCTGGAGGTGATGCTGCGGGACGCCGCCAAGCTGCAGGAGGAGGAAGCCGCGGCCGCCAACCGCTACGGGTACAGCAAGCATTCGCCGGCGCTGCCGCTCTTCACCGTGCGGGACGCCGAGGCGGTGATGACCCACCTCGTCGCGCGGCCCTACGGGGAGCCGTTCGGCGTCGTCGGGGGCATCGAGGCCGTCTTCCGCGGTGCCGGGCACATCCTCGGCGCCGCGACGGTGGAGCTGCGCATCCTGCCGCGCCAGCCATCCGGCGATCCGTTGACGGTCGTCTTCTCGGGAGATCTGGGCCGGCATGGCCGTCCGCTCCTGCGCGACCCCGAGCCCGTCCACGAAGCCGACGTCCTGCTGCTCGAGTCCACCTACGGCGACCGCACCCACGCAGGGGACCCCGACGCGGAGCTCGCGCGCATCGTCGTCGAGGCGGCGGGACGCGGCGGCGCCCTGCTCATCCCCGCCTTCGCCGTCGGCCGCACGCAGGAGCTCGTCTGGCGGCTCTGCCGGCTCGAGGAGACGAGCCGCATCCCCTCCCTTCCGGTCTTCGTCGACAGCCCGATGGCGATCGACGTGACCGAGATCTATGGGCGTCACCCCGAGGATCTCGACGACGACGCGCGCCCGTTCCTGGCGCAGCGCCTGCACTGCCAGCAGTACACCCTCGTGCGCGACGCGGCCGCGTCCAAGGCCTTGAACGCGAGGAGCGGACCGATGATCGTCATCGCCGGGAGCGGCATGGCGACCGGCGGCCGTATCCTGCATCACTTGAAGATGCGCCTGTCCGATCCGCGGACGACGGTGCTCTTCCCCGGCTTTCAGGCGGAGGGGACGCGTGGACGTGCCCTCTGCCAGGGAGCGCCGTCGGTGCGCATCCATGGCGAGGAGATCGCAGTGCGCGCGCATGTCGAGCAGCTCGACGGCCTCTCCGCGCACGCCGATCAGCCGGAGCTCCTGCAATGGCTCGGCGCCTTCGCTCGGCCACCGCGGCATACGTACCTCGTCCATGGCGAGCCGCCCGCGGCAGAAGCGCTCGCCGCGGCCATCCGCTCCCGGCTCGGCTGGACCGTCGATGTCGCGGCCGCCGGCGCGGTCGTCCCGCTCGCGTCGCGTTGACGACGGCGCGTCGTCGGCGCGTGACACCCCGTTAGAGGCGCACCGGCTTCGGCCGCGCCTGTCTGCCGACCACCGGGATCCGGACCGTGGCGCGCGAGCCGGACGCCGTCACCTCGGTCTCGATCGTCCCGTCGAAGTGCGCGGCGATCCCGTCCTGGCAGGGCGCCAGCGCCATGGCGAGCGGGCAGCCGGGTGCGCTCTCGACCACGATGCGGTTCTCGCAATCGCCCGACTCCGACGCCACGTGCAGGCGGCCGTCACCCTCCGCGTATTCGTAGACCCGAAGCACGAGATGCAGGAGCACATGGATCAGCGCGTGGCGGTCGCTGATGAGCGGCAGGACCGCCGCACTGGGCTCGAAGGTGACGGTGAGCGGCAGGCCCTGGTTGGCGTAGCGTGCCAGCGTGAGCGCGGCGCGTACGACCTCGTTCACGTCGACGACCGACGTCGGGACCTCGAGGCGCGTGAAATCGGCGAGCTCGTGGACGATGTGTGCCACGCGCACCAGCTCGTCCTGCGCGTTGGCGAGGTGCTCGCGCGTCTCGGGCTCGCGCGTCCGGCGCGCGGCCAGCTGCAGGAGCGCCAGCGCCCCGGCGATCGGATTGCCGATCTCGTGCGCGAACCCCCTGCCGATCGCGCTCAGCGCCGTCAGATTGCCCAGCGGGCATCCGGTTCCATCGACTCTCATGGCCATGCCTAAATGCCGTTTCCGTGCCAGCGCAGAACGACCGTTCCAGGCCCGTCGCGAGGCCCCGGTCTCCCACTCCTGAGACGAATCCGGGGGGTCCGGTTCGCGCGCGTGCGAATCACCAGGCCGTCCGCAGGCGGCGCGCATTCGCCACCACGGCGAGGCTGCTGGCGAGCATTGCCACCGAGGCCACGAGCGGCGTCAGCGCGCCCGCCGCGGCGAGCGCCACGGCGACGGCGTTGTAGCCGAACGCCCAGAAGAGATTCTGCCGCACCACCGCCCGCACCCGCCGTGCGTAGGCGAGGAGGCTCGGCACCCGCTGCAGATCGTCGGCGAGGACCGCCACGTCGGCGGTGACGCGTGCCAGGTCCGACGCGCCCGCGACGGCGATCCCGAGGCCAGCCGCGGCCAGCGCGGGCGCGTCGTTCACCCCGTCGCCCACCATCGCGACGTCGCCGCCGAGCGCGCGCACGTGCCGCAGCTTCTCCTCCGGTGTGAGGCCGAGCAGCGCGTCCTCCACACCGATGATCTCGGGCACCACGGCCGCCGCCGTACGATCGCCCGAGACGAGGCCGACCCGCACGCCCTGGCGACGGAGGGCGGCGACCGCCGCCGCGGCGTCCGGCCGCGCCGCCTCGACGAGTCGCAGCCGACCGAGCACGCGACGCTCACGGACGACGTAGAGCACCGTCCCCGGACCCGTCTCGTCCTCGGCACACGGCGCGCCCGCCTCCGCAACGACCCGCCCGTCGCCGATCACCACCTCCCGCCCCTCGACGACCCCGCACACGCCCCGGCCGGGAATGAGGCGCACGTCGTGCGCCCGCGGCGCCGCTGCCGCGCCGCGCTCGTCCCACGCGTCGAGGATCGCCCGTGCGAACGGGTGCTGCAGCCCGGCCTCCAGCGCCGCGGCGACGCGCAGCGCCTCGTTCCTGCTGGCCTCGTCCGCGCCGTCGAGCGCAACGACGCGCGGCGTCCGCAAGGTGAGCGTCCCGGTCTTGTCGAGGAGCACCTGATCGATCGCGGCCGCGCGCTCCAGCGCCGCCGCGCTTCGCACGACGACGCCGCGGCGCGCGCTTTCGGCGAGCCCCGTCCAGACGGCGACCGGCGTGGCGATGCCGAGCGCGCACGGACAGGCGACCACCAGGACGGCGAGCGCGCTCAGGATGCCGGCGTCGATGCCGCTGCGGGCGGTCCAGAAGACGCCGCTCGCGAGCGCGACGAGCGCCACGGCGGGCACGAGCGCACGCGTCACCTGATCCGCGAGGCGCTCCGCGGGCGCGCGGTCGGCCCGGGCGCGCGCCATGAGATCGGCGACGCGCGCCGCCGCGCTCGCCGCGACGGGCGCCGTGACCTGCACCACGAACACGCCGTCGACGCTGCACGTACCGCCCGCGACCATCGTGCCCGGCGCCTTCGGCACCGGCCGGTTCTCGCCGGTCAGCGTCGCCTCGTCGACGCCGCCCGCTCCCTCGAGGACCCGGCCGTCGGTCGGGAACGCCTGCCCGGGCGCGACACGCACGACGTCGCCGACCGCCAGCGTCTCGGGCGCAACCGTCGCGTCGCGCCCGTCCGGCTCGAGCCGTGTGGCACGCGCGGGCATGGGCGCGAGCCGTGCCCGCACGGCGGCGCCGGCCTCCGCCTTCGCGCTCGCCTCGAGGTAGCGGCCGAGCGTCACCAGCACCAGCAGCATCGCGCCCGTGTCGAAGTAGACGGCCGGACGGCCGCTCGCGGTGTTTGCGATCGAGAGCGCGTACGCGGCGAACGTTCCCGTCACGATCAAGCCGTCGGCGCTCAGCTGGCCACGCCGGGCGCTCGCCCATGCGCTCGCGACGATCGGACCGCCGAGCAGGAGCAGTACCGGAGCGGCGAGCACGGCGGCGAGGACGCGCATCACCTGGAAGAGCGGCCCGTCGGTCTGCGCCGAGGCCCCGTACACGTAGGGAACGTACGACGGCATGCTCACCATCATGACGTTCATCGCGAAGAAGACCGCGAGGCCGAGGCGGACGAGGATCGTCGCGGCCGCGCCGGCGTCGCCGCGCGCGCGCGTCACCTGCAACGCGAGCACGCAGCCGTAGCAGCAGAAGCGCTGGCGCTCACCGCCGACGGCCGCCGTGACCGGACGCACGCCGAGCGGCAGCGCGCAATGGGCGCACTCGTCGGCCGCGTCCACGTCAGTGCAGCAGGTTGAGGATCAGGTACGAGATCGCGAAGACGAAGAAGGCGACCCAGATGACCGCGATCCACCACGGCGCCGGATGCGCCTCGTACATGTGGTAGCGCGCGCTCTCGAGCTGCTGGTCGGGCCGCGAGGCCATGGCCGCGCTCGCGCCGCCCGGGGCGAGGATCGGACCCGCAGCGCCCGCCGGCGGGTCGGTCGGCGTGGCGGCGCTCATCCCCGCCTCGCGCGCGTCCCCGGCTCGACGGCGAAGCGCAACCCGCCGCCGCGCTCGATCGCGTCGTTCAGCTCGAAGAGCCGATGCTTCGGCCGCTCGATGTCGCGGAAGCGGCCGGTGACGACCGCCCACAGCGTGACGAAGAGGATCGGCACCATGCCGATGAGGTAGGTCACGACCGCGATCGCGCCGAAGCCCTCGCCCTCCCCGGTCGCGATCGTCATCGCGAAGGTCGCCATGCGGTAGGCGAACCCGAATCCGGCGACGACGAAGACCGCGATCGCCGCGCCGAAGACGATCACCCCGCGCTTGCTCGGAACGTGCAGTGACATCAGGAGCCTCCTCGCATTGCATCGACGTTGTAGATCGTCGCCGGCACCTGGACGTTCCAGCTCCCCAGCCACTGGAGGTAGGCCACGAGCCCCAGGGCGCGCGCCGTCGGCCGGCGCTCGGCGTCGAAGAACCACGGATAGCTCGGCATGACGGAGTACGGCGCGACCATGCGCGGATCGTAGAGGTGCGCCATGTGCCAATCGTTCGAGTGCTTGCCGGACTCGCGGATCAGATCGGGCCCGACGCGTCGCGTGCCGAAGAGATGCGGGAGATTCATCATGTTCTGGTACTCCTCGGGAGTGGAGACGGGACCGAAGCGGAGATCCTCGTTCGAGACGGGGCGGACGAACTGCGAATGGCAATGCCAGCACGCCTCGGCGATGTAGTTCGCCTTCCCGAGCTCGAGCGCGCGCGCGAAGCTCTCCGGTGAGACGGTGCCGAAATCGCGCTGGAACTCGGCGGGGTAGTCCTCCGCGAGCTGGGCGAACTCCGGCGGGATGGTCTGCGCGATCTCGGCGACTGTCGCCACGTGCTGCTTCCGCAGGGTGAGCACCGGCATCAACCCCTGCAGGAAGAAGCCGAGCAGGAAGGTGATGATCCCGGCGATGAGGAAGCTCGCACCGAATCGTTCCACGTTCGCTCCTCAGGCCCGCGCCGTCGCGGCGAGCGCGACGTCCGCGGCGGTGCGCGGCTGTCGCGCCGTCGACCAGAGCGCGTAGAGAAAGAACCCCTGCCCGGTCACGATCAGCAGGCCCGCGACGGTCCGCGCCCACCAGAAGGGCATCGAGGCGACGACCGACTCGCCCCAGTGGCTGAGCCCGGCCCAACTGTAGCCCTGCACGACTCCGGCAGCGGTCAGATCGATGACCATCACGACGAGGCCGATGAACGTGAGCCAGTAGTGGACGGTCAGAAGCCGGGGATTGGCCCACGGCCGCCCGACGGCGCGCGGCCACAGCTCGACGAACAGCCCCATGATCCAGAAGCCGAAGACGCCGAACATCACCATGTGGGCGTGCGCCACGACCCAGTCGGTGAAGTGGATGATCTTCTGGAAGGTCAGGGTCACCTGGAACGCGCACTGGAAGCAGGTGACGGCGTAGAGGACGAGGCCGGTGAAGAACCAGCGGACGGCGAGGTTGCCGCGGATCGCGTCGGAGCGGCCGTGCAGCGTCCCGAAGAAGTTGGCGATCACCGTGATCACGACGATCTCGACCGCGATCGTCGCCACCACCGCGCCGTACTGTGCGTACATCGGGATCGGGCTGAAGAGGAAGTGGTGCACGCCCTGCATCGGGTAGAAGAACGCCAGGCCCCAGAAGCCGATGAGCGACAGCGCGTGGCTCCAGACCGGCTTCCGCAACAGGAGCGGGATGAAGAAGTACATGAGGCCGATGCCGATCGGCGTGACGAACAGCCCGACCAGATCGTGGATGTAGAGGCCCGTGATCGCGGCGCCGGCGGTGCCCGGCACCCAGAACTGGGGCAGGTAGTTGCCCATGAAGTACACGAGGCCCGTCCAGGCGAAGGCGGCCAGGAAGTACCAGAGGCTCACGTAGAGCCCCTGCTCGCTGCTGCGGAAGATCGGCGTCGAGAGGTTGATGACGAGGAGCACGAGCCCGACCACGACGAGCGGGTCGACGAAGATCGGCGTCTCACCCCACTCGATCCCCTGCCCGTAGCCGGCGAGCTCGCCCGCCACCGTGAGCACCATGATGAGCTGCCACGCACCGAAGATCAGCCAACCGAGCGCATCCGAGAGGATCGGACGCAGGGTGAGGCGGGGAATGGCGAACAGCATGCCCGCGATGAAGGCGTTGGCGATGAAGCCGTACGCCGCCATGTTGGTGTGCACCATGCGCACGCGGCCCGGGGACAGCCACTCGACGCCGGGAAACGGGTAGATGTTGTTGAACTGGAAGGCATACGCGAGCCCGCCGAGGAGGCTCACGGTGAACCAGAGCGCGCTCGCGGAGAGATGCCAGCGCATCAGGTCGACGTTGACGAGCGGGCGCCGTCCGGCATCCGCGGTCATGGGTAGCATCGTGGGCGTCATGGGCGATCGTCTTTCTTGGCGGGGGTCGCGCGCAGCGAGATGATGTACGAGACGAGGTTCCAGGCGTCGCCCTCGCGGATGTTGTCCCCGTCGGGCTCGCCGAAGATGTCGGCGTAGGACGGCATCGCCGTGCCGCCGACCCCGGTCATGAAGGTGCGATACACGTCCTGCACGGTCGGACCGCTCTTCAGGCGGCCCTTGGTGAAGTCGAACGGCCGTTGCGGGTTGCCCCACACGTCGGGCGGGAGCTGCTGCGCGGACGGACCGTCGCCGCGGCCGCCGTCGCCGTGGCAGGTCGAGCACTCGAGGAGCTGAAAGAGCTCGCGTCCGCGCTGCACGGCCTCCGGCTTGCCGAAGGTCGCGGGCAACGGCGGGATGTAGATCGACGCGCCGGCGCCGCGCGTGTCCCAGTCGGGAAAGAAGCCCTTCACGTACTCGAGCACCGCGATGCGCTCGCGCTCGGTCAGGAGCGCCCAGTCCGGCATCGACGTGCGGTACACCCCGCGGCTGATAATCTTGTACAGGTCCTCATCGGTCGGCAGCGTCCCGCTCGGCGTCGAGCGGAACTTGAACACCCCGCTCGTGAAGTCGCGCGGCTTGGTGATGAGCATCGACGCGGCGACGCCCTTGCCGTCGCCGTGCTCCCCGTGGCACCCGACGCAGTAGCGCGTGTAGACGAACGCGCCTTCCGTGCGCAGGATCTGCCGCTGCGTCTGGTCGGCGCGCGACGGCGTCGCCGCGGCGAGGAGGAGCGCGAGCGCGAGGGCCGTGCGCCTCATTGCGCGGTCACCGGCCGATACGGGACGAAGCGTCCGAGCGGCTGCAACACGCCGAGCGTCACGCCGTAGATAACGTGGGTCAGGGCCGCGATCCACGCCGGCATGAGCTCGAGCACGTACGGCTCGCCGACCAGGCGCGGCTGCAGCCACGCGATCACCACGTAGAAGTTCACCACCCACAGGATGAGTCCATAGAGCGCGCCGAACATGATCTGCACCGCCGTCCGACCCGGCACGAGGTAGTTCACCAGCACGTGGAAGACGGCGCCGGCGAGCGCGCCGACCGAGAAGTGCACGACCGCGACCAGCATGAAGAAGTTCAGGTCGTCGGTCGTGAGGGCGCGGGCGCCGAGGAAGAACGTGCCGTAGACGCGCAGGAGGCGCAGCGGATCCTGGCTGATCAGGACCGAGCCGATGATGTGGAAGGCAAAGCTCACGAGGCTGCCGAGGATGCCGATCATCGTACCGGCGACCACGTAGAACGTGAGGTAGAAGCCCGCGGGCGGCCAGGGCACCGGTACCGGCGCGTCGCCGAGCCGGGATTCCAGCGCGGCGATCGCCGCGCGGTGCTGCTCGATCTCGTCGATGATGTCGTCGTTCGGCATCGCGAGCGAACGATGAGCAAGCGCCCTGCCATCACGCATGGATGCGCGGCCACGCCGCGTCGCGGCGTTACGGGGTGATTGCGGCCACAGCCGTTTCCCAATGCTGGGAACGATCCGGGCCGGCGCTCTCAAGATTGGGAAGCCGCGCATTCCGATCTGCGTCGCTTGCGCCCCCCAGAGGTGGCCGTTTTCGTGCATGTACGATCGCGACATGCACGAGGATCACGGCGGCTTCATCGGCGGCTTTCCCGAGCGCGGGATCTGGACGCCGCTCGAGCTCGGCCGCGGGCAGTTCTTCGCGATCCTCGGGCTCTCGCTCCTCGTCTTCATCTTCACGGACGGAGCGGTCTGGCGGCACGTCACCGACCCGCACACGCTCCGCATCGCGGCGAGCTACGGCATCATCCTGCCGCTCGTGTGGGCGGCGCGCTGGCGCAACGGCGCGCCGGGCGCCGGCGGCACCCTCGTCGCCGCGGCCGTGATCGCCGCGATCAAGCTCGTGCTGACGGCGGGCCTGCTGGTGCTGCTGGCGCTGGCGCGCTAGCGCGGCGCGGCCAGCGTCGCGACGTGGACGTGGTGGGCGTGCGGCAGGAGATCCGCGCCGCGCGCCAGCGTCAGGATGCCGAACACGAGCACCAGGACGGCCGAGGCGCGGGTCAGGCTCAGCCGGACGGTGGGGCGGGCGAGCACGCGCGCGAGTCCGAGCGCCAGCATGGCGGGAATCGTCCCGAGCCCGAACGCGAGCATGGTGAGCATCCCCTGCAGGACGGAAGCCGTCGCGGCGGCATGGGCCGCGAAGGCGTACACGAGCTGGCACGGCAGGAACGCGTTGAAGACCCCGAGGGCGAGCGGCGCGGCGGGCGACTGCGAATGCATCACGCCGCGCAGGAGGCGCCCCACCGTGGCGCCGGCGAGCGCGGCGCCGCGCCGTCCGATCCCGGTCGGCACGCCGAGCATGTCGAGGGCGACGAGCACCATCACCGCGCCCGCGCCGATCGCCAGGCCGCGCTCGACGGCACGCACGGGCGCCACCCCGACGAGCGCCGCGCCCGCGCCGCCCGAGAGCGCGCCGATGAACACGAGCGCCTGCAGGCGTCCGAGATTGTAGAGCACCTGGCGCACGACCGGGCGATGCCGGCTTCCCGCGATCGCCAGCGGAAAAGCCCCGCACATGCCGACGCAGTGCAACGAGCCGGCGAGCCCACCGAGAAAGATCGCGACGTACGTCAGCATCGACGTCCTCAGCTCGCGCGGCGACGCCGCGCTATGCCGCCCCCTCGATCGGCAGGCTGATGGTGAACGCCGTCCCGGCGCCCGGGGCGCTCTCGACGGCGATCGTTCCGCCCATCCGCTCGACGGCCATCTTGCAGAAGACGAGCCCGAGGCCGATGTCGTCGCGGTGCGCCCCCTGCATGCGCTCCGGCTTCGCAAAGAGGTGCGCCTGCTCCTCGGAAGACATGCCGCGGCCGCCGTCCCGAACGTGCAGCAGCACGCGGTCGCGCTCCAGACGCGCCCCGAGATCGATGCGCGATGCGGCGCTGTGGCGGATGGCGTTCACGACCAGATTGTTCAGCACCCGGCGGAGCAGCCAGCGGTCCGTCACGACGATCGGGATACGGCCGGCGTCGACGGCGATCACCTGCCCCGCCATCTCCGCCGCAGCGTGATACTCGGCGCTGCACTCGCCGAGCAGCGCGCCCAGGTCCACCGGCTCGAGCCGCAACTCGAGCCGCCCCTCGCGCATCTGATCGATCTCGAGCAGGTTCTCGATCATGCGCATGAGGTCGCGGGCGCTGCGCTGGATCTGCTCGAAGTGCCGGCGGCTCGGGTCGTGGTCCTCGCCCCGGCGGAGCGCGAGCTGGGCCACCGCGAGGATGCCGCCGAGCGGCCCCTTGAGATCGTGGACGATCATGCCGGTGAGGTCGGCCTTGGCGCGCTCGACGCGCGCCTTCTCCGCGAGCGCGTGCTCCGCGACCTCCGCCATGCGGCGGTAGTCCTGCGCCAGGACGCGATCGACGTAGCCGCTCATGATGTAGGAGTCGATCGCGAGCCCCATGTCGAGGTAGACGACCTTCATGAAGGTCTCGAGCAGGGCCAGGAGCCGGTCGGGGTCGTCCGGGTAGCGCTCGCGCAGGCGCGTCGCGAGCAGGCGCACGTACAGGCGATACGTGCCGAGATACCACTCGGGGCGCAGATCGATCCGCGCGTGCGCCGCGCCGACCCGCAGCCGGCTCTCGAAGTAGCGGAGGTCGAAGTCGCCTTCGAGCATGCGGAGGAAGTAGTCGCGCTGCAGGACCTTCAAGCGGGCGATCTGCTCGTCACCCCCGAGGACGCGGCGCGTCTCCTCGAACGCGATCAGGTGGCGGTAGAAGTCCTCGACGATCCCGTCGACGTTGTCCTCGGCGAAGGCACGCAGCTCCTCGAGGCGTGCCTCGTCCTCGGGGCCGAAGCCGAGGAAGGCGAGCCGCCGCGCCCTGCTGGTCTCGTCGAGCCCGGCCTGCGCGAGGAGATCCCCTGACGCCATCGCGCCCGCGTTGTACCATTGTGCTCGCGCGACGACCACGCGCCGCTAGTGCGTCACGACCGGAACCGGCTCCGCCTCGAGCACCTTCTCGTCCGACGCTTCCAGCGCCTCGTACTGGAGGATGCCGAGATCCTCGAAACGGCCGCGCAGCCAGCCGTCGAGCAGCCCGAGCTTCTTCACGTTGGGGACGATGTTCGAGAACAGCATGCGGCGGAACTCGAGCATGCTCGGCGCCTCGAGGGCATAGCGGCAGCACTCGTCGGCCGGCATCCCCATGCGCTCCCAGACGTCGCGCGCCAGGAAGCGGTCGCGCATGAGCACACACGCCTCGTACGCGAACTCCTGGCGCTCGCGGATCTCGGGGGCCGTGAACTCCGTGCGGTAGAAGTCGCGCAGGGAAATCACGCCGAAGGCGACGTGGCGCGCCTCGTCGCGCATCACGTGGTACGTGAGGTCCTTGATCAAGGGCTCGTTGGCGTAGGCGCGGATGAAGCCGAACGCGGAGAGCGCGAGCCCCTCCACCAGGATCTGCATGCCGAGGTACTTCATGTCCCAGCGCCGGTCGGACAGGATCTGGTCGAGCAGCGTCTTCAGGTGCGGGTTGATCGGATAGACCTTCTCGAGCTTCGTGCGCAGGTAGCGGTCGTACACCTCGACGTGCCGCGCCTCGTCCACGACCTGCGTCGCCGCGTAGAGCTTGGCGTCCATCACCGGCACGACGTCGACGAGCTGCGACGTCGCCAGCAGCGCCCCCTGCTCACCGTGGAGGAACTGCGACAGGATCCACGACATCGACTCGTGACGCAGGTTTGCGCGCTCGCGCGTCGTCAGCCGGTCCCACATCGGCGAGCCGTAGATCGCGATCTGCGAGTCGGGCAGGTTCTCGGCCTCCGGCTCGACGTTGCAGCTCCAGTCGAGCGTCGTCGCGCCGTCCCACTGATCGCGCTTGGCGTTGCCGTAGAGCCGCCCGAGACGGGCGTCCCGATGGCTGTAGTCCCACGTGAACGTGGTGTCGAAGCTCGTGCGGATGGTCTCGACGTCGCTCGGCATTTGCAGCATCCGGCCTCCTCGGACGAAGGGTTTGGCGGCTCGAACGTGCAGCCGCCGTGCCATGCGTTCCTGGAGGGATTGGTGCGCGTTTCCAGCTACTTCCGGGCGTGGGATTCCGAGGAATGAGAGCGGAGCGGGCCGGGAATTCCGACCGCTGACAAGCTCAGGCCGGGCCGGCCTCGCCCGGGCCGACCTCCAGCTCCTCGAGCTTGCGGTACAGCGACGACAGCGACACGCCGAGCAGCTCGGCCGCCCGCTTCTTGTCCTGATCGACCTTCGCCAGGACGGCCTGGATGTGCGCCTTCTCGTAGGCGTGCATGGCATCGCGCAGATCGTCGCTCGCCGGGATGGCGACCGCGCCGTCGATGCGCAAGGCACGTGGCAGGTCGGCGGGGGTGATCCATTCACCCTCGCCGAGGATCATCGCGTGCTCGATCACGTTGTCGAGCTCGCGCACGTTGCCCTTCCAGGGCAACGCCATCAGGATCTTCATCGTCGGGCCGTCGACGCCCTTGAACGCACGCTTGAGCTCGCGGTTGTGCTTGCCGACGAAGTGCTCGATCAGGGGCGGAATGTCCTCGCGGCGCTCGCGCAGCGGCGGGATCTCGATGCCCACGACGTTCAATCGGTAGAAGAGATCCTCGCGGAACTGTCCCGCCTCGACCGCCTTGACGAGATCGCGGTTGGTGGCGGCGATGACCCGGACGTCGAGCTTCAGCGGCGCGGTGGCGCCGACCGGGAGGATCTCCTTCTGCTCGATCGCCCGCAGCAGCTTCACTTGCAGGCCGAGGGGCAGGTCGCCGATCTCGTCGAGGAAGATCGTCCCGCCGCGCGCGCGCTGGAAGAGACCCTCCTGGTTGCTGACCGCGCCGGTGAAGGCACCGCGGAGGTGCCCGAAGAGCTGGCTCTCGAGCAGTTGCTCGGGAATCGCGCCGCAGTTGACCGGCAGGAAGATGCGGTCGGCGAGCTCGCTGAAGTGGTGGATGGCGCGCGCCACCACCTCCTTCCCTGCCCCGCTCTCGCCCGTGATGAGCACGGTGCTGCCCGTCGGCGCGACGCGCTGCACCAGCCGCATGACGTCACGCATCGCGTTCGAGCGGCCGATCAGCTTGTCGAAGTCCCATTGCCGCGCAACCTGGTTGCGCAGGAGCTGATTCTCCCAGGCCACCTGGCGATGGCGCATGAGATGGTCGATCTTGTGGAGCACGTCCTCGAAGATGAGGGGCTTCAGCAGATAGTCGTGCGCGCCGCGCTGCAGCGCCTCGACCGCCGTCTCGACCGTGGCGTGCGCCGTCATGAGCAGCACCAGCGTCTGCGGCGCCACCTCACGCGCGTGGCTCAGCACGGCGAGGCCGTCCGCCCCCGGCATGCGGAGGTCGGAGATCGCGACGTCGAACTCGCGGCCGTCGAGCGCCTTCATGGCCGCCGCGCCGTCGCTGACGGCGGTGACCTCGTAGCCCTCGTCGCGCAGCACCTCGGCGAGGCTCTCCCGCACGGCGGCCTCGTCCTCGGCGATCAGGACGGCGCCGCGCGCCGGCGGTACAGGATTCGTCATGGGCGAGGAGTCCGCATCGAGACTCACTAATGCACCACCCTCGTCGCCGCAATCATCAGCCGTCGGCGCCCGCCGCGCCGCGACACGGCTTGCATCCATCGCAACGGTGAGAAATGAGGGGGCATGAGCGATCGTCGATGACCCGCGCGCGCCTTTCCATCGTGCTGACGCTCCTCGCGCTGCTCGCGCCGGCGCGTGGGAACGCCGCCGGCGCCGACGGCAAGCAGCTCTACGCGCACCATTGCGCCTCGTGCCATGGACCGAGCGGCCGGGGCGACGGTCCCGACGCCGGACTCTTCGCCACGCCGCCGCGCGACCTGCGCGGCGGATTCCTCGCGAAGTATACGACCGACGACCTCGTGAAACGCGTCCGCAACGGCACGCCGCTCGTGCTCGCTCTCGACGTACCGGCGCTGCGCGCCCGCGCTACCGAGGTCGAGGCGCTCGCGGCGCACCTCGAGCGCTTGCCGGCCGTCGACTGGCGCGTGGTCGAGCGCGGTGAGGAGGTGTTCGTCGATCGCTGCGAGATCTGCCACGGCCGCAGCGGGCAGCCGGGCGGGAGCCTCCCACCCGGGGTCCACGCGCCCCGCGATCTCACCGACCCCGCCTTCCAGAAGGATCTGCGCGACGATCAGGTCGCGACCGCGATACGTGACGGGCACCACGACATGCCTGGGCTCGTCCCGCGCGTGCCCGAAAGCGACCTGCCGGCGCTCCTCGCATACATCCGCCTCCTTTCCCCCGGGTACGTGCTCTACGACCGGTACTGCGCCGCATGTCACGGCGACGACGGACGCGGGACGGGGACCTTCACGGAAGCCACCGTCCGCCCCTCGGTCGTCTTCGATCGCGCGTACTTTCGCCGACGCGATCCCGAGCAGGTGCGCGCCGCCGTCTGGCACATGCTCGACACGCAGCGCCCCGCGATGCCCCATCTGCGCCGCAAGCTCACCGCGCAGCAGGCCCGCGCCATCATCGCGTATCTCCGAGGAGGCTCATCGTGACCAAGCTCTTTCGCAAGATTCTCGTTCCCTTCGATTTTTCGGCGCCCGCGACGCACGCGCTCCAGGTCGCGGCCGATCTCGCCACCGAGCACCGCGGCACGCTCGAGGTGCTGCACGTGCTGCCGCCCTTCTACTCCGGCGTCGGATTCCCGACCCAGGCCGAGATCGCGTGGACGCCGCCGCCGGAGATGGTGCGCGATCTCCAGACGCGCCTCGCGCAGGACGTCGCCAAGGCGCTCGGACGGCGGAAAGGCATCGCGAGCTGCCGCGCCGTCCTCGGCGACCCGGTGCAGAGCATCCTCGCGGCCGCCCGCCGCGCCGACGCGATCGTCATGGCGACGCTCGGGCGCAGCGGGCTCGCGCACCTCGTCATGGGAAGCATCGCGGAACGCGTCGTGCGCCACTCGCCGGTGCCGGTGCTGACCGTGCGGCCGAACGCGGCGCGCCGGCGCACGAGTGTGGCGCGCGCCCGCCGACGCTGAGGCGCTGCCGATCGGCGGTGGTATCGCGTCGCGTCCCGGTCTCGTATAGGAACGGACGCATGAGAGCCCTGCCGATCGCGTTCGCGCTCCTCCTCGCGGCCGGCGCCGCCTACGGTGCCGATGCCGGTCCCGTCGCCGCTCCGCCCGCGGACGCTCCGGCCAGCAGCAAGGTCACGGCGCAGATGCGGTACAATGAGGGCGAGGCATTCGCCCGCGAGCAGAAGTGGCCGTTCGCAGAGTCGGCGTTCGTCGAGGCCACCAAGGTCAAGCCGGACTTCCCCGAGGCCTGGAATGGCCTCGGCCACGCCCGCAAGATGCAGCGCAAGTTCCCCGATGCGCTCACCGCCTATCAGGAGGCGCTTCGCCTGAAGCCGGAATTCCCGCAGGCCCTCGAGTACCTCGGCGAGACCTACGTCGAGATGGGCAAGACCGACGAGGCGCGCGCCACGCTCGCCAAGCTCCAGCCGCTCGACGCGGCACTCGCCAAGCAGCTCTCGCAAGCGATCGACGGCAAGAAGGCCACGGGCACCTGGTAGCGGCGCCGCCTCAGTGGCGGTGCCGATGGTGGAGGTCCGAGCCGTGGGCGTGCGCGTGCGTCACCGGCTCGTGACGATGGCCGTGCGCGTGCGGCTCGCCCGGCGGATCGTCCGGCAGGTGCACGTGGCGGTGGTGCGCGTCGTGGACGTGGCGGTGCTCGTGCTCCATTGCCTCGTGCGCGTGGCGGTGCGCGTGCCGGTCGCGTAGCAGGAGCACGACGCCCGCGACGAGTGGCACGGCCGCCGCGAGCTCCCGCCCGCCGAGCCGCTCGCCCAGAACGGGCAGCGCCGCGAGCGCGCCGACGAAGGGCGCGGTCGCGAAGTACGCCGCCTGGCGCGCGGCGCCGATGTGCCGCATCGCGACGATCGCGAGCACGAGGCTCGCGCCGTAGCTCACCGCCCCGAGCAGCAGCGCCGCGACGACCGCGGGTGGCGCCGGCAAGCGGGCGCCGAGCGCCAGGGCCGCCGTCATGCTGCACGTGCCGGCGGCGAGAGACTTTGCGCGTGCGATCGCGATCGGATCGCGCAGCGACAGCCGCTGCGTGAGGTTGTTGTCGATCGCCCAGCAGACGCAGGCCGCCGCGATCGCCACGGCGCCCCACCCGTCACTCGCACCGCTCGGTCCGCGCGCGGTGAGCACGACGGCGCCGAGCGCGATGAGCGCTGCCGCCGCACCCGCTCGCCGCCCGAGGTGCTCGCCGAAGAGCGCCACCGCGAGCACCATCGTGAGCGGCCCCTCGAGGTTCAGGAGCAGCGCCCCGACGACGCCGGAGACGCGGCGCAGCCCGACGAGCATCAGAAGGGGCCCGAGGATGCCACCGCACGCCACGATCGCGGCGAGCATCCCGAGGTCGGCGCGGCGGAGCGGCGTCTCGGCGTCCGGCCGCAGGCGTGCGGCGACCGCACGCGACAGCGTGAGCGCGAGGCCCGCGCCGACATAGAGGAGCCCGCTCAGGAGGAGCGGGGACGCAACCGCGAGCAGGCGCTTGGCGTACGGCGTTCCGACGCCGAAGAGCGCGGCGGCGGCGAGCGCGGCGATCGTGCCCGCACCGTCGAACGCCGACGCCTGCCGTGCCATGGCATCCTCTCTACTCCGGCGGGGCCGCGCGCCGCCATCCACATACCCCCGTTTGGTTCGGGAAGGCTTCCTGATATTTTCCTCGGATGGTCGCCGCCCCGTCCCGTCGCCCGTCGCTCGTCGTGTCCCTAGCTGCCGCCGCGCTCCTGCTCCCGCTCGCGGCGCCCGCCGGCGCCGGAGCGCCCGGCTGCTCGGCGACGCCGCTCGCCGGGTGCCGCGCCACGACGGTGCCGGCGCAGTCGCGCCTCTGGCTCAACAACCGTTCGGTGAATCAGCGTGACACGATCGTCTGGAAGCAGCGCCGGAGCGCCGCCAATACGACCGCCGACTTCGGCGACCCGGTAGATGCACACGGCTATGCGCTCTGCATGTACAACGCGGGCGGCTCGCTGATCTTCCACGGCACGATCCCCTCGGGCGGCACGTGCGGCGCGCATCCGTGCTGGCGCGCCGCCGGTGCCGGCTATCACTACCGGAACGGCCAGGCCGCGCCCGATGGACTCACCAAGGTCCTGTTGCGCGCGGGCGACGCCGGACACGCCAGCGTGGTGGTGAAGGGGCGCGGCGCAAGCCTCGGCCTGCCGCCGATGCCGCTCACACTGCCGGTCACGCTCCAGTTGCAGGAA
Organism: Binatia bacterium; assembly: GCA_036496285.1. Classification (GTDB taxonomy): domain Bacteria; phylum Desulfobacterota; class Binatia; order UTPRO1; family UTPRO1; genus DP-19. Next base: position 36,252 of record DASXLI010000025.1, read on the forward strand.
GAGAGCGGACCGTGCTGGGGATCGACCTTCGAGGGCGCGCGGATGAACGACAGCGCGCGCTTCCGCGCGTCTGCCGCACACTGACGGGAGGGTTCGCCCTCAGCGCGACGACTGCTCGCGCAGCGTGAAGTTCCGCAGCAGCTCCGGCTCGCGGTCGAAGATCGGCAGGGCCGGGGCGCAGTCGCGCAGCGCCGGCGGACAGCCGATCAGATGCTCGCGTAGCCGTTGCAGCTCGCTCTGCTGGAACCGCCGCACGTCGGTCGCGACCACCTGGTTGCAGTGGACGCACACGGCATCCGCCATTCAGTCCTCATGTTGGCGCCCGCGGACCGCAGGGGGAAACGACCTGGGGCCTACCCTTGCTGAATTGCGCCAGAATGAGTCACGAATTGGCCGACCGGCGTGTACTTCAGTCGACGCAGTACCGTGACACCACCTCGAGAAGACGCTCCACGTCGACGGGCTTCTCGAGATAATCCTTCACGTCCAACCGCTTGCTGTGGCGATCGAGCTGCCCCGCGCCGGAGAGGACGACCACGGGGACGTCCGCCAACGAGGGATCGGCGATCTGCTCCTCGCGGAATTGCCAGCCGTCCTTCCGCGGCATCATGAGATCGAGGAGGATGAGGCGCGGCCGGAGACCGCCGCGCAGGACATCCAGCGCCTCCTGCCCGTCGCCGGCCGTGACGACACCGAATCCCTTCTGCTGGAGCAACGCTTCGAACGCCGCGCGCGCATCCGGATTGTCCTCGACCACGAGGACGCACGGCGGCGCATGCCTTCCCATCCGCGCCAGGCTAGCGGAGCGCCCCCCGTAGGCAAACACCCGATTACATCCCGTCCACCGCACGACGATGGGTGAATTGTAAAAACGACAGACGCGCCGCGTGTAAGCTCTACCTGCTCGCGCGCGTCAGCGCACGCAGTCGCGCGAATCAACAGGGAATGCGCGATGGCACGCAACCTGCGGACAGTCCCTCTGAGCAGTGCGATTGGCACAGCGAGAGGAGGCATCATGCGTACAGCCATGAAGTTCGCCGCCGCGATCGCCTTCGCGACGGTAGCCGCCGCGTGCGGGCATTCCGAGCACACGACGATCCGACGTGAGACGGTCACGACGGTTCCGCCGCCGACCGTGGTGGAGCGCCGGACGACCGTCGAGTCCGCGCCGACGGTCGAGCAGCACACGACGACCGTGCGCGAGCATTCGTACCAGGCCGAGGACTGAGCGGCCGAGGGCTGCAGGAGAGAAGGAGAGCCAATGCGTATGAAGACATCCAAGCGATCGATCAAACACCTCGGTGTGTGGATCGGCGCCGGCCTGTTCGTGATGGCCGTGGGGGCTCCGGTCGTGCGTGCGGATGAGACCGTCATCGAGAAGAGGACGCAGGAGTCTCATTCGTACAAGGTGGAGGAGAGCGCGCCGGTGGTAAACAAGGTCGTCACCGAGCATACGGAGACGAGAGAAGTCCCGCCGCCGGCCGTCATCGAGAAGCGTACGACGGTGGAGACGGTCCCGGCCGCGCCGGTCGTCGAGCGTCGCACCACCACGACCACCACCCATACCGAAGACTGATCACCCACAGTAGGAGCAGTCTCGCGAGTACTCGTGCACTCCCGTACGAGCTCGCGAGCCCGGGCCGCGCGCGGCGTTTGACGCGTCACGCGCGGCCTGGTTGCTTCTGCGCCGTGCGAGCTCCGAGCGGGCGGCGGCCCAACACGCGCAGGCGGGACGCGATGCCCGGTAGGCCGCGCCGCGCATCGCCGACTCCGACCGCCGCAACGACGGATGCGGGGCGCCTCTGTCCCCATTTTCCCGACTGCCCCGGCTGTCCCTGGATCGACCGTCCCTATCAGGAGCAGCTGGACGCGAAACATGAGGGCGTGACGCGAGCGCTACGCGCCGAGCTGGGCGACGACGCAGCGGGCGCCGTCGAGACCGTCGTGCCCGCCGTGCGGCAGACGGGCTATCGCGTGCAGGCGAAGCACGTCGTCGCGCGCACCCGCAGCGGCCTCACGATCGGCCTCTACCGTCCCGGGACGCACCACGTCGCCGACGCCACCGGTTGCCCGCTGCACGATCGGCTGATCGCCCGCACCCTGCCCGTTCTCCGCGACGCCCTCATCCGAACGGCCGCGCCGATCCATTCCATGTCGCACACGTCGGACGCGGCGCGACGCGGCGTGCGCTACGCGCTGCTGCGCGCCAGCATCCGCGAGCGGCGCGTACTCGTCACCCTGGTGAGCTCGCACCCGAGCCTTCCGCAGGCCGAAGGCATCGCGCGCGCGCTGCGGAGCGCGCTGCCGCTCGCCGGCCTCCTCCTGAACACCAACGCCACGGCCGGCAACGTCATCGTCGGCGCGCGCACCCGCCGCATCTGGGGCGAGACCGAGCTGCGCGATCGCTACGGCGACGTCGAGCTCTCCGCCTCGCCCGTCGCCTTCGTCCAGGCCAACACCCGCATGGCGGCGCGCATCTACGGCGCGATCGCGGACGCCGCGGCGCTGCGCGGCGGCGAGCGGGTCGTCGATCTGTACTGCGGCGTCGGCGGCATTGCGCTCACCCTGGCGCCGCGCGCGCGCGAGGTCGTCGCGATCGAGGCGGAGCCGGCGGCCGTGCGCGCCGCGCAGGCGAACGCGCGCCGGAACCGGCGCCGCAACGTACGCGTCGAGGTGGCACGCGTCGAGGAGCGTCGCGAGCTCCTCGGCGCGCTCGCGCCCGACCTCGTCACCCTGAACCCGCCGCGCAAGGGCTGCGGACCCGCCGTCGCCGCGGCGCTCGGCGACGCGCGTGTCCCGCGCGTCCTCTATCTCTCGTGCGATCCGGCGTCCTTCGCCCGTGACGCGGCGGTCCTCGTGCGCGGCGGCTACCGCCTCGAGCGGGTGCGACCGTTCGACCTCATGCCGCACACGGAGCACGTCGAGCTGCTCGGCGAGTTTCGCCTGCCGTGATCGTATAGCCGCGATATAACTAGGAAAGCCGGCGCTGGGATGGTCTGCAGATCCCACTTGCCTCGAACGTATAACGCCGCTATACGATTTCCCAATGGCGCGCACGGGAACGGCACGGGGACGCGACGCGGAGTCGGAAGCGACCCGGCGCACGATCCTCGAGCACGCCGCGCACCTGATCGCCAACGGCGGCGCCGATCGCCTGTCGATCCGCGAGCTCTGCGCCCGCGCCGGCGTCACCGCCCCGACCATCTACCATCACTTCGGCGACAAGGCCGCGCTGATCGACCGCGTCGTCGACGACGCCTTCGCGGAGTTCGACCGCGCCTTCGCGCGCCGCTCCGTCCCGGCCGACCCGGTCGAGCGGCTGCGCTGGTCGTTCGGCCGCTACGTCGAGTTCGGCCTGCGCCATCCCGAGCACTACCGGCTGATGTTCGAGGGCGCGACGATCCGGCCGACAACCGGATCGCGCGCCTCCTACGATGCGCTTCGCCGCGGCATCGCCGCGATCGACGCCGCCGGCCGCCTGCGCGTCGGGGTCGAGGAAGGCACCGCGGCGTCCTGGGCCGCCGTGCACGGCGTCACCTCGCTCGCCATCCGAGGAGCCCTGCAGCCGCAGGCTCCCGCCATCGCGATCATGCGCGAGGCGTTGATCACTCACATAACCCACATCACGCGCGACGCCGGGCGCCGCGCCCCGCGTCTCGCCGCGGCACGAACCGAAAGGAGTCGCCAATGAGTGAACGAGAGTCCGACGTCAACCCGTTGCTCCAGGGGAACTTCGCGCCGTGGCGCATGGAGGGCACCGCCGACGATCTCGAGGTCATCGGGGAGATCCCACGCGACCTGAACGGCACGTTCTACCGGAACGGACCGAACCCGGCGTACGAGCCCGCGGGCCGCTATCACTGGTTCGACGGCGACGGCATGATCCACGCGCTCAGCATCCGCGACGGCCGCGCCTCGTACCGCAACCGCTACGTCATGAACGACGGCCTGAAGGAGGAGCGCGCCGCCGGGAAGGCGATCTACCCCGGCCTCCTCGGCATGAAGCCGAGCGAGATGCCTGCCTTCAAGACGACGTCGAACACGAACATCGTCCAGCACGCGGGGAAGCTCCTGGCGCTCGTCGAGTCGTCGCTGCCGACGGCGATGCAACCCTGCACCCTGGAGACCATCGGTCCCTACGACTTCGGCGGCAAGCTGATGGGCGCGATGACGGCGCACCCGAAGCTCGATCCCGAGACCGGTGAGATGCTCTTCTTCGGCTACGCGCCCTTCCCGCCGTACCTCCAGTACTACGCGGTCGACCGCAGCGGCGCGCTCGTCCGCCACGAGGTGATCGACGTCGAGTGGCCGTCGATGATGCACGATTTCGCGATCACCAAGGACTACGTCGTCTTCCTGCTCTGCCCCGTGGTCTTCAGTTTCGAGGAGATCGCGCGCAGCGGCAGCATCTTCGCGTGGAAGCCCGAGCTCGGCACGCGCATCGGCGTGATGCCGCGCACCGGCGGCAACGCCGACGTGCGCTGGTTCTCGTCCGAGTCCTGCTACGTCTTCCATCCGATGAACGCGTACGTCGAGGCGGACGAGCTCGTGCTCGACGTCGCGCGCTACGATCAGCTGCTCTTCATGAGCCCGCAGGCCGCGCGTGACCCGGGCTGGCGCGGCAAGAACGTCGCCCGTCTGCACCGCTGGCGTCTGAACTTGAAGGACGGCGGCATCAAGTCCGTCCCGCTCGACGATCGCGACGGCGAGTTCCCGCGCGTCGACGAGCGCCTCGTCGGCCGCAAGCACCGCTTCGGCTACATGGCCGCGACCGGCGCCGAGGGCAACGACACCACCCTTCCCGTGTGGAGCGCCGTGCACAAGTACGACCTGCAGCGCAGCACCTCGGAGACGCGGCAGTACGGCGCCCGCAACGGTGTCGGCGAGCCGCTCTTCGTACCGCGCCGTCCCGACGCGGCGGAGGACGAGGGCTACGTGCTCGTCCTGCATTACGATGAGGCGCGCAACGCGAGCGAGTTCGACGTCCTCGACGCCCGCAACATCGCCGGCGAGGCGCTCGCGCGCATCCGCATCCCGCACCGCATCCCGTACGGCTTCCACGGCAACTGGGTGGACGCGGCGTAGCCGCCTCCACGGAACGGGAGGCACCCATGAGCAACCGTTCACACGAGTCGCGCGAGTCGTTTGCGCTCTCCGGGACCCTGCTGGCGGCGGGCGCCGCGACGCTCTTCGTCGGCACGCTCTTCTACATCCGCTTGACGCCGCAGCTCGGCCTGCCGGCGCCCGCCGAGGACCGCCTGCGGGCGCTTCAGGACGCGATCGCGCTCGGCCCCACGCGTATGGCGCTCGCCGGCGGGTTCGCGCTCTTCGGTGACGTCCTCCTCACCGCCGCGTGCATCGCGCTCGCGGCGCGGCGGCGGCTTCCCGACTCCGACCTCGAGCGCTTCGGCTGGACGCTCGTCGCGGTCAGCGCCGCCGTCGCGATCGTCTTCGACTCGATGATGGCGGTGCTGCTCGCGCCGCTCACGCGGCTCGCGGAGCCGGGCGTATTCCTCGCCTGCAAGGCCTGGTTCGACTTCCTCTTCGCGGCAGGCAACGTGCCGTTCGGCATCGGCACGATCGCCGTCCTGTGGGCCGACATGCGCACCGACGCGCCGCTCCTGCCGAAGGGCCTCGCCTCCTTCGGCATCGCGGTCGGCGCGGTGGCGCTCGTGAGCGGCGCGGGCTACGTGCTGGGCATCCTGGTCGTACCGGCCGCGATCGGGCTCACGGTCACGCTCGGCTGCGTGGTCTTCGCGGCGTACGGCGTGCAGATCACGCGGCACGAGGGCCGTGAGGCCACGGTCGGGCGCATTGCGACGGCGGCGCAAGTGCTCTAAGCAGCCCGGAAACGAGGAGGCTCCCCGCATGCGCCTGGGTCTGAACGTCGGCTACTCCGGCTCCAAGATCGCGATCGACATGAAGCTCATCAAGGAGGCCGACACGCTCGGCTTCCACTCCGTCTGGTCGGCGGAGGCCTACGGCTCGGACGCGGTGACGCCGCTCGCCTGGATCGCCGGGCAGACCGAGCACATCCACGTCGCGAGCGGCATCATGCAGATGCCGGCGCGCACGCCGGCGATGACGGCGATGACCGCCTCGACGCTCGATCAGCTCTCGGGCGGCCGCTTCCTCCTCGGCCTCGGCGTCTCGGGCCCGCAGGTCGTCGAGGGCTGGCACGGCGTGCCCTACGGCAAGCCGCTCGTGCGCACCCGCGAATACGTCGAGATCGTGCGCAAGATCTGGGCGCGCGAGCAGCCGCTCGAGCACCAGGGGGAGCACTACCAGATCCCGTACCGCGGCGCGGGGGCGAGCGGGCTCGGGAAGCCGCTGAAGAGCATCCTCCACGGCCGGCAGATCCCGATCTACATCGCGGCGATCGGGCCGAAGAGCGTGGAGCAGACGGCGGAGATCGCCGACGGCTGGCTGCCGATCTTCTACAGCCCGTACCGCCACATCTATAAGCCCGCGCTCGAGGCCGGCTTCGCGCGCGCGGGCGGCGGCAAGTCGCTCGCGACGTTCGACGTCGCGCCGTCGGTCACGATCATCCTGGGTGACGACGTGGACGCGTGCCTCGATTTCATCAAGCCGTTCCTCGCGCTCTACATCGGCGGCATGGGCGCGCGCGGCAAGAACTTCTACAACGAGCTCGCGTGTCGCTACGGCTTCGAAGAGGAAGCCCGCACCATCCAGGACCTCTACCTCTCCGGCAAGAAGGCGGAGGCCGCGGCGGCCGTGCCGAGCGCGCTCGCCGACGAGATCTCGCTGGTCGGCCCGGCCGAGCGCATCCGCGACCGCATGGCGGCGTGGCATGAGTCCGGCATCACAACCATGATCTGCAGCCTGCGCCAGCCCGAGGTCCTGCGCATCCTCGCCGAGGCCACCTGACGGCCGAGCCCGTTCCGCATCGGCGCCGTCCTTGACTAGCGCGACGGCGCCGCATAGCCGGGGTGCCGGACCGCACGTCCGAGGAGGATGACCGGCATGGCGAAGAGCTCGACCCGATCCGTGGCGCTGGTAGCGGCGCTCGCACTGGCCACGTCGGCCGGCTGTGCCGCCCGCGCCGATCGCGGACCCTTCAACTGCAACCGGCGCTGGGGCGCGGGCACGATCGGCGGTGCCCTCGCCGGCGCCGCGATCGGCGGCGGCCTCGGCGGCGGCATCGCGGCCACCTCGGGCGAGACCGAGCGACAGTCGAAGGACCTCGCGCTCGGCATCGGCGTCGGCGTCGCGACCGGTATGATGCTCGGTGCCCTGTTCGGCCATTGTGCGTTCGACGAGCAGCGGGTGGAAGAGGTTCCGCCGCCCCCGCCGCCACCACCCGCACCACGCCCGACCCCCCAGCCGCAGCGCAAGATCATCCTGCGGGGCGTGAATTTCGATTTCGACAAGGCGTCGATCCGCCGCGACGCCGCCGACACGCTGGATGAGGCCGCCAACATCCTGCGCGACCAGCCCGACGTCGACGTGTCGGTCGACGGCCACACCGACGACGTCGGCAGCGACGCCTACAACCAGAAGCTCTCCGAGCGGCGCGCCAAGTCGGTCGTCGTCTACCTCGCGCAGCACGGCGTGAGCGCGAGCCGCCTGCGCGCGCAGGGCTTCGGCGAGTCGCGGCCCGTCGCCAGCAACTCGACCGACGACGGCCGGGCGCAGAACCGTCGCGTCGAGCTCAACATCATCGGCGCGGCGCCGCCCCGTCAGCCGTCGCCCGCCGAAAGCTACAAGGAGAAGCGGCAGCGGCTGCGCGAGCAGCAGGAGCAGCAGCAGCAAGAGGACGAGGACTCGGATCAGCAGTAGCGGGCTGGCCGGCGTAACCTCACGCCCGCGCTCGCGTTGCATGCGGCGCGGGCGTGGTTATACTCACGCGGACGACGCACAGGGAGGCGTTCCGCATGTCAGACGTACAGAGCATCAGCGACGACCAGTTCCAGAGCGAGGTGCTGCAGGCCAGCACGCCCGTGCTGATCGACTTCTGGGCCCCGTGGTGCGGCCCGTGCCGCACGATCGGCCCCGTCGTCGAGCAGCTCGCCGGTGAGTACAGCGGCCGCCTCAAGGTCGTGAAGATGAACGTCGACGACAATCCGCGGACGCCCGCGCAGTTCGGCGTACGCGGCATCCCGAACCTCATCATTTTCAAGGGCGGCGAGGTGAAGGAGCAGATCGTCGGCGCCGTGCCGAAGGCGCATCTCGTCAAGGCGATCGACAAGGTCGTCTAGCGCGCGCGCGTCGAGCCGCGACGCTTGGGTCGGGGCGCGGGCGGCGGCTGCGCGTACAGCAGGACGCGCACGACCTCGACCGCACGCTCCACGTCTGGCTCGCTGCCGGCGATGACGTCGCGGTAGAGGAACGACTCGGCGACGCGGATCAGGGTGTAGGCGAGCGTGTCGATCCCGAGCGCCGGCTGCAGCGTGCCGCGCGCCATCTCCGCCGCGAGCAGCTCGCGGGACGCCGCGATCATGCGTCCCTGGACGGGGCTGTTCTTCGAGGTGAGCACCCGCAGCGCCAGCTCGGGATCCTGCTCGACGAAGCGACGGAGCGGCGCGAAGCCGGCGTTCAGGTTGATGAAGCGGCGGAACACGTCGACGACGTAATCCGCGCCCGTGCCCTTGGCCTTCTCGCGGGCCTGGCGCAGACCCTGCTCGGCGAATGACCAGAGGATCTCCCCGATCAGCCGCTCCCGGCTTCCCACCCAGGTGTAGAGCGTCGCGCGGCTGATCTCGAGCTCCTCGGCGAGGGCGCCCATGTCGAGGCGCTCGCCCGCGAGCCAGTGCCGCCGCGCCGCGCGGAGCGCGTCGATCGGCGTGGTGCGCGCCGTCCCGTCGGTGCCCGTGAGCGCCCGCTCGAGCGCCGTCGTTCCCTTGCTGGGGCCGCTGGCCATTGTCCACCCTATTAGACGATTGGTCGTCTGTTGACAAGACTAGACAATCACTCTATTTGTCTAGTCACCCAACAGACGCGGCTCCCCGCCGCCAGGAGGTCATCATGATGCACCGTATCCTTCGTCTCGCCGGCGCCCTCGCGTTGCTGGCGACGGTTGCGCCGCGCACGGCTTCAGCCCGGCACGAGGTCGGCCCGGCCCTGACCACGCCCACCAGCACGCTGCAGGCTGCCCTGACCTGCAACGGCGATCTGGCCCACGCCCGGCGCGATCCCGTGCTCCTCGTGCACGGCACCTTCGCCAACAGCGACATCAACTGGAGCTGGAACTACAAGCTCGCCCTGCCCGCCCGCGGCGAGCCGACCTGCACCGTCGACCTGCCGAACGCGAGCGCCGGCGACATCCAGGTCTCCACCGAATACGTCGTCTACGCGGTGCGGGCCATGTCACGCGCGAGCCACCGCAAGGTCGCCATCATGGGCCACTCGCAGGGTGGCCTCGAGGCGCGCTGGGCGCTGCGCTGGTGGCCCGACATCCGCACCCACGTCTCGGACGTGATCATGCTCGCCACCCCGAACCACGGCTCGGCCTTCCCGGACGCGGTCTGCACCGGTCCGGGCGTCTGCGCCGCGTCGCTCTACCAGATGCTGACCGACTCGGCGTTCCTCGCGGCGTCGAACGCCGACCACGAGACGATCGGCGACATCCCGTACACCGCCATCGTCACGACCGACGACCAGGTCTTCGTCCTGCCGTCGCAGGGCACCCTGAACGGCAACCGCCATCACGTAACCAATGTCGCGGTGCAGGACCTGTGCCCCGGCCATGCGGTGGACCATCTCACCCTGGCGTTCGACGGACCGACCTACGCGATCGTGACCGACGCGCTCGATCACAAGGGCCCCGCCGATCTGCATCGCATCGATCCCGCCGTGTGCGCGACCGACACCATGCCCGGCGTCGACCGCGACGACGCCAACGCACGCGTCCTGGCGTATCAGACGACGCTCGCGCAGCTCCTCGGCCCGGACGGCCCGAAGGCAGACGGCGAGCCGCCGCTCGCCTGCTACGTCACGCACGAGTGTCCGCACGGGCACTGAGCCGAACGCATGCCGCCGGCGCCCGACCGCGCCGGCGGCACGTTGATCGGGGTCACGTTCTCGCGTAGCAGGAGGCGGCGGAGGACCCTCGCGTGAACGTCGAAACGATCGGCTACTCGGTGTCCGGCCTCGCCTGCAGCGGCCGACTCGTCCACGACCCCGCGAGCGATCCGCGACAACCGCTCCTCCTCGTCGCGCCCAACTGGCGCGGCGTCACTGCCGATGTCGTCGAGCGCGCCAAGGAGCTCGCCGCCGGCCGCTACGTCGCCTTCGTCGCCGACATGTTCGGTGAGGGCAACGCACCCAAGGGCACCGAGAATCCCCTCGAGTTCCTCGCACCGCTGATGAACGATCCCGCCGAGACGCGCCGCCGCATCGTCGCCGCGTTCGACGCGATGTCGCGCGAGGCGGAGCGGCGCGGCATCGGCGACGTCGGACGGCGCGCCGCGATCGGCTTCTGCTTCGGCGGCAGCAACGTCCTCGATCTGGCGCGCGCCGGCGCCGACGTCCAGGCGGTAGTTTCGGTGCACGGCATCCTAGCGACGTCGCTGCCAGCCACCAAGGGAACCGTCAAGGCCGCCGTGCTCACCCTGCACGGCGCCGACGACCCGATCTCACCGAAGGCGCACCGCGACGCCCTCGAGGCCGAGATGAACGCTGCCGGCGCGCGCTGGTACGCCCTGACCTTCGGCCGCGCCGTCCACTCCTTCACCGACGTCGCCGCCAACAACCCGCCGATCTCCAAGTACGACGAGCCCGCGACACGGCACGGCTACGCGCTGGCGCACGGGTTCATCGCGGACGCGTTCGCGGGACGGCTTGACTAGTGTATATACCCGAGTCTAGACTTACCTCATGAAAGGGACTCGCGCAAAGCTATTCCAGAACGGTGGGAGTCAGGCCGTACGGCTCCCAAAAGAATGCCGCTTCGCGAGTCAGGGCGAAGTCCTGGTGCGGAAGGAAGGTCGGCGAGTCGTTCTCGAGGCGGCAGACGAGTGGTCGGATGAATTCCGTGCTTGCCTCGGTGCATGGCCCAGCAAGATCGCCCGGCCGAGGCAGCAGCGCCTGCGTGATCTCCGTGACCCATTCGCCTGATGCCCGAGTATATGCTCGACACAGACACCGTGAGCTTTGCCCTCCGCGGCCAAGGCCGGGTCGCGAGTCGCCTGCTCGAACACCGCCCCTCGCAGCTTTGCATCAGCTCGATCACCCTCGCGGAGCTGCGCTTCGGCGCTGAACGGCGACATTCGCGGAGACTTCGCAGCCTCATCAACACGTTCGTTGAATCCGTCGAAGCCGTCGCCTTCGATCAGCAAGCGGCGGACCAATTCGCTACGGTTGCGGCCGCGCTGGCTCGGCGGGGCGCACCGATCGGCACGTTCGACACGCTCATGGCCGCACACGCCCTCTCCTTGGGCCTGACGTTCGTCACCAACAACACGCGGCACTTCGCTCGCGTTGCTGGACTCAGGACAGAGACCTGGCTGTGAGCTCGCAGGCCCGCGATCGTTAGATGGGAGCTATGTCGACTGAACAAGCGTCCGCTCTGCTCGGCGAGTTGCACAACATCAGACTAGCCGTGACCTGGGCAGCAGGTTTGCTGGTACTGTCGACCATCTTCGCTGCGGTCCGTACGTTCTTTGTCGTCCGACGGACGATCGACCGTCAACTCGATGACCTGTTCAGACAGGACGCCCAAACGCTCCTCGAGAAGAACGACCTCGAGAAGCTGATCGCGCAGTGCCGCGACCATCTCACGGTCCGTCCCAACCACGCATACGCACGCTGGTATCTCGCGCGGGCCCTCCTCCTTCGGGAGGAATGGCGCCTCGCGTCCGAAGAACTCGCCGTCTTGCGAGAGAAGTACCCCGACTGGGCCAACAGCATTGCACCGTTAGCGAATGAGGCTCGAAGGAAGATCGAAGGTGCCGACCGATCCCCCGTCTAACCTGCAGTTGGAGCGGGCGCACAGGCCCCCGTCAGCTATCGCGCCGGTCGGTCCGTTCCAGCCCCTCAACAGCCCTGTCGTGAGACGCGAGGGACGATCGATGTGCGTTCTTCGCGCCTCGGGTGCATCGTTCAACGTGGATGAGTTCTTGAAGTCTTCCACGTTCAGGCCTTGCGCCATTCACAGTCGCGGTGGACCCTGTCTTCTGGAATCCCGGCCACACGGTACGTCGAATCCATCGTCGGACGTGCACGAGCGTCAGGTTAAAAGGGGGACCGATGCAGTTGCTTACCGGCCGCTGTCTTTGCGAGGGCGTCGCCTACCAGATCGAAGGTGAACTGGGCCCCATCCTTCATTGCCACTGCTCCAAGTGTCGTCGGTGGCACGGTGCGGCGTTCCGAACCCGCGCAACGATCAAAGCTTCACAGTTCCAATGGACTCGGGGTGAGGATCTGGTCGGTGGCTACCACTCTTCGGAGTTCGTGGTGAAGCACTTCTGCTCCGTATGCGGCTCGAACCTGATCAGCACCTACGACAACGATCCAAGCAAGATTGGCATTCCCTTGGGAGGCCTGGATCAAGCGCCGAGCAACAAGCCCGAGGGGCACTTCTTTGTCGGCTCAAAGGCGCCGTGGTTCGAGATCACGGACGGCCTGCCGCAGTACGAGACATGGCCGGGCTCGCATGCCAAAGTCCGTGAAACGAGCGACGAGATCTAAGAGGGACCCGACAATGGAAGAACAGAGCATCCGGGTGGCGCTTGATCGACATTGGGCTGCATCCGCTGCGGGTGATCAAGTTGCCGAGCACGACATCTACCACGATGACGCCGTGTGCGAGTACCCACAGTCAGGCGAGGTCATCCACGGTCGGCGCAACCTGCAAGCGCTTCGTAGCCATCACCCTGGTAAACCGTCGGGGTTTGCGATCCGGCGGATCGTGGGAGAGGGAACTCTCTGGACTACCGAGTATGTGATCACCTACGAGGGCAAGCGCGTCTACACCGTCAGCATCATGGAGTTCCGGGATGGAAAGGTGTCCCACGAGACTCAATACTTCGCCGACCCCTTCGATGCTCCGGCCTGGCGGGCTCAGTGGGTCGAGCGGAAGGCGTAATCTACCACATCCGACAGACGGCATGCAGCCGAGCCGCAACATGAGCGCGGACGTGTCACCAATGAAGCTGGCGACCTTCGTGGTATTCCTCCTGACCATCGTCATTCTCTCGGTAGTCGCCAGCGCCTCTTCGGCCAAGAATCCAATCGCAACCGGGTGGTGGAAAAGGGATTGTCAGGATCCCTTCGGCCTGCGGATCGCCCAAGCGGGACCGGCAACATATTCGATATCGTTCTGCGGCCCGGGCGGTTGCTCTGAGCTGGGCGCGTACCGCCCGAACTCTCCAATATACGGCGACGACCGCTACCGCGTGATCGACGCGGACACCATCGACGTCGCCGGGCGCGACGGCTGGTCGAGGTATCGACGATGCGACACGGCAGCAGTGAGCGGCACCGCGAAGATAGCCACCACGTCGAAACGCGAGGACTCGCTCGCGCACGTTGTCATCGGATCCAACGTTGCGGAGCTGTTCGACACCTACCGAGGACTGTACGCGCACGGTCTAACGCTCGGCGAAGTGCTCTACGAAGCGTGCAACCAAAAGACGCTGACGGTCTACTCGTTCGTCGAAGAGCCGTGGTCGCGGGGGCGTGTCACTCGCATCTGGGTTCACAAAGCGGAAGCGCCTTCAGTCTGCAGAGATGAAGAAGGGTCGCTCCCGGAGGCCTCGGTGCCGCCTAGCACCTCGAGGGGGCTGAGCATCGGGGACTCGGCCGAGCGTGTACGCGATCTGTACGGCGCTCCGTCGGAATCCAAGGCGCGCGATCAGAAGGTCACGCTGCTCTACCGATTCGAGAACGCCGATGCCAAGGACGTTCAGATCATGAATCGCATGTTGTCAGTTACGCTCCAGGGCGACACCGTAACCAGCATGACATTGTCGGGCGACATCCCTGGCGCGCAAAAGCCCTCAGACCGGTGAACGCTTCACCACATCAGGTGCCGATGATGTCGTTGAATCCCTCGACGAGGCGATCGATCTCCTCTGGAGCGACCCTGCCGATCTTCCTGCCGAGCCGCCGCGTCGAGAGCGTGCGAACCTGACTGATCTTCACCCTTTGGCGGCTCCCATGGAGACTCCTTAAGTATGATGTTTCATCATACCACGGGTCGGCGACTGGACAAGCGGTTCCATACACCCGCGCGCAGCCAATCGGAGCGAGTGCGTGAGTCTTACGAGCCTTCTTCTCCGTCCAGCAGCCGTCGTGGTATCGAGCGGTGGCCGCGGCGCCTGCGCCGCAGAGTGTGAACGCATCCAATTCGGAAGGGACGACAATGAAATACGTGATCAGCTGGTTCGAGCGCCCGCAGGGTTCGCCCATGGAATACGAGAATGCCCAGAAGCGCATCCTCGAGGTCTTCGGCCAATGGAAGGCACCCGCCAATTTCAAGATCGACTTCTTCGTGATCCGGGTAGGCGAGTGGGGCGGTCACATGCTGATGGAGTGCGACGATCTCGTGACTATCCACAAATTCTGCTCGATGCTCCCGGCGTTCGAGTTCGAAGTGCACCCCGTCATCCCGGTCGAAGAAGCCGTCCGTGGCGAGCTCGAGGTCATCGCCTGGCGAGAGGGCCTGAAAGGTAAGTGATCGCCGCAACAGAGATCGCGCACGGGTCGCGGCTGATCCGCCATTCCTTGCCGGGACTCCGCAGGGAAGTCGACGCATGCTCAGCGTGTTCGAATTCATCGCAACCTTGAGCACAACGCTCTTCTGCGGGGCGGCCGTCTACATCAACGTCGCCGAGCACCCGGCGCGGATGGGCTGTGACACCAGGATCGCGGCAACCGTATGGGCCCCGAGCTACAAGCGGGCGACGCTCATGCAAGCGCCCATGGCCATTCACCGACCGCTCGAGCCAGGCCGCGATCTGGCGTCGAGCGAGACGCGAGCGCTGCTGCAGAAGTGGGGGCACACTTCACGCCGTGCGTAGCGTGCTCAGCTTGCTGGCGTCGATCGTGTACGCGGCTCGAAGATCAGCTTGAAGCGCCGCTTCCCCAGGCGGTGGCGGGGGCGGAATGCGAGCAGCGCCTCGAGCCCGGTGCCCGCGAGCGCGCGATCGACCGCCGCGCGCTCCTCGCCATCGAGGGCCGCGTAGGCGTCCCACGGGCGCTGCACCATCCAGAGCGTGTAGGGGCTCGTCATCCGCGGGAAGCGCGCCCCGCGGAGCTGCGTCTCGTGCGAGCCGACGCCGCGCGGCGGCTCGGTCGTTCCGGCGGGGCGTGTGTCGGCCCAGTCGTCGAAGGCGCGCAGGTTGTCGAGCAGGAGCGGCACAGCGTCGCGGCCGATCAGCTCGAGCAGCGGGCGGAGGGTGGGCGGCAGCGCGTCGCCGGCGACGAACGATCCGGCGCGCGGCACGGGATGGTTCATGCGCTCGATCCACGCGCAGACCGCGGGCGCCGTCTCGCGCAGGAGCCGGCCGGGCACGACGTCGAGATAGAGGTGCGCGTACAGCGGTCCGAGGAGCGCCAGGTCGCCGAGCGACATGCGGCTCCCGAGCAGGTAGTCGTGCGCCGCAAAGTGGCGCGACAGCGCGTCCAATAGATCGCGCGTGTGCGCCTCGATTCCAGGGGCGCTCGCGGGGCCGACGCCGAGGAACGGCAGCGCGCCCTTCATCCGGTCGGCGAAGCGGCCCGCGGCCTCCGGATCGCCGTTGGCGGCCGCGAAGTCGATACGCGCCTTTGCCTCGCTCTCCGGGAAGCCCCAGCGATAGTGCATCGCCGGCAGGGGGCCGAACTCGTCGGCATAGACCTCGATCAGATACGCGACGATGCGCTGCACCGGCGTCGGCGGGTACACCGGCGGGTCCGGAAAGCGCCGCTCCAGCTCGTCGAGGATCTCGCTCGTGTCCTGCAACGCGACGTCGTCGGGCGTCACGACGACCGGGATGAAGGCGAGGCCGGTGCGCGCCAGGATGACCTCGCGGAACGCCTGCGGCGTGGGCAGGATCTCCTCGTACGGAATGCCCTTGTAGCGGAACATCGGGCGCACCTTGCCCGAGAAGTAGGAGATCTCGGCGGCGTAGAAGCGGTACGGGGCCACGGCACTCATGCGGTCAGAACGAGAAGCGGCGCATGTTGACGTTGATGACGAGGCCGAGCGCCACCATCATCGACGTCAGCGACGAGCCGCCGTAGCTGACGAACGGCAGCGGAATGCCGACCACGGGCAGGATGCCCGAGGTCATGCCGACGTTGATGAGCGCCTGCCAGAAGACGATCGCGACGATGCCGAACGCCAGCAGCGAGCCGAAGCGGTCCTTGGCACGGTACGACACCTGGAAGCCGCGCAGCACGAGCGCCGCGTAGAGCGCGATCAGCACGAGCGCGCCGACGTAGCCCCACTCCTCCGCGAACACCGAGAAGATGAAGTCGGTGTGCTGCTCGGGCAGGAAGTTCAGCTTGTTCTGCGTGCCGTGCAGGTAGCCCTTCCCCCAGAACATCCCGGAGCCGATCGCGATCTTCGACTGGATGACGTGGTAGCCGGCGCCGAGCGGGTCCATCTCGGGCGAGAGGAACGTCATCACGCGCTGCTGCTGGTAGGGCTTCAGGTGGTGCCAGAGGAGCGGCACCGCCGCGCCGCCGATCACCGCGAGCAGCACGAACGAGCGCACCCGCAGGCCGGCGAAGAAGAGGATGCTGAAGAAGACGATGGTCACGACGCCGACGGTGCCGAGGTCGGGCTGCGCCAGGATCAGCACGGCAGGCACGGCGAGCAGGAAGAACGCCGGCACGACGTCGCGCAGGCGGAGATCGCCGGTGGCACGGGCGCGGTGGAAGTAGCGCGCGAGCGCGATCACCAGTCCGACCTTGATCAGCTCCGACGGCTGCACCGAGACGAAGCCGAGGTTGATCCAGCGCCGCGCGCCGCCGCCGACGCTGCCCACGACGGGCACCATGACGAGCAGCACGAGCGCAAAGGCATAGATCACGTAGGCATAGCGCTCGAGCCGGCGGTAGTCGAAGAACACGGCGCCCACCATGCCGACCAGGCCGAGCGCGGCGTACGCGGCCTGCCGGATCACGAGCGGGTTTGCCGTGAAGCCGGTGTGCGTGGTCGCGACCGTAGCGCTGTAGATCGTGACCAGCCCGACTCCCGCGACCGCAAGGGTCAGGAGGACGAGCAGCCAGTCAAAATGATAGGCGAGCCGTCTGTCGAATTGTCGCATCGTCGTCGTCCGCGACGCCGAAGTAGTGGGCGATGACCTGTTGCGCGATCGGCGCGGCGGCCGTGCCACCGTGCTCGCCCGCGTGCTCCGCCAGGACCGCGACCGCGATCTCCGGCGCGTTGACCGGCGCGAACGCGATGAACCAGGCGTGGTCCTTGCGCTCGCGCGCCATGTGTCCCTGCTTGGTGCGCTCGGCGCCGAGCTTCCCGACCTGTGAGGTGCCGGTCTTGCCGCCGACCTCGATGCCGCGCACGCGTGCCTTCGAGCCGGTGCCACGGTTGGAGTTCACGACGTCGGAGAGCGCCTGGCGGATCTGGAGAAGCGTGGTCTTCTTGAAGCCGAGCGTGTTGCTCACGACGGGCTTCTCCTCGACGATGGTCTGCCCGTCGGTCGTCTCGACGCGCTTCACGAACTGCGGCCGGTACACGGTGCCGTCGTTGGCAATCGCGGCCATGACGTTCGCCATCTGCAGCGGCGTCGTCGTGACGTAGCCCTGTCCGATCGCGACCGACAGGGTCTCGCCCGCGTACCACGGCTCGCCGAAGCGCTGCTGCTTCCAGGCGCTGCTCGGGATGATGCCGCCGCTCTCGTGCTCGAGCGTGATGCCGGTCGGTGCGCCGAGGCCGAAGCGGTGCGCATAGTCGGCGATGGCGTCGATGCCGAGACGCTGGCCGACCTGGTAGAAGAAGACGTCGCACGAGCGCACCAGCGCCTCGTGGACGTTCATGTTGCCGTGGCCGCTCGGACGCCAGCAGCGGAACGTGCGGTTGCCGAAGAAGATGCCGCCGCCGCAGAAGATCTGCGTGAACGGGTTGACGACGCCTTCCTCCAGCGCCGCCGCCGCCATCACCACCTTGAAGGTCGAGCCCGGCGGATACGTTCCCTGCACCGCCTTGCTGTTGAGCGGGTGCTTGCGGTCCTGGAGGAGCGCTCGCCACTCCGACTTCTTGATGCCACGCGCGAAGACGTTCGGGTCGAAGGCGGGGCGACTGACCATCGCGAGGACATCACCGGTGCGCGGATCGAGCGCGACCAGCGCGCCCTCGTGATCCCCCATGGCCTTCTCGGCGGCCATCTGGAGATCGCGGTCCATGGTCATGACGAGCGTGTGGCCGGGCGTCTCCTCGACCTCCGACAACACGCGCAGCTTGCGGCCGACGGCGTCGAC
The DNA here is from genome assembly GCA_036496285.1 of Binatia bacterium. GTDB lineage: Bacteria > Desulfobacterota > Binatia > UTPRO1 > UTPRO1 > DP-19. The sequence continues at coordinate 54,636 of DASXLI010000025.1, forward strand.
CTCGACCTGCTGGCCGCCGTCGACGCCGCGCAGGTAGTCCTCCCAGTAACGCTCGGCGCCGGCCTTTCCGATGAGATCGCCCAGGCGGTAGCCCTGGCGATCGGCCATTTCCTTCTGGCTGACCTCGCCGACGTAGCCGAGGAGATGCGCCGCCATGTCGTTGAAGGGATACGTGCGGCGCGGCCCGACCTGCACCGACACGCCGGGCAGCTCGAGCTGATGGGTCTCGAGCGCGACGATGTTGTCCCATTCGATGTCGCGCTTCAGGATGACGTCCTCGAAGGGCGGACGGTGCGCCGCTGCCTGAAGCGCGCCGGCGAACTCGTGGGGATCGGTGTTGAGGAGGGTCGCCAGCTTGGTGATCGTACGCGGCACGTCGTGCGCATCCTCGGGGACGAGCGCGATGTCGAACGACGGCCGGTTGTCGACCAGGATCTGCCCCTTGCGGTCGAGGATGGTGCCGCGGGTCGCCTGGACGCGCTTCAGCCGGATGCGGTTGTTCTCGGAGAGCGAGCGGTACTGGTCGCCTTCGGTCACCTCGAGGTGCCAGAGCCGCACGAGCGCGAGGCCGAAGAGGACCAGCACGGCCGCCACGGCGACCACCAGCCGGCGGCGGAACGTCGCCGGAACCTCGCGCCGGCTCGCCACGATCGACGTCATGTCATTCGACGGCGCCGAAGACGCGTTGCTCCCAGCGGATGAAGCCGAACATGAGCGGGGTGAGCGCCGCGGCGAGGAGCGCCTCCGCGAGCAGCACCTGCACCGCGCCGAGCGAGACGCGCTCGATCGAGAGGTACGCCGCGAGCGCCGACAGGATGGCGATGCCCTTCACCAGGGTACCGAGGAAGACCATCGCGATGCTCGACACGGCATTGTCCATCCAGAGGCGGCGCGAGATCAGGTACACCAGGGTATAGACGGTCGTCATGGCGAAGGCATTCAGGCCGACCAGACTGCCCGAGAAGCTGTCGAGCAGATAGCCCAGCAGGAACGCACCAGTGGCGCCGGCGACGCTGTGCTCGTGCAGGCCGAGGAACACGCAGAGGATGAGCGCCAGGTCGGGGATGATGCGGTCGCCGGTGAGGGCGTGCAGGACGGTCGTCTGCAGGAGCAGCGCGAGGCTGCCGGTGAGGGCGTAGATGGCGGCGGCGCGCAGCTCGGCCGCGAGGCTCGGAGCGGCGGGAGCGTGCGTCGCCTGCGACAGGCTCACCGGCTCCCCTCGTGCGGCGCGCCGCCGGAGGGCTTCGACGGGTGGCCGCCCGGCCTCGGCGCCGCCAGCGGGCCGAAGAGGCCGAGCGTCGCGGGATCGGGCGGGCCGACGAGATCGGCGGGCGGAATCGTCGGCCGCGTGTCGATCAGCTCCGCGCCGCTCGCCGCGGTGACGAGGACCTCCTCGATGCGGCTCGCGTCGGCGGTCGGCGTCACCTCGGCGTAGAGGAAGAGGCCGCGATCCTTGCGCGACACCCGCGTCACGCGGCCGACCGAGACGCCCTTCGGGAAGATGCCGTCGAGACCCGACGTGACGAGACGGTCGCCCGCCTGCACGTCGTCGGCGCGCTTCACGTACTTCAAGATGGCGCCCTTCTCGAGGAGGCCGCTCACGATGCCGCGGACGCGGGTCCGCTGCACCAGCACGTCGATGCCGCTGTTCGGATCGGTGAGGAGCAACACCCGCGACGCGTGCGGGCTCGTCTTGGAGATGATACCGACCACGCCCTCGGGTGCCAGCACGGGCATCCCCGGCTGGATGCCGTCGCGCTCGCCCTTGTTGAGGGTGAGGCTCTCGAACCACGCCGTCGCGTCGCGTCCGGTGATCTCGGCGCTCACCGTCGTGGCCGGCAGGCGGCGCTGCAGGGCGAGCAGGCGTTTCAGGCGGCGGTTCATCAGCTCGAGCTCGCTTTGCTCGGTCGCATGGCGTTCGAGCTCGTGGAGCCGCCCCCGCAGCCGACCGTTCTCGCGCTCCACCCCGACAAGCCCGACGTAGCTGCGCCAGAGATCGGCCGAGCGTCCGACCACCGTGGAGGTCACGCGCTGGAACGGCGCCATGACCTCGAGAAACGCGCGGCCGAGCGGGTCGATACGGCCGGGATGCCGGGCGTTCACCGAGAGCAGGGCGAGGGAACAGAGGAGAAAGAAGCTGGAGCTGAGGAGAACCCGATTTCGCCGGATGAACTCGAGCATGCGAGGTGCGAAGCGGGGACGAGTGCCGCTACTGGATGGAGATGTTCTTCAGGAGACTGATCTCGTCCAGCGCCCGCCCTGCCCCCATGACGACCGCGGTCAAGGGGTCGTCTGCCAACATAATGGGGAGGCCGGTCTCCTCCCGCAAGAGCACATCGAGATTGCGCAGGAGGGCACCGCCCCCCGCCAGCACGATGCCCTTGTCGACGATGTCGGAGGCGAGCTCCGGCGGCGTCCGCTCGAGGGCGATCCGTACGGCCTCGACGATCTGGTTGATCGGCTCGAGCAGCGAGTCGCGGATCTCCTCGTCGGAGATCTCGACGGTCTTCGGCACGCCGGCGACGAGATCGCGGCCCTTGATCTCCATCGTCTGGATCTCGGGGGCGGGATACGCCGAGCCGATCGTGATCTTGATGAGCTCCGCGGTGCGCTCGCCGACGAGCAGGTTGTACTTGCGCTTGATGTACTGGGTGATCGCCTCGTCCATCTTGTCGCCGCCGACGCGGACCGACTTGGAGAAGACGACGCCGGCGAGCGAGATGACCGCGACCTCGGTGGTGCCGCCGCCGATGTCGACGATCATGTTGCCGGTCGGCTCGGTGATCGGCAGGCCGGCGCCGATCGCGGCGGCCATCGGCTCCTCGATGAGGTAGACCTCACGGGCCCCGGCGGACTCGGCCGATTCCTTCACCGCGCGCTTCTCGACCTCCGTGACGCCGAAGGGCACGCAGATGATGATGCGCGGCCGGACCAGCGTCTTCCGGTTGTGGATCTTCTGGATGAAGTAGCGCAGCATCGCCTCGTTGATCTCGAAGTCGGCGATGACGCCGTCCTTGAGCGGCCGGATGGCGACGATGTTGCCCGGCGTACGGCCGAGCATCTTCTTGGCCTCGGCGCCGACCGCGAGCACCTTCCGCCCGCCCTTCGACTCCTTCTGGACCGCGACCACCGAGGGCTCGTTGCAGACGATGCCCTGTCCCTTGACGTAGATCAGGGTGTTCGCCGTCCCGAGATCGATGGCGAGGTCGTTGGAGAACATGCCCCAAAGAGAGTTCAGGACCATACGACCGCCTTTGTTGTCGAAAGTGGGACGCGCAGAATTTCGCGATGGAAGAGAGAACGCCCCCGCCCCTCCGCGTTTCGTTGTGGAGACGTAGCACGAACGATGCCTCGCGGGCAACATCCATGCAGCATTTTCGCGCGATTCGCACGCGATTTGTCGTAGCTCGGGAAACGTTCTAGAGGCGTTCAGAAAGGAGAGCCGCCCGTGATTCGCCTCTACGACTACCTTCCGTCGGGAAACGGCTACAAGCTCCGCCTGCTGCTCTCCCAGCTCGGCGTCCCCTTCGAGCTGGTCGAGATGGACATCACGAAGGGCGAGACGCGGACGCCGGAGTTCCTGCGCAAGAACCCGAACGGCCGTATCCCGCTCGTCGAGCTCGAGAACGGGGAGTACCTCGCCGAGTCCGGCGCCGGCCTGTTCTACTTCGCCGAGGGCAGCCGCTTCCTCCCCGACGACCGCTGGCAGCGCGCCCAGGTGCTGCAGTGGATGTTCTTCGAGCAGTACAGCCACGAGCCCTACATCGCCGTCGCCCGCGCCTGGCTGCACCTCTTCGGCATGGACGACGAACGCCAACGCCAGCTCCCCCAGAAGCAGAAGCTGGGCTACGACGCCCTCGCCGTCCTGGAGAGCCACCTAGCAACCCGCCCCTTCTTCGTCGCCCAACGCTACACGATCGCCGACATCGCCCTCTACGCCTACACCCACGTCGCCCACGAAGGCGCCTTCGACCTGGAGCGCTTCCCCGCCGTCCAAACCTGGCTCCAGCGCGTCCGGGAGCAACCGAACCACGTCACGATCGACCAAAGGGACTTCCCGAAACCCGCCCCAAAAGAGCGCATCGGCTTCTAGATCCGGTCTTCTTAGGTAGGCCGCCCACCCGATGCCCGCGCGCCCCGCGCGGGCGAGGAAGCCAAGCCGGTCCACCCCACCCCGACCCCAAAAGCAGAGGAGGCGCCCGCCGGAAGCCCGAGGGGCCGCGCGGCCGGCCGTTAGAGGCGCGCGATCCCGCGACATCGCCCCGCAATACGGAAGAATCCCCACGTCCTACCTGACCCGCTAGCCTCCGTGCCGGCCGCGCGGCCCCTCGGGCTTCCGGCGGGCGCCTCCTTTACTGTTCGGTTCGCGTTGAAATCGACGACCGGCTTGGCTACCGTGGCGGGATGCTCGGCTTCATTCGGAAACACGCCAACTCCGCGCCTGTCAAAGCCCTGTACTGGATCCTCGCCGGGGTCTTCGTCTCCTGGGGCGCCAGCATCATGGTCGGCGGCGGCTCCAAGGTGAACGTCGCCGCGATGGTGAACGGCGAGCCCATCACCGCCCAGGAATACGCGCGCGCGTTCGAGAACATGCAGCGCGTCTACCAGCAGGTGTACCGCGACAACTTCACACCGCAGGTGGCGGCGCAGCTGAACCTCCGCCAGCGCGCCCTCGACGACCTGGTGAACGACGCCCTCCTGCGCCGTGAGGCGCGCCGCCTCGGCCTGCAGGTGACCGACGACGAGGTGCGGGACGCCATCCTGAACGTCCCGAACTTCCGCACCGGCGACCGTTTCGACCGCACCCGCTATCTCGCCGCCCTGCGCTCGAACCGCACGACCCCGGCCGAGTTCGAGGAGTCGCAGCGGCAGAGCCTCCTCATCACCAAGCTCGAGAACCTGGTGACCGACGGCATCACGGTGAGCGACCGCGAGGTGCGCGACCTCTACGCGCTCGACCACGAGCAGATCGACGTCGACTTCGTGAAGGTGCCCTACGACAAGTACAAGGCGGCTGCCACGGTGAGCGACGCCGAGGTGAACGAGTTCTACGAGAAGAACATGGAGCTCTTCCGCCAGCCCGACATGGTGGGGCTCACGTACATTACGTACGCGCCGAAGGAGCTCGCGGCTGCGGTGCCTGTCACCGACGAGAGCGTCCAGGCGTACTACGACGCGCACCAGAGCGACTACGCCAAGCCGGAGAAGGCGCACCTGCGCGAGATCCTCTTCGTCGTGCCGGGCGACGCCGACGACGCGGCGCGCGCCGCGATCCGCAAGACCGCCGACGACGTCCTCGCCCAGGCGAAGACCGGCGACTTCGCCGCGCTCGCGCGCGAGCACTCCGGCGATCCGCTCACCAAGGACTCGGGCGGCGATCTCGGGCTCGTCGAGCAGGGAACGCTCGACAGCGCGCTCGACGATGCCGCCTTCGCGCTCTCACCCGGCCAGGTGAGCGACGTCGTCGAGACCTCGCGCGGGTTCGCGATCGTCAAGCTCGAGGAGAAGCAGCCGGCCGGCACGCAGCCCCTCGCCGAGGTGCGCGACCAGATCACGACCGCGCTGCGCGAGGCCGGCGCCGATCAGGCCGCACATGACGCCGTCGATGCCGATCTGCAAGCGGCCAAGGGGGGCGCGAGCCTCGGAGATCTCGCCACCAAGCGCGGCTTGAAGGCGAACACCGTCCCGCCCGTGCCGCACGGCAAGCCGCTGCCCGGCGCCACTGGCCCGGCGCTCCTCGCCGCGGCGTTCGCGCTCGACGCGGGCGCGATCGACGAGGTCGTCGGCACGGAGGCGCCCTACTATCTCCTCAAGGTCGATCAGAAGGTCGACAGCACGATCCAGCCGCTCGAGGAGGCGCGCGCGCGCATCGTCGAGACGCTGAAGTCGAAGAAGGCGCAGGCGGCGGCACGTGCCGACGCCGATGCGCTCCTCGCCGCCGCCAAGAGCGGCACCGGCGGGACGGCCGGCCTCGCCGAGGCCGCCAAGGCGAAGGGGCTCAGCGTCGACGACACCGGCCCCTTCACACGCTCGCAGCCGATGCCAAAGCTCGCCGGCGCGCCGATCAAGGACGAGCTCTTCGCGCTCTCCTCCGCAACGCCGTTCGCCGCCGTGCACGAGCTCGCCGACGGCGCGGTCGTCATCGCGCTGAAGGATCGGCTGCCCGCCGACGAGACGGCGCTCGCCGACGCGCGCACCAACCTGCGCGACAGCGCGATCTCGCGCAAGCGGAGCGCGACGCTTGAAGCGTACCGGGACGTGCTGCGGCAGCGCGCCGACATCAGCGTGAACCCCGACATCGTGAGCGGCGCGCGCACCTGAGCGATCGCTCCACGCGCATCGAGCACCTGATTCCCGGCAGCGGCGCCGTCGGCTGCCTCCTCCTGCACGGCCTGACCGGCACGCCGGCGGAGATGGCACCGCTTGCGGCGGCGATCGAGGGCCGCTACCCGATGTGGGTAGCGCGTGTCGCCGGCCATGCCACGGACGTCGGCGATCTCGCCGAAACCTCGTGGCTCGACTGGTACGCCTCGGCCGAGGCGGGGCTGCACGCCCTCCGGGCGGCGGCGCCGCGGACCGTGGTCGTCGGCCTGTCGATGGGTGCGCTCCTCGCGATGCGCCTCGCGATCGAGCATCGTGAGGAGGTCGCCGGGCTCGGTCTCCTCTCCCCCGCCGTCGCCTTGCAGCGCGGCATGGTGCGACGGGCGTCGCGCTTCCTCCATGCGCTCGCCGCCCTCGACGCCCGCTCCAGCGCGCTGCGGCGCCAGCTCGCACGCGTGCGCTTCTCGAAGGACGGCAGCGACATCTCGGACGCCGCCGTGCGCGCGACCCATCCGGGCTATCGCCAGGTGCCCCTGCGCGCGCTGCTGAATCTGCTGCTCCTCCAGCGGGTGGCACTGCGCGACGCGCCGCAGATCACGCAGCCGGCCCTCGTCGTCCATGCGACGCACGACCACACCTGTCCGGTCGCCGCGGCACGGGCGCTGTACGCGCAGCTCGGCTCGCGCGACAAGCGTCTCGTCGTGCTCGCCGAGAGTTTCCACGTCGTCACCGTCGATCGCGAGCGCGCGCACGTCGCTGCCGAGGTGGTGCGGCTGCTCGACGCCGTCGCCGCTGGTCAACCCGTCACCGCCTGACGCGTTGACAAAGGACCGGGCCTTGCCTACAGCCGGGAGGCCATGGCCGACGCGACGCCGGAGCAGATCGTCCGCTGGGATCACGCCCACCTCTGGCACCCGTTCACCCAGATGCAGGAGTGGCTCGCCGCCGAGCCGCTGGTCATCGGCGAGGGCGACGGCAACTACCTGATCGACGTCCACGGGCGCCGCTACCTCGACGGGGTCTCGTCGCTCTGGTGCAACGTCCACGGCCACCGCCGCCCCGAGATCGACGCCGCGATCCGCGCGCAGCTCGATCGGATCGCGCACACGACCCTGCTCGGGCTGGCCAGCCCGCCGAGCGCCGAGCTCGCCGCGCGGCTCGTGCGCGTCGCGCCCCCGGGGCTGACGCGCGTCTTCTACTCGGACGCCGGCGCGACCGCCGTCGAGATCGCGCTCAAGCTCGCGCTCCAGTACTGGCGCTTGCGCGGCGAGACACGGCCGCGCTTCGTCGCGCTCGTCGACGGCTACCATGGCGACACGCTCGGCGCGATGAGCGTCGGCTTCTCGGAGCCGTTCCACCGGTTCTACACGCCGCTCCTGCCGGTCACCCGCGTGCCGGCGCCGTACGTGCTCCAGCGCACGCGCGGCCTGCCGGCGCCGGCCGCGCTCGCCGAGTCCCTGGCGCTGCTCGAGACCGCGCTGACCCGTGAGCGCGGCACGATCGCCGCCGTCGTGCTCGAGCCCGTCATGCAGGGCGCCGCGGGTATGTGGCCCCAGCCGCTCGACTACCTGCCCGCGGTGCGTGAGCTCACCAGGCGGCACGGGACCCTGCTCGTCTGCGACGAGGTCGCGACGGGCTTCGGCCGCACCGGCCGGCTCTTCGCCTGCGACCACAGCGCGACGACGCCGGATCTGCTCACCGTCGGCAAAGGGCTGTCGGGCGGCTACCTGCCGCTCGCCGCCACGCTCGCCACGGAGGAGATCTTCCGCTCCTTCCTCGGCCCCTACGAGGAGTACACCGCGTTCTTCCACGGCCACACGTTCACCGGGAACGCGCTGGCGTGCGCCGCGGCGCTCGCGAGCCTCGCCCTCTTCACGCCGGAGATGCTCGCCACCCTGCCGCGCAAGGCGGACGTCCTCGCCGCCACCCTCGAGCGCGACGTCCGTCCGCTGCCGCACGTCGCCGAGATCCGTCAGCGCGGCCTCATGATCGGCATCGAGCTGATGCGCACGCCGGCGCGCGACGAGGCCTACGCACCGACCGAGCGCACCGGCCACCGCGTCATTCTCGCCGCCCGCAAGCGCGGCGTCGTCCTCCGCCCGCTCGGCGACGTCATCGTGCTCATGCCGCCCCTCTCGATCACCGACGAGGAATGCACGACGCTCGTCGCCGCGGTCGCCGAGTCGATCGCCGAGGTGACCGGCGGGTGAGCGTCCTCTTCGTCACCGGCACCGACACCGGCGCCGGGAAGACCCTCGTGAGCGCCGCCATCACGGCGGGCCTGCGCGCACGCGGCGTCCGCGTCGGCGTCGCCAAGCCGTGCGAGACGGGATGCGCCCCGGTCGATGCGCGCGATCCACGTGCCCGCGGCGGCGCGCTCCTTCCCGAGGATGCGGCGACGCTCGCCGGCGCGGCGGGCGACGGCGAGCCGCTCGAGACCGTCTGCCCCTACCGCTTCCCGGACCCGCTCGCCCCGTCGCTCGCCGCCGAGCGCGCCGGCGCGTCGATCGACGTCGCACGCCTCGTCGAGACGCTCACCGCCCGGGCGCGCGCACTCGACCTCCTGCTCGTCGAGGGCGCGGGCGGCCTGCTGGTGCCGCTGACGCGCGAGGTCTCGTTCGCTGATCTCGCCGCGCGACTCGACGCGCGCGTGCTGCTCGTCGTCGGCTCGCGCCTCGGCGCGATCAATCACGCGCTCCTGTCGCTCGCGGCGCTGCGCACCCGCGCCATCCCCACCGTCGGCTACGTGGTGAACCGCCTCGTCCCCGAGGGCGACCTCGCCGTCGAGACCAACACCGTCCTCCTCCGCTCGCTCACCGACGCACCGTACCTCGGGGAGCTCCCGTTCCTTCCCGAGGCGCCTGCGCTGCTCGCGGCGTTGCGCGCGGATGCACCCGCCGCGACCTCCGCTCGCGCCCGCCTCGCCGACCTTGCAGAGACACATCTCGCCCTGACGACGATAACAACGCACTGAACGACCCGCGCATTGCCACGTCGACGCAGTGAAGGCAGGAGAGCATCTACGCCGTAGCACCGCTCTTCCGCCGACGCTTTCCAGGAACATCCGCGGGATCGAGAAGCCCGTAGCGCCGCCAGCCGATCGTCAGAAGCCACGTGCGCGCTCGCACCACCGGTCTTTGACCCGACGGCTCTTCGTTGCCGATTCCCGTTGATAGCCCACGCTTCCAGCCGTCGAACCAGCGGGCTGAGGACGCGGGGTCGAGGTTGACCTCCACGCCGGCCGGCTTGCGGGTCAAATGGTGGCGCGCATTCAGAAGGACGTAGCGGAGCGCGCCGCGCACCTCGATCGGCGTGCGAAGCAGCCGTACGTGGTAACGATCGGCGAGCACGCGGCCGTCTCGCTGCGCAAGGCGATTCACCGCGCGCGCGAGCCGGGCCGCGACCGCCATCATCCCACGTCCGAGGGCCTCGCGATCGTGCGCCTCGACGATCAGGTGGGCGTGGTTCCCTTGTAGCGAGTACTGCACCAGACGGAAGCCGCGCCGGACACAACCTGCCGCGAACGTACGCTCGATCTCACGGACGATGCGCACGGTGCGGAGCGATGGAAGATCACGCCGGAGGCGCAGCGTCACGTGCGCCGGCAGCGCACGTCCGAACGTCGGGCGCGAGGCATGCGGCAAGCCGGGATTCGGTCCCGGTTTCCGACCGGCCCCCCGTCGGCGCCCACCCCACGTCCGTGGAGCGGGCAGCGCGAGGGCAAGCTGTGGAGTCCGGCGAGCCATCTTGATTCAGCTACCTTATTAGCAGAACCCAGAAGTTGGCGCAAGCACCGTGCGCGATGTGGACCGACCCCTCCAAGGTGGGTTCCGAGGTGCTCTGACGCCACGCGAGCGCACTTTCAGTCGAAACTCTTCGCTGAAAGGGATCGTGGGGGGGACGAGACGACGCGAAGCTCGATCACGAGGACTTCAGACGATCGCGTGACCGCTCTGGCCGGCCAATGCAACCGCGGGGTTCCCGCCCTACCCCGCCGCCCGCCGCGCGGCCTCGTAGACGACGCGCAGCGGAACACCGTGGCGCTCCGCCGCCGCGCGGCAGCTCTCGTACTCGGGGGCGGCGATCGGACCGGCGGGACCGGTCGCGACCTTCACCGTGATCGGGCCGTACGGCGTCACGACCTCGCGCGTCTCGCGCGGGAGCATCAGGCGCTGCACGCCGTGGAAGCGGAGGCCGATGGTCGTCGTCTCGGCGAAGAGCACGGCGGCGATCTCGTCGCGGCGGGCTGGCGGTGCGAGGACCTGGAGCAGCACGCCGGGTCGGCCCTTCTTCATCTGCACCGGAACGAGCACGACGTCGACGGCGCCGGCCGCGAAGAGCCTGGCGGTCGCGTGCGCGTACAGCTCCGGGCTCATGTCGTCGATGTTGGTCTCCACGACGAGCATCTCGTCGGCCGACGCGGACGCCTCGCCGAGCAGAATGCGCAGCACGTTCGGGCGGTCCGCCAGCGTGCGCGTCCCCGAGCCGTAGCCGGCACGCACCACGACAAGCGACGGGGCCGGAGCCGGCACGGCGCCGAAGCCGCGCACGATCGCGGCGCCCGTCGGCGTCACCATCTCGCCCTCGCCGTCGCCGGGACGCACCGCATAGCCGCGCAGCAGCTCGACGGTCGCGGGCGCCGGCACCGGAATGCGGCCGTGCTGCGTGTCGACGACGCCCGAGCCGAGGGGCAGCGGTGAGACGAAGATCTCCGTGATACCGAGCGCGTCGACGCCGAGCGCGGCGCCGAGGATGTCAACGATCGCGTCGACGCCGCCGACCTCGTGGAAGTGCACGCGCTCCGGAGCGACCCCGTGCACGCGCCCTTCCGCCTCGGCGAGGGCCTGGAACGCCGCGAGCGCGAGCGCGCGCGCACGCGGCGGCAGCGTCGCCGATTCGAGGATGCCGCGGATCGTGGCGAGGGTGCGCTCCGGCTGCGGCTCCGTCGTCCGCACGTCGAACTTGGCCGCGTCGATCGGCCCGTGCGCGCGGCGCTCGAGCACGAGCGCACAGCCGCGGATCGGCAGCGCCGCGACGTGACGCTGGAGCTCGCTGAACGGGAAGCCGCAGTCGAGCAGCGCGCCCACGGTCATGTCGCCGCTGATGCCGGAGAACGCGTCGAGATAGGCACGCATGCCGCGCCTGTACCGTGCCCCCGCCGAACCCGCAAGCATCCTTCCTTGCAGGGATTTCTTTGTGTGGTAGGGTGTCCCACCCGCGAAAGGCGGTCGCATGCATCAACGCGATCTCAAGCTGTTCCGCAAGCTCCTCGACGAGAAGATGGCCGAGCTCCTGGCCGAGGCCGACCGAACCGTCGACGGCATGAACGAGAAGGAGAACTTCCCCGACCCGACGGATCGCGCCTCGCTCGAGGCGAACCGCAACTTCACGCTTCGCATCCGCGACCGGGAGCGCAAGCTGATCGGCAAGATCAAGGAAGCGATCGACCGGATCGACGACGGCAGCTACGGGAAGTGCGAGGAGTGCGGGGAGAACATCGGCCTCGAGCGCCTGAAGGCCCGTCCTGTGACCACCCTCTGCATCGACTGCAAGTCGCTGCAGGAGGCCGAGGAGCGCAAGCTCCGCGGCGTGCACTGAGCGTGGTTCGGAAGGCGGTCATCCCCGCGGCCGGACTCGGCACGCGCTTCCTGCCGGCCACCAAGGCCGTGCCGAAGGAGATGCTGCCGATCGTCGACATCCCGACGATCCAGTACGTCGTCGACGAGGCGATCGCGTCGGGCATCGAGCACGTCATCCTCGTCACCGGCCGTGGCAAGGACTCGATCGTCGATCACTTCGACCGCTCGCCCGAGCTGGAGCACTTCCTCGCCGAGAAGGGCAAGGACGATCTCCTCGCCATGGTGCGCGACATCGCCGAGAAGGTCGAGGTCATCGCCATCCGGCAGAAGGAGCCGCGCGGTCTCGGCCACGCGGTCCTGGCGGCGCGCCCGGCGGTCGGCAACGAGCCGTTCGCAGTGCTGCTCGGCGACGACATCTTCGACGCCGATCCGCCCTGCACCCGCCAGCTCGTCGAGGTGTTCGAGGCACGCCAGCAGGCGGTGATCGCCTTGCTCGAGGTGTCGGAGGAGCAGACCGCCGCGTACGGCGTGATCAAGGGCACCCCGCTCAGCGCCGGCCTGCACCAGATCGAGGGCATGGTCGAGAAGCCGGCGCCCGGTACGGCGCCGTCGCGCCTCGCGATCATGGGCCGCTACGTGCTGCCGCCCGAGATCTTTCCGCTGATCGAGCAGACGCCGCCCGGCAAAGGCGGGGAGATCCAGCTGACCGACGCGCTCGACCGGCTGCGCGCCGAGCGCGGCGTCATCGGCTGCGCGTTCCGCGGCACACGCTACGACGCTGGCGACAAGTTCGGCTATCTGCAGGCTAATCTCGAGTACGCGCTGAAGCGCCCCGAGCTCGCCGCGAAGCTCCGCCCGTACCTGCGCGACCTCGCGGCTCGCAAGGCCTAGCGCGCCGCCACGCACGCGTGTCGTTCTGACCCGCCGGGTCGGAACGACATGTCCGCGACCCGCCGCTGCGCCGTCGTGTCGGCGCGGCGCACCGGCACGTCGCATGCAATCTCGACGGTCACGCGGCGCCCGGGAGTCGGCGTTCGGTTCGAGGATACGGACGTCGACGACTCTCCACCTCCCCACGACACCCGGGCGCCGCGTGTGCCGACCGCCAAGGACCCACGTGATGATACTGCTCGAGGTTGCCGCCATTGCCGCGCTCGCGCCGCTCCTGCTCCTGCTGTGCGAGTGGTGGGATCGCCGGACCATCGCCAAACGCGACGCGTTCATCGCCCGGATCACGTGCCACGCGTCCAACAAGAAGCGCCCGACCGGGCAAGAGCCGGCCGACAAGGGCTCCGCCACCACCAGCGACGCGCCATGACCCCCCTGGAAGAACGCGCGCTCCTCGAGCTGCACGCACCCGCGCAACCGACGGGCGGTCGCATCGACTGCTGTCGCCGCTGCTGGACGCTCTGGTTGCGCGTGCGGCTGCTCGAGCACCTGCAGGGCGAGACCTATTGGCGGGAGCTCGATCGCGGCGACTTCGGCGTGCTGCGCACCGAGGTGCACCGCGACGGGGCGCTGCTCCACGAGATCGCCCGCCTCGTCGGCAACGGACTCGAGAACATCGAGATCATCGGCTGGTCGCTCGAGCACGGACGCCCACAGGACGACGTCCTCGCGATCCTCATCCTGCTCGACGTGAACGCGCGCCGCGTCCCGCGCTTCGCCTGGCTCGGCGCGGCGACGCCACGCTGCCGGCGCCTTGAAGCGTCGGAGGGTCGCTGCTAAGTTTCGCCCCTACCAACCGGTCTGGGGCAGTAGCTCAGTTGGGAGAGCACCACGTTCGCAACGTGGGGGTCGAGGGTTCGAATCCCTTCTGCTCCACTCCATTTCCTCGCGGATCACAAACGACGATCGGGAACGGGCTCGAGCAGCATGATGCCGCCCGGTCCCCCGACCGGCAGCTCGATGCGGAAGATGGTTCCCCGCGGCTCGCGGCGTGTGAACTCGACTCCGCCTCCGTGGGCGGCGACGATCTGCCGGACGATCGGCAGGCCGAGCCCGGTGCCGTGGGGCTTGGTCGTTTCGAAGAGACGGAAGACGTCGATGCCGTCGGGGATGCCGGGGCCGGTATCGGCAATGACGATGCGGACCCTGTCGAGGTCGGGCGCGTTGCTTGCGATGCTGACGGCACCCGGCCCGCGCTCGATGGCCTCCAGGGCGTTCTTCACGAGGTTGTCCAGCACGCGCCGCAGCTTGTCGCGATCGGCCCATACCGGCGGCGGGTCGTCGGGATCGAACGTCAGCGCGATGTCGCGGGCCGCGGCCTCCGGCTCCCAGAAATTCGCGACCTCCTCGAGCAGGGCCGGAAGCCGGATCTCCTCGAGCTTGAGCCGCTGCTCGCGGGCGAAACCCTTGAAATCGGCAACCATCGCATCCAGATGGCGCACGGTCCGCCCGAGCTGATCGATTGCGGCCGTCGAATCGACGATCGCCTGTGCCGGGTTCCGGACGGTACATCGCTTGAGCTGCGCGGCGAGCATCGAGACGCCGGCGAGGGGGTTGCCGATGTCGTGCACGATCTTCGTCGTGAGCGCGCCGATGTCGGCGAGTCGCTGGCGCTGGAGCGCGGTCTGGCGGTGGTGCTCGGATTCCGCCTGCGCGCGCTCGCGCTCGATCGCCTCGGCAAGAACGTTGGCGATGGCCTGCACGAAATCCACGTCCTCGGTGCCGAACGTGCGTGCCGACTGCGCGTGCGCGCTCAAGATGCCATAGGGACCCTGTAGCCCGTGGATCATCACGCTGACGCCCGACACAATGCCGTGGTCGTGGAGCATGCTCGTACCGTGAAACCGCGATTCCGTTGGCAGGTTCGTGACGACCACCGGCTGGCGCGACCGCAGCACGTATCCGGCCTGCGAGTCGGGACCGATCTCCACCGTCGCATGGCCGACCAGGCCCTCGCGCCAGCCCACCCCCGCCCGCAGCAGCAGTCGCTCGCCCTCCGGCGTCAGCTCCAGGACCTTCACGTGCTGGAGATTGAGCGTGCGCGCGACGAGGTCGACGGCGTCGGCCATCAGTCGATTCACGTCAGTCCTGATGCCTTTGACGCCGAGCTCCGCCGTGGCCGCCTGTTGCGCCGCCCGCAGCCGCAGCTCGCGCTCCATGCGCCGCTGCTCGGTGACGTCGCGGAGAATCGCCGAGTACGTCACGCCATCTCCGACCCGCGCCTCCGAGACCGACAGCTCGAGGGGAAACACCTCGCCGCTCTTCCGACGTCCCTCGACGTCGCGAATGCGCCCGATCGCCCTCGCGTCTCCGGTCGCTGCATAGCGGGCGATATATCCGTCGTGCTCCTCGCGATACGGGGGCGGCATCAGGCACGCCACGTTCCGGCCGATGACCTCGTCGGCGCGATAGCCGAACGTCTCCTCGGCGGCGCGATTGAAGAGCGTGATCTTCCCGCCTGCGTCGATGCTGATGATGGCATCGCGCGCGCTCTCCAGGACGGCACGCCAGCGAGCGGCCTCGAGCTCGAGCACCGCCAGCGCCGACATCACGGTCCGCGGCTCATCAGGAGACATGGCGCGCTCGGCGCTAGCAAAGCCGATCCGAGGGGTCAATCGAGGCGCGAGAGAGTCGCTAGACGTGGCGGTCGAGCAGTAGCGGCGCCGACTGTCGCGCGCTCGCCTGGCCGTGGCCACCGAGGGCGATCGTGCGGACCGTCGCCTTGGTCGTCGCATCGATGACGTCGATGCGTACCGCCCGGGTGTGCATGTCGACCTGGATCGAGAGCTCCGTGAGGCGGAACGACGGTGTGACCGTCGAGTCTGGGCTGGACACCGCCGGCGTCGCGGGCGACGCCTGGGGGCGCCGCTCGGACGCGCTTGCACTGGGGTGACCGCTGGCGCGCTGCGAGGGCGCCTGCGGGTCCGTCGAGGCGTGCCTGGTACCTGTGTCGATCGCCGTGACCATGGCGGCAAAGCTCCGCTGCCAGCTCACGGAGCACGCACGCTGCCAGACGGGCCGCGCGATTCCGCAGCTACCCTCGCGCAGAAACCACAGAATCAACGGGTTAGAAGCGTCTAACTTGCCTCATCTCTCCGGCGTCACCCACCCCTTCCCCCGACGCGCCCACTTTTTGTCCCGGACCTCCTGTGACCAGGTGATACGGATCGCAGCGGATCGGCAGACCTCCCCGAGCCCAGGGCACGCCGCGAGTGGCGTGTGATTGCCGATCGGCAGCGCCATGTCGCTCTTCCCTCAGCCCGTCGGCCGCCGTAGGCACGAGGGGCCACGCGCGTGGGTCAGCGCGGGAAGGAGCCCACAATGGCGGACAAGGTGTGCATCGTCGCGGGAGCTGGACCCGGAACGGGGGCGGCGCTCTGCCGGCGCTTCGCTGCAGGCGGCTATCGCGTCGCGATGCTCGCCCGCGACGAGACGCGGCTCGCGGCGCTCGAGCGCGAGATCACGGGGAGCAGGGGCTACGCGTGCGACGTCACCGACCCGGCGCGCGTGCACGCGGTCGTGGAGCGCATCCAGGCCGACCTCGGCGCGCCGAGCGTGCTCGTCCACAACGCGGTCGCGGGCCACTTCGGCGAGTTCCTCGACGTGCAGGCGGCGACGCTCGAGGAGACGTTCCGCACGAACGTGCTGTCGCTCCTCCATCTCGGGCAGGCCGTCGCGCCGGCCATGCTGGCGGCGGGGCACGGCGCGATCGTGGTCACCGGCAACACCTCGGCCTGGCGCGGCTCCGCCACCTTCGCCGCGTTCGCGCCGTCGAAGGCCGCCCAGCGCATCCTCGCCCAGTCGATGGCGCGGAGCCTCGGGCCGCGCGGTATCCACGTCGCGTACGTGGTGATCGACGCGGTGATCGACGTGCCGTGGACGCGGCAGATGTTCGCCGGCAAGCCCGACGAGTTCTTCGCGCAGCCGTCGGCCATTGCCGACACCGTCTACTACGTCACGCAGCAGAACCGCTCCGCGTGGACGTTCGAGGTGGACCTGCGGCCGTTCGGGGAGAAATGGTGAGTTGGCCGCGATGACCGCCGCGGATCTGATCCTCTACGTCGACGCGTTCTACATCAGCCCATACGCCTTCTCGGCGTTCGTGGCCCTGCGCGAGAAGGGGCTGCGCTTCGAGACCCGGTTCGTGCCGCTGCAGGAGAAGGCGCAACAGCGGCCCGACTACCGCGACGGCTCGGTGACAGCGCGCGTGCCGGCGCTCGTGCACGGCGACTTCTGGCTCGCCGAGTCGAGCGCCATCGACGAGTATCTGGAGGACGTATTCCCGCCGCCCGAGCACGCCGCGCTCTACCCGCGCGATCCGCGCCAGCGCGCGCGCGCCCGCCAGGTGCAGGCCTGGCTGCGGAGCGACCTCGGCGCCCTCCGCGACGAGCGTCCGACGACGACGATGTTCTACGGATGCGCCGACCGACCGCTTTCGGCAGCGGGCAAGGCCGCCGCCGAGAAGCTCGTGCGGGTCACGGAGCAGCTCCTGACCGCTGACG
This sequence comes from Binatia bacterium, assembly GCA_036496285.1. Classification (GTDB taxonomy): domain Bacteria; phylum Desulfobacterota; class Binatia; order UTPRO1; family UTPRO1; genus DP-19. The sequence goes on from DASXLI010000025.1 coordinate 71,986, forward strand.
CGGAGCATCTCTTCGGCGCCTGGTCCATCGCCGACGCCGATCTGGCGTTCATGCTGCAGCGCCTGGTGCGCAACGACGAGCCGATGCCGGCGCGCGCGCGCACCTACGCCGAGCATCAGTGGCGCCGGCCCGCGGTCCGCGAGTGGGACGAGCAACGCCGCCTCCCGCTCGTTCCGTACGAGGGCTAGCGCAGATTTCTGCAGGAGCAACCGGGGGCGTCGTGGGGACTCCGATGGATTCCGGAGTCCCCGCGCACCGCAAGGTCACACCGACCGCGCGCTCAGCCGCCGATTGCCGACTTGATCGACTTCAGCACCTCGAGGTTCTTCTGCAGGCCGTTGACCTGCTCCTGCATGTCGCTGATCGACGTGCCGAGCTTCGCCGCCGTGCCGAGTGCGCCGCCGGAGTCCCCGGCCTTGTTCATCACCGCGCCGCCGACCGCACCCCCGACGTCGCTCATGTCGGCGTTCGCTTGACGCTGCGTGACAGAGCCGCAGAGATAGCCGGCACCGAACACCACGAGCATCGCACCGGCCGTACACGCGCTCTTCATTCGACGTGTCATGACGATCTCCTTCCGTCTAGGGCGGACCGTATGGTCCGCCACGTGTCGTCTCCTACGATTCGGCTGCCGCCCTCGACTGGAACGCCTCGAGCACGTCGGCGGCGGACGAGAAGCGCTCGACCGGGCCGATCTTCGCCTCCAGACCCTTGGCACGCAACAGGTCGCGGGTGTCGCCCCGCGCGTCCACGACGCGCAGCACGGCGCCGCGCGCCGCCAGCGCGTCGGCCAGCTCCTCCAGCATCCTCGCGCCCGAGACGTCGACGTGCGGCGAGGTCGCCAGATCACAGATCACGAGCCGCACGGGCTCGGCGCGCACCCGGTCCAGTACGACGCGCAGCACGTGCTCCGCGTTGAAGTAGATCAGCGACGACTCGATGCGGAAGAGCAGCACGTCCGGCACGCGCTCGTTGTCGGGGTTCCGTGCCAGGTCGGAGAAGCGCCGCGTGCCCGGAACGCGCCCGAGGAACGCCACGTGGGGATCGGCGACGCTTCCGATCAGCATGACCAGCGACGCGATCGACGCGAGCAGGACGCCCTTCAGGATGCCGAAGAAGAGGACGCCGGCGAGCGCGATCATCGCGACGCGGAACTCGAAGCGGCTGAGCCTGCGGAGCTCCGCTATCCCGCGGACGTCGATGAGTCCCTTCACGGCGACGAGCACGATGGCGGCCAGCACCGCGCGCGGCAGCTCCTGGACGGCCCCGGTCAAGAAGAGCAGAGAGACGGCGAGGGCCAGCGACGCAAAGACGAGCGCGAGCGGCGTCCGAGCGCCGGCCTTCTCGTTGACCGCCGTCTGCGAGAGGCCGCCCGCGACCGGATAGCCGCCGCCGAGCGCGGCGAGGAGATTCGCCGCCCCCAGGCCGAGAAGCTCCTGTCGGACGTCGAGCGCGTAGCCGTGCTTCGTCGCGAACGTCCGTGCGGCGGACACGCCCTCGACGTAGGCGAGCAGGAGGCAGCCGAGCGCCAGCGGCAGCAGGCCGTCGACGTCGCGCGGCCGCAGATCCGCGACGCCGAAGGTCGGGAGGCCGCTCGGGATCGCGCCGACGACGGCGATGCCGGTGCGGCCGAGCGACGTGAGCGACATCGTGAGGATCGACAGCACGACGACGCCGAGCGCAACGGGACGGCCCGGAAGCAGCGTCTCGCCGAGCAGCAGGAGCACGATCGCCGCCACGCCCACGGTCGTCGTGGCGACGCTCAAACCGCCGAGCTGCGTCGCGATCGCGTACAGGCGCGCGAAGAAGCGGCCGCCTCCACCCGCCACACCGAAGAGCGCGGGGAGTTGCGTCGTCGCGATCGTCAGCGCCGCACCTGCCTTGAAGCCGAGGAGGATCGTCTCGCTGATGAAGCTCGTGAGCGCGCTGAGCCGGAGCAGCCACGCGGCGGCGCAGAGGGCGGCGACGACGAGGCCCGCGAGCGTCGCGATGTGCCCGTAGAGCACCGCGTCGCCGCCGGCCATCTCCGCCACCGTGCCGCCGACCATGAGGGAGATGGCCGACGTCGGGCCGATCGCCAGCTGGCGCGACGAGCCGAAGAGCGCGTAGCCGAGCCCGCCGAGGAGATAGCCGTAGATGCCGACTTGCGGCGGCAACCCCGCGAGGCCGGCATAGGCGAGGGCGACGGGAATCGCGTACGCCGCGAGCGTGATGCCGGCGACCACGTCCGACGGAAGCCAGGCGGCGCGATACTCGCGCAGCCACTGCGCCGGCGGAACAACGCGCCGCCAGCCGCCGATCGCCTCGTCGCTCACGGGACGCCGCCGATCGCCTCAGCCCTTCCGCTCGAGGAGTGCGCGCTTCGCAGCGGCAAGCTCGCGGCGCTTCTCCTTGTCGACGCGCGGGTATGCGAGATCGAGCGACTCCATCGCTTCGATGACCGCGGCGCCGACCACCACGCGCGTGAACCACTTGTTGTCCGCGGGGACGACGTACCAGGGCGCCTCCTTCGTCGCCGTATGGCGGATCGTATCCTCGTACGCGTCCATGTACTCGTCCCAGTACCCCCGCTCCTTGGCGTCGTTGGCCGAGAACTTCCAGTTCTTCTCGGGATTCTCGAGGCGCTCGAGAAAGCGCCGCCGTTGCTCGGCCTTCGACACGTGGAGGAAGAACTTGCGGATGACGACGCCGTTGCGCGTGAGATAGCGCTCGAAATTGCTGATGTCCTCGAAGCGCTCCTTCCAGATGTGCTTCGTGACGAGCTTTCCGGGAAGCTTCTGCCCCTTCAAGAACTCGGGGTGCACGCGCACGACCAGGGTCTCCTCGTAGTAGCTGCGGTTGAAGATGCCGATGCGGCCGCGCTCGGGCACGTGCTTCATGCACCGCCACAGATAGTCGTGGTCGAGATCCTCCGCCGACGGCGCCTTGAACGAGACGACCTCACACCCCTGCGGATTGACGCCCGACATCACGTGCTTGATCGTGCCGTCCTTGCCGGCGGCGTCCATCGCCTGGAAGATGAGCAACACGGCCCAGCGGTCCTGGGCATAGAGCTTGTCCTGCAGCTCGGCGAGCGCATCGACGCCCAACGTGAGGGCCTCCTTCGCGCGCGGCTTGTCCTCCGATCCGAAGTTCAAGGTGTCGCCCGGATCGAAGTCGCGCAGACGAAAGCGCCGTCCGTCGTCGATGCGGAAAGGCTCCGCGAACTTGCGGGCGCGCTTGATGAGCTGCTTCGTCGTCATGTCCTGTTCTCCTCCTACGTTCCGCCGTCGTGACGGGACGTCTGCAGCGAGACCAACCGTGCGAGCAAAATGGCCGGGAAAAGCTGGCCGGCAAGCGCCTCGAGGATGACGAGCGACCTTGCGACCGGATGGATCGCGGTCATCTCTCCGTAGCCGACCGTCGTCAGCGTGACGAAGCTGAAATAGACGAAGTGCGAAATGACCTCGTCGCCGCTCGTCGCGTACCTGCTCGGCATCACGAACGCGTCCGGCCGCTCGATGGCCACGGCCTCGTACGCAAACGCCCAGGCCAGACCGAACAGCAGGTATGCCGCGACCGCGCCGCGAATGCGGTGGAAGGTGATCGGCCCGGCCCGGAATACCTGCGCCAATACGACCGCGGCGACGACGATGCAGAACACGCAGGAGACGAGCGCGCTCGAGAGCAGGAACGAGTCGTTTCCGTGCCACAGCCGCATGCCGCGCACCAACACCCCGGCCGCGACCAACGCCCCCACTGCGGCAGCCCCGCGCCGCGTTCCCGCGACGGTCCAGACACCCGAGATCAACGTCAGCGAGAAGTAGAGGGTGGCCAGTACACGGCCGACGACGCCGAGCTCGCCGAGAGGCTGGATGACCACGATGAGCAGCACCAGCAGGACCAACATGGCGCTGAGGCCGTGATCGGCCGAGAGCGACCCGACGACCCTCGATACGTCCTCACGCGCGCCCGGCATGGGAGCTTCGCTCACTCGGCGCGCGGCCCTCCGGGCACGAGCGCGTCCAGAGGGTCACGGCGGATGGGGTAGCGCTCCGGATGGCGCTGCTCCTCGGACTGCCAGCCGCCGCCGAGCGCGCGGTAGAGCTGGAGGAACGTCACGAGCTGATCCAGCTCCGTCCGCGCGAGCGCGTTCTCGGCCGGGAAGAGCTCCTGCTGCGCCTCGAGCACCTCGTAGTAGGAGGCGAGTCCACCGGTGTAGCGCAACGTCGAGAGGCGCACGGCGTCCTGGAGCGCTTGCACCTGGCGCTCGAGCTCGGCGCGGCTGCGTGCGACCTTCTCGCGCGACACGAGCGCGTTCGAGACCTCGCCGAGCGCGCTCAGCACCGTCTGCTCGTAGGCGAGCTTCGTCTCCTGCCACGCCGACACGCTGCCCTTGTATTCGTAGTAGAGGCGTCCGCCCTGGAAGAGCGGCCCGAGGACCGAGCCGCCGATGCTCCAGACGTTCGCCGGGCCCTTCAGGATGTTCTCGATCTCGCTGCTCTGGCCGCCGTACAGGCTCGTGAGTCCGAAGCGCGGAAGGAAGTTGCCGATCGAGACGCCGACGACCGCGTTCGACGCGACGATCGCCTCCTCCGCGGAGAGCACGTCGGGCCGGCGCTCGAGCAACGCCGACGGCAACCCGGCCGGAACGTCGGGCGGATACGTCTGCTCGATCAGCGCCGCGCCGCGGGCGATCGGCCCGGGATGGCGCCCGAGCAGGATCGCGATCTGGTTCTCCTTCGCGACGATCTGACGCTCGAGCTCGGGAATGGTCGCGGCCGTCGCGGCGAGCGACGCCGCGGCGCGCGACGTGGCGAGCTTGTTGCCGATGCCGCCGAGCAGCTGCCGGGTGAAGAGATCGAGCGTCTGCTGGAACGAGTCGCGGGTGCGGAGCGCGATCTCGAGCTCCAGATCGAGCTCACGCAGCTCGAAGTACGCCTGGGCGACGCCCGTCACCAGCGACAGCACGACGCCGCGCCGCACGTCCTCGGCGCCGACCAGGTTGGCGAGCGACTGCTCGGTCGCGCGCCGGATGCGGCCCCAGACGTCGACCTCCCAGGCCATCTGCAGCCCACCGAAGAAGAGGTTGCCGGTCTTGTTGTCGCCGCCGAACGGATTGAACACGCGGGCGCGCTGCGCCGTCCCCTCCCCCGATACCTGCGGCAGGAGATCCGCACGCGTCACGCCGACGGAGTAGCGTGCCTGCTCGACGCGCGCCGCGACGATGCGGATGTCGTAGCCGTTGGTGAGCGCTTCGTCGATCAAGCCTTCGAGGACCGGATCCTGGAAGAGCTGCCACCACGGCACGTCGGCGATCGACTCGGGCGACAGCGGCGGCGGCGCGCTCTCATCCGGGCCTCGATATGCCACCGGCATCTCGACGGCGGGGCGGTGGTAGTTCGGCCCGACCGCGCAGGCGGAGAGGACGAGTGGCAGCGCCAGCGCGAAGAGGCATGCGCGTACACGGTCGAGCGCGGAGCGTCTCGACGGAAGCGCGGTACTCCGCACGTCAGTGCGCCCCTTCGGGGGCGGGTGTTCGCGAGACCGGCGCGGTGCCGGGCGCCGCGTGCTTCCGACCGAGCCCCTCGACGAACGCGAAGTTGCCGGGAATCAGGAACACGCCGAGCACGGTCGCGACCATCATGCCGAAGAAGACGGCCGTTCCCATGACGTTCTGCGCCGCCGCGCCAGCGCCGCTCGCGCGCATCAACGGCACGACGCCGAGGATGAAGGCGAACGCGGTCATGAGGATCGGCCGGAAGCGCAGCCGCGCCGATTCGAGCGCCGCCTCCTCGACCGGCATGCCCTCCTCGTGCTTCGCCTTCGCGAACTCGACGATCAGGATCGCGTTCTTCGCGGCGAGGCCGATCAACATGATGTTGCCGATCTGCACGTAGACGTTGTTGTCGTAGCCGAGCAGCCACACGCCGAAGAACGAGCCGAGGGCGACGAGCGGCGAGCCGAGGAGCACCGCCCAGGGCAGCCGCCAGCTCTCGTACATGGCCGCGAGGAGAAGGAACACGAACCCGATGGCCATCATGAACGTCGGCCCGGCGGGCGGCGCGACCTTCTCCTGATAGGCCATCGACGAGTACGCGTACGTCATCTCCTTCGGCATCGTCTCCTTGAAGACCTCCTCGAGGGCCGCGAGCGCCTGGCCCGAGGTGAAGCCGTGTGCCGGCACGCCGGTGACCTCGACGGAGCGGAAGAGATTGAACCGGTTCGTGATCTCGGTGCCGGGCGTGCGCGTGATCGTCACCAGGGTCGAGAGCGGGATCATCTCGTTCGTCGTGTGGCTGCGGACGAAGATGTCGCCGATGTCGCGCGGCGCGAGGCGGTAGTCGGCGTCGGCTTGGGCGTACACGCGATAGAGCCGCCCGAACCGGTTGAAGTCGTTGATGTAGCGGCCGCCGAGCACCGTCGACATCGCATCGAATACGTCGTTGATCGGCACACCGACGAGCCGCGCCTTCTCCCGGTCGAGATCGACCTTCACCTGCGGGTAGCGCGGATCGAACGAGGTGAAGAGGTTCGCGAGCTCCGGGCGCTTGCGCGCGGCCTCGAGGAAGATGCGCGCCTGCTCGCCGAGCTGCGCGACCGAGAGCGAGCCGCTCCGGTCCTGCAGCAGGAAGTTGAAGCCCGCCGACGCGCCGAAGCCCGAGATCGTCGGGATGTTGAACGTGAACGCCAGCGCCTCGGGGATGGTCGCGAGCTGGCGCTGCACCGTCGCCATGATCCCGCTGACATGCAGCGCCGCGCCATGACGCTCCTCCCACGGCTTCAGCCGGATGAAGATCGTGCCGAAGTTCGGCTGGTAGGTACTGGTCACCGCGCCGTAGCCGCCGATCGTCTGATAGGACTCGACGCCGTCGGTCTTCGCCAGGATGCCCTCGACCTGCGCCAGCGCGCTGCTGGCCCGCTCGAGCGACGCGCCCGGCGGCAGCTGCACGGCGATGCCGAAGATGCCCTGGTCCTCGTCGGGGACGAAGCCGGCCCGCAAGGCGCTGCCGAAGAGACCCGCCCCGGCGGCGACGAGCGCGACGATCACGATCGTAAGGGACGAGCGCCGGACGAGCAGCCGCGACCAGCTCACGTAGCCGCTCGTCGTCCGATCGAAGGCGGTGTTGAACATCGCGAAGAACTTCCCGAGCGGTCCGCGCGCCTGCTTGTGCGGCTTGAGGAACATCGCCGCCAGTGCCGGCGAGAGCGAGAGCGCGTTGAACGCGGAGAGCAGCACGGAGATCGCGATCGTCAACGCGAACTGCTGATACATGCGCCCAGTCAGGCCGCCGAGGAACGCGACCGGAAGAAAGACGGACGAGAGGATGAGGGCGATGCCGACGACCGGGGCGGAGACCTCCTTCATCG
>DASXLI010000026.1:0-29828 GCA_036496285.1 Binatia bacterium
CGTCCATGGCTTTCCGGGCGGCTTCCACCGGCGGCAGGCCGTCCTCGATGTGCCGCTCGACGTTCTCGACGACGACGATCGCGTCGTCGACGACGATGCCGATCGCGAGGATGAGCCCGAACATCGAGAGCGTGTTCACCGAGAACCCGAGCAGCGGGAAGAAGATGAACGTGCCGATCAGGGACACGGGGACCGTGAGCAGCGGGATGATTGTCGCACGGAGGTCCTGCAGGAAGATGAACACGACCAACGTGACGAGCACGACGGCCTCGAAGAACGTGTGGACGATCGACTCGATCGACGCCTCGACCGCCGGTGTCGTGTCGTAGACGATCTTGTAGTCGACGTCCTGCGGGAAGAGCTCCTTCGCGTGGCGCATCGTCTCGTAGATGGCCTCGGAGGCCTTCAGCTGATTCGCGCCCGGCAGCAGGTAGACGGCCATCGCACCCGCGGGCTTGCCGTCGAGCCGGCCGAACGAGTTGTAGTCCTGCGAGCCGAGCTCGGCGCGACCGACGTCGCGGATACGGATGCGCGCGCCGGTCTCGGTCTCGCGGATGATGATGTTCTCGAACTCGTCGCTGGTGACGAGACGGCCCGGCGCGCTGACGGTGAAGGTGAACTCCTGATCCTTCGGCGAGGGCGACATGCCGACGCGGCCGGCGGGCGCCTGCAGGTTCTGCTCCTTCACCGCCGCGATCACGTCCGACGGCGTGAGCCCGAGCTTCGCGAGCTTGTCCGGGCGGAGCCAGATGCGCATGCTGTAGTCGGTGCCGCCGAAGAGATCGACCTGCGCCACGCCCGGAATGCGCAGCAGCTGATCGCGCAGATTGATGCCGCAGTAGTTGATGAGGAAGGGCGCGTCGTAGGTGCCGTTCGGCGAGTAGAGCGAGATGAGCATGAGGATGCTCGGGCTCATCTTCTTGACGGTGACGCCCTGCGCGACGACGTCCTGCGGCAGCTTCGCTTGCGCGGCGGAGACGCGGTTCTGGGTCAGGACGTTCGACATGTCCTGATCGACGCCGACCTGGAAGTTGACGTCGAGCTGCATGCGGCCGTCGCTGGTGTTCGACGACTTCATGTAGATCATGTTCTCGACGCCGTTCACCTCCTGCTCGATCGGGGTGGCGACCGACTGCTCGACGGCGATCGCGGAGGCGCCGGTGTAGTTGGCGGTGACGCGGATCGTGGGCGGTGCGAGGAACGGATACTGCTCGATGCTGAGCCCGCTCAGCGTGAAGAGCCCGAGCACGACCGTGATGATCGAGATCACGATCGCGACGATCGGACGTCGGATGAAGAAATCAGCCACTCGAGCTCCGTGGCTCCGCGGCCCCAGCCTCCGCTGGCTTCGGGTTCACGACCAGCCCGTCGCGTACGCGCGCCAGGCCGTCGACCACGATGCGCTCGCCGGGTTTCAGCCCCTCGTCGATGACCCAGTCGTTGTCGACCCGCGCCCCCATCTTGACGCTGCGGATGCTCACCTTGTTGTCTGGGCCGACGACCGCAACCTGATAGTTCCCCTGCACTTCCTGCACCGCGCGCTGCGGCACCGCCACGGCGTCGTGCTTGGTCTCGAGCACGGCTCGCACCTTGGCGAACTGGCCGGGACGCAGGAGGCTGCGCGGATTCGGGAAGAGGCCGACGACCATGAGCGTCCCGGTCTTCACGTCCACCTGCCGGTTGGCGATCGACGCGGTACCGCGCTCGGGATACGTGTTGCCGTCGGCGAGGACGAGCTCGAGGGTTCCCTCGCGTCGCACGCCCTGGTTGACGGGGATGAGATGCGAGTAGCGGAGGTACTCCTGCTCGCTGATCGGAAACGACACCTTGATCGGATCGACCTGCGAGACCGTCGTGAGCACCGTGTTCTCGCCGATCAGGTCGCCGACCTGGGCGACGCTGATGCCGGCGATGCCGGGGATCGGCGACTTGAGCTGCGTCCAGTCGAGGTCGAGCTGCGCCTTCTCGACGACGGCACGCGCCGTGTCGACGGCCGCCCGCGCCGCACGGTTCGCCTGGACGGCGTTGTCGAGCTCCTGTTGGCTGATCGCGCCTTCCCGCGCGAGCGGCCCATAGCGGGCAACGTCCTGCTCCGTCTTCGCGAGCGCCGCCGCGGCGCGCCCGAGATCGCCCTTTGCACCGTCGAGTGCGGCTTGGTAAGGCCGCGCGTCGATCGTGAAGAGCAGCGTCCCAGGCTGCACCAACGTGCCTTCTGAATATTTCTGTGCCTCCAGATAGCCTTGGACGCGGGCACGGATCTGCGCGTTCACCGAGCCGTCCAGCGTGCCGACCCACTCCGAAGTGATCCTCACGTCCTTCGGTTGGATGGTCGCGACCCGGACCTCGGGCGGGGGCGGTGCCGCCACCTCATGCTTGCCACCGCAGCCGGCGGACGCGAGCGCGACAAGCGTGATCGTCGCCACGACGGATCGACGGGATTTCACGACTTTGAGCACGCGAGAGGCGTACTCTCACCAATAGGGCACCCAGTCAATGTGCTCAGGCGCCCGCAGCCGCGCGGCGGCGGCGGCACTACGGCGCGCGCGGCGGCAGCAGATAGAGCGTGAGCGCGAAGACCAGGTAGACCATCAGGACGAGCACACCGACGAACCAGGCCGAGCGACCGCTGTTGGTAACGAGGGCCGCCGTCACCGTTGCGACGAGCATCATCACCACCGCCCCGGGCCAGAACTCCAGGGTCATCGGCGTCGGTCCGACGAGATAGCTCAACGCCACCAACACCGGCGCGACGAACAGCGCGATCTGCGCCGCGCTTCCAAGCGCGATCCCTACGCTGAGATCCATGCGGTTCTTTCTCGCGCCCGAGAACGCCGTCGCCATCTCGGCCGCGCCGCCCACAAGGGCGACGACGACGAAGCCCACGAACGCTGGCGTCATCCCGAGCGCGACGGCGGCGCCCTGCACCGACTCGACAAACACCTCGCTGACTAGCGCGACGAGCACGGTGATCACGGCGAGCGTCGGGAGCGCGACGCCGAGCGGCCATGGCGCGCCCTCCTCGACCTCCCCGTGATCTACGCCGCCGAAGAGATCGCGATGTGTCCCCAGTGTGAAGAGGAGCCCGAGGCCGTACGCCACGATGAGCAGCAGCGACAGGCCGAGGCTGAGCGTCTGGACAACCGCGGCCGCCGGCGCCGACGGCTGCCCGGCCTCACCGACCGCCGAGGGGACGAGCAGCGCGACGGTGGCGAGGAACAGCAGGCCCGCCTGCAGCCGCGCGTTCATCCGGTTGAACTCCTGGACGTGATGCCGCAGGCCGCCGAGGAAGAACGAGGCACCGAGCATGAAGAGCGTGTTCGCCACGATGGCTCCGGCGATCGACGCCTTCACCAACATGTGCTGTCCGGCGCGGAGGGCCGCGAGCGCGATCACGAGCTCGGTCAGGTTGCCGAGCGTGGCGTTGAGCAAACCGCCGACGGCGTCACCCGTCTTCGCCGCCACCGACTCCGTCGCGTGGCTCAGCAAGGCGGCGAGGGGCACGATCGCCAGCACCGACAAGACGAAGAGCAGCGTGTGCGCCTCCGCCCCGAGCCGTTCCGCGATGAGAACCACCGGCACGAACACCAGAAGCCAGAGCAGCGGCGTGCGCCGAACTTCTTCGAGTATCGGACCCATCGATTGCTCTCCTTAGAACGTCACGCCGACCGCCACCACTACGGTCGGCTTCGGCAAGTCCGGATCGAACACGTAGGTCGTCAGGTGGAAGTTCCGGTAGGACGCGCCGGCGAGAAATCCTCGTTGCACATCGCGCTCGGACGCGTACGCGTGGGTGCGTTGCCCCGCAATACCGACACGACACCATTCCAGCGGTGAGAGCGCCAGCTCCGACCAGCTGTAGAAGAAGCTGTCGTCCTTGTTCTTGGTATCGACGACGTATTCGTCCTCGGTGGAGAGCTCGAGCTTCCACCAGCTGAGCGCGCCCTTCAGACCCGGCGCGATGCCCCAGGTGTGGCCCACGACGCCACCGAGCATCGGCACGACCTCCCACGCGACCACGTCGCCGCCCGAGAAGTTGAAGCCGACCCACAACGAGCCCGCGTCGAGCGCCTCGTAGTTGTAGCGCGCCTCGAGATGGAGCCAGCCGCGATCGGCCGTGATCGTCGGCTGCACGTAGTCGCGCTCGTCCGGGACGACGTACGTGTAGGCCGACACGCCGAACGACCATGCAGGCGTCGGCGACGGCTCGGGTGCCGGCGCGCTCTCCGCGTGCGCGGCACCCGCGACGAGGACGATCGCGGCCGCGATGCCGAGGACGCGGCGCGCCACGTCAACCGCCGAGCACCTTGGTCAGCGCCACCAGGACGCAGCCGAGCGCGACCATCGCGATGCCCGTACCCGACGAGTGGTATCGCGTGGCGCGGCCGAACGCGTAGCCGGTGAGAAACAGCATGCCGATGGCGATCGCGTTCGACACGAGGAGGGCGCGCGCGACGTCGTGCGCCAGGACAAAGGGCACCGCGACCGGGAGCGTCGCGAGGAAGACGAGGAGAAAGACGCCGAGCGCGCCCCACCAATCCCGTCCCTGCAAGCGGGGACGCGGCTCCGGCTCGGCGAGCGTGCGGAGATGCAGGCGCACGCGCTCCAACTCGGGCGGTTGGAACACCGAGGCCACGAGCGGGGGCATGGCGCCGGCGATCACGCGATGAGCCTCCTCCGGCGTGGCCGCGCTCCGGACGGCCAGGACGGCCCGGATGTCATCCGCCTGATCGCTGAGGCAACTCATCAGATACATCACGGCGTCGATCAGCCCCCAGGCTAGGTTGCAACCGAGGGCCGCGACGAGCATCGTCCGCACATCCTCGCGGCCGGCCTCGGCGACGCTGAGGGAGCCGGTGATGGTGAGGACCATGATCAGACCGAAGAGCACCTCCGAGATCCGCTCGACCGGCTGCAGCACGCGCCGCCGGGAACGATCCTCCGGTCGATCCGACATGGCCGGCTTCTAGCCGCTCGCGGCGCCGTCCGGAAGAGACATGCGTCTCGCAGCGACCCTGTGACGCTCTTTACCGCGACCGCTTCCCGTTCTATCCGGGACCGAGGGGAGATGGAGGGTTGATGCGTAGCTCGGGCGATACGGCTGCGGATCTCGCGCGCACGACGTTCCAGTTGCTCGCGCTCGGGGCGTTGATCGTCGCCAGCATCTGGATCGTACGGCCGTTCCTCGCCCCGGGGATCTGGGCGGTCACGATCGTCGTCGCCACGTGGCCGCTCTTGCGAACGGTGGAGCGATGGCTCGGCGGCCGTCGCGGGCCCGCGACGGCGGTCATGTCGCTCGTCCTCCTCGTCGTCCTGGTCGGGCCGCTGTACGTCGGCGTGGCGGCGTTGGTGCGAAACGCGCGGCACATCGGCCACTGGTCCCAGTCGCTTGCGACGCTGGCCATTCCGCAGCCGCCCGCGTGGGTCGAGACGCTGCCCCTTCTCGGCCCGAAGCTCGTGGCCCAGTGGCAGCGGCTCGCGGCGGCGAGACCCGAGGAGCTCGTCGCCGGCTTGCGGCCGTACGCACGGACGTTCGCCGTGTGGTTCGCCTTGCAGGTCGGCGGCGTCGGCCTGCTCCTCGTGCAGTTCCTGCTCACGGTGATCATCGCCGCGATCCTGTACGCGAACGGCGAGCACGCCGGCGAGGGCGTCCGGCGCTTCGCGCGCCGACTCGCCGGGACGCACGGGGAGGACGCCGTCCAGCTCGCCGCCCAGGCCGTTCGCGCCGTCGCGCTCGGCGTGGTCGTGACCGCCGTGCTGCAGGCGGCGTTCAGCGGCGTCGGCCTCGCGGTCGCGGGCGTGCCGTTCGCCGGGGTGCTGACGGCGGTGTGCCTCTTCCTCGCCGTCGCTCAGATCGGGGCAGCACCGGTTCTGATCCTCGCCGTCATCTGGACCTACGCGGAACGCGGATCGGTCTGGGGAACCGGGCTGCTCCTCTGGTCGGTCTTCTGCGTCACCTTCGACAACTTCGTGCGCCCGTTCCTGATCAAGCGCGGCGCCGACCTGCCGGTGCTGCTCATCTTCGCGGGCGTGATCGGGGGGCTGATCGCGTTCGGCATCATCGGCCTCTTCATCGGCCCCGTCGTGCTCGCCGTCGCCTACACGCTCCTCGCCGACTGGGTCACTGACGAGGGATAACCGTGTCCTCCTGTTGCGATGACTCGGGGAACGCGGACGGCTCGACGGCAGCCGGCATCGCCGTCATCGCCGGCGCACATGAGGTGTTCGCCACGCGGGCAGCGCGCCGACTCTTCAGGAGGCTCCGGCGCGCCGAGCCCCGATTGCGCCGGCGGGCAGCCTGCGCGGCGCGCCAGCTGACGAGCTGGCGGCGCAGCGCCGACGGCGCGATCTCGAGCGCCTCGCACACGTTCACGAACGAGTACGGCCAGCGCCGGTCGTTCGAGAAGAGCCAGCGCTCCGCCTCGCCGAGGTCGCGCTTCCGCGCCCCCTCCGAGACGCCGGCCAGCGCCTGGTAGCGGATGATGGCGTCGGTCAGCACGGCGAGCAGCAGGTTCCGCTCCGGCTCGACCGTCGAGCGGGCCCGCATGACCCCGACGTCCGCGACGATCCCGAAGTCGCTGGGATCGACACCCTCGTAACCGTCGCCCTCGATCTCTCTAAGCTCGGCCTGCATGGTGGCTCCCTCCTGCGGGCGTCCAGTGCCCGCGTGTCGTGGACCTTGCAGGGGACGTGCCCGCGGAAATCAGCGGATCTTCGCGGGTTTCCCGGCGGCCGGCGGGCCGTTTCGATACGCCGGGCCGAAACGACACGCCGCCGGCGAGCGGTTGACCGGCTCCCCAACTATGGCCTAGGCGTTGCGACGAGGTCGGAGAACCCGTGAGGCTCGCACGCAAATTCACCGTCGTGATCGCAGTCGCGATCCTCGCCGTGATGGCGGCGTACGACTACACCCTGATCCGTCAGGAGGTGACGCTCTTCGACGCCGACCTGGAGCGCACCGAGCACCTGAAGCGCCTCCTGCGCGCCAGCATCGAGTCGGTCTGGCGCGAGCACGGCGACACGGCCGTGATGCAGATGGTCGACGAGGCCGCGGGCTCGCTCGACTACGTCAACACCCATTGGTACTGGCTCGACGCGCCGCCCGGCGATCCGCGCCACCTCGATCTGCCACCGGAGCAGCTCGCGATGCTGCAGCGCAATGAGCGCGTCCGCTTCACGCGCGACGACCCCAAGGGCGACGCCTGGCGCTTCACCTACATTCCGATCGCCATCGAGGGCTCGCGCCCTGGCGTGATCGAGGCGGCGGAGTCGCTGCGCGAGCAGCACGAGTTCATCGAGACGACGCATCGGGAGATCGTGCTCACCGCATTGATCGTGCTCCTCCTCTGCGTCGTGGCGGTCTACACGGTCGGACTGCGGTTCGTCGGACGGCCGATCCAACAGCTCCGCGACAAGGCGCGCGCCATAGGCAGCGGCGACTTCGGCGCGCCGCTCGTCATCACGCAGAACGACGAGCTCGGTGAGCTGGCGCACGAGCTGAACCGGATGTGCGATTGCCTGGCCGACGCGCAGCAGCGCCTCGCCAGCGAGACCGAGGCCCGCATTGCGGCCCTCGAGCAGATGCGTCACACCGATCGCCTGACGACCATGGGACAGCTCGCGTCCGGCGTCGCGCACGAGCTCGGCACGCCGCTCAGCGTGATCATTGGCCGCGCCGAGATGCTCGCTACCGGCGAAGCACAGGGTGACCGCATCGCCGAGTGCGCCAAGGTGGTGCTCGACCAGGGCCACCGCATGGCCGGGCTCATCCGCCAGCTCCTCGACTTCTCGCGCCGCCAGGGTCCGCGCTTCGGCCTGACGAGCCTGCGCGCGATCGCGTCGCGGACGGTCGACATGCTCGGCTCCTTCGCGCGCAAGCGCGGCGTCGCGCTCGAGCTGCGCGCTCCCGACCAGCCGCTGCTGGCACCGGTCGACGAGAACCAGATCCAGCAGGCGCTCACCAACCTCGTCATGAACGCGGTACAGGCGACGCCCGGCGGCGAGCGCGTCGTCGTCAGCCTCGTGGCGACCGGCGCCGATGCCGCCGGCACGCGCTGGGTCCGCGTCGACGTCGAGGACCGCGGCGTCGGCATCCCGCCCGAGAACCTGCCACGCATCTTCGAGCCGTTCTTCACGACGAAGAGCGTCGGCGAGGGAACCGGGCTCGGTCTCTCGGTCGCCTACGGCATCGTGCGCGAGCACGGCGGCCGCATCGACGTCACGAGCGACGTAGGCCGGGGCACCCGCTTCTCCATCGTCCTCCCGCTCGAGCAGGCGGAGCGAACGCAGGCCGTCTCGTGAGCAAGCGCGTCCTGGTCGTCGACGACGTGCGCGAGATGGGCGAGATGCTCGCCGAGCGCCTCACGCCGCTCGGCTTCGAGGTCGAGTGGCGCACCGCGCCGGCCGAGGCGCTCGACGTCCTCGCCACGACCGACGTCGACGTCGTCGTGACCGACATCAACATGGCGGGAATGAACGGTCTCGAGCTGTGCGAGCGCATCGTCGCCGCGTACCCGGACGTCCCCGTCGTCGTGATCACCGCCTTCGGCAGCCTCGAAACGGCGATCGGCGCGATCCGCGCCGGCGCGTACGACTTCTTGACCAAGCCGTTCGAGATCTCCGTCATGGCGCTCGTCCTCGAGCGCGCCGTCCAGCACCGGCAGCTGCGCGCGGAGGTGAAGCGCCTGCGCGCGACCGTCGCGGAGAGCCGGCACTTCGGCACGCTGCTCGGCAGCAGCACGGCCATGCAGCGCGTCTACGGCCTGCTCGACCGGATCGCCGACTCCGACGCTTCGGTGCTGGTCGTCGGCGAGAGCGGCACCGGAAAGGAGCTGGTCGCGCGCGCGCTTCATGAGCGCGGGCGGCGCGCGGCGGGGCCGTTCGTCGCGATCAACTGCGCCGCCATGCCGGAGGGGCTGCTCGAGAGCGAGCTCTTCGGCCACGCGCGCGGTGCCTTCACCGACGCACGCGCGGCGCGCGCGGGCCTGCTCGTCCAGGCGAGCGGCGGCACGCTCTTTCTCGACGAGATCGGCGACCTGCCCCTCGGCCTCCAGCCGAAGCTCCTGCGCGCGCTGCAGGAGCGCAAGGTCCGGCCGGTCGGCGGGGACGACGAGGTGCCGTTCGACGCGCGGCTCGTGTGCGCCACCAATCGCGACCTCGAGACCGCGATCGACGAGAAGCACTTCCGCGAGGACCTGTACTTCCGCATCAACGTGATCGCCGTGTCGCTGCCGCCGCTGCGAGCGCGCTCGGGCGACGTGCTGGTCCTCGCGCAGCACTTCGTCGAGGTGCACGCGGCGAAGGCCGGCAAGGAGGTGACGGGCCTCTCGCCCGCAGCGGCGGAGCGCCTCCTCGTGTATCCGTGGCCGGGCAACGTGCGCGAGCTGCAGAACTGCATGGAGCGCGCCGTGGCGCTCACCATCTATACGCAGGTCACGGTCGACGACCTGCCGGAGAAGGTGCGCGAGTACACGCGCTCCCACGTGGTCGTCGCCGGCGACGACCCGTCGGAGCTGGCGTCGCTCGAGGAGATGGAGCGCCGGTACATCCTCCGCGTCCTCGAGGTGGCCGGCGGCAACAAGACGCTCGCGGCAGAGATCCTCGGCGTCGGCAGGAAGACGCTCTACCGCAAGCTCGAGCGTTGGCAATCCACCGAGGCCGCAGACTGATGCGGGCGCTGCGCTGGACCGGCCGCGCCCTCCTCGGGCTCGGCATGCTCTGCCTGCTGGCCTGGGGCGCGCTTGCGCTCGTCTACGCCGGGCCTCGTCCGCCCTGGCTGGCGCAGGCGCTCGCCGCGGGCTGGGTCGTCGGCGGCCTCGGAGCGCTGCTCGCCGTCCGGCCGCGGCGCCGCGGCCTCGTCGCCTTCGCGCTGCTGACCGCTCTGCTCTTCGCGTGGTGGTCGAGCCTGCGCCCGCGTAACGATCGCGTCTGGCTGCCGGACGTCGCGCAGCTCCCGACCGTCGAGATCCACGGCGACGTCCTGACGTTCCACAACGTCCGCAACTTCGACTACCGCTCCGAGACCGACTACACGCCGCGCTGGGAGACGCGCACCTACGATCTCGCGCGCCTGCAGGGGCTCGATCTCTTCATGTCGTACTGGAGCGGCCCGACGATCGCGCACACCATCATGAGCTGGGACTTCAACGACGGGCAGCACCTCGCGATCTCGATCGAGACCCGGAAGGAGGTGGGCGAGGAGTACGACGCGATCGCCGGCTTCTTCCGGCAGTACGAGCTGTACTACGTGGTGGCCGACGAGCGTGACGTGATTCGGCTGCGGACGAACTACCGTCACGAGACCGTCCATCTCTACCAGCTGCGCACGCCGATCGAGCGCGCGCGGAAGCTCCTCTTGAACTACATCGACAGCATCAACGGGCTGGTGAAGCAGCCCGAGTGGTACAATGCTGCCACCACCAACTGCACGACGACGATCCGGACGCACGTGAATGCCATCGGAGTCGTCATGCCCTGGGATCGGCGCCTGCTCATCAACGGCGATCTCGACGAGCTCCTCTACGAGCAGGGCGCGATCGACGGCAGCCGGCCCCTCGCCGAGGTGCGCGCCGCGAGCATCATCGACGCCCGCGCGCAGGCCGCCGACCAGGACCCGGCGTTCTCCGCGCGCATCCGCGAGGGCATGGTGCGACCGCCGTTGCGCACCCCCTGACGGAGCTCGGACGCACGGCGAGGCTTGCCCCGGATCGTGCGCCGTGCCATGAGCGCAGGCCGGGAGGGACACGACCATGGCGCTCGGCAACCGTCTGGCGGCAGAAGCGGTAGGGACCTTCTGGTTGGTGCTCGGAGGCTGCGGCAGCGCGGTACTCGCCGCGGCGTTCCCGCAAGTCGGCATCGGCCTCCTCGGCGTAGCGCTCGCCTTCGGCCTGACCGTCCTCACGATGGCCTACGCGATCGGCCACGTCTCCGGCTGCCACCTGAACCCGGCGGTCTCCGTCGGTCTCGCGGCCGGCGGGCGCTTCCCGTTCGCCGAGGTGGTGCCGTACGCGATCGCGCAGGTGCTTGGCGCCGTCATCGCCGCGTTCGTGCTGTCGGTGATCGCGTCGGGGAAGCCGGGGTTCGATCTCGTCGCCTCGGGCTTCGCGGCCAACGGCTACGGAGCGCATTCTCCGGGCGGCTACTCGTTCACCGCGGCGCTCGTCTGCGAGATCGTGATGACCGCGATGTTCCTGGTCATCATCCTCGGCGCGACGGATCGCCGGGCGCCCGCGGGCTTCGCGCCGATCGCGATCGGCCTCGGCCTCACGGTGATCCATCTGATCAGCATCCCGGTCACGAACACCTCGGTGAACCCGGCGCGCAGCACGAGCCAGGCGCTCTTCGTCGGCGGCTGGGCCCTCGAGCAGCTCTGGCTCTTCTGGGTGGCGCCGATCGTCGGCGCCGTGCTCGGCGCGATCGTCTACCGGGGCTGCGCCGCCGACTCCTGAGGCTCAGAGCCCGACGCGGGCGAGGTCGACGAGCGTCACGACGCGCGACGAGTGGGTGACCCACAGGTCGTGCCCGTCCGGACTGACCGCCAGGGCGCGCGGCCCCTGCCCCACCTGGATCGTGCCGACGACGGCGCGGCTCTGCGCGTCGAGCACGACGACGACCGACGCGCCGAAGCTCGCGACGTAGACGCGCCGCCCCTGCGGATCGACCGCGACGCCCATCGGCTGCGGATCCACCGGGACCGTGGCGACGTCGCCGCTCGCGAGGTCGATGACGCTCACACTCGCCTCGCGGCCGTTCGCCACCCACAGTTCGCGCCCGCTCGGCGAGATCGCCATGCCCGACGGCGTGCTCGTGAGCTGATAGCGCGCCCCGACGTGGCCGCTCGCGGCGTCGATCGTCAGCACCTGGCCGTCGGTGCAGAACTGCGTGCAGCCGCCGACGTAGACGCGGGTCCCGTCCGGCGAGAGCGCGAGCGGCCCGGGATGGATCGGGAGGAACTGCCGGCGGACGTCGGCATGGGTGACGGCGTCGAGCACGAGGAGCTTCTGGTTGGCGCCGTCGGTGACGTAGAGACGCCGGCCGTCGCGACTGACGGCGACCCGCGGCGTCAGGCGCGGCCGCGCGGCGATGCCGACCGGAATGCGCTCCTTGACCGAGCCGACACCGAGGTCGAGCGCCCAGATGTAGCGCGAGCCCAGATCCATCACGAACGCTCCGGCGCCGTCCGGAGTGAGCGCGAGCGCGTACGGATCGTTGTTGGTGCGGATCGATCCGACCACCCGTGCACCGGCGCGGTCGATGATGGTCACGCCGTCGCGCGCGGGGACGTATGCACGCCCGCCGTCGGGGCTCACGGCGACGTCGGTGCCATAGTCGGGGATCTCCACGGTCTCGATCGCGACCTGACGCCTGGACTCCTGCGGCGCGCTCGCCGCCGCGTGGCCCTCGAGATGGGGGCCGCCGGCCGCGGTGTGGCACGCGGCCGTCAGCGCCGCGAGAAACGCGGGAAATATCGGGCGGCTCAGCCGGGAAACGGTCGATCGCGGGTCGCGCATGCCGGGCCATTACCGAGCGCGTGCCGCCGACGCAACGCCGGCGTAGCTATCGTCGTGGCGACCATTTCGGATATAAGGCTCCGGCGCGACGACGTATCGTCGCCGGACACTGGAACCACAAGGGAGGGGAGATGAAGATCATCAAGGGTTTGGCTACGGCCGGGGTTGCCGGCTGCGCGGCGCTGCTGCTGGTCGGTTGCGCGGCGCACGAGACGAAGCAGGCGGCACCCGTGCCGGCGCCCGCCGCAGCGCCCATGCCGAGTGGGGTCATCGATCAGGTGACGGCGACCGAGACGGCGACCGTCAAGGCCATCAACCACAAGACGCGCGTGGTGACGCTGACGCACTCCGACGGCTCCGAGGTGACGCTGACCGTCGGCAAAGAGGTGCGCAACCTGCCGCAGGTGAAGAAGGGTGACCTCGTGACGGCGACGTACCACGAGTCGCTCGCCTTCGCGGCGAAGAAACCCGACCAGGGCACGCCGGGCACGACCGTCGCGCAGGGCGCGGCACGCGCCCCGCAGGGCGAGAAGCCGGGTGCGGCGGCGGCGCAGATCACGACCGTCACGGTCACCATCGTCGGCATCGACACGAGCGCCGGCACGGTCACGGTCAAAGGACCGCGCGGCAACGTCGTCACCGTGAAGGCCCGCGATCCGAAGAACCTCGATCGCGTGTCCGTCGGCGATCTCGTCGACGTGAGCTACACGGAGGCCATCGAGATCACGGTGCAGGCCGGGACGAAGAAGCACGGCGGCCACAAGGCTGCCGCCAAGAAGAGCTGACCCGCTGAGCGCGGGGCGATGCCGTGGCGCATCGCTCCGCGCTCCATCGCCGACCAGCCGTGACGGCCGATGCTCCGCGTGCCGTTGCACCGTGGCGTGCAGGCTACCGGCGCGAGTGGCTGACCGCGGATCTCGTCGCCGGTACGACCCTCGCGGCATTCGTCGTCCCCGAGTCGCTCGCCTATGCGGGGCTCGCCGCCTTGCCGGCCGCGAGCGGCCTGTACTGCTGTCTCTTCGCGGGCCTCGCGTACGCGCTCTTCGGCAGCTCGCGCACGCTCGTGATGGGGCCGACGTCGGCGCTGTCGCTGGCCGTCGCCGCGACGCTCGGCGCCCTCGCGCCCGGCGATCCCGCCCGCCACGTGGCGCTCGCTGCGACGACGGCCCTGCTCGTCGGCGCGATCGCCCTCGGCGCCTGGGCGCTCCGTCTCGGCAGCGTCACGTACTTCATCTCGGACACAATCCTGACCGGCTTCCGGGTCGGTGCCGGGCTCGTCATCGCCGCGACACAGGTGCCGAAGCTCATGGGCATCGAGGGGGCACCGCACGGATTCGCGCCCGCCATCGCCACCCTCGCCCGTCACGTGGGCGACGTGCACGCGCCGTCGGCGGCCATCGGCGCCCTTGCCTTGCTCCTCGTGCTCGCGGGTGACGCGCTCCTCCCCCATCGCCCCGTCCCGCTCCTCGTGGTCGCGGCGGCCCTCCTGCTCGGATCGCTCGCCGACCTCGGCCGGCTCGGCGTGAAGGTCGTCGGAGACATCCCGCCGGGCCTGCCGGGCATCGTCGTTCCGCAGGTCGCGCTCGCCGACGCGGCCGCGCTGCTGCCGCTCGCGTTCGCGTGCTTCGTTCTCGGCTGCGTCGAGGGGACGTCGGCGGCGCGCACGTTCGCCGATCGCGACGGCGACGCGATCGACCTGAACCGCGAGCTGCTCGCCCTCGGCGTGACCAACGTCGTCGTCGGCCTCGGCCGCGGCTATCCGGTCTCCGGCGGCACCTCGCAATCGGCCGTGAACGACAAGGCCGGGGCGCAGAGCCCGCTGGCGCTCCTCGTGACGTCCGCGTGGATCGCGGTCGTCCTCCTCGCCGCGACCGGAGTCTTCCGCGGCCTGCCGCAGCCGGTCCTCGCGGCGCTCGTGATCGCGTCCGTCGTCCGCCTCGTGCGGCTCGAGCAGCTGCGCGCGCTCTGGGCCATGAGCGGCAGCGCCTTCGCCGTGGCGGTGCTGACGGTCCTCGGCGTGCTCGCGCTCGGCATCCTGCAAGGCATCCTCCTGGCGACGATCTTCTCGCTGGCGCTCCTGATCCGCGCCATCGCGAGTCCGCCCGTCGCGGTGCTGGGACGCCTGCCCGGCAGCGACCTCTTCCGCGAGATCGCGCGCCATCCCGACAGCGCGCCCGTGGCCGGCATTCTCGTCGTGCGGCCGCAGGCCGAGCTCGTCTACTTCAACGCGCCCTCGGTTTCGGACCAGATCCTCGCGCTCGTCGCGCACGCGTCCGATCCGGTGCGCACGGTCGTCCTCGACCTCGCGCTCACCCCGGCGATCGACGTCTCGACCGCCCGCGCCCTCGGCGCGCTGCACGACCGGCTGGCTGCCGGCGGCGTCGAGCTACGTCTCGCCGAGGCCTATCCTGCCGTGCGCGCGCGCCTCGAGACGGTCGCGCCGGGTCGGCGCTTCGGGATCCTCGGCGCGCGCCTATCCGTGGGCGAGGCGGTCGCCGAGACGACGCGCGAGCTCGCCCGCTAGCACCGCTCAGGGCGTGATCGTACGCATGGGCGGCCCGGCAGGCGGCTTCGGCTGGATGCGCAGGCCCGACGTGCAGCTCGGGGTCAGCGTGCTGCCCTCGAACGCGCGCTGGCAATCCGCGATCGACTTTTGCGCGTCGCCGAGAACGACGTCGTAGTCGCCGATCTCGACCTGCAGCGCACCGTGACCCTGCTCCCAGCTGTGCGAGAAGGAGCTCTGCGGCAAGGTCGGCACCCGACCCGCGACGCCGGCATGGAAGGCCACGCCGCGCCGGCAGGCGACCGCCTTGGCGTCGTCGGTGTCGCGGCCGCAGCCGCCGATCGCCTCGGAGCCCTCGACGCGAGACGCGAGATCGACGCCGCGCTCGCACGCGGCGTCGAGGTCGGTCGCCGAGCCATACTGCTGCTTGCAGCGTACCTTGGCGTCGATCCGTCGGTCGGCGGATGCGGCCGACGGAAGCGTCAAGCAGACGATGCAGGCGACCAACCCGGCCGCCGCCGCGATCCGTATCGTCGCCGCTCGTCGTGCGGTCCTCACGACCCCAAGCCTACTCGCTTTCATGGCAGGCACAACCGCGCACCGCGCGGCCTGTCCGACGCACCGCACTGCTCCGCTTGACCACGGCAAACCGCTTCTGCTCCAACTCCTTGCGAACGAGAGGAGCCCCGGATGCGATTCGGCGTATTCTACGAGCTGCAGATCCCCAAACCGTGGGACGCGCGGTCGGAGCACCGCGTCGTCCACGAGGCGCTCGCGCAGGTCGAGCTCGCCGACCGCCTGGGCTTCGATTACGCCTGGTGCGTCGAGCACCACTTCCTCGAGGAGTACTCGCACTGCGCCGCGCCCGAGGTGTTCCTCGCCGCCGCGGCGGCGCGCACCGAGCGCATCCGGATCGGGCACGGCATCCGCCAGGTGATCCCCAACTACAATCACCCGGCACGCACCGCCGAAGGGCTCGGCATGCTCGACCTGGTCTCGAACGGCCGTCTCGACTTCGGCATCGGCGAGGGCGCGACCCGCCTCGAGCTCGGCGGCTTCAAGATCCCGGCGAAGGAGAAGCGCGCGATGGCCCTCGAGGCGGCCGAGCAGATCGCCAACATGATGGTCCTGTCGCCCTACCCCGGCTATGAGGGTCAAAGCTTCTCGATGCCGGCACGGAACGTCGTGCCGAAGCCGATCCAGAAGCCGCACCCGCCGATGTGGATGGCGTGCACCAACCGCGACACGATCCGCGTCGCCGCGCGGAACGGCCTCGGCGCCCTCGCGTTCGCCTTCGTCGATCCCGACGAGGCGCGATCGTGGAGCGGCATCTACTACGACATCATCAAGAGCGACGAGTGCGTGCCGCTCGGCCATACCGTGAACGCCAACCTCGCGATGGTCTCGGCCTTCTCGCTGCACGAGGACCGCGCCGAGGCGATCCGCCGTGGTCAGGAGGGCTTCGAGTTCTTCTTCTACGCGGTGAACGCCCTCGTCGCCCAGGATGCGATACCGGGCCGCTCGCGCCTCTGGGACTCGT
This sequence comes from Binatia bacterium, assembly GCA_036496285.1. GTDB lineage: Bacteria > Desulfobacterota > Binatia > UTPRO1 > UTPRO1 > DP-19. Next base: position 16,550 of record DASXLI010000026.1, read on the forward strand.
TCCAGCAGATGCGCGGCGACCGCACTGCGCAGCTCGTCGCGAGCGCCGCCGATCCCGGGTACCGCGGCGCCGGCATCGGTACGCCGGACGACATGCGGGCGCACCTGCGCGACTTCCAGGCGGCCGGCATCGACCAGGTGATCTTCCTGCAGCAGGCCGGTCACAATCGGCACGAGCACATCATGGCGGCGCTCCAGCTCTTCGCGCGCGACGTGGCGCCGGAGTTCAGCCGTGAGGTCGCGGCGCGCGAGAAGCGGAAGCAGGTGGAGCTGGCGCCGTACGTGGCACGTGCCCTCGCCCGCAAGCACTGGATGGCGCCGCTCGCCGACGATGCCATCCCGGTCGTGCAGGCGTCACGCGCGAAGGCCGAGCTGAACCAGCCCCAGGGCCGTTGAGCGCCGACGGCGCGACGCCGGACGCGCCGGCCTATGCCGCGGCCGGCGGTGACGTCGCGGCGACACTGGCCGCGACGCCGACGGCCCCGGCGGCGGCGGCGGCGCGCGACTCGTACAGCGCCGGGTCGAAGCGGCGCGTACGCCACCAGTAGCGGATCGTCGTGCCCGACCAGTTGTTGGTGATGACGCCCTGCTCGTTCACGTACCAGCTCTTCGCGACCCGGGCCCACACGCTGCCGGCGAGCTCGGCGCGGAGCGCCGTGTTGTACGTCTCCATCACCTCGGGGCGGAGATCGCCCCACGCGCGCCCACCCTCGCTGAGCCAGCCGATCGCCTGGAGGATGTAGCTCGTCTGGCACTCGATCATGAAGATGATCGAGTTGTGGCCGAGGTTGGTGTTGGGGCCGTACATCATGAAGAAGTTCGGGAAGCCGGCGACGGTGATCCCGAGATACGCGTGCGCGCCGCCCTGCCACTCGGTCTCGAGCGTCCGGCCGCCGCGCCCCTCGATCCGCATCGGCGCGAGAAAGGCCGTCGACTGGAAGCCGGTCGCGAGCACGATCGCGTCGACCGGGTGCGCGACGCCGTCACGGGTCACGAGCGCGTCCGCGGTGACGTGATCGATGCCGCCCGTCACCACGTGCACGTTCGGCCGGCCGAGCGCCTGGTAGTAGTCGTCGGAGATCAGCACGCGCTTGGCGCCGATCGGGTAGTCGGGCACGAGGACCGCGCGCAGCGCCGGGTCGGGGATCTCGGTCTCGATGTTCTTCATCGCGGCCTTCCGCATGAGCGCCTGCATCGCGCGGTTGCCGCGGAAGGCGGGAAACTGCGACTCGTACGACATCCACAGGAGCCAGCGGTAGAGCCGCGCGAGCGACGGGAAGCGCGTGAAGACGCGCTTCTCGCGGTCGGTGTAGGTGCGGTCGCGGCGCGGCAGCATCCAGTTGGCGCTGCGCTGGAAGATCGTCAGGTCGCGCACCCGCGGCGCGATCTGCGGGATGAACTGGATGGCGCTCGCGGCGTTGCCGATCACCCCGACGCGCTTGTCGGTGAGGTCGTACGCGTGATTCCAGCGCGCCGAGTGGAAGCGCTCGCCGCGGAACGTCTCGAGGCCGGGGATCGCCGGGATCGCGGGGCGGTTGAGCTGCCCGACGGCGCTCACCAGGATGTCGGCGACGATCTCCTCGCCGGTGGCCGTCCGCAGGTGCCAGACGCCGGCGTGCTCGTCGAAGCGCGCGCTCGCGATCTCGGTGTCGAAGCGGATGTGGCGCAGCACGTCGTGCGTGCGCGCGCACCCCTCCATGTAGATCTGGATCTCGCTCTGCGGCGACCACTTGCGCGTCCAGTCCGTCTTCTGCGCGAACGAGAAGCAGTACGAGAACGACGGCACGTCGCAGGCGGCGCCGGGATAGGTGTTGTCCCGCCACGTGCCTCCGAGCCGATGCGACTTCTCGAAGATCGTGAACGAGTCGATGCCTGCGCGCTTCAGCTGGATGGCAAGGCAGAGGCCGGAGAACCCGGAGCCGATGATCGCGATCTGACGCGGTCGAAATGAGGTGTCGGTCACTGAGCGGGCCTCCGTACGAGTGCTTGGGTGGTCATAGCACAATGGGGCGACGAGCGCAGAGTCTCGACCCTCGCGCAGCGCGTCGAACGAGGATGGGGCTCAGCGGCCGCGTGCCGCGGGCGCCGTTGCGATCGAGATCTTCTCCGCGCCGGCGGTCTTGGCGATCGTCATGATCTGCACCGCCTGTTCGAGGACGAGCGTGCGGTCGCCGCGCAGGATGACGTTCTTCTGGCCGCTGCGCTGCAGCGCGCCGGCGAGCGCGTCGCCGAGCTGCTCCGTGCCGAGCGAGTGGCCGTCGATCTCGAGCTTGCCGTCCGCCGTGGCGGTGATGACGACGCCGGTCGTCGCGCCGGCGCCGGCGTCGGCACGCGGCAGATCGACCTTGCTGCCCTGATTGGTGAGCGCCGTGCTGGTGACCATGAAGATGATCAGCAGCACGAGGAAGATGTCGGTCAGCGGGGTGACGTTGATCTCGGCGACGATCGCCCCGTCGTCGCCCTCGGCGTCAGTGCGACCGAGCGACACGGATCCGCTCCTCGCCGGAGGAGGCGTCCCCCAGCGCGATCAGCAGCTCGTCGGTCCACTCGCGCCACGTCGCCGCCAGATTGCCGATGCGCACCATGAAGGCGTTGTACGCGAAGATGGAGAGCACGCCGACGATGAGGCCGCCCGCGGTGGCGACGAGCGCCTCGGAGATGCCGGCCGCGACGACGCCGAAGCCCCCGGAGCCGGTTGCCGCCATGCTGTCGAACGCGCGGATGATGCCGACGACGGTACCGAAGAGACCGATGAACGGCGCCAGGCTGCCGATCGTGCCGAGCAGCCAGACGTAGCGGCGCAGCTCGCGCGCGCTCTCCGCGTCGCGGCGTTGCGCGATCCGCGCCCGCGCCTCGATCTCGCGCGGGGCGAGGACGCTCTCGTAGACGGCGGTGAAGCGGGAGCCGCTCATGCGGCTGATCGCGAGCGCCTCGCCGAGATTCCCCTGCGCGGCGGCGCTCACGACGAGCTCGTGCACCCGGGCGCGGGCACGCGCGGCGCGCGCGATCGTCCACAGGCGCTCGATGATCACGGCGACGCTGACCGTCGAGCACAGCAGGAGCGGATAGAGCGTCACTCCGCCGTTCTCGATGAGCCGTGCGAGCGCTGAGCCGTTCATCCCGTCGCCTCCCCGCCGCGGGCGTGGCGCGCGCGGCATCAGATCCATAGCAGGCCAGCGCCGACGCGCAATGCCGGTGGCGCACGGTATTGACAGAAAACGCGCGCCGGGCGTATTCCGATCCTGAATGGCTGTTCAGTCGAGCAGACGTTTCGTTAAGCCACGACGCGTGGTGGCACTGGCCCCGTCGCCGAGGGGTCCGGCCGGCGCCCGCACCCGCATCCTCGCTGCAGCGCTCGAGCAATTCGCCGAGCACGGCTACGAGGGCACCCGAACGGCGGAGATCGCGCGCCGCGCCCGGGTCACCCATCCGCTCGTCCACTACCACTTCCGCACCAAGGAGCAGCTCTGGCGCACGGTCGTCGACGAGATGCTGCGGCCGCTCCGCGCCTCATTCGATGCCGCCGCCACCGAGCTCCGCGACATCGGCTCGCGGGAGCGCCTGAAGATCCTGCTGCGCCGCTTCGCGCGCTTCTCGGCCGAGCACCCCGACGTCACACGCCTGATGATCCGCGAGGGCGCGCACGACGGCGCGCGCCTGCGCTGGCTGGTGCGCCACCACGTGCGGTTCCTGATCCGCCCGTTCGCCGACATCCTGGATTCTGCGCAACGCGAGGGCTGGGCCAAGCCGCTGCCGCCCGAGCACGTGCTCTTCCTCTCCATCGGCGCCGCCTCGTATTTCTTCAGCGCGACGGCGATGCTGCGTCAGCTCTACGACGTCGACGCGCGGGCGCCGGCAGTGATCGAGCGCTACGCCGACACGCTCGTGGAGATCGTCTTCCACGGCCTGGAGCGTGACGCATGAGCGCCGCGCTCGCCTGCTTCACCTTCGACAACATGGGCGAGGCCGCCGACGTCGGCGCCGGCCTGCGCGCCGGCCCGCGCCGCGACGGCGCCGATCCGTCGCTCGTCGACGGCTATCCGCGCCTCTACGCGCTGCTCGCCGAGAGCGGCGTCCGCGCGACGTTCTTCGTCGAGGGCTGGAACGGCGAGCACCATCCGGACGCGGTCGCGGAGGTGGTGCGCCGGGGCCATGAGCTCGGCATGCACGGCTGGGAGCACGAGCCATGGGCGCAGCTCGATCCCGGCGAGGAGATCGCGCGCGCCACGCGCGCCACCGAGGCGCTGACACGCGCCGCCGGCACCCGCCCCGTCGGCTTCCGCGCCCCCGGGGGCGCACGCTCGGCCGCGACCGAGCACGTGCTCGCCGACCTCGGCTACCGCTACGACGCGAGCCTCGGCGACGGCATGCGCACCCAGGTCCTGCCGTCCGGCCTGGCGCAGATCCCGTTCGTCTGGAGCGCCGTCGACGGCTTCCACTACCTGCGTCCCGAGCCCGCCGACCCGGCTGCGGTGCGGGCGCAGTGGCTGCAGGCGCTCGAGCGCGTCGCAGAGCACGGCGGCCTCTTTCTCCTCATCTGCCACGCGTTCATCAGCGGCGTCGACGAGGCGCGCCTGCGGGCGCTGCGCGACGTCATCCGCGCCGCCGACATCGACCCACGCATCGAGATCCGTACCGCGGGAGAGATCGCCGACTCCCTGCTCGACCACCCATCATGATGCCCTGAGGAGGACTCCATGAGCACACCGACCATGCCCGCTATGCCAAAGATCGCCACCGGCCTGAACCACGTCGCCTACGCGACGTCGAACACGCCCGAGACCGTCCGCTTCTACACCGAGGTGATGGGCTTCCGCCTCGCGCACGCGGTCCGCAGCGACTACGACCCCGAGAGCGGTCAGTCGCGCCGCTTCCTGCACACCTTCTTCGAGATGGGAAACGGCGAGGTGATCGCCTTCTTCGACATCGCCGGGCTCGAGCCGAAGCCGCACACCGACCTGCCGCCCTGGGTGCGCCACCTGGCGCTCGCCGTCGACTCGCGCGAGGCGATCGCCTCCTGGAAGACGTACCTCGAGGGCAAGGGCCTGAAGGTCATGGGGCCGATCGATCACGACGGCGTGTGGCTCTCGATCTACTTCGGCGACCCGAACGGCGTGACCCTCGAGCTGACCTACCAGGCCCGTGCCCTCGACCAGCGCGACGCCGAGGAGGCGGCCGCCATGGTCGCGGCGTGGGCCGCGGAGGGCACGCGGGCGGCGTGAGGCCGGCGCCGCCGGTGCGCTGAAATCGGTGAGCGCTCAGCCGCCCGCGAGCCGCAGGCGGTTGGCGATGTTGTTGCGCTGCATGTTCGAGGAGCCGCCGACGATCGGCATGCAGACGACGTCGCGCACGTAGCGCTCCATGTCGTAGCCCTCGGCGCAGCCGTACGCGCCCATCACGCGCTGGCAGGCGAGCACGATCTCGACCGCCGTCTCGGCGACGAAGAGCTTCGCCATCGACGTCTCGACGCTGCACGGACGATCGTGCTGCGCGAGCCACGCCGCGTGGTACAGCATGTGGCGGCACGCCTGCAGCTTGGTCCGCGCGTCGACCAGGGCGTGACGCACGGCCTGGTGCCCCGAGATCGGCTTGCCGAACTGCTGGCGCTCCTGCGCGTAGGCCCAGGCGTCCTCGACGGCGGCGCTCGCGATCCCGAGCGTCACGGCCGTGATCTCGAGCTTCTCGACGTCGAGCGCCGGGCCGGCGAGCATGCGCCAGCCCTGGTTCCAGCCTGCATCACCGCCGATGATCTGCGCTGCCGGCACCACCACGTCCTCGAAGATCACGTCGGTCGTCTCCGCGTAGCGGATGCCGAGGTGGTCGATCGTATGGATGGTGATCCCCGGGAGCCGGGTCGGGATCAGCACGAAGGAGAGGTTGCGGTAGCGGGCCGCGTCGCCGTCGGAGCGCACCAGCGTGTAGACGTAGTCGGCGACGCGTGCCGCCGTACACCACCGCTTGGTGCCGTTCACGACCACCGTGTCGCCGACGCGCTTCGCGGTCGTGGTAACGCTCGCGAGGTCGCCGCCGACGTCGGGCTCGCTCAAGCCGTAGGCGAAGAGGATCTCGCCGCGCGCGAGGCGCGGCAGCAGCTCTTGCTTCTGCTCCTCCGAGCCGTTGGCCGAGACGTTGAGGCCGCCATAGAACGCGCAGTGGATGTAGGGCCCGGCGATCGCCGCGCCGGCGCGCGCCAGCTCGTCGATCACCGCGATCGCGGCGACGAGGTCGCGTCCCGCCCCGCCGTACGCCTCGTCGATCGTGAGGCCGCAGACGCCGAGCGCCGCGAGCTTGTCGAAGACGGCGCGGTCGAAGGCGTTGGCCTTGTCCCACGCACGCACCTTCTCGCGCGGCATCTCCGCCGCCGCGAAGCGCCGCAGGGTGTCGCGTAGCTGCGTGATGTGCTCGGGCTCGTCGGTGAAGTACATACGGCGCCCCCGCGCGTTATGAAGCACATTTCTCCCACGCGGGCCAATCGACGCGGCATGGGCCCCGTACTCCTGCAGAACGAAGGACGGCGAAGGCCTGGACGCGAGGCGATGCAATGCACGGTCGTCTCAAGCCCGCGGAAGTGAACGGCGACGCGCCGGCACGCATCGTGGAGAGCGTGGAGTGGAGGCGCGAGCGGACGAGCTCGTGCCGGCAAGGAGAAGCCCATGAAGAAGATCGAGGCAATCATCTCTCCGTCACGGCTGCATGACGTGAAGGACGAGCTCGCCATGATCGGCGTCACCGGTGCCACCGTCGCCGAGGTACACGGCGTCGTGCGACCCGGGCACGTCCAGCTCTATCGGGGGGCGGAGTACGCCATCGACACGGTGCCCCAGGTCGAGCTCGAGATCGTCGTGCCCGACGAGCTGGTCTCGAGCGTCGTCGCAACCATCCGGGGCATCGCCTCGGCCGACCGGAACGGAGACGGGCGGATCTTCATCACGCCGCTCGAGGACGTGATCCGCATCCGCACGGGCGAGCACGGCCTGCACGCCCTCTGAGGGCGCTCGGATCGACGCCGAGGCGCGAGCACTCCTCGTGCCTCGCACCAGCGAGATGGCCGACCCTGAGCTGACCTTCGTCATCCCGACCTACCGTCTGCGTGACGTCTGCGAGACGGTCGAGCGGTACGATGAGGTCTTCTGGAACAGCGGCACTCGCCGCGGATCGTGGTGTTCGACGACTCGAGCGTCGCCAACCACGAAAAATACTACCGCCTCCTCGAGACGACCAAGACGCACAGCGAGCTGTTCTACGTCGGCCCGCGCGAGAAGGAGGCGTTCACCGACCTGGTACGGAAGCGGCTCCGCGACCGCAAGCTCGACGCGGCGGTACGCAACCTCTTCCGGCCGAGCTACGGGGGCAACCGCAACTTCGCGCTGATCTACACCCTCGGCGGCCACGCCGTCAGCTCCGATGACGACATGCGACCCTACGCCCTCCTGGAGGACAGCCCGGAGTCCCTCGCAGAAGACGAGATCAGCCGCGGCAAGCTCATCCGCGCAAACGGCAACGGCTACACGCAGCGGCCGATGGACATCCTCTCAGCGTTCCGAGACGTGCTCGGCAGGAAGGTCGCCGACCTTCCTCCGAACTTCGCGACGGGCGAGCTCGTCGTCGACACCGCGATGGATCTCGAGACCGAACACCAGCACCACCATCGCCCGCGACAACTCCCTGCTCCTGCGCAAGGGCAAGCTCTCGCGCAACGCGGGTCAAGGTGGCGCAGACGTTCCGCTCGGGCACCAACGACATCGACGCCCTCGTCTTCGCGGACATCTACCTGGAGGATCCGGACCAGGTGCACCCGGACGAGCTGAACGACGTCTACGTCCTCGTCAACTTCCGTCCCGTCGTCACCAAGAAGAACTGGCGCATCGACTGCGGCGTCGCGGGCTACGACAACACCGTCGGCCTACCACCGTTCTTCCCGACGCGGCTCCGATTCGAGGACTACGGCTACCGGCTCTGGATCCAGCAGGCGGGCATCGCTGCCGCGCACGTGGACGCGGTCCAGACCCACACCAAGAACAACTACATGCGCCATCCGCTCCCCTTCGAGATCTTCAACGAGGAGGTGGCGAATCTCCTCAAGCGGAAGACCCACGCAAGCCTCACCCACGTGAACGACCTCTCCATCGAGTTCGGCTATCAGGGTGAGGTCACGGAGCGGGACAGCGAGGACATCATCGAGCGCATCCGGGCCGTCCATGGCCGCGCGCTGGCCTGCGCGAAGGGGGCCGGCACCGAGCCTCGGAAACTCGCGCTCGAGCGTTTCGCGTGCAGCCTGGAGAAGGCGTTCTACGGCTTCGAGACCGATTTCTTCCAGCAGAACCTGAGCCGCATCGTCGACGACGTGGTGGGCGACATCAGGGGCGCCATGGAGCTGTGGCCGACGCTGGTCGAGATTTGCTACTTCCGGAAGCATCGCAAGGACCTGCCCCAAACGCGCGTGCGGAACCAGAAGCTCGCGTGAGGGACCGACGTCGCACGCGCTACTGCTGACCGGCAGCGGCGGCGCTCGCGGGCGCCGCGTGCCGGTCGAGGGCGAGATTCAGCAGCAGCACGTTGACGCCCGGCTCGCCGAGCACGCCGAAGGCGCGCCCGTCAGTGTAGTCGTCGATCAGTCGGGCCACCGCGTCGGCGCTCATGCCGCGCGCATGCGCGACGCGCGCCGCTTGCAGCGCGGCATTCTCCGGGCTGACGTGCGGATCGAGACCGGAGGCCGAGCGGGTCACGGCGTCGGCTGGCACGACCGCGTCGGCCGCGAGGCCGTTCTCCGCGCGATACGCGGCGACGAGGTCCTTGACCCCGTCGAAGTTCCCCGCCGGGTTCGGCGTGCCGTCCGGGTTCTTAGCGTCGTGGATGCCGTTGATCAGCTTGTCGCTCAGCGGGCCGAGATTCGTGCCCCCCGAGCTGGTCGCGTCGTACCCCGCGCCGGCCGCCGACGGACGCGGGTGGAAGTACTGCCGGCCGGCGAAGTTCTGGCCGAGGAGGGCCGAGCCGACCGCGTCCCCGGGATCGGTCGTGTAGGCTCCCGTCTTGGTGACGAGCGAGCCGTCCGCCTGGACCGGGAAGATCGCCTGCGCGATGCCCCACACCACGGCGGGATACACGGCGCAGCACAGCACGATGAACAGCGATGCGAACGCGGCCGCGACATAGAGCTGGCGGAACAGCGACCACGCCTCGATCGGCTCCTCCGGCTCGTGCGGCTGCGCGTCGTCCGCGCTCTCGGGCTCGATGCGGTCGGACCGTACGGCCGCGTGGATACCCGCGCCGTTCTCCAGACGTCTCGCTGCGGAAAGACTGCTCATCTTGGCCATCGTCGTAACCATCCTCTTCTCAAGCCAGGTGAAGGACGTTGTGAACCAGCACATCGATGAACTTGATCCCGAAGAAGGGCACGATGAGTCCACCGAGCCCGTAGACCAACAAGTTCTGCCGTAGGACCACCGCCGCCGCGAGCGGCCGGAACTTCACGCCGCGCAACGCGAGCGGCACGAGCGAGATGATGATGACGGCGTTGAAGATCACCGCCGAGAGGATCGCGCTCGCCGGCGTCCCGAGCCGCATGACGTTGAGCGGCGCGATCTGCGGGAACGCGGCCACGAGAACGGCGGGGATGATCGCGAAGTACTTGGCGACGTCGTTGGCGACCGAGAACGTGGTCAGGGCGCCGCGCGTCATGAGGAGCTGTTTGCCGATCTCGACGACCTCGATCAGCTTGGTCGGGTTCGAGTCGAGGTCGACCATGTTGCCGGCCTCCTTGGCCGCTTGCGTCCCGGTGTTCATGGCGACGCCAACATCCGCCTGCGCGAGCGCCGGCGCGTCGTTCGTACCGTCGCCGGTCATCGCTACGAGGTGTCCGGCGCGCTGCTCTTTGCGGATCAGCGCGAGCTTGTCCTCCGGCGTCGCCTGGGCGAGGAAGTCGTCGACCCCCGCCTCTTTCGCGAGTGCCGCGGCCGGCAGCGGGTTGTCGCCGGTGATCATGATCGTGCTGATGCCCATGGCGCGGAAGCGCGTGAAGCGCTCCGGCAGGCCGCCCTTGACCACGTCCTTCAGATGGACCACGCCCAGCACGTGCGGCGTCTCGGCCACGACCAGCGGCGTGCCGCCGCTTCGGCTGATGCGGTCGATCGCGTCCGCCATTTCATTGCTGAAGTCGTGTCCGACCCAGGCGCGGACGCTGTCCGCCGCCCCCTTGCGGACGCTCCGGCCGTCGATGTCGATGCCGCTCATGCGGGTCTGTGCGCTGAACGGCACGAAGGTGGCGCGCGGGATGTTGTGGCGCTCGATGGCGCGCATGTTGTACTGCTCCTTCGCCAGGACGACGATGCTCCGCCCTTCGGGCGTCTCGTCGGCAAGGCTGCAGAGCTGTGCAGCCTCGGCCAGTTCGCGCTCGCTCACGCCCGGGGCCGTGAGGAACTCTACGGCGCGGCGGTTGCCGAGCGTGATCGTGCCCGTCTTGTCGAGGAGCAGCACGTCGACGTCACCCGCGGCCTCCACAGCGCGCCCGCTCATTGCCAGCACGTTCTTCTGCACCATGCGATCGATGCCCGCGATCCCGATCGCGCTCAGCAGACCGCCGATCGTCGTCGGAATCAGGCACACCAGGAGCGCGATCAGCACGGCCACGGTGACCGCGAGATTGATCGCTTCCCCCGCATAGGACGAGGTGTAGATCGCGAACGGCTTGAAGGTGAAACAGACGATCAGGAAGATCATCGTGAGCGTCGACAACAGGATGGAGAGCGCGATCTCGTTGGGCGTCCGTTGACGCTTGGCGCCCTCGATCAGGTCGATCATGCGATCCATGAAGCTCTCGCCGGGATTCGCGGTGACGCGGACCGTGATCTCGTCCGAGAGCACCGTCGTCCCGCCGGTGACGGCCGAGCGATCGCCGCCGGCCTCGCGGATGACGGGCGCCGACTCGCCGGTGATCGCGGACTCGTCGACGGTCGCGGCGCCCGCGATGATATCGCCGTCGGCGGAGATGGCCTCGTGCGCGACGACGACGAAGACGTCGCCCTTGCGCAGCGTCTCCGCCGGCACGGTCGTCGTCGTCCCGTCGCGCGCGAGCTTGCGGGCGACCGTCTTGCCCCGGCTCTTCCGTAGCGCGTCCGCGTGCGCCTTGCCGCGCCCCTCGGCCATGGCTTCGGCGAAGTTCGCGAACAGCACCGTGAACCAGAGCCAGAGCGTGATCTGGAGTACGAAGATGAACCCCCCGCCCCCGCGGTTGAAGATCAGCTCGAGCGTCGTAATGGCCGCGCCGATCTCCGTCACGAACATGACGGGATTCTTCCACAGGTGAGCCGGATTCAGCTTCTTGAAGCTCGCCCCGATGGCCGGCCCGACGATCTCGGGATCGAACAGCGGTCGCGCCTTTGCGTGTGTCATCGCCTCTCCTCTCACTAGAACGTCATCGATCCGCCGTGCATGAGGAAATGCTCGACGACCGGGGACAGCGCCAGTACCGGGAAGAACGTCAGCGCTCCCACGATCAGGATCGTCGACACCAGCAATACGACGAACGTTCCGCCGCTCACCGGAAAGCTGCCCGCGCTTTGTGCGACCGCGCGCTTCTGCACCAGCGACCCGGCCAATGCGAGCACGGGAATGATCATGAAGTAGCGCCCGACGAGAATGACGATGCCGCCGAGCGTGTTGTACCAGGGCGTATTCGTCGTCAGGCCCGCGAACGCCGAACCATTGTTGCCGCTCGCGGAGCTGAAGTAATAGAGGATCTCTCCCAGCCCACGGGGCCCGTTGTTGTTGAGCCCGGCCATTCCCCAGTCGCTGACCGACGCCCATGCCGTCGGCACGAGCACCGCGAAGCAGGTCACGAGGACGAACAACGAAGCGAGCTTCACGTCGCGAGCCTCGATCTTCTTCCCCAGGTATTCCGGCGTGCGGCCGATCATCAGCCCGGCAATGAAGATGGCAACGAAGACGAACACGAGCATGCCGTAGAGGCCCGACCCGACGCCGCCGAAGATGACCTCACCGAGCTGCATGTTGATGAGCGGCACGAGACCGCCGAGCGGCGTGAAGCTGTCATGCATGCTGTTGACGGCCCCGCAGGTCGTGGCGGTGGTCATGGCGGCCCACGTCGCCGAGTTGAAGACGCCGAACCGGACCTCCTTGCCCTCCATGTTGCCCGGCGCCACGGCGACACCCGCGGCGTGGACGAGAGGGTTGCCGGCCGTCTCGGCGTACCAGCACACCAGGATGCCCGCGAGCATCACCGCGAACATCGCACTCCACACGGCCCAGCCGTGCCTCTGGTTCCGCACCATGCGGCCGAGGTAGTACGTGAGCGCGCTCGCGATCCAGATGAAGATCACCATCTGTACGTAGTTGCCGAGCGCGTTGGCGTTCTCGAACGGATGCGCGGAGTTGGCGTTCATGTACCCGCCGCCGTTCGTGCCGATCATCTTGATGGAGATCATCGACGCGATCGGCCCCTGCGCGATGGTCTCCTGCGCCGCCTCGGTCGCGCTCGCCGCCGTGGATTGATCGACGGTGGTCAGGACGCTGTAGGGCATGAAGTTCTGCGGATCGCCCGTCCACACGAGGAACACCGCATAGACGAGCGCCAACGGCAGGAGCAGATGAAGAATCAGCCGCGTCATGTCGCGCCAGAAATTCCCGATCGTCTTGCCTCGCGTACGGGCGATGCCGCGCACCAGCGCCGCGGCGATCGCGATCCCCGCGGCCGCGGAGAAGAAGTGGTGCATCACCAGCGCCACCATCTGCGAGAAGTAGCTCATGGTGGATTCGCCACCGTAGCTCTGCCAGTTCGTATTGGTGACGAAGCTCACCGCGGTATTGAACGCCAGGTGCGGGGTGACGGCGGGAAGATTCTGCGGGTTCAGCGGCAGCTTGTCCTGTAACCGCAGCAGGACGTACGTCACGACGGCCGTCAGCGCACTGAACGTCAGCACCGATACCGTGTACTGGATCCACGTCTGGCCGCGACTCGGCTGGACCCGCAACACGCGGTAGATCAGACGTTCGACCGGTCCCATCACCGGCTCGAGAAAGGTTCCGCCCTCCTCCTCCGGATCGAGGACGTGGACGAGATACACGCCCAACGGCTTCGTCATCAGGACGACGGCACCGAGGATCAGCAGCAATTGCATCCAACTCACGGCTGTCATGTGCGGAGCTCCTCCGGAAGCAGCGACGGCAACGTCACGTCAGAAATCCTCGGGACGCACCAGCGTCCAGAACAGATAGCCGATCAGCATCACGGCGACGGTACTCACCAGCGCGTTTTCCACGTCTAG